>JAAERN010000022.1 GCA_024230295.1 Planctomycetota bacterium
GGTTCAAAAGCTCCCGACAGGGATCGAGGGCTTTGATGATGTGTGCCAGGGCGGCCTGCCGATCGGCCGCAGCACGTTGATCAGCGGTACATCCGGCACCGGTAAGACGGTGTTCTCGTTGCATTTCCTCCACAACGGCATTAAGGACTTCGACGAACCAGGCATCTTCGTCACCTTCGAGGAATCGCCCCTCGACATCCTGCGCAACGCCGCCAGTTTCGGCTGGAACCTGCAGGAGATGGTCGAGCAGGACAAGCTATTCATTCTTGATGCCTCGCCAGATCCCGACGGCCAGGACGTGGCTGGCAGCTTTGATCTCTCGGGTCTGATCGAGCGGATTAACTACGCCATCCGCAAGTACAAGGCCAAGCGCGTCGCCATTGATTCGATCACGGCGGTCTTCCAGCAATACGACGCAGTCTTTGTGGTGCGTCGTGAAATCTTTCGCTTGATCGCCCGGCTCAAGGAAATTGGCGTCACCACGGTGATGACCACCGAGCGCATCGACGAGTACGGCCCGATTGCCCGTTACGGCGTTGAAGAATTTGTTTCCGACAACGTGGTGATCCTTCGCAACGTGCTCGAGGGAGAGCGGCGTCGGCGCACTGTTGAAATCCTCAAGCTGCGGGGCACCACCCACATGAAGGGCGAGTTCCCTTTCACCATGGGGACTCACGGCATCAGCATCTTCCCGCTGGGGGCTATGCGCCTCACCCAGCGCTCGTCCAACGTGCGGGTGAGCTCTGGTGTGCCCCGTCTGGACGACATGTGTGGCGGTGGTTTCTTCAAGGATTCGATCATCCTCGCCACCGGAGCCACGGGAACGGGCAAGACGATGCTCGTCTCCAAATTCATCGAAGATGCCTGCCGCAACAAGGAACGAGCGATCCTGTTTGCTTATGAGGAATCGCGAGCCCAGCTACTGCGGAACGGCACCAGCTGGGGCATCGACTTCGAGCAGATGGAGCAGGACGGTCTGCTCAAGATCATCTGCGCTTACCCCGAATCAACGGGCCTTGAAGATCACCTGCAGATCATCAAGACGGAGATCAGCCAATTCAAGCCCTCGCGGATGGCGATCGACTCCCTCTCTGCCCTGGCTCGTGGTGTGAGCCACAACGCCTTCCGACAGTTCGTGATCGGTGTGACCGGTTACGCCAAGCAGGAGGAGATCGCTGGTTTCTTCACGAACACCTCCGAGGAGTTCATGGGCAGCCACTCGATCACCGACTCCCATATCTCCACCATCACCGACACGATCCTGCTGCTGCAGTAC
>JAAERN010000023.1 GCA_024230295.1 Planctomycetota bacterium
CCGAGGAGTGCATTTCGAACCGCGACGTCCCCAGCCAGGTTTCATAGCCTCCCAGCTCGACCTGATTCGGTGGCGGTAGATAACCGTAACTGCCGTTTGCCAATTCGATCAGAAACGTGCGGGGAGCCGGGCTCTTCTCTTTGATCTCCAGACCGATTTCCACCAGCACCTCAAAGGGCATGGAAACAATCGACTGGTCGCCAATGCGAAAGGCCTGGATGATCACGTTCTCCGTCGGCGGAAACTCGGGATCGGTGAACCGAATGATTTGATTGGCGTAGTTGGCGGCTTTCTTATGGATCGCCTCGCGCTCCTCGCGCGGCACTGCCAGCAATCTCCGTGCATTCCTCACCTGGGCCTCCGTCGGTTTGCGATAGTTGAGGGGCACTTCGCGCTGGCGCGTCGCGATCACCGGAGAGATGTCGTAGCTCTCAATCTTTTTGACGGCGCGCCACGCTGCATCAGCGGCCTTGCTCGCCACGATTCGGCACTGCTCGAAAGGGGCCCGAGGTGCGCGTATGATGCCAAACGGAATATTGTTAATATCTCCGCTGGCTCCATTCGACATCATCGCCACAAAACTCTCCGGCGGGCGTCCTCCCATGCGGAACGGCATCACCCTGGCAAACTCACCAAAGTAATCGGCCGACGCCATCCCTCGAACGCGTCCGTTTTCTTCGGTCACCGTTGGAATTCCACCCACATAGTGAAGCGCGTAGTTGGCCAGCAACCCGAGCGGTTTATTGCGTTTGGTGCGAACATCGACCACGCAGATTTCGGGATCGATCGGACCGGCGGGTTTGAGAATCCCTTTGGTCCCCCCATTCATCCGCACCCGGTCGTAGCCACCAAACGGATTGCGCGTCGAAGACATGCCCTCTTTGTAAAAATTCCGGCGATTGCGGACTTCCGACGCTTCCTCATCGGATGCAAATCCGACCTTCGCGGGTTCGAGTGCCTCAATCGCTTTGAACAACGCCTCGGCAAGTCCGGCTCTCCGCTTCTTTTCGTAAGCGATCCGGCCGGGCGAGGTGTCGCCGCCCTTCGGGGTCGAGTGGGCATGCGTCGCTGCGATCATGATGGATTCCGGATTCCAGCCGGTTTTCTCTGCAACGGCCATCTTCGCCTCATCTGCCATTTCGCGGCCGATGCCGATCGCATCGATGATGGCGACCAGACAACGGTTGTCGGCGCCGTTTTCAAAGGCGAGTGCTCGAACCGAAATCGGATCGTGAACGTAGCTGGAAGACCCGGAGCGAAGCTGAAAGGGGAAGAAATCGGGCGAGATGTCAACGACCGCGGCCCCAGCTTTGAAATGTGATTCCTGTGCAGCTGCTGGTAGTAGAAAACCCGTTACTGCGAAGACGATGCCTGTGATTGTGCGGATTGAATTCATGGAGGCCTCATTGATAGC
>JAAERN010000024.1 GCA_024230295.1 Planctomycetota bacterium
GAAAGTGACGCCGGTATTTGGATAGCGGGTGTCGACTCGCTTGGTGTGCCCCAGTTTGCGATCAGTGGCCCGGAGATCGATGCGCTCGCGCCTCCACGGCACATTTCGGGCCTGGACTGGGCATCGGACGGGCGCCTTAGTCTCGGAGGGGTCGGAGATGGCCGCCGCTGGACATCGCGCCTGGCCGTGTCGGGTGATGTGGAATGTGTCTTCGCGGCTGAAGTCGGTTCGGACGAGCCGGTGCACGCCATGGTCAGCGATGCGGGGAGTTCGCAGGGCAATGCCCCCGTCTTGGTTGGATACGCGGAAGGCGAAACCGGTTCTTGGCTCTGGCTCGGTTACCACCGGCCGTGAGTCGTATTCCGGGGCGAGCGTCGCGGCGGGAGGTGCTACAGTGCGGCATGGTCTTGTCGAACCGCTGGTTTCCACGAATATCCGGAACAACTAGAACAATCCGCTGCCTATCGTTGTTGGTAAGCAATCGCCCTGGCCCGTCGTGCACAAACCTGGCCGACTGTCGATGATGGGGCATGAAATCCAAAGGTCTAGCAGCCCTCAAGGCGCGCATCGAACTGGCCCCAATCAACGTGCGTGGGCGCCGTCGGTGCCCAAAGGAACTGCGCGAGGAGATCATTCGCTACGCGAATCGTTGCCGACGGGAAGGCACTTCGATTGATCAGATCGCCGATGCCCTCGGTCTTCGCAGCGCCACCTTGTCGAAGTGGCTCCGAGAGAGCAAGAAGCGAGCGAAGCATGGCAAGATCAAATCTGTAGAGGTTTCCGACCGTACCGGGAGAGCAAGGTCGGCCCCATTGCGAAGCGACGGGGTCAGTCTGGTGCTGAGCAGCGGTCATCGGGTCGAAGGGCTCGACATTGAGCAACTAGCGAAGCTCGTGCGAGCGCTCCCATGATCGGCGCGCACGATGGCATCCGGGTCTACGCTTGGTGCGAGCCCACCGACATGCGCAAGGGGTTTGAGGGGCTGAGCGCATTGGTCCGCAACGAGATAAGCGAGGATATTCTCGAAGGCGCGCTCTTCTTGTTTACGAACCGGGTGCGGACGCGAGCGAAGGTCCTGCACTTTGATGGCACCGGTCTTTGCGTCTTCGCCAAGAGGCTCGAGCGGGGACGATTCATCGCTTTGTGGAACATCTCGCGAGAAGACCGACTCGTGCTCAGTCGCCAGGAACTCGAGCTTTTTCTGCAAGGCAGTCATCTCATCGGGCGCTACAGGATCGGGCCGGAGCCGATGACGAAAGAAGACCTTGCAGTTCGATCAGTTTCGTGAACACTCAAGCGGTGGTCACTTTAGATCAAGTCGAGGACCTCGACACCGCGAAGCAGATTGCCAAGATGGCGCTGGCCGAAA
>JAAERN010000025.1 GCA_024230295.1 Planctomycetota bacterium
ACGGCCCGAAGGGTGCTTTGCATTTTTGGTACCTGCCCCCTTTTCCGGGGAATGCTTCCACCCTGACTTTTGCCTGTGACAAAGCACTAGCGCCGTACCGCTCACAAGAACCGACGTATCCGGACAGCCTGCCAGGCCGATGCCGGCAGGGTGATGGAGTCAATCTTTGTCAATTGGCAAACTGCACGCCGAGCGGGACGAGGTCGTTCAAACGGTCGACGGGTTCTCGAGCGGACCAGGCGATGCCTCGCAACAACAGAACGCGGAAAAGCGGATCGTCAAAGGTCCATGAATAGTGGCCAGGAATTGAAACGAACACTCGCCCGTGCGATGGTTCGAACGTCCAGAAGAGCGGCCGCGGCTCTCCGTCTTCTACCCCTGTTCCAATGATGTTGATTCGTGACGAATCGCCCTGCATCAACCAGTAGCTCTCATCATGAAAATGAACCGTATTGAAGTTGCGACCAATCGGGTGACTGCGTCCCGTTTCGAAGCCCAGCTCCAGTGGACCGTGACGGTAGCGCAGTTTCGCTGATTGCGAAGCGAGCCCGATGCGCTGTGCGAATGCCGGAGCGTGTTCGCCCGCCTCGACTGCCCAGTGAATATAGACCAACCCACCGCCCTTCGCGAGATGAGCGTCGATCGCTTCGGCACGTTCATCGTTCCAACTTCCCTTTTGGAAGAAGACGATCGTGTCCGCCTTCTGAATCTGCTCCCCGGTCGGCCATTCCATCGCTGTCGAGACGCTCATTCCTGCGGCCGAACGAAGTAGTTCCCTCCACGAGTGCAGCCAGGCCGGATAGTCATGTTCACCAGGACCATGATCCTTCTTTCCCGCCACAAGCAAAACGTCCAGAGACTTGAGCGACTCTTGAGGCTGGCTCTCCGGCGATGGAGACGTCGGCGCCCCTTGAAGGACTCGAACCACGTCGCTCCGCTTCCTGGACGGCGGAGGCGTGAGCGGCGAATCAAGAGGCATCGTCGGTGGTTTGGTGAGCAGGAATGCGAGCAGGTCGTTCATTCGCTCCGGGCCCAGCGTCTTCTCGATCCCGTCCGGCATGATAGAAACGGCGGACGCAGTGAGGTTCTCAATGTCCCGGCGTTTTACCTCCGTCACCTTGCCATCCTTGTCACCGAATAACAGGCGATCGCCATCACTTCGAATGGCGCCGGAAATGGTCCGGCCGTCACGTAGCACACCAAGATAAGTGATGAAGTCCGGATTAATTGCAAAACTCGGCTGCGCGATGTCGCGTCGCACGGACGCATAGTCGCGATGAATCAGATTCGAGAGGTCGGGGCCAACCTGACCGCCGCTGCCATGAGCAACGTGACACTTCGAGCACCCAGCCTCGTTGCTCATGAACACTCGCCGTCCACGTCCCCAACTACTGCTGGCCAGTTCGGGAAACGTCCGCCTGGTATCGAAGGACGCATCATTCAGATCCACATCAGCCCACGGTAACACGAAGCGACGTAGAGCCAGTGGCCCGCGATGAACCGTTCCATTCTTCAACGTCACACGCCAGTTTGCCGCGATGGACAAGTCACCGTTTCCAGTGGCTACTTTCAGCGTGAGAAGGGTCGGTGGATCGTGTAGGCCAAACGCGACAACCGCGCGATGGGCTCCGTCTCCACTATTCCCGATGACTGCCGAACCGGGCGCGATCAGGGAGAACTCGGCACTGGCCTCGATGTCAATCGACCTCTCGGGCACGCCCCGATCGTCCTCAAGTTCATAGCCTCGTTTCGAGCCAGGTTGAACTGTGGGCGTGAACAGGCCTCGTGTGTCAAGCTGAGTCGTCAGCGTCAACGTGCCGGGCTGTGTCAGCAATTGTGCAAGGCGTTCGCGGTCCTGGCCCCGCAGAAACTGGCTTGCCAGATCGAGATCGAGATGCGGCAGCTGGCCAGTCCACTTCGCAACCGTTTGATCGACAGGCTCCCACGACGCCTGCACGCCTCCGAGTGAATAGGCCAAATCGATCTCGGTGTGCTGGGCTTGTTCTTCCTCGTGCGAACCGAGCGTTGCTCGCTCCAGCAGCCCTGGCAGCTTAATGGCATATTGGACCGCAGCAGGATGTTTCGCTGTCGAAAGGATGAGCGTCGTGCGATCGGGACTGACGCCTGCGGAATAGACGGCGAGACTGTACCGAGGTTTCGACTGCTGCAATTGCGTGACCGCGTAACCGGGCCGAATCGATTCGAAGCGATCCCCCGCCGCGACGTATTCGCCGTAGCTGATCTTCGTTTTAGCAGCGAGCTGCTTCAAATGCGACGGATCAAGAGGACGGTCAAATCCAATGCGCACTTCATGTTCGCCAGCTGCCCACACTGCGGTCGGTTGCGGCGTCTGCCGGCCCTCGTAGCGAATCTGCAACACTTTGCCTCGCCCCTCCGGGCCCGTGCCCCAGTCTGGTCCGCCACTGTGGCAGGCCACCAGCAAATCGCCTCGAGGAGTGAGGCAGCAATCAACGGTCAACATGCTCAGGCAACCAATCAGCTGGTTACTGGCGACGTATTCTCCGTTTCGATCACGCACCAACTGAGTGCGATACAACTTCCCCCTGGATTCTCCCGTCACGATCGCATCGCCGCGCCAGTCCTTCGGGCCAAAGATCGGCCCACCCTCGACGAGCGGAAGATTGAACACCATTCCGCACGTTGACTGGTGCTGCGGCCCATAATCAAAGACGCTTGGATGGTCAAAGACATTCGGCAGGTGTTGCGGATGACGTGGTGGAAATCCGTAGTGAATCCCCGGGCGGATGTGGAGCAACTCATCAAATGGATTACCGTCCGGTAACCACGTGGCTCCTTCCTGGTCTGTGACAAACAGTTCATTCCGGGCATTGAAGTCCATGCCGATCGCGAATCGAACACCGGTGCAAACCGTGCTTCGCCTGGAAAGGTCCGGACTGATGCGTTGGATCGTGCCTCGATCGCTACCGAGATCAAAGGCAGAACGGCCGGCGTCATCCAGCAGGTAGGCGTTGTTGTAAGCAGCGGTTCCCAACGCGAAGTAGATCGAACCATCAGTCGGCCGAATTGCGATTCCGACCGCATCGACGTTTTGCGGAATCTCCTTCCAACCCGACGCGATGACTCGCTCCTCTTCCGCAACATCATCGCCATCATGATCGATCAGCGCAGACACTTTCCCCTTCGAAGCAACAATCACTCCACGAGCAAGTCGCTCGTTCACGCCATCCGCACCCACCAGCAATGCATGATCAGGGGGAATGACTGCCAACCCAATTGGACCGCGCAGTCGACCGTTGTTCGTGAAGAAGGCCCTGGCCGAGTCTTCGAGTCCATCACCATCGGTATCACTCAGCAACGAAACATTGCCGTTGTAACCGAGAGCGTAGAGTTTGCCGTCAGCGCGATAACGAAGGTTGTTCAGGTTCGTCAGATCCACCGGCAGAGTTCGAACAACGAAGCCTGGCACAAGCATCTGAGCAAGCGGTGGATCCGCCACAGTGACCAGCGGTTCGACATTTTCATTCGCCGTGGCCAGTTTGAGTTCGCGAGGCAGCGCCTTTCGGAGTTCCTTATACTTCTCATTCAGGTAGGAGCGAACTGACCGGGTTTCCTGGTCGTTAAGGACTCGGCTGAACAAAACGATTTCCGCAATGTCACCATGGAGATTCGCCTGCACACGCTGCGGCCCAGCACCGTTTTCGAAATGCCTTGCTCCGACCGTCACTTCGTCTGCAGTCAATTCCGCGCCAGCGTATTCTCGCCGACCGCCTGGCTTACCATCCACACGAAGACGGACGTCACTTCCCGCGGAATCTGCGAACGCTTCGAGAATCAGTAAGGTGCCAAAGGCCGCTGGAGTCGCCATCAGATTGCGAGCGCCACTGAATCCACGTCCTTCCAGATTCAAATTACCCAGCACAGTAGAGGGCGGCCCATTCATGTCGAGATTGAAACCCGACTGGTAGTCCTTCCTGCCTCGTTCATTCAATGCCATGAACCCTCGAAAACCACCCGCATTGGAATGCGGCGCAGCCACGACGAACACCGTGAAGTCCTTGAAGCGACGATTGAAGTCGAGCACGCGCAGATGGTCATTGTCCCCATCAAACCGAACAACCCAATGCGACGAACTCGACGCAGTCTGCGCCGGCATGCCAATGCGAACCAGTCGAGGCTGATGTTGCGGATCCTCCTGCACAGCACTGCTCGCCTTGCCGGAAAGATCCTCCCAGCGACCTAGAGGTATTCCCCGATCGGTCGTCTCAACTCGATCCCGCAACAGCGTCTCCGCCTGCCGATCGGCACTCAGCCACAGTTCGAGTCCTGGAACCGCTGCCGGTGTCCCCGAGACGTCCGCATCTGCGCCGAGCGCGACCACACTCACAGACGCTACCAGAACGGCGACCAGGATGAATCGATTCGTCGGCATGAGTTTCCACCTTCTCTTGAGCACTGTGGCCAGGACAATCGCGTCCGACACCCGGTCGCCACGACCACTGGCAACGGTACTCTGTAACAAAACGCCACAAGGTATTGAAGTGGTCCAGGGATGTTATTCCAGGCTGCGGCATGTATGGCCTTCGGCCAATGGTGGCCATGTTTGTTGGCCGTTTACGCCGCGAACGGCCCGGATCGCACGCAGTCACTTTCGTTTTCACAGACTTACCGTAAGGTATCTGATAGCGTAGGGGAACGCGTCGCCTGTTCCTGTGGCGGCGCGGGTAGCGGCGCGCCGAAGAACACGTGCGGGGAGAGCTGGATCGTTTGAGCTCCATCAGCACAGGTAAATCAGCGCACAGGTTGAACAGCACAACGGAGACGAAGACGAATGAACGAGGGTGACCAGGAAATCCGGCCAGCTCATCTTCTCAAGGCAGATGACTGGCAATTCGAGTATCACGAAAAAAGTAACCCGCACACTTCCAATCTGGACCTGCTGAGCTACGGGACGTACCGGGTTGCACCGCACGCGTCCAGCGGCGAGTTGTTTCATCGCAGTGAGGAGGCGATTCTCTTTTGCCTGGAGGGCAGGCAAAAGGTTGATGTGGCTGGCGAACAGTTCGAGCTGTCTTATTACGACACGCTCTATGTGCCGTTGGGTACGCCATATCGCATTGCCAGCGTTTCAGACGAAGACGGGCTGCTGGCGATCTGCCGAGCGATCGGTGACACACAACATCCCCCGTCTCATGCGCAATGGGAAGTCGTGCGGAAGGACGAATCACGCATTCGACATCTGGCCGGCAAAAATGTGTTCCTCATGTTTGACGTCAGCGAACCAGCCAATCGGCTGTTGGCCGGCTACACGATATACGAACCGCACACGCGAGCCTGGCCTCCGCATAATCACACGGACCAGGAAGAAGTCTATATCTTCACCAAAGGCAAGGGTGCCATCGAGGTCTATGCAGATGAGAAATCGAAGAGCTTCGTTCACAGCATGAACACAATGGACGCGGCAACAATTCCGCTGCTGAATTATCACCCGGTCTTCAGTCAAGCTGAAGAGCTGCACTTCATCTGGTGCCTGTGCGGAGAACGATATTGGGTTGGTGACAAGCACAAGGAATTCATGGATGCATCCGTCGATGAACTGACAACCTGAATCGGTCGGGCCACTGGTGCTTTGCATTTTTGGTACCTGACCCCCTTTTCCGGGGACTGCTTCCACCCTGACTTTTGCCTGCGACAAAGCACTGGTGGCCCACTGGCGAAACCCCGTCGAGGTCCACGCGGGGGAAGGCGCACGAACAGAACCCGCTTTCCGGCGCACGAGCGTGTGTTGCGGCATTCAGGAATTCATCCGCCCCTGTCCCACGCGTCCTTTATTGTGCCTGGAACGCTGTGTCAGTTCGAGAGCAGTGCTGCGGCAGCAGGACGTGTGGATCGCAGATGGTAGTCCGGCCACAACGGACAATTCAGATCGGTCCAACACTTCACGGCTCGCATTTCGGGTTCGCTCAGTTTGACATCATGATGACCGGAATCCAGGACCGGCCAGAGCTTGCTCTTGAGTGTGCCGAACGTCATGGGTTTGGCTTCGTGGTGACGAAGGTTCCAATGGCAATCGAAGTAGTCGAGCCAACCGCCGGCGATCAGAGTGCGGTACGAGGCGGGGACTCGCTCCTGATCAAGCGTACCCGCCAGGTTGATTCCGTTCTTGTCGCCTGCATCGTGACAGCGGACACAATGCGTGTCCCAGACTGGCTGGACGACATCCTGATACGAAAACGAACCGGCTCCCCACGGCGGCGCCATGGGCGTCACCGGGTCTCGCTGCATTGCCAGTGCCTGATGAGGCAGAGGCGTCGTCTTGCGGTTCTCGTGGCAGCCGATGCAGCTTCGCTTCTCACCCGCCTGCAGCTGCACGACGCTTCGCATCCGCTGCAGCTCGTTGAACTCTCCGTCCAATAACTCAAAGTAGAGTACCTTCCCCGCTGGTACGTTGAATGTCGCGGAGCCATCCTTTTCGATAGGCACCAGGCCGTGTGTTGCCTTCGCCACAAAGCTGGGCCAACCGTTCGGGCCGCTGACCTTGTGTACCGGCGTAGCGTACCAGTCCTGGAAAGCGACGTGGTCGTCCTGGCACTGGCCGTCCGGCTGTTCAATCAGGTCCGCACGGACCTCCTGGCAGACACGCAGGTATTTCGCATCACCCCGCTTCACGTGGTCCCCCAGACCCTGGTAGACATCCACGAGTGTCAGCTGGCCCAGGTTCGCCATCGCCAGTTGCGGATCACGCACAGACGCCAGGACGGGGGGGCGTGTCACGGATCGCAACGGAGTCGGGCACATGGAACCAATCGTCGTATCCAGGTGCAGGAGCTCTCGGTTGCCGTAGCGGTCAATCACGTACAGACCGAATCGGTCGGCTGGAGCATGGCTCACCAGAACGTAGTCGCGTGCAATTGGCGTTGGATCGCGAAAGCACTCGTATCGTGGCCAACTCATGTTGTAGTGAGGTGTGACGTCGGGTGTGATGTTGGTGACTGCTGACGTATTCGATGGGCCATGTGCCGCGTCGATCAGGCCAATGGGACCGTTGTGGTCTCCTCCGTGCGAAAACAGTGTGCAGCAGATCTCTTTCGTTCCGGGGACTTCCCGTCCGTTGATGTAGCAGTTGGGAGTATTGTTGCCGAAGACGAGTTCCGGGTGAGTGCCATCGGGGCGCGTTGCCCAGAGTGTATGGCCGAAATCTGCGCCTTTGTCCAGATACTCTGAACGAGTCCAGAGGATGCGACCATCCCGCATCACACTCGGCGACCACTCGCTGAGATTAGCAAACGACAGAGGCAGCATATTCGAGCCATCGCCGTCCATCCGGAACAACGCGAACGCCTGCGGTCGCCAACACAGGAATCTCGCTTTGACTCGCGTCGTGATGAAAGCCAGTCCTCCGTCAGGCAGCGGGCACGGGTAGTAGTCATGGAACGGTCCATCGGTCAACTGTCCCGCATCGCTTCCATCGTGATTCATTGACATAACGTGCCAGTAGGGCTGCCATCCGGCAACGGCACTCGTAGTCGGCCGGTACGCGAAGTAGATCTTCTCGCCTGAAAAGCTCGCCATCGGATCCCGAGCGATTCCGTCGCTTGCGTCGAAGAGTGTCGTGACCATTGCCCTGGAGGGTTCAAGCCGATCGCCGCTGCGCGGGATTTCCAAAACACAGACACCGCCACCTGGCTCAAAACGAGAATCCAGGATGTCACTGTAGTTGTGCGAGGCATGATACGCCTGCCGCTTAACGAACAGGATGCGTTGAAGGCCTTCCAGGTCGGGGTCGCGGAACATCAGCCTGCGTTTGGCCAGTCGCGCGGTGTGATAAAGCGAATCTGCAGTAGCGGTTTCATTGCTCTGCGCCGATTGCAGTGCCGCCTGCCGGTGCTGGAGTTCGGCAAGTTGCTGGCGTTCGACGGTGACATCGAGTCGCTTCGCGGCCAGCCGCTCAAGCATCTCGTCCATTTGCAGAAGCGTTCGAGAGAGTGCATCCAATCTCGCGATGCGTCCCCAATATTCCTTGCCTCCAGGTTGTGCCGGTCTGTCAGTGGCGAGCGGCGAGAGGTGATCCTGGGCGTTCATTCGCTTCCACGTATGCCGTTCACAATCGAACGCGTAGGTGCGTAGCTGATCCCAGGTCGGATCGCGTGGCAACAGATACGTGGCGGTATACTGTGGTCCGCGTGGCTGTCCAGCGGCAGCCTTTGCCTGCACGCGTTGCACAGTTCGCCATTTCTGACCGTCCGGCGAAACATGGATTTCAAACGCAACCGGCACGCGGTCGCTATGCGTGCCATCTCGGTCTCGCGAGATGACCACGCGTGCCACCTCCGTCGAAGCCGGCAACTCGATCTGAGCCCATTCCCCAGCCACACCCGCAGCGATCCAACTATGAGTATTGCCGTAGTGACCGTCGTTCAGATGATGGATTTGATGAATGTCATATCCCGGCAAACATGAGGAAGCGCTCGCTTTTGCTCCCTTCGATGCCAGGGCCAGATTCGTCTCGCTATCGGGCCCATAGATTTCCAATTCATCGACACACGGTTGATTCCCTGAAGTGCGTGCGATCACAAGGCGAACGAACCGTGTTCTTGTCGGAGCCAGGGCCACCACGTAGGGACGATCGGCATGGATTGTCGCTTCCGGCGCCGCCGGAGCCTTCGTGTCAGCACCTTCGCCGAATCGGGCTGGGATCAAGACCGCTGCCAGACCGAGGAAGCAGATGACAGCTCGCCGTCGCTCAGAAACCATGCGCCGAACAGCGATGGCCGCGGCGCCTGGGACAATCAACGCTGCAAACGCTGGCGGGCGACGATGAACGTCTCCCGCAGCGAATCTCGATGCAGAGCCGCGATGACAAAGGGCACGGGAAAGTTGACGACACCGATCCATGGGAAACTCCCTACAGTGTATTACGCTGACTTGTGGCCGCGAAAAACGTCTTCCGGCCTGCTATGGGTGCTTCCCACGAGCCCGAACGACCACATCTTTTCGAAAACTGCTCTAAGCAAAGTGACATCAGAAAACTCGCAAGTGCTGAGTTCGATCCAGCATCGTGCTATTCGATGTTGCCCAGTTCTCGTAGGGGTGAAACCACAATCGCCCGACAATGACGATCGTGATCCCATCCTTCGTGGACGACTGAGGAACTTTCATTCACACGTACAAACGACGTCTCTCGCATCCCACTCGGGCGTCGTCGCCAACCATTTGGCGGCGGCCAGATGCGCCGTCTCGATACACACAAAGTAGACTATACGGATATGCCTCCATTCTTGCGAACATTCTCGGCGGATGGCAATACAGAACGACACTTTATCCCGTCCGCGTGTCGATCACGGGCGTCGTCAGGAATGGCGGTCAGGTACGAAAAATGCGTTGCACCCTTCGGGCCGTTCCGGTTTTTGGAACCTGACCCCGTTTTCCTCGCCAACCCTAAAACCTGGCTGTGACAAAGCACTAATTTTCGCCAAATCCGCTCTCGAGAATCCAATACATCCGGTTCGGTGTCCAGCGCGTCTGCTGGGCAAAGCCCTTCCCCCGGCCCAGCGAATCGGCAAAGCGAGGCGGCCCGCCCTCACCCAGGATGGTTTCGATTCGCTCGTGCAGATTCGTCCCCGGCCAGACTGCATCCACGTAATAGACGGGTTCCCAGCTTGGCAGTACTTCAAAACTGTGTTTCCGGTTTATGACATGCGCTGTCCGAATCGCTCCTGGAAACGTCATGAACGGACAGGAGGTATATCCCCCTCCGGGAAAACCGCCCGCGAGCTGTCCGATGTACTCGTCCACGATTCCGTTCACAGCGTTCACGAGACATTGCCCCACGTCAGGGTCGCCGGTTTCCTGGTGAAAACGAACCTGGCCCGCGAGGACGATTTCGTGCATGAAGTAAACCCGGCCGGTGTGGGCGGGGGCATGGAAACAATGCCCCGGTGAAAGACGGTGCAGCCACCCCCCGCGAAAGGGGTGTTGTGTTCTAACAGCCACCTCTTCGATTTCCTTCGCCGCGTTCAGATAAATGGGATCCGCGGTTGCTCCATAGGCCGCCATCAGGGCCACCACCGACCACCCGTAATCGCGCGCCCCGGCTGCCCCCGGCGCACCCGCGGCCGCCAGGCCGGGCGAGCGGTGGGCCACCGTGTTCGAGACCCCCAGCGCCTTGCGTGCGGCCTGGCGATCGCCCGTCAGGAAATAATAGGTCCACAGCCCCTCGCACCAGGTATGACCGAGTCCCGCCAGATTCATGCTGTGATCGCCCTGGTGCCCGCAGGGAAACTCATAGCCGTCGCGGATGTTCACGATATCGACATCCATGTTGTGGAGCACGGCCTCCCGGCCCATCCGCAAGGCACTGACATCCCCTGAGCGCAGAAACTGCAGAAGGCAACTGTATCCAAAATCGTATTCGAGGTTGTCCCAGTTCGGACCGTCGGACCCGAAATTATCCCCGAAGTTCCGCATCCCTAACCGTCCGAAGTTCCGGCCGAAGGCCGGCTCCGCTTCCTGGCTAAGGCGCATGCTCTTCACCCCTTTCGCAAAGAAAGAATCGTAATCCGCAAAACGATCGTTCCGCGGCAGGACCTTGCCGATCGCCCCGCTCTCGCAGTACCACTCCGGGGGCGCCGCCGCGAAAAGGGGTGCCGCCGTCAAGGCCTTCCCCTCGCTCGCCGCCGTTCCTGCACCCACATCAAAATCAAACAAGACCTCGTGGCCTCGGCCCTCCCCTCGCCGCAACCGATACCGCCCCCCTCGCAGGTAACCCCAGACGTGATCCTCGACGGTCCCCTCCTCGCTCGGATAATCCTCGGCCCGAATCGGGGGCAAGGTATCGATCCGAAACACGATCCCCTGCTCACCGGGCATCAACGACATCGCCTTGGGGTAGAGTTCGCGAAAGTGACGAACCCCTGCTGCCACGCCGCCCGCCGCCATCCAACCCGGCAAACGCTCCAGGGCTTTGCTCTTCCTTGATTCACTCCCGTCGATCGAGGCCCGTCTTGCCGTGATCTGGCGAATTTCAATTCCCTTCTCCCCCGCCGGTCCGCCCAGTTCAATCTCGTTCGTCGACGCCCCGCCCGCCATCCCAAAGCTCCCGCTCGTCACCCGTTCTTTCCCCCGGCTTTTCACCAGTAGCTCCATCCACATCGCACGGATCTTCACCGCCTCCGGCTGGCTCGGTATGTTCCTGTTTTTCGCGGGGTCCACCCTCTCCTTCAATCGACAGGTGTAGCCGTGGTTCACGCGCACCGTCGCCGACCCTGCATGGGCGTGGATGCGAAGATCGTAATCAAAGAAGGGTTCCCCTGAAGCGTTCAGGTACTTGCCGGCCACCCGCACGCAGATGCGCACCGGCCCCAGCTCCTCCACCTCGACGACGTCGGACTTCCGCGCCACGTACTCCACACCCTCCTCGTCCATCATCACCAACCTCCCGCCGCCCGCAATCAGGCGGTCGCCCAGGCGCACCTCGTCAAGGAGGTTGAAGTCGTTCCTGTTGATCCGGAATTCAATCGCCCCGGTATCCACGCGAACACTCTCGGTGTCTTCCTCCACTCTCAACGGGCTCTTCACCGCGACAGTCTCGACCCCGCTTCCATACTGCAAACTGAACTTCTCTCCTGCCCCCTTCGTGCTTTGAAAATCCGCCAGTGCCCAGCGAATGGATCCGTCCGGCCATTTCGAGGTCGCCGCGAACTGCGCCGCCACCGCTGCTCCGTCGTGGTCCACCAGGCGAAGTTCCTCGACGCTGCCCAGGTGCCCTCGTGGAAAGGGCACTCCACTCGTTACCGAATGGCTTCCTGCGCCAGTCACGGAACCCTCAAGCGAGATCACGCGCAGCGGGATCTCTCTCTTTTCGACGCCGGACACCGCCACCGCTCTTGTATTCAGGACCCGGTCCCGACTGTAGACGACCTCTCCTCCTGTCCCCGCAACCGCTCTCACCCGGTAGTGGTATTTCTGTCCCTCCTTCAAGCCGCGCAGGATTGCCCGCATCGCAACGCCGCCACGTTCATCGACAGCGTCCACCCCTTCGATGCGGGAACCGTAGTGTTGATCCTCACCGATCTCGACAAAACCCGATGCGGGCATGTTCGTCGACCAGCTCACAATCGCATCCACCTGGTCTCCTTCACCGCGCTGAAAAACCGCCGTCGGATAACCCAGCCTCCCCTTCGCCACCAGGTGGCTCGCCACGTTCTTGACCGACAAAACCCGCGCGCGATCCCGCGGATTCGCTGCGTCCGTGATCGCATAGACCGGTCGCTCGCCGCCGCGCAACTCGCCCTTCTCGTTGGCATAAGCGGTCTCGGCGACTTCGCCCGCCCCGCGAACACGCGGATAACGCAATACCCTCGTCTCTTTACTCCCGCGATCCCGGTCCCGGATTTCAAAGGCGACCTCGTCCGGTTTCTCGCCCGTCCAGGCGATCGCCGCCTCGATCACGTAGCCGTTCCGGCCCGCCACTTCGTCCCCGTACTGGGAAACAATCCGGTAGATGTCGGCCGAGGAACCCAGTCCTTCAACTGCCCGGGAAGCGACTACCACTCCCTCGACCGCCTCCTTCGTCTTTCCGGTAGCCTCAATCACGTACTCCTCTGACCCCAGCTTCACCAAGAAACTGTCTCCCTCGCCCACCTTGTCATCGATCACCAGCGCGGCCACGTAGAGATTCCCCTCGTCCCACATCGTGTAGACCACTCCCGAGGCATTCTCATTCGCCTCCTCGCTTCCACTCACCAGCATGTCTCTGGTGATCACCGCGGGATTGGTGCGCCACCAGTCCTTGAGATCGCCGTCGATCTCGAGTGCTGTCTTCGTTCGCGTAAAGCCCACCCGTGGAGGGACCGCCTCGAGAACGACATCATCCAGGTACAAGACCCCGCTCGACTTCATCGGCGAGCGGAAATGTGGATAGGCATCCAGGAGAAACGCAAAGACAAGGCTGCCGGTGTAGGGAGTGACGAACTCGCTTTCCAGTTCCTGCCAGGTCCCCAATTCCGAAATATCGTAGGCCATCCAGAGCATCCCGCTGTTCCAGGTTCCCCCGTAACAGCCCACCCCGATCGTCGGCGAATCGTATTGCCCCTTCGGTAGATTCTTCAGGAATGCTGTTGCCTCCCCGCTTACCTCAAAATGCTCGACCCTCAGCCTGCAGCTCAAGCGGTAGCGCGTATCCCGCAGGAGCGGCTCCTCGAGGAGCTCATTCACATTCTTCAACAATCCCCCCGCCGCCGCCCACTTCTGGAAAGCTTCCAACTCTGTCCACGCCACCTTCAGGGCTTTCTTCCCTGAAGCTCCCTCGACCTCGACGACCTCGAGGGTGACGTGCTCCCGCGGCTCCCAGCCCCCGATTAATTCCGGCGCTTCGAAGTCCCCGTTCAATATCAGCTGATCGGCCGCAGTTCCCGCATCGGGAAACCCGATCCAGCAAACAAAGACCACAAGACACCGAAGCCCGGTAATTCCCTTTCTGATTCTCTGGACCATCACCTCCCCTCCTTCCGATTCGTGACTCTCACCTTGTCGATGCGGAAGAGAAGATGCCAGGAGGGCGAGGGTCAGCAGGGACGTGGGGGATGGGGTCATGGTTTCAGCTTGAGGCGACGGTAGGGGCTGGAGAGGGTGAGGGGAAGATCTATTTCAATTCCTTGACAAGCACGTTGCGCCAGCGGACTTTGCCGGCATCGCCTTTGTGGATCTGTATGATGAAAAGCACTCAGCGAATACCTGTTACCTTCTTTGACGCCCATCACGGCGGAGCGTGATGGCTACTGACTAATCCGCAAGGCCCGTAGCTGACAGGCGTGCATCGACACGGTCACGGTGTCGCCGTCTGCGGCGATATCCTCGCCGCTCACCACGTCGGTAAGGCGCCCAGGGATGGATAGAGTTATTTTGACCGACGCCTTGGTAGTCAGCCCCGTATTGACCACGGCCAGATACGTGCCGTGGCTCGGCGTTTCAATGGCCCGGACAACGACTTCCGGATCGGAAGAGGCCGTTGCAAGCACTCGACTGGGAAGAGCGGGCAGGGACAGGTAGGCCCTGTTGAAGGAACGAACGTACTCGGGGAAGCCGCGGCTGAAACTGTTGCCCACGAGGTAGCCAATGTATCTGGGGTCACCGTGGGCCATCGCCCGGGCTTCGGCCAGCATGCAGTAGGGGCCGGCCCGTTCCATGTCGACGACGAAGTAGCCAACCTGCTGCTTGTCTTCCCGATCGAACATCATGTTCTCGTTGAGCGTGTAGTGACGAACGATGGCCAGACCGGCCGGACTGCGAAAGGCGTCGAAGGTCTCCGGCGAGCCAACTGTGTAAGCCCGATTGAAGCAATGGGTCATGAGCACGCCGTCGGTCCTGCTGTAACGCTGCGGGTCGGCCGGCGGATTGGCATGGTGAACCTCCCAGTCGCCCCAGGTAAGCGGCGGCGATACCAGCGCACTCAGATAGCTCCGCTCGCGGAGCACGTCGGCAATATCGATTGGCTGCATGTCCTTGCCCAGCGAAACGGTCGGATCCTTAAGCAGTTCTGTCCAGCGGGCAACGTCGTCGGTGACGAAGGTCTTGTCCCATGTGGGGAATGACGGCCCCGGTTCTCCCATCGACGACGTGTACATCATGAGCGGTTCGGGATTCACGCCAGCCTTATGAAGATGATCGCGCATGGCGACAAGAAACTCGCGGCGTTTGCCATACCACCAGTCATAGTACCTTGCCAGCAAGGCCTTGTCGTCGATCAGTACCTGCCGCGACACCTGCCTGCCGTCGTTCGCCTCAGTGGCAAATCGAGCGCGGGTGGCGTCGGCGAAACTGATCGGCATTTGGGCCCTGGGCCGTAGCCAGGCGCCCAGAAAATTCGCTTTATCTTTGTGCCGCACGATCGTCAGATCGAGCATCTTCCTGAAGTCGGCGTGAGTATCGGCATCGGTGAGGTCGGCGTTGGCCGATTCGATCCAACCGATGTGCGTGTAGGCGTCGTCGCGCGTGAGCGGCCTGGCTCGTCGCTGGTTCCCCAGTCCCTGATAGCCCTTACTGCCCGAGTACTCATAGTAAGGCAGAACGTCGAAGCCGGCATGGCCCATCAGTTCCACGACCTGGCCCCAGAGGTTCTTGTGGTCGTTGTTGAAAAAGACCCACTGGTTGCCGCCGCCGTCGGTCGAATCCCAGCCCTGGCAGGCGCCGAACTCAAGCAGGTCCTTCGTGTACGTGTTCATGCCAAGGAACTTCATGGTATCGGCTTTGTAACGATACCAATCGAGGGGCTCGCCAAGTCCGCGTTCCTCTTCCTTCTTTGATGCGATCACGCCATCGGCCATCTCCTCACGCCAGAACAGATGCCGCCGCGGCAGCCCCTGCGGCAAAGGCGAGTACCTGGCCGTCAGATCGACTGAGTCTGGAACCTCGAACAGCCGGATTCGTCGCACGGCCGCTCCGTGGGACAGTGGAATGTTGGGTGCCGAGAATTGGGCAATCGTGACCGTGAAACCCTCTTCGGCCGTCAGCTCACGTAGGCCGGCCCCACGAATGAACTTCGTGTCGGGCGTGCGGTCGTGGAGGCGAAACAGACTGCTCCAGATCTCGTATTGGCCCGAAATCGGCACGTTGATCGACTCGTTGTTGTTGTTGACATATTTCGGATGAAAGGCGTCGCCTAAGGTGCCGCCCGTGTGAAACCCTCGCGACGTCTCATTGCCGCCATTCATGACGATCACCGTTCGCGGAGCATCTTCGGGGTACTCAACGGCCAACAGATAACGCCCACCCGGCTTGAGCAGTTTCATCTTCCCAATGCGGTAGGTGAAGCAGGCCGACTCGTCGAGCGTCTTGTTCAGCACTCGACAAGGGCTGCCTAAGACCTCTTCGACGCCGCTGGCGCCGGCCGGTTCTTCGGCAAACAGGTGGTCGGTCTTCGTGCAATCGACCTCGTCGACCAGCGAGAGCTTTCCATAGGGCTCGCCCAGATCGATGACCGGTCGGTTCACGGCCTCGACCTGCGCCTTCATAAGAGCGGCTTCGCGCTCCATTCGCGCCTTTTTCCTGGCCGCTTTCCGGACGAGCATCGCCTCGTAGCCCTCGGGCGTATATTCGTAGAGGACGATTTCCGAGAAAATGCAGCTCGGTTGGTTTCGCGTTACACGGAGGTATCGCGTGTTCATTTCCAGCGGGATCTCGGCCCAGCGTTTAAAGGCTTTCGTCTCGACCTTCGTCACGGGCTTCCAGTTGCCCGGCTCGCCGGCAGAAATCGTCAGCTCGCCGGAGTTGAACGTGTCAAAGATCCAAACAGAAGAGAGATTCCGCTCACGACCAAGATCGAGATAAGCATGGAGCGGAAATTCTGTCTTCCAGTACCGGGAGTTGATTTTCCAGGTGCTTTCAGGCTCGCCCGACGGAGGATCCGGTACGGCATTCTGCTCGTCGACCATGGCTTCGGGGTTGCCCATATCGGATTCGTTGACGACCATATTGGGCGTCAGAGCAACGGGGACGGTCTGAGCGGGGGCTACGCTCGGTAGACCAAAAATCGCCGTATTCAGAAACAATAGCGCGAAGGTTTGCCGAATCACAGTTTGCTTCTCTCCTCGCCCTAAAACCTGGCTGTGACAAAGCAGTAGTATAGCAGTTGGGCTGGGCGGAATCTCTCACTTCGCCCTGGGTGCCGGTTTCCAGCGAATTGCCTGGAGCGTGTAGCCACGTCCTGCCGGCTTGCCGCCGCCGACTTTCCCGTCGCCCGTAACGGTCACGATCGTCCCGTCGTCGAGGCCGACGCTTCCGGCGTAGCCTACACCGTCGGCCAGAATGTACAGCTTCGGCTCCCATGTCTTTCCAAGGTCATGGCTGATTCGTGCGCGAATGTCGGACTGACTCACCGGATACCGGTTCTCGTAGACGGCAACGATCGTATCGCCGGGCAACCGAGCAAGATCGCCGTGAGCCTGGCCGAATACGGTGGTGAGTTGCTGCGGCTCGGACCATGTCCTCGCTCCGTTCTCCGACCATCGGAGCTGAATCGTCTTACCACCGATGACCGGATTCGACATGCCTCGACAGGCCGCCAGCACGCGTTGTCCGCCCAGGGGCAGGAGCCCTACTTCCGCTGCAGTATCCCTGATCATCGTGACGTCGCCCCAGGAGGCGCCGCCGTCACTGCTGCGTAGAAATGCCAGGGCAAGCCACCCGGTTTCAAAGGTTGTGACTCGATGGTTGGCTGCGTCAAAGGCGGCCACAAGCGTGCCGTCGGACAACTCCACGATGTGGTTGCCGTCGCCGGCCAGGAACGTGTACGGCCTGGGAACAGTCAAGGCACCCGAACTGCTCCACGTTGCTCCCAGGTCGACGGAGCAGGAGATACCGATCTGAAAAGTCTGTCGATCCGGGACGGCTATCTCCGGGAGAGAGGTCAAGTCATGTGCAATGAGGATCTGGTTGGCAGCCACACCGAAGGCACGCAGATTGACCGGTCCCTCTGTGTGGGGAAGATCCTGAACGAAACGGCCTTTCCAGGACGCCCCTTCGTCTCGGCTCCAGTAGAGATAGGCGCCGTGCCCCGCCACGATCGTGCCATCATTAAGTCGGCCGACGCGTCCGGTCAGCTTCCCGTTGGCATCAGGGGTTGGCAGACGAAGCCGTTCAGCCGGAAGAGCTCCCAGGGGGCGATGGACTGGAAGAAAAAGTCCGTCTCGGATCATGGGCGTCTTACTTTCCGGCATTCGCCAGAACGGTTCGGCTTCAACAACACGGATCGGATAGTTGAGCGCCGGATCCGTTCGTGACCGTAAGACCGTCGGCTCGTCGCCGATTCCATTGGACGCGATCGCAACGCAAATTGCGGTGAACACAAGACATACCGGGCGGGAGAAATTCATGGATGGGCCTGCCAGGACGAATGCATTTGGAGTGAACGTTGTTGGAACCGGGCCGAACGCTATTTTGTCACTTGATGCTGCCATCTGTCTTTTTCTTCGAGTATCGACCTGGCACCTTCTCCCAGCAGCCACTCTCGCGCGGCATCGTCCTTGTTGAGATGGCTGTCCCAGAATGCCGTCGACAAGGCAAGGATAATGCGATGGTGATTAGGATTGCGTTTCTCACGGTCCCTCGGCAGGGCACCGTCGTTGAAGGCAGAGTGTTCGGCGTTGTGCAGGACGATTTCGTATTTGCCGATGGCTGCCGGCAGATTCGGATAAACACTCAGTCGCGATGCCACATCGGCGTTGCCAATGGGGGCCGTGTCCTTTGTGCCCGTCATCAACATCCACGGAACCTTGACCGAACCGAATGCCGTAGCCGGGTTGCCAAGTCGCGGACAGCTGGGACTGAATGCGATCGCCGCACGAATGCGATTGTCCGTGAATCTCTGGCCCACGAGGGGGACAGATTGACCACTGACCGCCTGGGTAGTCATGGCGCCAAAGGAATGTCCCGACATGCCAACTCGGTTCAGATCGAACCGCCCCTGAAGAGAATGGCCTTCCTCCTCATTCCAAACCTGAAGTTGGTCGAGCACGCTTCGCACGTCGTCGACCCGGAACCGGAAGTTCTCCGCCGAAGCAGCCCTGCGCATGGCAGCCATCCTCTTGAGCAACGGCTCGTCTCTCCAGACGGAATCGTCGCTACCCCGGTGTTGCAGGAACACCACAACGTAACCGCGACTTGCCCAGTGCTTCCCGAGATACATGCACCCTTTGCGTGTGCCGCCCAGCCCGTGGCTGAAGAGTATAACAGGGGCTGCTTCTCTTGCCGGGGGAAGATAGACGTACAACGGCACATCGCGGCTGCGCGCGTCGTCACGAACAGTGAGTTCTACGGCCCCAGTCGCCGGAGCCAGGGGGTTATATTCGTTCGCCCGCGCGCCCGCCGCGGCGAGCAGCGCTACGAACGGTATTATCATGTACGATGTCTTCACGTCCGGCCATCCGTCTAAAATTCATGGGCTGCCATGGGAGCTTTTCATTGTAACCCCTTTCGACTCCGGAAGCTCTTTCGGGCCAGGAGATTCTCAGAGCTCCAGAGATGGGTGATGTGTCGGGGACCATTAGAAGCTGGCCAGGAACGTGTCGATGTCAACGTATGATCAAAGGGGTCAGGCCTCTTTGTTTGAGTCTTGCTTTGGAAATCGCACTCTTGGGCGGCCCCTGGGACGCATGGTGGATTCCAGCTTGAGTCTTTTGGCGATCGATTTAACCCAGCGGTCGTCTCCCAGCGGCTGTCCCCTCTGCGCGGAAAGCCGGACCGCGTCCAGTTCCTGTTTTGTGAGCGGTTCGTTGACCCGAGCCGCCCAGCCGGGAAGCCTTGACAACGGCCAGGGAGAAAGGAGCTTCGGGTCGGGTTCTCGTTTCTGTAACCATCGCCACAGAGATCCCCAACGCCACTCCTCGGCGCGGTCAACCAGGCCTGCTCGAAGTGCGTTACGTTCAACGTATCGACAGACCACGAAGAAATGCTCATCGTCCTGGATCGGAAAGCTCTTGTACCGTTGTTGGTAAACATGCCCCAATCCACTGGTGTGGTAATGAGCATGGTAGCGCATGGTGTGAGTGCCACCAACCCAGCCCATGAAGCGGCTCATTTCACCATCCACCAGCGGTCGCAGGACCAGATGATAGTGGTTGGACATCAGTTCGTAGCAATAGAGTTCCACCTGATGAATCTTCAGCCCCTCATGCAGGATTCTCTCGAATGCCGCGTAGTCCGCTTCCTTCTTGAAAATATCCGCACGAAGGTTGCCGCGATTCAGAGCGTGATACAACCCACCTGCTTCGTCTGCTCGTGGTGATCTGGGCATCCACCGAGTGTAGCACAGCCCGATGTTAAATCAAAGAGGCCTGACCCCTTTTTGCTTGTGACCCCTTTTTGCTTGCGACCCTTTTCTGCTCAGTGGTAACTGAATGGGTCAGGGCTAGAATGGCTGGTATCGAGAGTCGGAGTCGACTCCACGCAAGCGACGGTTACGCAAGGTCAGGTCTTTCCGCATTTATCTCACAACCTCTGCCGGAGCAAACGAATCATGAAACGACGCGACTTTCTTCGATCGACTACAGCATTCTCCGCGCCCATGTTTGTTCCCTCCACAGTATTTGCATCCGCGAATCAGCCGGGAGCCAATGAGCGGGTCCGCGTCGGAATCGCCGGGCTGGGAGGTCGGGCATCGTGGATCTTGCGTAACGAGGATCTTCCCGGTGCAGAGATTGTGGCCGTGGCCGATTGCTTTGAGCCGCGATGTGATCAGATGGTGGCCGAGATCAGCAAGAGCCGGCCAGAGTTGCGGGCGGAGAGATGGAAGAAGTATCCTGACATTAGAAAGATGCTTGATTCGGAAAAACTCGACGCGGTGTTTGTCGAGACCACCTGCCATGCCCGAGTCTGGTGCATGATGCACGCTCTGGCAGCCGGTTGCGACGTGTATGGCGAAAAGCCGTTGGCTCTCACGATTGAAGAAGGCCGGATCCTTGTGGAGGCTGCCCGCAAATCGGGCCGTATTCTGCAGACCGGTACTCAACAGCGATCGATGCCGATCAACGCCTATTGCAGCAAGCTGATCCGGGAAGGCGCGATTGGAAAGGTAAAGGAAGCCATCGTCTACAACTTTGAAGGTCCTGCGGTTTGGCAACCCCAGGCAGCGCAACCGATACCTAAGGGGCTCAACTGGGACCTGTGGACGAACCAGGTGGAGTTGCGACCCTATCATAAATCGCTTCAGTTCCGATGGTCGAACTACGAAGCCTACGATGGCGGCGGACAGTCCTGGGGCGTCTCGGGCTGGGGCACCCATTCTCTCGATCAAGTGCAATGCGCATTGGGGACCGACGATACAGGTCCGGTTAAGATCTCGCCTGGGGACGAAGACGCCAGGGGCTGGCCAGGTGTGACGATGCAATATGAAAACGGCACCTTGCTGCGGCTAATCGGTCAGCGTCACACCATGGAAGACCTGGGCGCAATCTTTCGCGGCGAGAAGGGCAACATCGAGATTCTTCGCGGCCACGCTCGAGCCAATCCATCCGAATTGCTCAAGGACGCACCTGCGGACACGCCCGGAGGACCGAAGGAGTCTGTCCCGCACATCGCCAATTTCATCGACTGCGTTCGGACACGCAAAAAGCCGGCTGCAGATGCAGAGACGGGACATCGTGCCACCACGGTTTGCCACTTGATCAACATCTGTCGCAAACTCGGCAGAGAACTTCAGTGGGACCCCAGGGCCGAGAAATTCGTGAACGATGAAATCGCCAACGGGCTCATCTCTCGGCCACGCCGCAAAGGCTACGAACTGCCAACTGTCTGACTGACAGTGATTTGCTTTTCAATCCAGTCCAAAAGGAAGAAGCACTACAGCGTTTCACGCTGACTTGTGGCCGCGAAGGACGTACATTAGCAGTAGTTTTGCTACTCCCACGAGCCAGTATCGTTCACGACAATAAGTAAATTGCCCATCTAATTCCCGGCTGTTTTTGCGATGTGGTGTCTGCGTGGGCATACAACACAAGGCGATGCACGGAGACAGGATGAGCTTCCAGGGAGGGATCTTGTTCCAACGGTACCTGTACCGCTCGCTCCGATTAGAGCACTTTCTCTCGCATCCACTCGACGTAGTGAGCGGCGAATACATCGAGGTTCTCAGTCGTTCCGCCGCCGCGGACCGGCGAACACATTTCGTAGTTCGCGATGCCGTCAAAGCCGCCTTCTTTGAGTCCCCGGAAGAACGCTTCGTAGTCAATGAACCCCTCACCAAACTTCACCGCGCGCACCAGATCAGTCTCTTCCCTGCGGTAGTTGACGAGCGCGGGCTGATAACGATAGCGAGGCAGGCGAATATAGTCAGCATTCGTCGTGATCGCCGTATGTGGAGCCATCTTCCTGGCGACGTCATAGAGATTCTCGCCGCGCAGCGCTGGCGACCAGGCATCGAATCCGATCTTGCAGTTTGGCCGATCAACGTCGGTCAGGATCTCAAGCAGCCAATCAGTGTGGACACCAATGTCGTGATGATTCTGCACCGCAAGCGTCACGCCATGCGACGCCGCTCGATCGCACATCTCCTGCAGCGTCCGAACCACACTGGTCCAGATCGCGTGTGGACTGTGTCCGTCTGCTTCATACGCCGTGAAGACACGAACGACCGGAGAGTTCAGAGTGGCCGCGATGCGAGCCAACGATTCAACGTACGCAATCTGCATCTCCAGGTACGGCACTTCGGCCGCCGCAGTCGGCGACAGGTCGGTGTAGCCCGCCACGACATCGCATGTGACACCGCAATCATCCAACGCAGCCCTGATCGAAGCCAAATGATCTGAAGTCGCATCCAACGGTGAAACGTGCGGTCGCTTGCCGGCGATCATCACCGAGTCGTAACCAAGCTCAGCAGCCTTCGCGATGAATGCCGGGAGATCCAGCTGACTCTGGCCCCAATAGCCGGCATAACTAACGGAGAACAGGCTGAGTTTCATATCTGAGTTCTCTTGCAGAACGATGCGGAGCGAAGGGTGTGCGCGACGGCACGCAGCACCGTCGGCCTCGGTTGCAGGCCCCAATGATCTGTTCGCCAGCACTCGGCGTCAATCCAGCTGTATGCGATTTGACGCCTGAAGCGTTTCTGCCAACGCTACGCAGACGGTTTGCCCGCTGCCTTAGATGCAGTTTACTTATTGTCGTGAACGATACTGGCTCGTGGGAGTAGCGAAACTGCTACTGAAATACGTCCTTCGCGGCCAAGAGTCAGCGTGAAACGCTGTAACCAGAGCGATGATTACTCTGGAACAATATCACCAATCACCAGGATCTGACTGACTCGAACGTTCGTGCCCTGATACTTCGACGACTTCAGTTCGACGTCGGGATTCTTCAGGCGGAATGCGACTGGCTGGCGGTTCGGCTGTTCCGGGTGGACCTCGACGGTAACGGTGTGAGGTTCATTTGGGTCCACTCCATCCGCGACTGACAACGTAGCGACGCGATGATAAGTGCAGTAGCTGTCAAAACGAGCAACCGGTTTCGGTCGAGTCTCACCATCGACGGTCACGGTGATCTGGCCGCCATCGGGGCCGAGCAGGTCGTAGAGTTTTGCGGTCGAGCCGCGGAATCTGAAACTCAATTGACTACCTGGCTGCGTCGCTTCCCACAGCGTTCCCATCCGGTTCCCAAAGCGTTTTGCCAGCGCAGCTTCTGGCGCGAGTTGTTTCCACTCCTCCGAGAGCATATTGGCATTGATCGGAACCATCTTCGCGGCTTGCCAGTGATCTTCGACAAAAGCCGTCTTCAACTTCGGTTGGTGGTCGAGTGGCTTCGAGTCTTCGCCGATCTGATGTACGGCATCGGCGACGATGTCTGTGTAGATCTGATGCCCTTCATCGAGCGGATGAACTCCGTCCGTCGAGAATCGCACGACGCTGGACTCGACCGGCTCGTCAGATTGAAAGACAAGCCGGCCAGCCTGCTCAAGCTCGACAATCTTCAAGGCGAAGTTGATCGAGGGAATCCGATAATGGTCAGCGAGCATCTCCATGGCCGATGCCGCGCGAGGACAGAGTTTCTGTCGCAGTTCCTTTTCGTAACCCACACGGTACGTGTAGACGAAGCAGATGTCTGTTCGCGAATTGGCTGCCCATGTCTGGCGGACAATGCCTTCCATCGCACGCCAGATGCGCTCCGGCGCTGCCCCACCATCGTTAACCGCGAATTCGACAAACAGTAGGTCGGGCCTGTGACGCAGCGCATCTTGCTCCAGTCGAAAGACTCCCAGGTCGCTGCCTGTTCCACCGATTGCAGCGTGGATCTCCCTGACCTGTGCTTTCGGAAACTCGTGGCTGAACCACTCGCGTGTCTTCACGCGCCAACCAGCGGCCGCAGTGATCGATCCGCCCAGATACGCGATATTGACCGGCTGACCCTCGCGAAGCTTCGCCAATACGTTGCCAAGCCCATCTCGCGGGCGGATCAGCTCGGCCTTGACGGGTGCGAATTCCGGAACATCGGCTGCGGCCAACGTCACCGAACTCATCGCGACCCCAAGGCAAAGCAGTTGAACAGCGAGTTCCTTCGTGTGGCTTCTAAGTCTTCTCATTCTCGTATTCTCCGTCATGGCTGTGGTGTGCGCCAAACGGCGCGACACTCCAATGGATAGTGGGTTAACATGCCGTCAATCCGGCTTCCCTGGAACGACGATCAGTTGCCCCGACTTCCTGTCGACCGGGAACTGTGCCTCCGTTTTCTGAAGGTAACTCAGCAACTCGGCAGCCAGTCGGTCGCGAATGTCCGAGCGATCGTCGGAAAGGTTGTCTTGTTCGGCGAGGTCATCGGCAAGGTTAAACAGCTCGAAGCGGCGACTCTCATAGTAGTAGATCAACTTCCAATCACCGCGCCGAATACAACTTGATGGCCCGATCCCGGGTCCTTTCGGCCCCCAATTGTTTGGAAAGTGCCAGAACAGCGGGCGATCGTCGCGACGTTTGTCATGCTCGCCCTGCAGGAGCGTCACAAAGCTGTGGCCGTCGATCTCGCCTCCGATTTGTTGCGCCTCGCCCGCGCCCGCCATTTCCAGAATCGTTGGAAAGAAGTCCTCGATGATCACCCGTTGCGAACAGGTCGAGCTGGCTGGAGTTACTCCTGGCCAGTGAACGATCATCGGCACACGAACACCGCCCTCGTGAGCCGAGCCCTTTCCGCTGGACAGTGGCTTGTTGTGTGTGTGCGGTTTTCCGCCGCGACCGTGAGCACTCAGCCCGCCGTTGTCTGACATGAACAGCATGATCGTGTTGTCACCCAGCCCACGACGCTCGACATTATCGAGGATGTCGCCCAGTGACCTGTCCATCCCTTCGACCAACGCCGCGTACATCGCCTCGGTGTGGTCGAGTCCTGCATCGCGATACTTCTGATAGAAGCGACTGTCTTCGGCGTAGGGAACGTGTACCGCGTAATGCGACATATAAAGAAAGAACGGTTTGCCGTCATCGACTGATTGATCCATCGCGCGATTCGCCTCGATCGTAAGCGCCTCGGTCAGAAAGATGTCTTTGCCGTGATACGCTTCGAGGCCTGGAACATCCCAGACGCGATCACCCTTTCGCCAGACGGCGCTGAAGTTCTGCGTGCCGAGGAAGCTGCCGGGACCACCCGCCGCGTGCCCTCCGATGTTCACGTCAAAGCCAACGTTGATGGGGTCGGCCGCCGGGGTTCCGATCGCGCCGAAGTGCGCTTTGCCAACATGGATCGTGCGGTAGCCCGCCTCGCGCAGGAACGCAGGTAACGCCCTCACGTGAACCGTTCTTTCGATGCCACCTTGTGGACTGAGCCCGTTGACATTCCATTTTGGGAAAACAAGCGACCGGTGAGTGCGATCGTTGCTGGCGTTCTTTTTCAGCGTCCAGTTGGTTACGCGGTGTCGCGCCGCGTTCAGTCCGGTCATCAGGCTGACTCGCGTCGGCGAACAAACGCTGCACGAATAGGCTTGCGTCAACTTCATGCCAGCCTTAGCCAGCCGTTCCATGTTCGGCGTCTGATAGCGACGGTTCAGATCGGTAACTTCCGTGTGAAACGGCACCGACGTGTCCTGCCAGCCCATGTCATCCACCAGAAACAGGACAATGTTCGGTCGCGTCTTTTCCTCGCGTAAGTGGTCGGCAACCGCCTTTGCAATCGTCAGGTAGCCCTCGCGATTGGGATGCACTCCGTCTCCCGCAGTCAGCAACTCGGGGCGCCCTTCGAGAATCCGGTTCAGCTCCAGCAACGAGACGTTCCGAGTCGCTTGGCCTGCGGCGAGTTTGCGAATTCGCTCGCACAGTTCCTGCAATCGCGGCTTGCGCTCGGTCAGACCGGCCCGACGATCCGCGGAGAGCCCTTCGGTTTCGAGTACCATCGCCGTTGGTGTGCAGAGCACGATCCGCGGCTTTGTGGGAAGATCCGCCAGAGCGTCAATCAGTGCCGAGTAGTCGCGATCAAATGGTTCGATCTGTTCCCAGTTCTTTCGCTTGCCGCCAACCGTATCGTTGGTTCCCAAAGAAATGACTGCGATGTGAGGTTCGAACTCCTTCACCGCATCAAGTTGCCGCCAAACGTTCGGGCGACCTGTCTTAATAAGCGTCGCGCCACCGATCCCGAAGTTTCGCACTTCGTAATTGCTGCCGACTAATTCCTGCAGCCGAGCCGGATAGGATTCTGTCTTGACATCAACTCGCGCGCCAGCCGTAATGCTGTCACCGAGGCATGCCACACGGACCGGCTCCGTTTGTTGGGCGACTGTCGCCGTGCTGAACGGAACAGAACTCAAGCACACGACGACAACCAGTCGCGTGTAACGAGACGACTCACGTTTCATGATTCGATGACTTTCTATTACTTTCCGAGGCTCAGTAGAAAGGCGACCAGGTCGCCCATTTGCTGCTTGTCGATCTTCTGTTCCAGTCCTTCGGGCATCAGGGATTTCTCCGATCCGATGATCTCTTCTACGTTCTGTCGCAGGATGGTTTCCTGCACGTCTTCGGCTCGCTTGAGCGTGATGCTCGTTGGCGATCAGACCCGACACAATGCGTCCTGTGTCGAGCACGATAACGTACTGCGTGTGGTTCGCCAGCACCTCTCGATTCGGATTGGTCTGGTGAGCCAATCTTTGGAGTGGATGCTGAAGCAACTCGCCTGACCGGTCTGCCAGCAATCGCGTTTGCCAAATCCCGGCGTCGAGAGTCGAAGACGCGACGCTGGCACAGCACGCCATCTGATTCCTCACGCTGAACGTCTCGTCCGACATTCAGCCCGCCTGTGGTTTCCCACGAGATTCAAGCAATTTCCTTGCGTGCGGAAGTCCGCAAGCTACATACCCTCCAGGCAACAGGAAAATACCGGCAAAAAGAAGACAGGACGGAGTTCGCATTAGGCGGTATTAGCACTGAGCGACCTAATCGCTGGCGCAGGGCGATGCGCCGTAGTTTCATATTTCAAGAATCACATGCTCCAGGGGGGCTGTTCGATGTCCAGGACCGACCGTTTCTCATTAACCACTCTGCTATCCAAGTTCCGCGACCTTCGCGTGGCAACCAAGATCGGACTCGGGTTCGCCCTGGTCGGACTGGTTCTCACGAGCGCCGTGGCGATCACGATTTGGCAAGTCGGGCGCACGGCCACCGTGACCAATCGTTTGGTCGATCTGCGAGCGCCTACGGCCCAGGCGAGCTTGGGAATGATGAACGGAATGAACCATTCGCTGGCGGCACTGCGCGGGTGGATGATCCTGGGCAAAGACAAGTTCAAAGAAGAGCGGGCCAAAGCGTGGTCGGAGGAGATCGACAAATCGCTCGCCACCATGCAGGAATTCGCGGTCAATTGGACAGACCCAAAAAACACCGAGCGGCTGAAGACCATCGAGTCGAAACTGGCTGAATTCAAGACGTACCAACAGGAAATCGAGGACATTTCCCAGACGGTCAAGAACACGCCAGCCACCGAGATCCTGCTTGTGCAGGCAGCACCCAGAGCGAAGGTCCTTTCCGAGAACATCACGAAGATGATTGATCTCGAAGCATCTCTGGACGCTTCACCGGAACGTAAAGCCCTGTTGGGCATGATGGCCGATACGCGTGGGACGCTCGGCTTGGGGCTCGGAGCCATTCGCGCCTACCTGCTGTCGGGCGACCAGAAATTCAAAGAACAGTTCGAGGGGCTTTGGGCCAAGAATACAAAGCGTTTCGGCGACGTGTCTTCACACGTCGATTTGCTGACGTCCGAGCAGCGCGTGGCCTATGATCTTTTTGCCGAAACACGTAGGGAATTCGCCCCGCTGCCACCTCAGATGTTCGAGATTCGTGGCGGTGATGAGTGGAACGTGGCAAACCGATGGCTCGGAACGAAAGCGGCGCCAACGGCGTTCGCCATCAAAGAAAACCTCGACGCCATGATTGCCAGCCAGAAACAGCTCATGGCAACCGACATGGCAGCAGGAAAGGCAATGACCGCCTTCCTGATGAAATTGGAATGGGGGCTACTGGCCGCGGGCATCGTGTTATGTGCTCTGCTCGGCACCGTCATCACTCGAACAATCACCGGGCCGGTCAAGAAAGCTCTCGACTTCGCACAACAGATTGCCGAGGGAGATCTGAGCCAACAGGTCGACATCGATCAGGCCGACGAGATCGGCGACCTGGCCAGGGCTCTCAATGACATGTCCGGGAGCCTCAGGATGAATCAGGAACAGGTCAAGGAAGCGACCGAAAGGGAGAAACAAGCGCAGGCTGAGAAAGTCGAACAGGACCGACTGGCGGTCGAGGCTGAGCAGAAACGCAAGGAAGAGGAAGACCAGCAACAACGACAGCTGGTTGAAGCCGAACGAAAACGCGAGAACGAGCGCAAGGAGCAGGAAGCCGAACAGCAACGGCAGCTGTCTGAAGCCGAACAAACTCGCAAGGACGAAGAAGCGGCGCGGGAACGAGAACTGGCCGAGGAGGACGCCCGCAAAGCAGAGATTCTGCGCAACAAGGTTGACGCTCTGCTGGCGGTTGTCACGGCCGCAGCCGCAGGCGATTTGACTCAGTCCGTTGAAGTTCAGGGCGACGAGGCGATCGACGAATTGGCCTTGGGGCTCAACAAGATGATGACGGATCTGGCGGAAGTCGTTCGCGAGGTCATGGATGGTGCCGCGCAATTCGGCGAAGGCTCGCGAATGATCGCCGAGAGTTCGCAAACGATGGCCCACGGTTCCCAAACGCAAAGTGCGACGGTCGAAGAAATGTCCGCGTCGATTGAGGAGTTGGCTCGATCGATCGAAGCGGTCAAGACTGAAGCCGAATCGGCCAGCAATGTCGCCACTTCGACCAGTGATCTGGCCGAACGAGGCGGCGCAGCCGTGCAGAAGGCAAACGAGGCAATGGAGCAGATTCGTAGCAGTTCAACGCAGATCGGTGAAATCATCGCAGTCATCTCCGAGATCGCCAGCCAGACGAATCTGCTGGCCTTGAACGCCGCTATCGAGGCAGCTCGAGCGGGTGAGCATGGGCTCGGTTTCGCCGTCGTAGCCGACGAAGTCCGCAAGCTGGCCGAGCGCTCCAACGAGGCGGCTGGTGAAATCACTTCACTGATCCAGGAATCGACAACGCGAGTCGAGGAAGGTGCCAAGCTCAGTCAGGAAACCTCCGAATCGTTAACGCAGATCGTCGAGGGCGCTCAGGATACGGCCAACCGGATCAGTTCCATGGCAGCAGCGACTGTTGAACAGGCGATGAGTGCCAACGAAGTGGCTAGTGCCATCCAGGATGTGTCCAGTGTCACAGAACAGTCGGCTGCCGGTAGCGAGGAATTGGCATCCAGCAGCGAAGAACTCGGGGCTCAGGCGACCAGCCTGAACGATCTGGTTCGCAGATTCAAGACAGATGCTTCCGCCAACTCCACGCACGTTCGCGCTGACGATCGTGAACTCTCCAGTGAACAGTGGGCTGGCGGACAAGAGACAAGCGACGAGACCGAATATTCCCTGGCGTGAATCAACGACGATCACCGAAGAACGGTTTCATCATGCCACCAGGAACAGGAGTTGTTACCATGTCATCAACGCCCTCACAATCGTCGTCGCACAGGTCGCGCGATAACGAGTTAGAAGGGATCATGCAGTTGGTAAGTTTCCAACTCGGCAAAGAAGAATATGGTGTCGAGATCAGTTTGGTCCGAGAGATCATTTTGGTCGGCGAGATCACCCAAGTGCCTCAGACGTCACCTCACGTCAAAGGGCTGATTAATCTCCGGGGCAAGGTGATTCCGGTTGTAGACTTGAATCTGCGGTTTGGGCTGCCCGCTGGGGAACCGACTGGCGAAACACGGATCGTCCTGATCGATACCGGCGGTAAGACAATCGGCGTCATCGTCGATGCCGTGAACAAGGTGCGGCGGATCTCTCGCGATCAAATCGCTCCTGCTCCGCCGACGGTTGCCGGTCTCGGTCGAGAGTACCTGATCGGATTGGCCACGCTGGACGATCGGCTGTTGATCCTGCTGGATATTGAAAAGGCACTTTGCGAAGAGGTCCAGCAGGAAGCCGAGGCCACGTTAACCTCGTGCTGACGATTGTCATTCAGGAAGAAGGCTCCGCAGGTAATGCCTGACCCCCTTTTCCGGCGAATGCTTCCACCCTGACTTTTGCCTGTGACAAAGCACCAGCTCAAAGGATGCAGTCGTGTGATGTGGTACGAAGCAGCGTCCAGGACACTTCAGAACCGGCCGGTTGTCGGCCCGGACAAGGATTGGCTTCTCTTCTGTATGGAGGCTACAATGGCGGCTTGACGTCTGTCTCGATCCTGTCCTCCATGGAGCCATTCCATGCCGCTGCATGCTATTTTACGTCGAACTATTTCACGTCGAATTATTTCGTTGTCCTTTTGGGTGTTTATTGCATGGGGAACTGTGGGCATCGGTGCGGAGCTCACCGTCCGTGATGTGACGGACAAGTCGATCGGAATCTACGAGGGTGATCGCCCGGTCCTTGTCTATAACCACGGCGTGATGACGGGTGATCACGTTCCTGAGAAAGACCACCGCAAGACGCGAGCGTGCTACATCCATCCCGTCTACGGGCTCGACGGCGAAATGCTCACCGAGGATTTCCCCAGGGACCACTACCATCACCACGGCGTCTTCTGGACCTGGCCCTATGTTGCCGTTGGTGGTAAGACGTACGACCTCTGGCAAGGCACCGGCATGGATGATCGATTTGTGAAATGGTTGGAACGAGAAGAAGGGCCGGACTCCGTTATGCTGGGCGTCGAGAACGGCTGGTTCGTCGGTGAGAAGAAGGTGATGATCGAGAAAGTCTGGATCACAGTGCACCCGGCTGACGACAAGTCGCAGAGTTTCGACGTTCGTTTGGAGCTAACGGCCAATGACCAGCCCGTTTCACTTCAGGGGCGTGGCGGCAAGAGCTACGGTGGGCTGACCATGCGGTTCCAAAGCCTCCCACGACAGGACGTCACCATAACGGTGCCCGAGGGGCGAACCGAGGCTGACCTGAAAATGACGCCACTCAAGTGGGTAGACTACTCGGCGAAGTATCCGAACCGTGAGAAAATGAGCGGGGCGACGGTCATGATCCACCGGAAACACCCGGACTTCCCTCCCATGTGGCTGACCCGACACTACGGACCGCAGTGTGTCGGCTGGCCGGGGGTCGAGGCCCGAACTCTCTCGCCCGGCAAGTCCGTCCAGCTTGACTATCGCATTCGCATCCATCGCGACCTGCCGGAGCTGAAACAGCTCAAGGCAGCATACGCGGACTATATCGGCCCGAAAGAGGTGACTGCAACGGGGGTGACTGCAACTGGGGAGCCCGAGTAGCGTTGCCTTGCGACGAGTGCTCCGTTAGTTAATACCAGTTCAGGTCGTCACGCGGATCCAGGCGGTGCAGGAAGAGGCTTTGATTGGCAGCTTCGTCGTTGGTAATCTTCAGTTTCTTCGAATCCCAATTGAGTGTCCTGCCTGGGTTTGTCAGGGCGATGTTGCCCAGGACAACGATTTCCGACAGCGGTCCCGCATAGTCGAAGGACGACATCGGGGTGTCTTCACCCTTGCAGGCCATTGTCCAGTTGGCAGAATGGCCCTGTGCTGCACAGCGGAAGGCCGTTTCGGTCACCTTTGAGGTTGCCTCGTGGAGCGTCTTCGGGATGAGTTTCGCACCCTGGCTGTGGCTGCCAGCCTGGATTGATCCCTTCTCGCCCACGAGAAAGGAGCCGGCCCCGATCATTTTCTGATCCGGGTCGAGGTGCCTGGGACGGGGGAACTCGATATCGGTTCCCAGGTAGTATTTCATGGTGACCGGAGGTTTCTCGCCCCGGGCAGGAAACTCCCAGGCAATGACGCCGGACCGTGGCATCGACCAGGAGGTTGCCGGCGTGTTGACTTCGGCCCTGACGCTGATGGGGGCTCCGAGATCGAGTGCGTAGAACCCGGCATCGAGCGTGTGTCCGCCCATGTCGCCGACCGAACCGCTGAAGTGTCGATATCGGATCCACTCGCGGTTCATGTAACTCTCGCTGAAAGGGACCTCGCCGGCGCGATTCTGATAGAGGTTCCAGTCAAGCCCATCCGGAACAGCGCTACCCTTGACGATGGGTGTGTCGGTCCAGTAGTTCTTCTTCGAGAACGCAACGACTTCTCGGACTGGCCCGATCACTCCGGCTCTGACCCAGTCGTTGATTTGTGCGGCGCTTTCACTCGAATGCCCCTGGTTTCCCATTTGCGTGGCGAGTTTGGGGTGCTTTGCAGCTTCCTCCGTCAGAAGGCGGATTTCTTTGATGGTGTGGCAGAGTGGTTTCTCGGCATACACGTGTTTGCCGCTCTGGAGGGCAGCCATTGCGATCGCGAACCGGGCGTGGTCGGGCGTCGCGACCATCACAGCGTCGATCTCGTTCCCAATCTTGTCGAACATCACCCGGTAGTCTTTCCAGAGCTTAACCGAGTGAAGTGCTTTCTGGCCTGCGATGGCCTTCTTGTGCCACGTCTCGTGAACATCGCAGAGTGCGACAATGTTGTCGCTACCTGCCATGCCGCCGGCGACGGCAGATCCCCGACCACCTACACCGATGCAGGCGATGTTGAGCTTGCTGTTTGGAGACGGGCCAGCTCGGAGGATGTTGAACGGTGCCGCTGAGAATGCGGTAGCGGCCGCGGCCGATTTGATGAATGATCGTCTCTTCATGAATTCTCCGATTCTTGTGACCCCGTGCGGACTCTCCGGTCGGGAATGGTCGTGTCCATTTCTCATCCCAATTCCGTCTCGCCCGCCCCGCGGAACTTAACGGTCGCTCTGACAAAGAGACTCCGCCGAAATGCAGCACGCCCTAGCGGAACATCTCCAAGCATCGAATGTTGTCGATCCTAGCATCACGCCGTCGCACATTCCAGCATGGTCGACAACTTCCATCTGCCAGGGTGCGCTCAAGGATTACGGTATTTCAGGCGACGAGCGACTTCCAGTATTGATTCCACTTTTTGCTGTACATATTTGCGCAGAGTCCGACCATTCGGTTGACACGTCTGACTCGCCACCTTGCTCCTGTTTGCTTGAGTCGTCGGCCAATCATGTTTTTGCAGGCCCCTTCGACCTGACCGCTGCCGATCGACCGGCCCT
>JAAERN010000026.1 GCA_024230295.1 Planctomycetota bacterium
GATCACAGGCAACACCGCCAACGGCTCCTACTTCGGCGGCGGCGGGATCTTCTGCTACAACAACAGCCCCACGATCACAGACTGCACGATCACAGGCAACACCGCCACATCCTACGGCGGCGGGATCTGCTGCTACGACAGCGACCCCACGATCACAGACTGCACGATCACAGGCAACACCGCCGGCAGAGGCGGCGGGATCGACTGCTACCAAAGCAACCCCACGACCACAGGCTGCACGATCACAGACAACACCGCCACCAACTCCGGCGGCGGGATATGGTGTGGCGGCAGCAACCCCACGATCACAGACTGCAAGGTCTGTGCCAACAGTCCAAATCAAATCGTTGGCAACTGGGCTGATGGCGGCGGCAACACCGTCGCCTTTGAGTGCCCCGAATGCCCCGACATCAACGGCGATGGTGTCGTAGGTGTGGACGAAGTCCTCGCAGTGATCGCAGCATGGGACACGGACGACGCTGACGCAGACGTCAACGACGACGGCATCGTGGACACGAACGACCTACTGCTCATCCTCTCCGCCTGGGGTCCGTGCGAGTAGCCCCCCACCACAACCCACCACCCCACAGCACCTCCGTATTCACGGGGGTGTTGTTGTTGATGGCGGCAAACGCCTCCTAGCGCTGAGCGACATCCACGGGGGAGTTGCGTGTATCAGGGCAGGTGGGTCGAGCCGCCGAGATGCTCCACGATGACATCGAGCAGTGTTTCACTGCGATCGCCTGTGATCTCCCACAGCATGATGCCGCCGAGTCCCTGGTCAACGCTGTACTGCGTCTTCGCCTGCATCGAGACTTCGTCGTCGAAGGAGATGAAGTGCCCGCCGTGTTGCGTTGGACTGTAAAGCCACGGAACCTGACTTTGCCCATCGCGGTGCAATGTGTAGTCGCCGGACTGCATGAAGGATTGAATCTCGGTGAAGTCGTTGATCCCCGTCGCGCCGCTCGACCAGTCGTCCCATGTGCCCGGCGGTACGGTTGTGGCGGATTGGAACAGGCCGTTGTCGACGTTGCCGACACCACCCCAGGCGCGGCCGTAGAAGGGGACGCCTAGAACGAGCTCGCTCGGCGCCACGCCCTGGCCGATGTAGTTCTGAATGGCAGCGTCGACGTTGTAGTTCTGGGCGATGTCGGCGTCCGAAGGATCGTCTGGATTGGGATACATCGCGGCGTGATGACCGGCCATTGAGAGGTCCCACGCGCCGTGGAAGTCATAGGTCATGACATTGATCCAATCGCATGCCTCGGCGATGCCGGATGGTTCGAGATTTTCGACCTTGTCGTATCCGGCCGGCGCCGCGATCGTCAGGAGATACTCGCGGTCATCTTCAGTGGCTGCGGCGTCCAGCTGCGAGCGAAGTTCCTGCAGCAGGAGCGTGTAGTTCTGCTTGTCCTCGGGCCTGTAGGTATTGCTGGAGAGTCCGCAACACACCGGATACTCCCAATCAATGTCGACGCCGTCGAAGTTGTACGCGCGGATGAAGTCCACGCAGCTCTCGGCAAAGGTGGCGCGAGTTCCGGCGGTGAGGGCAGCGTCGCTGAATTTGCCGCTCCATGTCCAGCCGCCCACCGAAATCAGCGTCTTGATGTGCGGATACTCGGCGCGCAGGACGTTGTTGATCTGGTTGTAGCAGCCTCGGTACGGCTGATCCCACGTGTCGCCCGGATAGGACTTGTCGATGGCGGCATATGGATCGCCGATGGCAATGCGAAGATCATCGCCGATGTTCGCAAATGCATAGTTGATGTGGGTGATCTTCGAGAGATTCATGTCTGCGGGCTGGTAATCGCGTCCGTAGATGCCCCACTCAATGAAGTACGCGACGATGCGCTGCTCGTCGGAGCAGGGTCCGAAACTGTTGAGTACCAGCAGTAGGTCGTCAATATCGACGACGCCCGAATGGTCGGCATCGCCGTCGCCGCCGCCTCCCCAGTCATCGATTACGCGAAGAAGATCATCGACGGAGACGTCGTGATCGTGATCAATGTCACCAAGGCAGTCGAATGGACCTGGCTTCGTTTCCCCGCCAGTGTCGCCGCCGTCGCCGTTGTCGTCGCTGCCCCCGTACCGCACGTCGCAGGCGACGCCATTGAGTGTGCATCCGGAAACGTTTTCCTCAAGCACGCCGTTGGCGCCGAAGCCGAGGGTTGCGGTGTCGCCCGGGGCCAGTACCGCGTTCCAGTCGGTGTTGGTGATGGATGTCGACTGGCCGTCCGACTCCCAGTTGCCGTTCCAAAGCGACGAAATCGCGGGGCCGCCGCTGTAGTCGAGGGTCCAACCGTCGATCGACGACTGCGAAGTGTTCTCAATCTCAATCTCGCCGTTGAAGCCACCTTCCCATGAGGATGTGACGCGAAACGTCACGACCGACTGCGCGGTCACAAAGGTGGTGAGTGAGAGGGAGATCACCAGTCCGATGGTGGAATACTGCATGGACCGAAAGTACGAACAGGCTGGTGAGGCGGTTCTGAAAATCGCTCGGTGGGCCACATTGGCGGGCAGTGTGCCACTACAACCCTCAAAACCGACTCAGGTCAATGGGACCCCAAGGTGTCTCGATACCACGCCACCGTCTCCGCAATGCCCTCGCCGAGCGGAACTTCGGCAGTAAAGCCGAGTTGCTCCTGAGCGCGAGTGACATCGAGGTACCGCTTCGGTTGCCCATCCGGCTTGGTTGTATCCCACTTGAGCGACCCGGCATACCCAACGGCATCCGCGATGGTCGTCGTAAGATCGGCGATCGATGTTTCGACGCCGGTTCCAAGATTGATCGGTTCCGGCCCCGTCTTAGTTGCCGCTGCCAATGCGATTCCGTGCGCGGCATCGCGGACGTGCAGGAACTCGCGCGTGGGAGTGCCCGAACCCCAGTTGATGACCTCTTCCAGTCCTTCCGCTTGCGCTTCAACAAAGCGGCGGATGATTGCAGGGATCACATGGCTCTTCTCTTCCTCGAAGTGATCTTCGGGGCCATAGAGATTGGCGGGAACCAACACAGTCGTGTCGAGACCATACTGCCTGCCGTAGGTTTCGCACGCCTCGTGCAGGAGTCGCTTGGCCATGCCATACGGTCCTGTGGCGCCGACGGGTTTACCCGTCCAGATGGAATCTTCCTGCAATGGAAGCGGGGCGTCCTTGGGATAGGCGCATGTCGTGCTGATTAGTACGAGTTTGTCGATGTCCGCCTGTCTGGCTTCTTCCAGAAGCACCAGGCCCATGACCGCATTCTCGTACAGGAAGCGGCCTGGATTCTCAACATTGGCGCCGATGCCACCGCATGCAGCGGCGAGATGCACGACGATGTTGGGCTTGAGCTCGGCGTACAGGCGACGCACGTCCGACTGCTCGATCAGATTGAAATCGCTACTTCCGATCGGCACGACGTTGGCGCCGGCCGCTTCAAGTGCTCGGCATGTATGCACGCCGAGGAAGCCGCGCCCGCCCGTGACGACGATCTTCTTGCCCGAGAGATCCGGCGAACTGCGTGTCACCCGGCGGCTCCGGCTTTCTCCAGGTGATAGTCGGCATACCACTTGGCCGCTCGCTCGATCGCCTGATCAAACGAATACTCCGGTTCATATCCGAGAGTCCGCAATTTGCCGATTGCCGGGCAGCGGCGGGGGGTACCGCCTGCTCGGAGTTCGCCGGGGATGATGTTGACGGTGACGCCGAGCACGCGGCCGAGCGACTCGACCAGATGACGGATGGAAACCTCGACTTCGGTGCCGACATGGTAGATGTTGCCGTTCTCGCCCTTCTCGCCTGCAATGAAGGCGCCGCGGGCGCCATCGCGAACGTCGCAGAAGGATCGGGTTTCGCTTCCGTCGCCTTGAATCGGCAAGTCGATCTCGGTCTTTTTGAGACCGTCCGACATCTTCACGATGCGCTCAACGATCTCGGGGATCACATGCTCGAATCCCATATCGGGTCCGATGAAGTTGTGAGGTCTGAAGATGACGGTTTCGAGCCCACGGAATCCGCCGAGGTGCAGCGTGAGCAGTTCGCAACCGATCTTTCCACCGCCATAACTGAAGCGAGGATTCGTGACGTCGGGAATCATAAGCCGTTCAGACTCATCCGTCGGCACGTGGGTCGGCTCGTTGTACGTTTCGCTGGTACTGGCGAGTACGTAGCGACGAACGCCACAGTCAAGCGCAGCTTCGATCGTATTGAGCGTTCCCTTGATGCCGACCTCGAGGACGGCGTCCGGCTTCTCATAGAAGTATCGAGTGCCGTTGATGTAGGCGAGGTGCCAGACGACTTCGCAGCCTTCGGTTGCGGCTCGCACGGCATCGGGATCGCGGACGTCACCATCGACGAGTTCAATCTTGTCGCCGAAGTGTTCGAGGCGTGCGGGGCGACCACGAGAGTGATCGTCGATGACGCGGAGATCGTGTCCGGCTTCGACGATGTTCTTGCACATTTCTGACCCAAGGAAACCACTGCCGCCAGTCATCAATACTTTCATTGCCTTAGACCTCCACGGCAACAAGGTCGCCGGCCTGATAGAAAATCTGATCGATGCCACCGACATTCCAGATGTCGGCAACCCATGCTTGTGGCCGTGTGCGGCCAAGCTCTCTGAGTACGTCGCCATACCCAGTGTGATTGGTCGCAACGAACACGCAGTCCGCATCTTCGAGGGCATCGGCGACAGGCCAGTTTTTGAGCGGCTGGTGTGCCGAGGGCTCGTTGATGGGGTCGGGTAGGTTGTGATCGCTGATGCGGATCTCGCTTGGAAGCTGTCGCTCAATATAGCGGTGCAGTTTCGGAACGAGGCTGTCGCGGATGTCGTCGGTGTCGGCCTTGAAACTGAATCCAAGGACGGCTACGCGGCAGTCATGGATGGTTGTCCGCTTCATCAGATGATCGACCAGCATTGCCGGTGTGTATTCGTTCATCTTCCACGCCGAGAGCATCATGTCCGGGTAGGCATTCCATTCATTGATCATTCCGAAGTCCTTCCGCAGGCATGTGCCAGCGGTGAATCCTGGCATGGCCAGCGAAGCTCGGGGGTAATTGTGGTTGGCCAGCCGCCGCGTCTCATAAATGTTAGCGCCAAAGTTGTCGGCAACCAGCGCGAACTGGTTGGCCATGGCGAAGTGGACGTAGCGAGAGATGTTGCAGAACAGTTTTACAAGTTCGGCGGTGATGAAGTTGGTCTTCATCACTTCGGGTGCGAGTCGCCCGAAGAGCTCGGCAGCCGCATCACGGCTCGCATCATCCTCGCCACCGACAATCTGGGGAAGCGTGCGGAGTTCTTCGTAGGCAACACCTTCGGCAATCCGCTCTGGGCAGAATGAGAGCAGGATGTCCTTGCCGACCTTGAAGGGGGTGTTTCGCTCCAACCACTTCCGCACGTAGGCGGTCGTTCCAGGAGCGACGGTGCTTCGAAGAATGATCAGATGATCCTTGCGGATCTGATCTTTGATACTTTCCAGAACGCGTTGGATTTGCGAGAGATCCGTCTCGATGTGATTGTGCAGTGGCGTGCCGACCGTCATGACGATGGCTGCGCTTTTAGAGACGACTTCCGGCGTTGGGTGTACGACAAACTTGCCGCTGGCAACGAGTTCGTCGTAGCCCGGCTCGTGGAAAGGCATTCGCCCCTCCTTGACCGCGGCGATCAAATCGGCGTCCACGTCGACACCTGTTGCCTTCACGCCAACATCGACGAGCGAGAGCCCGAGGGGTAGCCCGACTCGGCCGGTTCCGATGATGCAAACCTCATATTCGAACATAGTGTGGGTAATCCAAGTGGGGTCAGAAAGTTACGGCCATTGCGTTGTGCGGCGGCCGGTGTGGGGGTCCATGATAGCACTTGAGTATCAGCGATCAGGTCGCGGCACTTCACCAGATAGGGATTCTCTCGACCAACCAAGGGCAATTCCCGGCGGTAGGCCACCCGATCTGGCTGCCCGGCATATCTCGCACCGTGCCGCCGATCGAAGACCGTCTTCGCCGAAAAACAGCCTCCCAGTCAGGAGCCAGTCTTCCCGCCATGCAGCGGGTGGCGGAAGGAATGGGTCGCCAGGCCGGGCTCTCGGCGGCTCCGGCGGAAGTATCAACGTCTATAGCACGGCAGAGTGGACGCTCCTCAGCCACAACTGGACGTTCGACAGCGGCGGTGGCGTGAACAGCGGCTTTGTCATCGAAACGAGGATGTACACCTTCGCCGATCAGATCACCATCAATGCCTATGTCGACGAGTTTCAGATTGCTGTTGGTGGCGATGATCTCTCGAGTGTCATGATTCATCTGCCCGAGTCTGTTCCGGCACCGGGCGCGGTCGCACTTCTGGGCATTGCCGTTGTCGCGGGGCTGAGGAGCGCCGACGAAATAGCAGCGATCATCTTTGGTGGTCTCCTGAGTCCACCTATAGGCGGAATCTCCTGCTTGCGCCCACTGAAGGGGTGAGCATGGATATCGTGCCTTGGACGCGCCGAGGAGAAAACCATGCTGATCGCCATCATTGTTGCTGCCGTCTTGACACCTCAGCCGCACGCTGAGATGCGGGCGTGGCTGGAGAATTCACGGGCTCAGGATTCCAACGCGCTGCTTCAATTGGACGCAGCTGAAGTCCAAGCCATCGTCAATGCGCAGCAGCGGCCATCAAGTGGCATTGAACTCACTGAAGTTCGCGATGTGAAAGCAATCGGACCCGATTTTGATGTGGCGTGCCGTCTCTATCACCCCGACCCGGAAACAGAGTTGCCATTGGTAGTCTGGATTCACGGTGGTGGTTGGATCTTTGGGACGCTCGATTCGACGGATCCAGAGGCGAGGTTTCTTGCAGTTGAGGCGGGCGTTGCGGTGTTGTCGGTGGACTACCGCGTAGCGCCCCAAGATCACTTCCCCGCTGCGGTGGATGATTGCGTGCAAGCCGTGCGGTGGGCGATCGACCATGCGGAGGAACTCGGCATTGACCGGAGACGCGTAGCGGTTGGGGGGGCCAGCGCGGGCGGCAATCTCGCTGCGGTGACTGCGCAGCGATTGAACAGCCAACATCATGATCCGCCACTTGCTGCGCAGTTTCTCGTCTACCCGGCCCTTGATGCGCTCAGCGATACGCCCTCAAGGCGAGAATTTGCGCATGGCTACTTCCTTGAAACGCAGCACATGGACTGGTTCTACGATGTGTATGCGCCCAACCATGACGACTGGGCGAGCCCATTGTTGTCGCCACTTCGGGCACCGTCATTGGCAGGGCTTCCTCACGCCGTCATCCTTCCGGCGCAGTTGGACATTCTCCGCGACGAAGCGGTCCAGTATGCAGCGGAATTGATTGAGGATGGCGTCGGAGTCGATCTTCTTGTGGCAGAAGGAATGCCACATGGATTCATCGCCAAGTGGATGGAGTCGCCGGCTGCCGCAGCAGAGTTTCGTGCTGGCATCAGGCGATTGGCAACGGTGCTGCATGGCGAACAGGTCGATGCCATTGATTTGTTGGACACCAACATGGATGGATGGCTCGAGCCATTTGAAGCGGCAGACGCAATCGCGAGGATGACAGAGGAGTACGGTGAGGATTCTCTGGCTGTGTCGCAAATAGCCAGTTCAGCAGCATTGTCCCTGGCGTGGCAGCGTCAGGAATTGGTTGACATCTGGAATGACTTAGATGCGAACACTGATGGTTGGCTTGACGCAGATGAGATCGACGACGATCTTCGATCGCTGGCCGCTGAACTCGATGCTGACGACGACGGTCGACTGGCATGGCTTGAGTTCAACGCGATCTCACGACTTCAGGGTGACCTGTTTGCGGAAATGGAAGCCGCGGCCATTCTTGCGGAGTACGACCGCAATGACGATGGAGGAATTGATCGACCTGAGGCTATTGCCGACCCCGAACTCCACGACGAGGCGGATACCGATGACGATGACGTCGTAAGCCGGGACGAGTTGCTTGCGGCATTGGCAAAATGGAATGCGTCGTTGTGGTTCGAAGTTGAAGGCGATGAGGCGCATGCGTACGGGACGATTGACGGAACGACGCCCGGTCGAGTGATGCAACTCCTGCTTGACCATCCGGCCGTGCGGACGATCGTGCTTGACGATGTGCCAGGGTCGCTGGACGACGACTCCAATCTTCGCGCCTGCCGACTCATTCGGCATCACGGGCTGGCGACGCATGTCCCGCGCGATGGAGAGATCGCATCCGGGGGAGTTGACATGTTCTGCGCGGGGGTGGAGCGAACAGCCGAGCCTGGGGCAATGATCGGCGTGCACAGTTGGGGTGGCGTGGGCGAGTCCGGAGTGGCGACGCCGAAGGATCATGAGGCTCATGAAATGTACTTGGAGTATGGAAGGGAGATGGGGCTACCAGATGCCTTCTACTGGTTTACGATCGAAGCAGCAGGCCCCGGCGACATCCACTGGATGACGCCAAAGGAACTCGATCGATACGGGGTTCTGACCGATCGTGAGTCATCGGACACGATTGTCGGCGAGCCATCGACTTATGAATTCGGTGTGCAGCCTCTTTCGAGCAACGAACAGTCGCTGAGGCGTGAAGGATTCGTCAAGCAAGCGGTTGTCACGGCCCCGAACGGAAGGCCGATCCGGATCATCGCTCAGGAAAATGTGCGAGACATCGTTGTTGCGCGAGCTCGCAACCTGCTGCAGTTCTTCCTGACGGATGTCCCCGGCTCGAAGTATGGGGCAGACAAAGCGGCAGTTGCCAATGCGATGGCTGACAACGGCGCCATCCTCATGATTCCAACAGGGGCGCATCGGCCGGGCCATGAACCCGAAGTTGAGGCGCAGCCCCTTTTCGTGGACGAGACGCCGGTGGATGGGTCGCAGTGGTATCTCGCCAATGACTGGGATCACCGCGATGCTGCTTTTGAGGAGATCTTCCATCTCGTTCACGACACGGGGATCGGAACGTATCTGAAGGGAGCCCTTCCCGAGTATCAAGACGAGCTTGATCGTGAGGCAAGGCAGGCGATTCAAGATGGCCGGTGGGGAATCCCGATTGATCCGGGTGTTCAGGGCTGGTTGGACGAGTTGGAACAGGAAGATTCGTTGGCGCAGGAATACATCGCCAGTGTGATCGACTCCTACTACGGATTGTGGGACGCATTTGATGAGCGCCCAGGTGGAATGTGGGGGATCTACGTCGCTAAGAACCGCAGCGAGATCGATTCAATGGATCCTCGCGGGCGTGAACTGATCGACGCATTCCTTCCGCAGATGATGCACGGGTACGAAGCACTTGTTGATCCTTCTTTTGCTGGCGATTTCTTGATGGCATTCGACCCGGCGATTCCATATACCCATAAGTCGCGGTACTACGTCGATGCGACGCTGACCGGAGATAAGAACAGCGGACTTCGCGGAAATGCTTCCGACAACACACTGCATGGCAATCAGGGGAACAACACGATTCGTGGAGGCGAAGGACAGGACACAGCGGTTTTTAGCGGTGAGCGAAGTCAATACGAGTTGGTTCGAGAGGGCGACTTCCTTGTCGTTCGCGACACGGTCGCGAACCGAGACGGAACGGATCGCATCGAGTCCATCGAGCGCATTCGGTTTGGCAATGGAGAGATCGTTCACATCCGTGTCCGACCCGACGAGTGATTTCTCTGCCTGTGTACAGCGGCGCATGAATCGCTGTACTCCTAAGTGCTTGCCATCGGCAAGAGATCAATTACACGGCGGGCCGTTGCTGCTGTCCGAGTGACGGCTCGATGCAATCTTCGACGCTTACACAGATCTTCATCGCCTCTTCGACGGAGGCGAAGTGTCCGCTACCGACCATTGCAAGCATGGCAGCGCCGTAGGCGCTTCCGTCGTTGACAGTGACCGTTTGCACCGGAATTCCGAAGATGTCCGCCGCGAGCGTTCGCCATGGGGTACTTCGGGCGCCACCACCAGTCATGCGAACAGATGTCGGCGATGGCCCATGTGCTGCGATGAGATCGAGTCCATCCTTCAGGCCGTACATAATTCCTTCGAGTACGGCCCGCGCAAAGTGGGCGCGGGTATGGCGTGACGTGATTCCGGTGAAGGCGGCGGTCAAGGTCGGGTCGTTATGCGGGGTGCGCTCGCCTGTGAGATACGGGAGGAAGTGCAATCCTTCACACCCAGCAGGTGCCTGCATCGCTTCGGCGATGATCGCGGCGTAGTCCATGCTTGGGCAGAAAGTGTCTCGGTACCATCGCAGGCTGCCGCCAGCGCTCAGCATGCACCCCATGAGATGGCATGTCCCAGGAATCGCATGACAGAACGTGTGCATGGCACCGGTTTGATCAATTGGCACGCCGTCACATGCTGCAAAGACGACTCCGGATGTGCCAAGATTGATTGACACCGTGTCGGACGTAGCGATGCCACACGCGACGCCCGCCGCCGCTTGATCGCCTGCTCCGGCAACGACCAGCGTGCCTTCTGAGAGACCGGTGATCGCCGCTGCCTCAGATGTGATTGCTCCAGCAAGATCCGGACTTTCCAGTACTGGCGGAAGCCAAGTCGCATCGATGTCCAACGCTCCGAGAACTTCCGCTGACCAGTCACGGCGGGTGATGTCGAGCAACGATGTTCCCGATGCATCAGTGACATCGATTGCATGTTGGCCAGTGAGATGCAGGCGCACCGCGTCTTTAGGCAGAAGAACATGCTGTATACGGGCATAGATATCCGGCTCATTCTTGCGCAACCACAAGAGTTTGGGAGCCGTGAAACTGGTGAGCGCGGGCTTTCCGGTGATCTCGATCAAACGTTCACGGCCAACACGCTCGTGTATGGCCTCACACTCGTCGATCGTTCGCTGGTCATTCCACAGGATGGCGGGCCGAAGGAGTTGTTCGTTCTCGTCGAGCGCAACCAGTCCATGCATCTGGCCGGTGAGTCCGACGCAACCAATCGTGCTTGGTTCGGCAGCGGCTTTCTGCACAACCGCGGCGATGGAGTCACACGCAGCCCGCCACCAGTCGCGTGGATCCTGCTCGGACCATCCAGCCTGGGGACTTGAAAGAGGGCACGGGGTGTCGGCCCGCGCCAGAACCTTCCCGGTTTGAACATCGACGAGGATCGCGCGGACGCCACCGGTTCCAATGTCTATGCCGAGAGCGTGTGGACAGTCTGCCATGCTTGGGCAGCGTATCAAGGTGGAAGGGAAGTCAGTGATTGAGGGGTAGCGACGTCAGCCCAATGCTGCCCTTGGCGGTGCGGGTCTCAAGCCAGAACACAGCTTCTGGATCCAATGGGCTCGGTACAGCGACATGAGCGTGGAAATAGCCATCGTGTGCATCGGCCTTGGTCTTGATGGAGCCGACACCGGAGGCCGCCCCGATCCAAACTCGAAGTGTCTCCAGCGGTGCTCCTGCTGTTTGCGTGATTTCAACATGGAGTTCTCCACCGGCCTTTAGTGTTCCTTTAATTGAGACCTCGAGCGTCGCACCAAAGAGCGCGACAGAGCGAATCGTTGCAGCGTCACCTCCGGAACCTTGTGTATCGGGCTGGGGCCCCTCTGTGGCATGGCCGCCGCCAGCGCCGTGTGAATGGTTGGGGTCGCTGTGATCGTGATCATTCTCAGTTGGATGATCTGTGTCCGCAGGGTAGGGGGGGTCATTCTCATTGCCGCAGCCGCTGAGTGAAACGCCGAGCGTCATTGTCAATATCGATGCGAGTCGCGGAAAGTCAAACATGGGCCGGGCTTCCTGTGTGTGGAGAAACGTATTGTGATGAGCACTGCCGTCCGCCGAAGACGAGCGAGTAGCCGGCGGGGACGACGATGAGATTCAAGAGCGTCGATGTCAGCAGACCGCCAAGCGTGACGATGGCGAGTGGCGCGAGCAGTTCGCTCCCCGGCTTGCCTGCGGCGAGCGCAAGCGGAAGCAGGCCGAGCGCCGAAGCGAGTGCGGTCATTAGGATTGGCACGAGCCGTTCCACCGATCCTCGCACGATGGCCTCTCCGAGCGTGACGCCTTCATTCTCGATCAAGTGGTTGTAATGATTGATAAGAAGAATGCCGTTGCGAATCGAGATGCCAAAGAGCGTGATGAAGCCGACCATGCTGGCAATTGAGATAACCGGCGCCACATAGGTCCCAATACCAACGAGCCCCAAAGTGTTCGCCCATCCGCCACCACCCTCGGTCAGAAAGATGGCCGCGATACCACCGATCAGTGCAAGTGGCATGTTCAACATCACAAGCGCCGCAGCACGGAGCGAGCCGGTCGAGATCTGGAGCAGCATCAGCATGAGTACCGCCACGACAATCCCGGTGATGATGATCGTTCGGCTCGCGGACTGCTGCGCTTCAAACTGGCCGCCATAGTGCACGGTGAACCCGGCCCGCTGTACGATCGGATCCACACGAGCTCGCACCCGTTTGACGAGATCACCAAGATTGGAGTCATCTGCGACATTCAGCGATACGACGGCTTTGCGCTGCGCGTTCTCCCGTGTGATGAGGTTGCTGGAACGCTCAGGCCCAATGCTGGCTACGTCCCGAAGCCGGACGGTGGCGCCGCCTTGTCCGCGAAGAAGCAAATTGCGAACTTGCTCAACTGTCTCCCGCTGACTTGGATCGAGCCGCACAACAAGATCGTATTGGCGCACGCCTTGGTTGATGGTATCGACAACTTCACCATACATGGCCTCGCGGACCTGCTCCGCTGCATCGGCGGGTGTGAGCCCGAATGCTGCGAGTTCGGCATGGCGATACCTGATAGGAAGCGATGTGATCATCACCTCCCGGTTGGCATTGACTTCGCGAGCGCCCGGAATCGTCTGGAGTTCGGACTCGATTTCCTTGGCAACACGCCGAAGCGAAGTCAGGTCGTCGCCAAAGATGTTGATAGCGATGGCGGCCGGTGTTCCTGAGAGAAGATGGCTCAGCCGATGCTCGATGGGTTGACCGACCATCGTCGTAATGCCTGGAATGGCCGCGAGGATTGTGTCGATCTCATCTCGGACAGTCGTCTGTGAGGCGTCTGGCAGGAGCGAGACCTCGATTTCTGAATTGCTCACGGGTTCCGCGTGTTCATCTCGCTCGGCTCGCCCGGTTCGGCGCGCGACCGACCGAACGCCGTCGATCGTGGCGATGCGCCGCTCGACTTGCGTTGCCAGGCGGTCACTCTCGACCAGCGATGTTCCGGGAGGCGCAAGTAGGAAGACAGTAAATGTGCCCTCATTGAATGAGGGTAGGAAGGACGTTCCGAAGGTACTTGCCAGAAGCAGGGCGGCGGCCGTGACGGCGCCAGCACCGCCGAGAACCCACACGCGCGTTCCCAAAGCCCAACGGAGCGTTGGTTCATAGATGCGTTTGAGACAACGAACGAGCCATGAATCGGTTCGATGCTGCCCACTGAGTCGTCCGCCGAGCAGAATCTTGCACAGCGCGGGCGTCAAAGTCAGGGCGACGAGGAGTGATGCGAGGATGGAGATCATGTAGGTCAGGGCGAGCGGTTGAAAGAACCGCCCCTCCAGGCCTTCCATGAAGAGCAGCGGTACGAACACCATCACGATGATGACGGTGGCGAAGACCATGGCAGGTCGTATCTCGTTGCTCGCATCAAAGATGACTTGTGTGACTGGTCGCTGCTCTGAAACCGGTGCGATGTGATTCTGCTTGAGCCTTCGGAAGACGTTCTCGACATCGATGATGGCGTCATCGACGAGAACGCCGATCGCAACGGTCAGGCCGCCAAGAGCCATGACATTCAAGCCCATGCCCATCGCGTCCATCATGAGAAGTCCAACGGCCAGTGACACGGGCAGTGCCGTGAGCGTGATGATGGTTGTACGGATGTTCATGAGGAACAGGATGAGAACCATCGCGACGATGAGCACCGCCTCGAAGAGGACTGTTGTGACATTGCCGACCGCCCGATCGATGAAGTGCGACTGCCGAAACACATCGCGGTTGAGAACCATGCCAGCCGGCAGCGTTGGCTCCAGTTGCGTAAACAGTGCGTCAATCTGATCGGTGAGTGCTAGGGTGTTCGTGCCGGGCGACTTCTGGATAGAGACGACGACTGCGGGCAGGCCCTGCTGCGATGCTGCGCCACGCTTGAGTGCTGGGCCGAGTTGGACATCAGCGACCTGGCCGATGGTGACGGCGACACCATTGTGATACTTGATGGTCGTTTCTGCGATGTCGCGCGCTTCTGTCACGCGACTCTGTTGGCGTATCGGAATTTCGAAGCTGCCGACGTTTGGGAGATAGCCAGCGCTGGCCGTGCTGTGGGCTCCGCCGGCGGCCTTGACGACATCGGAGATCGTCAGGTCGTACAACCGCAGGCGATTCTGATCGACGTTGACTTGGTACTCCGGCAACTCGCCGCCGATGGCGACGACCTGGGCAACGCCTGGAATGGCGAGAATCTTGTTTCGGAGATCGAACTCTGCAAAGGAGCGAAGTTGCAGCGGAGTGGCCTCGCCGGTTGGCGACGAGAGGGAAATGAGCATGATCTCGCCAGCAATCGATGTGATTGGTGTGATGAACGGTTCAATCTCCGGCGGCAGGCTCTCTCGCACGACAGCCATTCGCTCGGACACAAGCTGGCGAGCGTCGTAGAGATCGGCGCCCCAGTTCAGATCAACCCACACGATTGAGAGGCCGATGGCACTTGCGCTGCGAACACGGCGGACGCCAGTCATGCCATTGACGGCCGTTTCGATCGGGAACGTGACGTACTGTTCAACTTCATCTGCTGCGAGGCCGCCCGCCTCAGCCATGATGACGACGGTCGGGGCATTGAGTTCGGGGAACACATCGACACTCATGTCGGGAAGCCGCCACGCGGCGTATCCCGAGAGAAGCAGGGCCGCCAGGACGACGAGCGAAGCGTATCGAAGTGAAAACGCAATGAGCGACTTCAACATGGCTCAGTGCTCCCCATCATGGAATGTTCCGTCGGAGTGGAAGTGCCCACCCTTCTGGATCGACCCACTTGTTGCGAGCATGAGTTGAAACCCACCATCCAGAACGACCTCATCGCCGTCTCGGAGGCCACTGAGAACCGAGATCCAGCGGCCGTCATCGGTACCGAGGTCAGCCTCCATGCGAATGGCTTCGTTCGGATTCCCTGGATCGCGCCGGAAGATGACTGGAATCAGTCCGTCACGCTGAACCGCGGCGAGTGGTATGGCCAGTTCCGGCGTCGATGTGGCGTCGGTCACGATTTCCAGTTGGGCGGAGATGCCGGGTCGTGCCCAGGGCGCGATTTCGGTGGGAGTGACGTAGAGATCAACCGTGTGTTCGTCAGCATCACCAGCGAGTCCAAGTGCCAAGACGCCGCTCATACTCTTGTGCATCGGCACAGCAGTGCCCGAACTTGTCGGTGTGGGCGGAACGATGGTCACCTTGAGCCCATCTCGAAGCACGCCGAGATCACTCTGCAAGCCCGAGGCATGGAATCGCAGTTTCTCCGGCTGGACAACCGTTACGACATTGGCTCGCCCATCGGCCCACGCGCCATTGGTCAGGTCGATTGATTCAACGACGCCCGGCCGCAATGCCTTGACCACAATCGACTTGATCGTTCGCCATGTCGGCGGGGCGGCTTCGGCTTGCGAGGATGGTGCTACCAGTGTTTCACGGTTTATGTCCAGAAGCGAAGCTGCTGAATCAATTGCCAGATCGAAGCTCGCTTGAGCGGCGGCCATGGCGGCGACTGTCTGTGTTCTTGAAGCTTCGAACTCGGCTGATTTCTCCTGTACGCTGGCGAGATCGGCCTCTGCGCCAGCAAGGGCGGATTGCGCAGCGGTGAACTCGCTCATGCGGCCACCGCCCGCCTCGCGGAGTGCCTCAAGTTTCTCGACGCGGGCATTCCATACAGCAGTACTTTTGCGCAAACTCAGTTCATGGCGACGATGAGCAGAGATCAGCGGCTCGAAAGTATCGAGTTGCATCTGCAGTTGTTTGACCGACGCCTCCGACTCGGCGAGGGCCTGCTGGATGTCCCTCCATGCGGGAGAGTCGAGGTGATAGAGCGGTGTGCCGACCTCAACCCGCTCGAACTGTTCCACCAGAATGTCCACCCGACCCGGAAGCATGGTTCGGTACTCCCGGGTGGCGGTGGGAAGGTATTCAAAGCGACCGGGCGCCCGAAGTGTGTTCTCGATCCGTCGCCGCTCTGCGGGCACGAAAGTGATTCCGAGGTTCGACCGGATAGATGGCGGGATCGCGACGCGATTGCTTGGAGTCGCCGGTGCTGCGCCATGGTTAGCGGATGATGCTGTTGGCGGAGCGTCTTCGGTGCATCCTGAGTGCAGCACGATTGCCACGAGTAGAGCGACGCATGTGACTGTCAGTTGAAAGTGTTGCTTCATGGCGTGTCTCCACCGTCAATGACACTGGTGTGACTATCGACAGGAGTTGGATTGGCAGGCATATCAGGGCCGAGAATTGTGGAAAGCGTCGTGGCCGCATCGATTTCATCGATGCGCAACTCGATCAGTTGCTGCTTTGCTGCGAGTGTTCGGGTGATGGTTTGCAAAAGCACAAAGACATCGAGTTCGCCAAGTGCTGCGATGCGATCGATGTCGTTGGCCTGCTCATTCAGCAACGGTACGATCAGTGTTTCATAGCGATCGCGCTGTTCTTGATTGACTTGGAGGGCTGTTTGGGCGGCATGCAGCGATCGAAAGAGTCTGGCAAAGGTTGTTTCAGCTTCTGCCCGGGCGACTTCGCGTCGAGCACGCGCTTCAGCGATCCCAGCTCGATTGGCATTGAGGATTGGAATTGGTATGGAGAGTCCGAACATCACCCGGTGATCGTTGAACTCGGTTCCGTATCCCGAACCGATCACGATGTCGGGGAACTGTTTTTTGACTTCCAAGCGGAGGGTTTCCTCCGCGGTCCGATAGGACGCGAAATGCACAGCGAGTTCAGTGTTCGACTCAATGAGTCGTAGAGTGAGGTCCTCGATGTGTGGAATGGCGACGTTTGGGAAAGCTGGTATCAAGAGATCTGCATTGTCCAATGAAAGCCCGAGTATGTCCATCAGCAGGGCTTCAGCCTCAATCAATTCAAGTTCGATCTCGGTTGCCTGAATACGGCGATCGGCCAACTCGATGTCGAGCAGCCGGCGTTCCACCCGATTGAGTTCGCCAGCAATCTCCAGGTGCCTGGCCGTCTGGGCGATCCGCTCTAGGTCAAGAATCATGTCGGCAAGCAGGAGAGACTGGGCGTCGATCGCTGTCCATCGGGCCCAGGCGCGGCGCAGGTTGGATCGCGTTTGCCATTCGGCGTTGACCAATGAGCGAAGTTGCGCCTCGTAGGCGGCGGCCGCTCGATCTTTCTCGACTTCCAACCGGCCCGAGATCGGAATCGTCAGGCTTCCCATGAGCCCGAACTCGAACGGGGCGGCTGGAGAGACGATTTCGGCACCATCGAATCCGAAGACAGGGTCTTCCCAGAGCCCCGCAGTATCGCGGGTCGCCATGGCCACGCCCGCTTCAAGGCGAGCCAGTCTGAGATCTGCGTTGTAGAACAGTGCCAGTACTTCGCCTTCAGCATACGAGATGCCGTCGCTTAGATCGAATTGAACAGGGGCTTCGGCCCCATCGATGTCAAGCCGATCGATGAAAGCCGTCAGCGGCTCGACATCCACCACTCTGTCATTCAGCGATACGCCGAATCCTTCGATATCAAGCGGCGAAGGTTCATAGGACTGGCAGCCGGAGAGCAACCATCCGGTGAGGATTGAGATGGCCAGGCGCCATCGGTGTGAAGGCGCCAGCACGGAGCATGGCATGGAACAAGTCTCCTGAAATGAGTCCACAATAACGCAACCACACCCGACTCAAGCCGCGCGTGGGTCAAAGTGCGTTGTCTGGATTCAGATCAGAAGCCGCGTGATGCGGATGGCGGCGATGTGTTGTCGTCCGCCAGGATCATCCCAGTCCGCTCGTGGCGGCCCCCGGGTTGGGGCGTTTGATTTGCTGGCTTGCAGCAGTGCAATCACCGGTTCGGGTGCAGCGTCCCACTCGATATCGTGCTCGCCTGATAGAGGCGTTGCGAGCAGCACGATCAGGCCAAGTTCGAAGTCCGTGCAATCACAATTGTCAACGTGCTCTTCATTGGCCACAGGTGTCGGCCACTCACTGTGATGGGAGCACTCCAGGTCACAATGCTCAACAACCTCAGCTGGTCCGTGCTCGTGGCCACCACCGAGGCAAATGATGACGCTTCCTTGAAGCGCGCCAAAAACGGCCTGCAGCGTGATTGCTGTGAGGAGCAGGAATGTGGTGCCTTTACTGAGCATCGTCCATGGAGTATCCGCCGATTCGGGGCAGTTGTCCAGCACATGTTCCAAATCGGGGTCGAGGCTCCGAGAATCTTGGGGCTGCTGAGCCACGAAGACCGCTGAGCTGGAAGTAGGATGCAATCCACGCAGGAGGCGACGACCGCATGAGTGGCTTAAAGCGACCGATTCGAATGGGAATGGTGGGGGGTGGACGTGATGCGTTCATCGGCGAAGTGCATCGTATGGCGGCGCGGCTTGATGGCAGCATGCAACTTGTGGCCGGTGCGTTCTCGTCCACGCCAGAGAAGTCGATTGAGAGTGGCCGCGATCTCGGCCTTGACGCGGCGCGGTGCTACGGATCATGGGAAGAGATGCTGAGTGGGGAGCAGGCGCTTCCGATAGACGCTCGCATTGAAGTCATCGTCATTGTGACGCCCAATCACGTGCACTTCCCCGTAGCGATCGCTGCGATTGAAGCTGGTTTCAACGTGGTCTGCGATAAGCCGATGGTGTTGAGTAATGAGGAAGCGGATACGCTCGTTGCAGTCCAGCAGAAATCCGGTGCTGTCTTTGCGGTGACCTACAACTACACGGGCTATCCGATGGTCAGGCAGGCGAGAGCGATTGTGAGTTCCGGTGGACTTGGGGTGATTCGCAAGGTCATGGTGGAATATCTTCAGGGGTGGCTTGCGACGCCGCTTGAATCGACGGGGCAGAAGCAGGCTGACTGGCGAACGGACCCTGCCCGAGCAGGAGCCGGCGCCATGGGTGACATCGGCTCGCACGCGGAGAACATCGTGTCGTTCGTTACGGGCTTGGACGTGACGGCGATCAATGCCGAAATCAACACGCATGTTGCGGGAAGGCGCATCGACGACGACGCCACAGTGCTGCTTCGATTGTCTACTGGGGCGTCGGGCGTGTTGTCCGCGTCGCAGGTTTGCCCGGGAAGTCGCAATGGATTGCGGCTTCGAGTGTGGGGTGAAACGGGGGGGTTGGATTGGAAACAAGAGTCGCCCAATGAACTCCTCGAGACGTCGCTCTCCGGGCCGGACATCGTGCACCGAACGGCGGACGCGGGTCTTGGCAAGGAATCGCAGGCGGCGACTCGGCTGCCCGCAGGGCATCCCGAAGGGTTCATCGAGGCATTTGCCAATGTCTACCGAGGCGCCGCCGAAGCGATTCTCGCGGGACGTGACGATGGTGAAGATTTTGGATATCCCGACGTGCGCGATGGTGCACGTGGCGTGAAGTTCATCAACGCTGTCATCGCCAATGCCGGGCGAGGCTGGGTGACGTATGAGTGAGTTCTTTGAGGGTGTTTCGAAGATTGAATTCGGTGGCCCAGAGTGCGATGACGCGTTGTCGTTCAAGTGGTACGACGCTGAGGGCGAAGTTGAAGGTATTCCGATGCGGCAGCATCTTCGATTCGCTGCGTGTTACTGGCACACCATGCGGAACACGCTGGGCGATCCGTTCGGAGCGGGGACCGCAAGAATGCCGTGGGATGATGGCACCGAATCACTCGAGAACGCATCGCGGCGCGTTGGCGCATTCTTTGAGTTTCTCTCCAAGATTGGTATTGATCGGTACTGCTTTCATGACCGTGATGTTGCACCTGCCGGCGAGTCGATCGAGGAGACACATGACAACCTGAATCAGATCGTGGCAGTGCTCGAAGGGCATCAGAGGACCCACGATGTCCGACTGTTGTGGGGGACTGCATGTTTGTTTGACCATCCCCGGTATGTTCACGGGGCCGCGACTTCACCGAGTGTGGATGTGTTCGCTCACGCGGCATCCCAGGTGCGACGGGCAATCGACGCAACGCACAGGCTTGGAGGGGAGGGGTATGTCTTTTGGGGTGGGCGTGAAGGCTACGACACGCTCCTCAACACCGATATGCCTCGGGAGTTGAAACATCTGGCAGCCTTTCTTCGCATGGCAGTTGCGTATAAGCGAGAGATCGGCTTTGAGGGCGCCTTCTACCTCGAACCAAAGCCGAAGGAACCGACAACCCATCAATACGACTTTGATGCAGCAACGTGCTTGAACTTTCTTCGGGAGCATGAATTGCTCGATGAGTTTTCGCTCAACATTGAGACGAATCACGCCACGCTTGCCGGGCACTCGATAGAACACGAACTGCATGTTGCGGCAGCAGCCGGCGCACTGGGGTCGATCGATGCGAATATGGGACACCCTCAGCTTGGTTGGGACACGGACCACTTCCCGACCGACCTGTACGTGACGACGGCCGTGATGCGGGTCGTACTCCAGATGGGTGGGTTCGAGACCGGCGGGCTAAACTTCGACGCCAAACGCCGTCGGGGATCATTTGAGCCCGTTGACCTCTTCCATGCTCATATTGCGGGCATGGATGCCTTTGCCAGAGGGCTGCTCATTGCTGCCGAGATTCGCAAGGACGGCCGTCTGGATCAGATGCTTCACGATCGCTATGCGAGTTGGGACGGCGCATTGGGGCGCTCCATCGAGGCGGGTGAGGCGACTTTGGAATCGCTTGAATCGCACGCGATGCAGTCAGGCGAACCGGCTCTGCAATCGGGGCGGGAAGAACTGCTTCACGCACTGGTCAATCAGTTTGTGGGAGGCTCATCGGGAGCAGCGCGAAGGTAGAAGCCGAAGTCGCCCGTGCCGTTGAGGACTTTCACAAGCACGGAGTTCGGCCCCGCCTGCAACATCGCCTCGAATGACTTCGCATCTGCGACGGCGCCTTGGTGATCGGCATCGTCCCACACGAGCGTATTTCCGATCCAGATCCGGCAGCCGTCATCGCTTCCGATTGTGAAGGGACTCGTATGTGCTATTGGGCTGTTGATGGTGGTCCGCGCATAGGCGACAGCGTGGTCCGCAGCCACCGTGCCGTCATCCAGATTCAGGTAGCCCTCTGGCGACGCCTTGGCGTTGGTCCACGCGATCGACTCACCGTTCTTGGTCCGTGGTGGGGTGATATGTACGACACCTGGCTCGGGCGCCTGCTTCGCGGCGAGCGTGTCCATGGTTGGCGCGTCGAAGTAGCCGGTAATTTCCCACTCGCGTACAAAGTCTCCAGGCAGGCGCATCGGGTGCTCTTTCGCAAACCGCCTGGCTGCGTCGAGGCCAAATCGCTTGATGTATTGGTCGAAGAGAGTGGCATCTGGCTTCATCTGATCGCAGGCAGCCCAAGCCGAATAGGCCAGTGCGCGATCGCTTGCGGGATCCGTGACAAGCGCAGCCAGTTGCGGTCGAAACGCGGTGTCTTTCAATTCGGAAGCCGCCTGAACACCCACGCCTCGAACCAGTCGATTTGGATCTGAGAGTGCTGTGTCGATGGCATCGGAGGCGAGATCCGGGTTTGTTGCCGCAGCTCGCACGAGCATCGCGCGGCCGTGGGCACCGCTGCTGCTCCACTTGCTTGCGAGGGATTCCCAATCTCCGTTCGCACCAGCGGCCACAATGGCGGCATTTGCCAACGGTGGTGTCCACGCGCCATCACCATCTGCGTCGATCCGAACCGGACCTGTGACGGCCAATGGGCGAATTGGTCGGCGACGATCTCGCACGACCGGAGCCATGGATTGATCTGACTCTGCGATGACTGTGAGCCAGGCATCCTCTTGAACTTGCAGTGGGAGTGGTCCGATTGCGAGAGGTGGTGTGTACCCATCCTCTAGAAGGTCGAACATGAGGAGTTCGTCGCCATTTGCAAGAACCCGAATGCGATCGACCGGAATCCAAGGCGCTGCTTGCACGCCAATCGTGAGTTCGATGGTGCCATCCGGTGCATTGACGAGATCACCAGAACCACCTCCGTTGGCATTGACCGTGATGAATGGGCCAGTTGTAGCGAGGACAGCGCCGCGTCGGACAGCTGCAGTGACTTCGGCAGGGTCGATATTCTCGGGGGAGGAGTCATCTACGCGAACATATGTTCGAGGAATGCCCGCAAAGTTTTCTTCGACGGTGTGCGAATCACTGTTGCCCATTGGGGCGATCGACCTTCCGGCATTGATCATGTTGATCCAGTCGCGCATGACGCTGTGTTTGCATGTGTCGACTGCCTGCTCGTCAATTTCCGCGTCATACCAGCCCCACCCCGAGTTCTCATTCATGACCTCGACGGCATCGAAGTCCCACGACCAGTGTGGATGGTGCGACTCGCCTGTCCACGGGTCGAGCCCTCGGGCGCCGAAGTAGTCGATGTTGCCCCAGCGTGGGTGATTGACCTGTACGACTGGCGTTGTATCGGAGCCACTGATGTTGGCATGGGCTTCGGCAAAGACAGCAGGCGGTTCGGCGTGCCAGTCAATGACTGCAGCCTCGGGAGCAAGAGGATACGCATTGAAGTGACCGTGACTTGCGGAGATTTCATTTCCAGTGACGGCGGTGAAGTGTTTGTCTGCCCCGACCTCTGCCATTGTCGGCTGGTAGTCAGTGTTGATGTTGTGGTCGGTTGCTACAGCGAACTCGACACCTTCTCCGGCAATTGAAATCATCCGCTCCGGCATGTTGGAATCGCCGTGTCCACTGTGCGTGAGGGTGTGCAAGTGAAAGTCGCCGCCAGCCCAGCCGGTTGTGTCGATTGCGCGGGGGAGCGTGGCGGACCACTTCAGGTGGCTGCCCTCCGATGGTCCGATGTGCATGGCGGCAATGTCGTACTCCATGCCGCGGCTTGCCAGCACGAGCCACTCGCCGGGTGGAATGGTAATGGCGCCTGTTCCGTCGATGTCGTACACAACGTTTCGGCGGACAGCCAGTTGAAGAGGATCTGCATCGGGGTTGGTGAAGATCTCTCCAGGATCGGTGCCATCACCATTGATCACGGTGAGCCGGATAGGAATTGGCCCACCAGACTCATCGGTGATGGCGTATTCCAGCACGCTCGCTGGCGTTTCAGCAGGAATGGTCGGCGAAACGGTTTGGGCAGCAGCGGCAACGGTGAGGCAATACAGCATGCCAACCATGGTATTCGACCCAACTGGCAATTTATCTCAGGGGCATACAGCGGGTTACGTTTTGGAGGCAACGGCAAGAGCCGTCAATGCAGCAGATGCATCACCCATCGGTTCGGAGGCTGCTCATTGCGTCGCGAAGCGGTTGGAGATGGGTTTCGAACTTGGCTGCTCGGCCGATGGCGGCGGTATTGATCGGCTTGCGGACTTGGTCCATGCTGGGCGTCGCGGCGACGCGCTTAGACTTGTGAAATTCGAGAACGGACTCGTTCCAAGGAAGCCCGAGAAACTCTAGGACGCCGCGAAGTGTTTGGTCTGGCTCTGAGACCATCGTCTCATATCGAATCTCATGGATCGGCAGCCCGCAGCAACCTTTCCAGTGCTCCATGATTCTTCGTTCCTGCTGGATGGCGCGGCCGAGATGATCAAGATCAGCCGTGAACGCCATACTCGACGTGAACGACTGGCTGTAGCACGAGATGGCAGTGTCCATCGGATCACGCACGAGGTACAGCACCCTCGCATTTGGGAGAAGCAGCGAGGCAATTCCCAGGTTGAGATAGTTCATCGGTAATTTGTCGACGATGAAATCTCCGCGGATGTGCGAGTGAATTTGCTCCACATACGCGGACGCCGCCAAGTCGACAGCCTCTTGTGAGACGTTGGCAAGCGAACTTGGAAAGTCGGCGAGGGGTCCAGTTTCGGTTGCGAGAAGTTTGACGGCCTTGGGCATTGCGGGACTCTCGCCTGCCGCTGCAATGCTTGGGTGTGCGGAGAGAATCTGCTCGGTTAGGGTTGTCCCACTGCGATACATGCCTACGACGAGGACAGGCGTGAATGGCGAGGGCGCAGCCTTCGGCAATGTCTCAATGGTGTCCGCATTCAGCGTGTCGATCATCACATCAACGAACTTCTCTCGAGCGTCGGGGTCCCAGCGTCCTTTATGAGCAGAGTTGCCTTGTGTCCAACATCGAAATGCGTCGTCAGGACGTCCAGCCTGCTCGTAGGCGCGACCAAGTCGCATGATCATGTTCGATCGATGACTCAGTCCGCCTTGCTGCGTTGCGAGGTATCGCTCCATCGCGGTTATGGCAGCCGATCGATCTCCCAGTTGCTGTTGAATGCGAGACCATGCCGACACAACGGCGAACGATGGCTTCGGCCCGCTCATAATCTCGGCGAGTTGTGACGCGGCGGCCTCGCTCTGGCCAGCAGACTCCAAAGTCTCGGCAAGGCCAGCTTGTGCGGATTGCAGTGATGGGTCTAATTCAATCGCGCGACGAAATGCGGCTTCAGCTTTTTCAAGATGATCGTTGAACCGCAGTGCTGTACCGAGTCGAACGTGGTGCGCGGCGACCTCGGGTTCCAGTTCAAGCAGTCTTTTGGCATGTTTATCCGGGATCGGGAATGCACCTCGGGACAGGTCGGCGTCAGCGAGGGCGGCGAGAATCGACATGTCGCCCGGTGCCAGCTCGTGCGCCCGTTCAAACGAGATTGCCGCGACCGGCGCATTGGCAGTTGCTACCTCTGCGCGTCCACGTGCAAGCCATAGGTCTGCGACGTCTTCGTGCAGCGTGGTTCCATGGACGGCAATGCGGCGCGCTGCTTCATATTCTCGGCGGTCATGGGCCGCTTGACAGGCATGGATGATGACCAGTGCTGGCGCATCAGCCTTCATTGCTGCAGAAACAAGAGCAGATGCGATTTCGCTGAGGCGTCCCTGTGGCGACAGGACCTCGGCCAGTGCTGCGAGTGCCTCGGTATCCCTTGGACGCTTTTTTAGGTGCTTTCGGAGCAGCTTCTCCGCGTCAGCGGCGGGCAAGTCCGCGACCTGCGCGGCAAGATCCAGACGTTCACGGCGACCCATAGGCGTATTGTGTCAAGTTGTAGCCCGGCGTGCAGGAACTGACTACCGTCGTCGCCGGCGCTGTGCCGCAAGGCCCGCGAGTATGAGCACCAGAGATGCAGGCGCGGGAACTGCAGTGCCCGTCAATCGATATGCAAGATTGTCCGGAGCTTGGATATAGGGGCTGAACACGTAGTCGCCGTTTGGGCTGACCTGCCAGGCGGTGTTATCGCCAATGACACTGGTAGCCACGCCGATCCATCCGTTGTCGGGATACGGATTGGACATGATGGTGCTGACGAGATAGGTGCCGGACGAGAGTGTCAGATTGATCGGTAGACGAATGAGCCAGCCATCTCCGTCCCACGTGTCGATGATGATCGGCTCGCTTGCTTGGGACAGGATGTTTCCCGTCAGATTTTCGGCTGCGGCCTCCAGATCGGAGTAGATGTTGACTTCCCATCCTTCGACCTCTTGAGGGCCGTCGAGGGCTGCCCATCCATCGAATACGAACTCAACGGCATCAATATGCGAATCCATGGTCAGCGTGAAGTTGTCGACCGCGGCGAGCGTCAGATCTACGGTTTCAGGCGCCGTGGGAAGGAATCGCATGCTGCCATAGATGTCATTGGCACCAGCAACTCCGCTGACCGGACCTATCTGATCAAAGAGGACTTCCGCCTGCGCTGAGTTGGCAGCGAGCAGGGAAACTGTGGTCCACAGGGCAGATGTCAGAATGGTGGATGGCCGCATGCTGGGCGTCCTGTAGGTGGGGAGGAGGTTCTGATGGTTGACGGCATCAGATGTCGGATAATGGCTTCGGTGGGGAAGCGAGAATGGAGCCAGTCCAAATGCCCAAATAGGCAGGAATTGCGCGGTTTGGACATTCAATCGTTTCAGACCGGATAATCGGACGACCCATCCAATACGGTTCGTCCGCATTTCCCGGGCAGGTCAGGAGACCCCTTCGACCCCGGGGGGCTTGGGAAGCGTTCGGTCACGGTCGCATACCAGAGGCTTTCTGGGAGGAATCGCCACGCCTTCTGCTTGGAACGCCTCCCGCGCCTCATCTGTGGCGTAGCACGCCAGCATCAACTCGATGCCAGCCCCGTACGGCGGGCACAAGTCGATCACTTCAAATGCTCCGGGGTGTCGAGGTGGGGCGGGCACTGCCAAGGCGGTTTCGACCATGTACTGATAGAAGGCTGCATCGGCGAGGTGGTCTGTGTGCATCACGTAGAGGCCTCGCTCCGCGAGCGAGAGTACGAGTCGACGAATCATCGCGGGGAGGTGCTGATCCGAGAGGTGGTCCGGGTCGGGAAGTTTGATCCCGTCCTTTCGCAGTTTCTCAATCCATGTGATTCCGGACTGCGGGCACCACGCTCGGGCGTTCTCAAGCCATTCGACGGCCTCGCTCTGGCCAAGCAGATTGCCGCTCTTGGAGTCTTCAGGAAGGCCGGGCATGTCGCTGGGCATGGGCATGATCATGTGAGTCTCCTGTTGATCCGCAGAACCTATGGGCAGAATGACCCGACTCATCCAATTGCTGCCAAAACGCAACATGCGGCCAGAAGGCAGCCGCGATAGGCTGCGTCGATGCTTCGAATGTTCTTGCTACCGCTCATACTTGCCTCAACTGCGTGCGCGCCAGTCCTGAAGGGTCCGCTCGACTCTCCGGGCTCAGAGGCAGCGAAATCAACCCTCGACCACGGATACGGACTGCTGTGCTCATTGCTCCAACAGGAGTCGTCAGTCACGCTGATCTTTGGAATCAAGCATGCGTCCAAGCCCAGCGAGGAACTTGTCCGGCAGATCGGTGATGCAGCCGCGAATGGGCTGCGGCGGATTCAGGAGTTGCGTGTCGATCCGCCGAAGATCGATCTGACCATGCAGGGACTGCCGCTTGTTGAAGTATCTGCCCGCAACCTCATCATGAACAAAGAGGCGGCTGCCCTGCTATTGGCAGGCGATTCGTTTGAGGTTCGGCTGCTGCTCTCTCAGCAGAAGGTCTGCGACTACGCCGCTGCCCTAGCGACGAGTCTTGCTGCCATCGATACCAACGATGTTCGGCGAGGTGTACTTGAAGCGCTTGCTGGCGAGTTCACGACATTTGACGAAACGCTGCGAAGTCGCATCTGCAAGTGTCAGTCCAGTTCATCAAATCTCGGGTCGTAAGACACGAGTCCGGACTCCCCTGGGGATCCGAAGGTGGCCTCGTTAACAGCGTAAAATAGCCTCGCAGTCAGCGGGTCGTTCCACTCGAATGTCGGTCATCGTTTGCCAATCAAATACCACGTATGCATGATGCCCTTGCCTTTGATATCGATATCGCCTCGCGGCTCGAAGTCGTAATCATCGGCCAGCCGCACGCGAACCGAGTCGGACGCTTGAATGCGTCCTGGCTCGCTCGTTGACTCCATGCGGCTGGCGACATTGACGACGTCGCCCCACAAATCGTATGCGAACTTGCTTGAGCCGACGATGCCGGCGACGACTGTGCCGGTATGCATGCCGGTACGCATGGAGAGCGTTCGTCCCGATCGCTCTGAATACTCGGCGAGCGTCTGCTGCATGTCCATTGCGAAGTCGGCGATCTGCTGGGCGTGGGTCGGGCAGCGGTCTGGGATTCCCGCGACCACCATGTAGCAGTCTCCGATCGTCTTGATCTTCTCGATGCCGTGTTTGATCGCCAACTTGTCGAGAAGCCCGAATACGTCGTTGAGCATGTCGACCACCTGCTTGGCGCCGATCTGCTGGCTCATGGCGGTAAATCCGACAATGTCGCTGAATAGAACAGTGACTTCGGGATACGACTCCGCGATGTTGTGTTCGCCGTCCTTGAGCCGATCGGCGATGGCAGCGGGCAGCACATTGAGCAGCAGTTTCTCGCTTCGATGCCGCTCTGCTTCCAGCGACTCGGCTTGTTCCTGCAGCGTCTCGCGGGCGGATTCGACCTCGGTGACATGGCGCTCCACCGATTCCGCCATGGCATCGAACGTAGCAGCGAATGTCGCAAGTTCATCTTTGCCTTGGATGTTTGATCTTGCGGCACGATCGCCTGCGGCGATCTGGTTCGCAATATTGGCAAGAATTTCAATTGGCCGCAGAAGGCGAGCGCGGATGAGGAGAACGGAGAGAAGCGTTGTCACCAAAAGAAAGCAGGCGACGATGATGTCAATCAGTTTCAACCATTTTTCTGTCTCGTTGAGCGAAGCGACTTCATTCAATGTTCGGCGATCGATCATCGTCATGAATTCGCCGAGGGGCTCCATGATCCGAGCTTTCGCTTGGTTGTACTGATCGCCGTAGACCAGTTCAATCGCCTTGGATTGGTCGGGCGGCCCCGTGATCGTGAACGTTCCAGTGCCGTCATCGAAGCGTCCCTTGACGGCATTCATGGCGACATCCTCCAGCCGCACCAATGCGTCGGATTGATTCTGCGCTTCGGTGAGCTTATCGAATTCTGCGTTGGTGAAACCAGCGTCCAGCATGCGGCCGCGGAGCGACTGCGGCTTGCCTTCGGGCCATTCTTTTCCGAGGCCAGCTACGATGAGGTCCCAATAGATACCCTCATACCCTTGGGGCCTCGGCGCCTCGCCATCGCGAATCGCCAGAATGTCGTGGAAGAACTCTTCGTACCGATCGTCACCTGTCGCGACATAGGTGCGAGCGAAGCGGGTGAGATCATCAGATGATTGGCGAAGTTCATCGGCGAGTTGGTATGAGGTGAACCTACGGATTTCTGTTTCTTCGGCTCGCAGTTGAGTCCGCTGCATCGCCACGGCCAAGCCGATCAGCCAGCCTACAAGTCCGAGTTGGGCAGCAAGAAGAAGCAGCAGAATATGTTTGATACGCATCGTGCTACCTACCGATCGACCGAGCCAGATCCCATCGCGGTCGTGATTCGATCGACGACCGACGTTGGAAGTTCATCTGCGCCAAGTGCATGGCACATATCTTGTGTGAGATCCAGAGACTCGAATACGGCCTTGCACCTGTCTGTGAGGCCGCCAATTGGGATTTCAAACTCAACCCCACGGTCCATGGCTTCCTGCTTCGCATCCAGCAGATCACGGCAGACTTGTTCATCGTATTTGCCCGGTTCGGAAGGCTCGGGCAGCCCTCGTTCGATCGCCCTGCGAAGTGTGAGACGAGCGCGGTGCACGCGAACGCGGACGGTTGCCTCATTCATTCCAGTGATGTCAGCAATGTCCGGACCTGAGAAGCCGACGACTTCCTTGAGCACAAGAGGCATCCTGTATTCGACCGGCAGATCAGCGATGGCGCTTTCAAGGCGAAGCTTTGCCTCTGCTTTCATTGCTTGGTCCAGCGGCGTGGCCTCGTCTCCCCGGCTGAGCCAGACCAAGCCGCACTGATCCAAGAGGATGTCGTTGCTTGGCAACTCAGCCGACGCAGGCCCTTTCTTTCGGTGCATTCGCTGGCAGGTGCGGGCGGCGATTCGATACAGCCAAGTAGTGACCTTTGCATCGCCACGAAATGTCGGCCAGCTTCGGAATGCCTCCAGCATGGTTTCCTGAACAAGGTCCGCCGCCTCGTCTTCGTTGCCGCAGAATCGGCGGCCGAGCCCGAAGAGCATGCCCCCATGTGCCTGCATGAGGTACTGGATGGCATCGCTCGGGTCGGAGCCTGGGATCGGATCAAGGGTGGTGGGTTCGGCAGTCATGGAAGCCTTCCTGAGAAATCAGTCTAACTCAAAGGCTTAACCGCTCTGCCGGGTGATGCGGGGCCATCGGCACAGTATTGTGATCGTTTTGTATCTTTCTTGAAACGCGAGACAGCCCTTTTGCCCCGCATTCGTGGGACTAGGTGGGAGTAACGGCCAATGTTCTTTAGATTGATATATGACGAGTCGTTGGCGCAGGCAGCCTATTTGGTGGGCTGTCAGGCGACGGGTGAGGCCATCGTTTTCGACCCCGAGCGAGATGTAGATAGATATATCAAAATTGCCGAAGAGCATGACCTCACGATCGTGGCGTCGGCTGAGACGCATATTCACGCCGACTTCCTCTCGGGATCACGAGAACTGGCCGAGCGAATTGATGTGATGGTCTTTGCCTCGGACGAGGGGGATGCCGACTGGAAGTATGGTTGGTTGAACGATCGGCAAGGTGGCGGCACGTATCGTCATCAGCTGCTCAAGGATGGCGACACCTTTATGGTGGGCAACCTTCAGTTCAAAGCAGTCCATACGCCCGGCCATACACCCGAGCACATGTCATACGAGATCACCGACCTTGGCGGCGGCGTGACCGAGCCGATGGGACTGATCACCGGTGACTTTGTGTTCGTTGGCGATCTGGGTAGACCAGATCTGCTCGAGACTGCAGCTGGATTCGAAAACACGAAGGAAGCTGGCGCGCGAACACTTGCCGCTTCTGCATGTTCGTTCCTTGACTACCCAGACTATCTGCAAGTGTGGCCGGCCCACGGAAGTGGCAGCGCATGTGGCAAAGCGCTCGGCGCAGTGCCGCAGAGCACCGTCGGATATGAGCGTCGATTCAACACAGCCTTGCAGTTTGCCGGAGACGAGGCCGCCTTTGTCAACTTCATTCTTGATGGGCAGCCCGACCCACCGTACTACTTCGCTCGCATGAAGCAACTCAACCGCGATGGCGTGCCAGTGCTTGGCGAGCTGCCGCAGCCCGAGCACTACACTGCGGATAAAATCGCAGCGATTGATACGACGAAAGTCGCTGTTGTCGATACGCGATGCTGGGTCGAGTTCCGGGCAGGACATCTTCGCGGAAGCCTCAAGCCGCTTGGCGGCGTTGGTTTCCTTTCGAGTTTGGGTTCGTTCATACGTCCCGAGGAAGACATTGTGCTGATCGTGGAGCGGGACTGCCTGGAAGAGACAGTTCGTAAGCTCGTCCGCATCGGTCTCGACCGAGTGGTCGGATGGGCGAGTCCCTCGACGCTCGCTGTAATGCTCGAATCAATTGGTGGCGGAGCCACCATAGATGAGATTTCTCCGGGCGATGTGCCTGCCATCCGTGACGCGGGTGCTGCAATACTCGACGTCCGCACAACGGGCGAGTGCAGCGAAGGCATGATCGAAGGGGCGACCAATATTGCGTACACACGACTGCTTGCCAGATGGGAGGACCTTCCCGAAGGCGAGCCGGTCATCATCAATTGCAGATACGGCGGTCGATCCGCCGCAGCGTGCACCATGCTTGCTCGCGCGGGACGGACGGTCGCCAATCTAGAGGGTGGCTATGGGGCCTGGGTGGAGGCGATCGATCACGACGCTTCTCAGGCTCAGCAGCACTCCTCGTAACGAGTATTAGCCCGGACTGCTGCAAAGGCGGCGGCGAGCACCGGAGTCCCCCCCCCAAAGTACTCCTCGGTCAGTCGATTTTCGGCCGACCGGGTGAGTGCGGGAAGTGAGCCGGCTCTTTCTCGATGAAATCGAAACTCCTTGAACGATCGACGCAGAGCGTGGGGGCAGAGAAGCTCTGGGAGTGGCTGGATCAGGGAAAGGCCACGGTTATAGACGTTCGCGAGCCGGAGGATTTCGGAACTGCTCATCATGTGACTCGCCATGGCGATCTTCGCGGTTCTTGTGATCATTGGGGCCGTTGCTCCGTGGCGAATGACGCCGTGCGGCCAGGTCCCGCGCTGATACGATTCCGATCTTTGCTGCGAGGAGCCCCCGGACCATGGAATGCGGACTGATTGGATTGCAGGGTGTTGGAAAGACGACCTTGTTTCAAGCCCTGACGGCCCACGCGGTACCTGTGCAGGTGGGTTCAATGAAGCCCAATGTCGGAATCGCCGCAATGCCCGATCCAAGGCTTGAGCAAATTGCCGAGTTCATTCCTCCGGAAAAGTTGATCCCCGCCACTGTGCAGGTGGTCGATATTCCGGGTGTGGCCTCGGGTGGAGGTGCTTCGAGCCTCAATCAGATTCTGGCCCACATTCGAACCGTGGACGCGCTCGTGCAGGTCGTCAACTGTTGGGAGGGTCGGGACGCCGCCAGTGACATCGCTTTGATGGAGGCGGAATTGATCCTGGCCGATCTCGTCGTTGCCGAGGGCGCGCTTGACAAAGCGCGGCGGGCGACGAGAAGTGGCGATGCAGATGCGAAGAAGCGGCTGGCTGTTGTCGAGAAGGTCTACGAGATGCTTAGCGACGAGCGGCCGGTTCGGGACGGCGATTGGGATGCCGCCGAGGCGGCTGTATTGAAGTCGTACGGATTCATGTCTGCAAAGCCAGTGCTGTATGTCGCAAACGTGGGTGAGGATGATCTCGACGGTGCATCGCCGGCAGCCGAGGCTGTGCAGGCCGCCGCAAGCGCGGCCGGAACCACATCGGTGTGTGTGTGCGCTGAAATTGAGTCTGAGATAGCCGAGTTGGAGGCGGCGGATCGGTCGGAGATGCTTGAGTCGATGGGGATTGACCGACCGGCCATCGGTGTTCTTGCGTCAGCCATGAATGAAGTCCTAGGCCTCTCGACGTTCTACACGGCGGGCGAGAAGGAAGTCCGCGCGTGGTCGATTCCTCGTGGAGCTTCGGCACCAGAGGCGGCGGGATCTATACACAGTGATATTCAACGGGGATTCATTCGCGCCGAGTGTTATCATTGCGACGACCTTTTCGAACTCAAGGGGGAAAAGGCGATCAAGGAGGCGGGAAAGCTCCGCAGTGAGGGCAAGGCTTACTGCATGCAGGATGGCGACGTCGTGCACTTCCTTTTTAATGTGTGATCGAAGTTCGGGGAATATCCCACACTTGAACAATCCGCAATAGGTATGGTATTTTCTGGACCATACTTACACTTACTCATACCCAGTTTGGAGATTGTGATGAAGGCTATTCTCATTGTTGCGACCACGGCTTTGATGCTCGGTGGATGTCAGTCCGGTTCGAAGTCAACGGCCAAAGCCGCTCCGGGGATGTTGAATGCGACGTGTCCATTCTCCGACCAGCCGGTCGGTGAAGGCGCTCCAAGTTCGGACTGGGATGGTGAGACGGTTGGATTTTGCTGCGCCGGCTGCGCCATGCGGTGGGATGCATGGACGGATGAGCAGAAGAACAATTACGTGATTGCTCAGCAGTAGTGGGCTGAACTCTCAGTGAGTTGAAATATGGAACTGCGCAGGCGGTGGTGTTGTTGTGCGCGAGCAGGAGATCGCGATCCGTACGGACCTACTTTCGATGAACTGCCCGCATTGTGGGCCGCTTTATTTTAGGAGTTAGGGGTCCAAAAACAATCACCTCCAGACCGCGAAGTCTGGAGGTGACGGAAGAGAAGAGAAGGAAGCCTGGTCCGGAAGGTGGCGGATGATGATCCGCTTGATTACTTATCGGATCCCAACTACCTCTTTGCTTGAAACTAACTGCCAAAAGGCAAGCATGTTTTTCACGACTGTGATGCACCGGATATCCACCAAATTGTGTATTCGTGGGGGACAATGAACGGAAATCACTGCCGTGACGGATTTTGTGATGATCGGTCAGTCTCTCGGACTCGTGGGTGGATTCACTCATAAGATTCTCAAACAACGTGTAGTGCCGGAGTTGTGGTGGGCCCGCTGTCTTGTTGATGAATTGTGTGTCTTTCGTGCGATCTGGTCATGTGCGGCTTTGTTTGCGGGGAAGATGCGATCTGTGATTGAGGAGGGTATTGATCATGGCAATCCTGTTAGCGCTCGATGAGGGGACAAGTAGCTGTAGGACGGTTGCCTTTGACGAAGACGGCCATATTAAGTCTGTGGCGCAGAGGGAGTTGTCGCAGTCGTATCCTCAGCCGGGGTGGGTTGAACATGATGCTTTAGAGATCCGAGACCATCAACTGGGCACCCTGCACGAGGTGCTTGGCTCTCTGGGGGCGGAGTCTGGTGATGTGGCTGGGATTGGAATCACCAATCAACGGGAGACCGTAGTTCTGTGGGATCGCCGAACTGGTGAGCCGATTCACCCGGCGATTGTCTGGCAGGATTGCCGAACAGCCGACGCTATGGAACTGCTCGCCTCAGACGAAGCGGTTGCGAAGTTGATTACTGATCGCACCGGCTTGGTATTGGATCCGTACTTTTCGGCTAGCAAGTTGCAGTGGTTGCTCGACCATGTCGAAGGGGCTCGTCGGGCTGCCAAGGACGGCCATCTGGCCTTTGGCACGGTGGAATGTTGGCTTCTGTGGTGTCTGACCAACGGGCAGCGCCACGCTACCGACGCCAGCAACGCTTCGCGGACGATGCTTTATGACATCGAACGGGGATGTTGGGACGAGGACTTGCTCGCACTCTTTGATATTCCTGAATCGGTGTTGCCAGAGGTGGTCCCTTGCTGCGGCGCATTTGGCACTGCCCTGGGAAACAGCGGTATCCCGATTGCGGGCATGATCGGAGATCAGCAGGCCGCGCTCTTTGGCCATGGCTGCCTGGAAGTCGGTGACGCGAAAACGACCTATGGAACTGGTTGCTTCCTTCTTCTCAACACTGGGCACAACAAAGTTCGGAGCGAGGGTGGGCTCTTGACGACGATCGGCTGGCAACTTGGGAACGCGACGACCTTCGCAATGGAGGGCAGTGTCTTCATGGGTGGCGCAAGTATTCAATGGCTGCGTGATGGTCTCGGCATCATCAATTCGGCGGCCGATGTGAATCCGCTTGCGGAAACCGTCTCCGACACAGATGGCGTGGTGCTGGTTCCGGCATTCACCGGTCTTGGGGCGCCCTACTGGGATCCTTGGGGGCGAGGTGCCATTTTGGGGATGACGCGTGGCACGACGAGCGCGCATATTGCCCGGGCGACCCTAGAAGGTATTGCAATGAGCGTCGGGGATGTATTCCGCGCGATGGAGGCCGATGCCAAGATTCCATTGCACGAGTTGCGAGTCGACGGCGGTGCCGCTGCGAGCGATCTGCTGATGCAGATACAGTCCGATGTGCTCGATACAGCCGTGCTCCGGCCGGCATTGCTGGAAACGACAGCATGGGGGGCTGCAGCCATGGCAGGGCTCGGAACGGGCGTATTCGACAGTCCAGAAGACGCCGCGACCTGCTGGCACTTGGACCGAAAGTTCGAGCCAACTGGGGACGACGCCCGCCGGGCTTCAAAGCTCCGTCTCTGGCGAAGCGCCGTTGAGCGAGTGAAGGGCTGGGCGAGGGAGGAGGGATCGTGACGCGATCGGAATTGCTCCAAGCAGCTTCAGGTAAGTCCTTTGATGTGATTGTGGTTGGCGGTGGCGCCACCGGCATGGGGACTGCGGTCGACGCGGCCTCACGTGGCTACAGCGTCTTGTTGCTTGAGCAGGAGGATTTTGCCAAGGGGACGAGCAGTCGATCGACGAAGCTCGTTCATGGTGGCGTGCGATACCTGCGGCAGGGGAACATCTCGCTTGTGCGTGAAGCGTTGCATGAGCGGGGGCTCATGTACGACAATGCGCCGCATTTGGTGAGTAGCCTCGCGTTTGTCGTTCCCCGGTACAAATGGTGGGAAGGTCCGTTCTATGGAATCGGCCTGAAACTCTACGATCTGCTTGCGGGGAAACTTAATCTTGAACCATCGCGGTCCCTTTCACCAGACGAGACGTTGGCAAAGATTCCCAATCTAGAGTCCGATGGGCTGGACGGTGGCACCGAGTACCACGATGGACAGTTCGATGATGCGAGGATGTGCATCACGTTGGCGAGAACGGCGATCGATCATGGAGCGGTCGTTCTCAATCATTCCAAGGTCGTGTCGTTGCAACGCGATGATGCGGGGTATGTCCGCGGCGTCGTATTCCAAGATGCGGAAACAGGAGATGAACACTTGGCCGCAGGCTCGGTCGTCATCAACGCCACCGGCGTGTTTGCGAACTCGATTCGGAGGATGGAGGAACCTGAGAGTTTGTCGGTCGTTGAGCCGAGCCGTGGTGTTCATTTGGTGCTCGATGCGTCTTTCTTGCGGGGTGACACCGCGATCATGGTTCCGCATACTGATGATGGACGGGTGCTCTTCGTCATCCCTTGGTATGGACGATGCCTTGTGGGCACAACGGATGAGCAGGCTCCGGAACCGCTTCTGGAGCCTCGTGCAACAGAAGAAGAAGTGGAGTTCATCCTTCGGAATGCGGCGAGGTATCTCGCGCGTGATCCCGAGCAGGGCGATGTGCTGAGTGTGTTTGCGGGCCTTCGTCCGCTTGTGCGGCACGAAGGCCAAGCCACCAAGCGGATCTCGCGAGAGCACGAAGTGCTCGTATCTCGCGGCGGATTAGTGACGGCTATCGGAGGAAAGTGGACGACATATCGGCGTATGGCGATGGATGTTATGGATCACGCGATCGACATCGGTGGCTTGGAGCGTCGCCCTTGCAGTACAGAAACACTGCATCTGCACGGTTGGATGGATCGAAATGATGTATCGATGCCACAGGAGGACTGGCTTCGGGTGTACGGATCCGATGCGCAGGAGGTTGTGGCGGTATGCGGCGAGATTGACGGAGGTGGCGAGCTGCTGCACGAGCGGCTTCCCTATCCAAGGGGTGTCGTTGCATATGCGGCGCGGCACGAACTGGCCCGAACCGTTGAAGATGTGCTCTCCAGAAGGACACGATTCTTGTTTCTGGATGCACGGGCCGCATCAGAGTGCGCCGACAGCGTGTCGGCTCTGCTCGCGGCCGAATTGGGGCACGGCGAGGAGTGGGCGACCGCTCAGGCGACAGCTTTTCGCTCGATCGCCGCCGGGTATGTGATGGATGGAGATCCGCCTGTTGGCGGAGCCTGACTTGTTCTAGCGACTATGCGCAGCGCCGATGAGCCATCAGCCGCTGGCAAGCGAAGTCGATAAATGCCGGAGTGAGATCCGGATCGAACTGAGTTCCGATGCCTTTGCGGAGTTCGCTGAGTGCCACGAATTCGGTTCGGCGGCGGTGATAGGTCCGTTTGGCGGAAATAGCATCCCATGCATCAACGACTGCAATCAACCGAGAAGCCAGGGGAATATCTGTACCGGATAACCCCAGGGGGTATCCGCGCCCATCCCACCACTCATGATGCGCGTGGACAATGCTGACGATGTCCTCGGAAGCGTCCGCGGACTTCAGCAGTGCTGCGCCATCTGCCGCGTGATTCTTGATGATGTCGTACTCGGAGTCGCTGAGCCGCCCCGGCTTAGTGAGAATCGCGACGGGTGTCTGGAGCTTCCCGATGTCGTGGAGATGGGCTGCCAGCGTTGTGGTGGCGAGTACGTCTCCGTCGAGGCCGATGAACCTTGCGAAGGCTTCGGTCATCTCTCCGACGCGATTCGTGTGCAGCCGAGCCCCGGGCTCCCATGCTGCCAGTTGATCAAGAAGCGTCTTGACTGCGGGAGAGCAGTTTGCCGGAAGCGTGGCTGCCTCTGGTTCGATTCGGCGCAGGACTGGTTCGGATGGTGGGATGCTGATCAGCGGGATGCGGTCGGCCATGGACGGCTCCTGATAGAAAGTACGTTGGCGGTTGTAGGAGAGAACCCTGTATCAAAGGTCGCCTTTCGGCGGACGCGGCAAAATGGCGTTGCGGTGGGGTGCAAGCTGCGTAGGCCGGTCAGTCCACAGAGTCATCAGACCCGCGAAGCCGGGGCTTTTTCGACTCCTTTGTCGTCTCGATCGCGTTGGGGGGGTGCGTAGCATCGCTGGAAGGCCGAAGGCCATCCAAGCGATCAAAGCACCCCGGGCAGGATTCGAACCTACGACCTGAGCTTTAGGAAAGCCCTGCTCTATCCAACTGAGCTACCGGGGCGGGGTCGTTGAGTGTACCACCGCCAATTGGCGTAGAAACCAGTCTGAGAATGGCTTGCTCTTGACAAGACGCTCAGGATTCAGATACTGGTGACATGGGGAATCAACACTCGGGCGAATCAAAGTTGAACCATGTCAGCGATGCAGCCGACGGGCCCATGCGCCTGCAGACGGACGACACGTTGAGCATGAGTGCCGACCTGACGAACGAGGCCACGCTTGTCGATGATGCTGCCTTTGAAGGATCTGATACGGCTGTTTTGGCCGACGCCGATCTGGATCAGCTGATTCACGATAATCAGGTTGACGCCTCTGATGTGATGGCACCTCATCTGATAAGGGTGAAGCCGGGTACCAGTGCCGACGCAACAGATAGCTACATCCGAGGGAAGGAACATCTGCAGCAGCGAAATTGGACCGTAGCTGCCGAGTTATTTCAGCACGCCATTTCGCGAGATCCCAGTCGTAACGGGTATCACGCAGGCCGGGCGTTGGCTTGTCTTGCCTACGCTCATTACAAACTCGGCGATGGCGAAGAATCAATCCGGCTGTATCTCGAGGCTGCTGATGTAGATAGAAATATTTCCGGTACGCGATCTGGCCTCGCGGCAGCATTCATGTTGGCTGGACGATATGAGGAAGCGATTGAGGCGCTGAAAGACGCGATTCGCCATGATCCAAAGCGGCTCACTCTACATTTCAACTTGGGTAATTTGCTTGCTCGGTTGAATCGCTTTGATGAATCCGAAGCGAGTTATCGAAGCGGCCTGCAGTGTGACGCGGCTCACGGACCGTTGTTGACAAACCTCGGCGCCGTACTTGCGCAGCAGAAGAAACACGCAGATGCGATCGCGGCACTTTTGATCGCCTGCGAACAACCAGAGCCCTCATGGAGATCTCGCTTCAATCTGGGACTGGTGCTTGCGAGGCTCCACCGGTGGACGGACTCGCTCGAGGTGCTCCGTGGGCTGTGTGCTGATTACCCCGAGTGTCCCAGGACGAGGATTCTGACAGCGCGGGTGATGCGGTGCGGTGGGCGGCACCTGGAGGCGATCGAGGTATTGGATGAGTTTGTGGACTGGGGGGACTGGCGAGCGACATCTCAAGAACTCATGGGCTTGATTCATGAGAGCCTCGGAAATCCCGTGCAGGCTGTTGTCTTCTGGAAGGAAGCACTGCATTCTGACCCAGGCTTTGCCAGACCGCTTGGTCATCTCGCGATGCAGGCGCTTCGTGAGGGAGAACTTGCAGAAGCGACCACGGCGATTAAGAAGGCGATTCGTATTCGAGATGACAGTGCGACGCTGTGGATGATTCAAGGACAAATCGATCTTGCCAAAGGCGCGTTCGATAGTGCTGTGGATTCTCTAGAGAAGTCAGTTGCGATTGATGAGTCGTTTCATGATGCGCGATATTGGCTGGGGAGAGCGCACCTAGAAAACCAGAATTTGGTCGGGGCTGCCCACCAATATGAGCGGTTGGAAGCGGCCCAATCGCCCCTCGCCGAGAGGCTGAAACGCCGACTTGTCTAGTAGCGGTGTGATTCTGCTATCCGCGACTTCTCAAAGCTTTCGCAGTGGCCACGCTTGTGGCACCTTTGGCAATCAGGTCGATACCCAGCAGAATGAGCAGTAGGTAGGCAGCCCACGAGCGGAACCACAGGAAGAAAATGCCGAGCGCGATCGTGATGATGCCTCGGATCACAAGCAGTTCCCATCCGCGTTGGTCACGATTAGCAAGTCCGATGGAAGTCTCGATGACTCCTCGGAAGAGAACGACGACTCCGACTGTGACTGCAATTGCTTCCAGAGATTCCTGGGGCCAGATCAACAGAATGACGCCGATGACGAGTGGCGCCACACAGGCCAACCAAGTGAAGGGGCTGTATTGGCGGGCTGCCGATGTCATCCAAAGTTGCGCGCCGACTGCCACTGCTCCGGCGATGAGTAACAGCCCGAGCCCTCGGATGAGCATGTCATGCGCCGACTCGGAGGGAATGACGAGGAATACGCCGAGGAGAATCAGAAGCACACCATCGAGCATCACCATCCAGGTTCCACCTGCAGGAGGAATACTGCTGGTGGGAGATTGACTCATGTTGGTGCCTGTACTCATGGTGTCTCCTGTCACAGATCGCTGCCTGATTCGAGTCCGAGGTTGTTTCGAAGGAAGTTGATGTCATTCTGTTCGCCGATCATGATGACTCGGTCGCCTGCCTGAAGAACCGTCCGCCCGGTTGGAATGATCCGTTCGTGTCCACGGTACACAAGTGCCACGAGAATGCCGTCGGCCAACCCGAGAGACGCGATTGTCTGGCCAATCCATCCGCCGGAGTTCGCCCTTGGATCCAGCGCAAGTGTCAGGCTGTGATCACTGCGCAAGAGCGCCTGTTTGAGGTCTGCTGGGCTCTCGGCACCGAGCCAGCGATCCATGAACCCATCATGCTCCACGGCGCCTGCGAGGCTGGCGAGGAGTCGAAGGTGCTGTGCTGGATCGGATTCAGGGCTGGCCATGAAGAAGAGTGCATGGACCTGCCGTTTAGTTTCTGATCCCGGGATGCTGGAGCCAATGGCGATTTCTAACACGCGCTGGCATCGAACCAATACGAGGTGCGATCGCCCCAGCCCTTCGAGTCGCAGGTGGGGCAGTGCGACGCCGCCGGTAACGGGAGTCGCCCCAACTTGTGTTCCTTCGAGAAACCCGTGATTGAAGTGGTCAGCCGATCGTCCAGTTTCTATCGAGAGCCGTTCCGCTGCTTGTTGGGCCAGATCCGTGAAGTTATCACCGGCCTTCGCTTCGATGACGTGTGCTTGCGCGATGGTCTCGTCGAACGGGTCGGCTGCGCGAAGCCCCTTCTCCTTGATGATGCCGCGGAGTTCGGTGTCGAGTGGGTCGAATCTATTCTCGCCGAGCCGGGCGAAGACATGGTTGATGGCGCCATATCGAGTGATGCGGTCTGCGGCATAGAGTCTGAACCACAGTATGGCGGCGGCTACCAGTCCGATTGAGAAGAGTATGGGAGCCCAACCGAGCATGACCATTGCAGCAAGGCAGAGCACAGCGCCGAGCAGTGGGACCCATGGATAGAACGGGACCTTGAATCCTGGGTCATAGCTGGCAAGACGGCTCTCTCGCATGACGATGACAGCCAAAGACAACGCTCCAAACAGCAGCAGTTTGAGGGTGCCCGCGTACTTGGCAATAATCAGCAGATCGAGCGTCACGATCTCAAACACAATGAGACCGACCGTCAACGCAATGGCGGGGAGGGGTGTGCCGAATCGACCAAGTTGTCGAAATACACTTGGGAATATGTGGTCGCGGCCCATTGCCAGCGGATAGCGGGACGCGCTGAGAATGCCAGCATTCGCGACCGACAGGAACGAGGCGATGGCGGCAATGGAGATGGCGATCATGCCACCGCGGCCTGCGAAGAACTCTGCCGCGAGTGCTGCCGGCGTGTAGCTGGCGGCGAGTTCGTCTGCCGGTATCACGCCGATCATGACGGTGAGCCCGGTCATGTATACAAGTACGGCTGTAATCAGCGCGAGGATGATGCCAAGGGGAATCGATCGTTCGGGGTTGCGGACTTCCTCCGCCACACTCGCGACTTTGGTCAGACCCATGTAGGAGATCAACACGACGCCGACCATGGATACAACAACATCGCCACCCTTATGAAAGAACCCGGAGAAGTGGCCGGGGTCTATCTGGACGCCGCCCCAGGCGACGAACCACCCAAGCACGGCCAACACGGCGATCACGAGCAGAGACTGCATTTTGGTCGCCTTGCCAACACCCAGCAGGTTGACGACGCCGAACAGAACCGCCAAGCCGATCGCGATGAGCATCACCGGTGGGTCGGGAAGAAACAGTCCGATGTAGTAACCCGAGCCGACCAAGGCAAAGGACGTCTTGAGCGTCAAGGAAATCCACGTTCCGAGCCCCGCGATGGTTCCCGCCAGAGGGCCGAATGCGCGATCAATGTAGAAGTAGACACCGCCAGCCCTCGGCATCGCTGTTGCCAATTCGGATTTGCACAACAGTGGCGGGAGGACAACGATGCCCGCGATGAGGTAGGAAACAAGAATTGCCGGTCCTGCCTGGGCAAAGGCGATCCCAGGGAGAAGAAAGAATCCGCTGCTGATCGTTGTACCCAGAGCAATGGCAAACACGCCGAAAAGCGAGATGCTCTTTCGTAACTGTCCTGATTGTGCTTGTGCTGTTGCCATCGACTGTTGGCCGCCCCGCGATGGATGGCGGATTTGATTGTATGTGGTCGAGGCCCGTTTCGGAGGCTTGGGCAGTGGGGCGGCCTGCCAACTACACTGCCGCATCTCTTGAAGGAAGGTGGCCGATATGGCATGCGATTGGTTTGACACACACCGAGAAACGCTGGATGGGGCGGTAGAGGCCTCGGAATCTCGGGCGTACTGGTCCGCATATCCGGAAGTTCCAAGCGGCCGGATCTACGGTGAAACCGCAAAGGACGACGGGCTTGCGGCGTGGAAGTCTCGGCTCGGTACGAAGTTCGATCTTGGACAGCCTGGCCGGACATCATGGGTTTCTGACGAGGCCTCGCCGTACGGAATCGAAACAGGGGTTCAGTATCCACGGTCGGATCTGGACACGCTGCTCCCCGCAGTGACGTCCGCGAGCGAATCATGGCGGCATGCTGAAATCGAGACGCGCGTTGGCGTCTGTCTGGAAATATTGCACAGAATTAATCGCCGATCGTTCGAGATGGCGTTCGCGGTCATGCACACGACAGGGCAGGGCTTCATGATGGCCTTTCAGGCGGGCGGCCCCCATGCGCAGGATCGAGGGCTTGAAGCCGTCGCGTATGCCTGGCGGGAAATGACCCGATGTCCGCAGAGCGCGATGTGGAGCAAGAGAGTTTCTAAGACGGAAACGGTGACGCTCGAGAAGACATGGCGTGTTGTACCCAGGGGCATAGCGGTCAATGTGGGATGCTCGACATTTCCAACGTGGAATGGGTACCCCGGGATATTCGCAAGTTTGGCAACTGGCAACGCGGTCATCGTGAAGCCCCATCCGGGCGCAGTGTTGCCATTGGCGCTTACGGTGGAGATTGCCCGGGAGGTTTTGACGGAAGCCGGGTTTGATCCCAATGTCGTAACTCTGGCGTGCGATGATTTTGAGGCGCCCATTGCGCAGGATCTGGTTGTGCGTCCTGAAGTCGGCATCGTGGACTTCACCGGTGGGAACACGTTTGGAGACTGGGTCGAGGCGAATGCGATGCAGGCTCGCGTGTACACGGAGAAGGCTGGCGTCAACTCGATTATTCTTGACGGGACGGATGATCTCCGAGGAACGACCGGCAATATCGCCTTCTCACTCTGCCTCTTCTCCGGCCAAATGTGTACGACGCCGCAGAACATCTTTATTCCTGCTGACGGGATCGATACTCCGGATGGTCCAATGTCATTCGATGATGCCGCAGCCGCCATTATTAAGGCAGTCGATTGGTTTGTGTCTGACCCCGCGCGGGCAGCCGAGGTGCTTGGCGCCATTCAGGCCGAAGCGACTTGCAAACGCATCACCGAGGCCCGATCTGGCTGCGGTACGGTGCTACGTGATTCGACGGCGATTGAGAACGAACGATTCCCCGGCGCTCGAACTGCAACGCCCCTCGTGATGCAGGTTGATGTCGCGGATGCGGCCGCATGGCAGCGGGAAGCTTTCGGCCCGATCATCTATGTCGTCAAGACCGAGAGCACCGACGAGTCAATCTCGCTGGCTGCTGAAACCGCGAAGACGAAGGGCGCGCTCACCGCAGCCGTCTGGAGCCGCAGCGATGACGTTCTGAATCGGGCTGCGGAGGCCTTGACCGATGCCGGAGTCGCGACGTCGTGCAATTTGACCGGCCAGATCTGGGTGAATCAGTCTGCCGCGTTCAGTGACTTCCACGTTTCAGGCGGAAATCCCGCCGGAAACGCCACGCTGTGTGACGCCGCTTTCGTGGCGGATCGGTTCCGCTTCGTGGCAAGCCGTGTTCCCGTCCCGGCCGCAGTTGAGGCAGCCGACTGATGCCGTGCTATGAGTACGAGGGCGTTCGCCCGGTCATTGATGAGAAGGCGTTTGTGCATCCATCGGCTGTACTGATCGGGGACGTCATCATCGGGGCGCACTGTTTGGTCGGGCCCGCGGCAGTGCTTCGCGGAGACATCGGTCGGATTGAACTCAAGCCCGGGAGCAATGTGCAGGACTCTTGCGTTGTGCACAGTTTCCCAGGGAAGGATGTCCTCGTCTGTGAAAACGGCCATGTCGGCCACGGAGCAGTGCTGCACGGCTGTACGGTCGGACGAAATGCCTTGGTTGGAATGAACGCAGTCCTCATGGACGATGTCGTTGTCGGTGAGAACAGCATGGTTGGCGCGCTCTCATTTGTGAGGGAACGAACCGAGATCCCCCCCGGCACGCTGTGGGCGGGGACGCCGGCAAGGCAGATTCGTGAATTGGAAGAGCGGGAAGTAACTTGGAAATCACGCGGGACCGAGATCTATCAGCGGCTGGCCGAACGCCACCGGGAAACGGGGATAGAAGTCGATCCGCTCGCGATCGCAGATGCCAACCGGTTGGCTCAGCGAGTGCCCGAGGTGATGTACGAGACAAAGCGGGCGGCCGGCGAGTCTGAGTAGGCGCTGTTGCCAGCGATCGGAGTCATGCCGTAGGCGGTTTGGTGGCTTTTTCGAAGCACCATTTCGGTCCTGCCATTGTCCACTTGTCGACCTTGACGGTGCGGCCGCAGTCTGATGGGGTCATTGCAGTGAACGGAATGCTCGCACTGGCAGCACCGAGCGCTCGCCAAGGCAGGATGGGCTCAATGTGAAGGTAGTCCTCATCGGTCGCCGCGTTGATGCTGAGCCCCATGTTGACGAGCCCGAAACTGAATGACTGGAATGACTTCTTCTTTGCGGTGACAGGGACTTCCTGCGGAGGGAAAGCAGCCAACATCGGATTCCACAGCAACCTGAAGGCCGCGGACGCAATGACGGCCAGTGCGAACAAGGCAACGAACGTGATGATCGGTCCGTGGGACGGAGACGGCGCGTACATGAGTACGAGCACAATGCCCGTGACGAGGAAGCACTCAAAGACAACGAGCCACAGCAGAAAAACCCAGATGGGCATTCGCTTCGTATTCATGAGGACGCAATCGCTTCGCGGGCTGCAAGACTGAGTGGGTCGCCTTGAATCGGGTGTGAGGGCACCATGTCGGCGAGATCCTGCAAGGTCGCGGCCATTTCGACGGCGGTTGTGAATCCATCGGCCAGTTTGCACGCGTCGCGGCCAGTAGCACCAGCCCCCGTGACGATTCCGGTCGAGCGGTTCCACCGCACCATGGCGACCCCATCCAAGGTGTCGACAGCGATGCTCAGTCCGGTCGGGGACCAGGGGACGGCGAAGGAAGCATCGTCCGGATCACAGTCAGCCATGTCGCCGCACCAACAGATCTCAGGATTGGTATAGACCAGTTGCGCCACCGTGGCCGGATCCCATGCACCGCTGGCTCCGACGATTGTTTCGGCGGCAATTCGCCCTCGGTGCATTGCGGCGCCGGCCCAAAGCGGCGGTCCCACACAATCGCCGGCGGCCAGAATCCGACGAGCGCTCGTGCGCATGTGTTCGTCAACTTGAATCCAACCATCCTCAATTGCGACGGAAGTGTCTTCCAAACCAAGGCCATCGAGCGAAGCGGTCCGATCACGGGCATCGATAACGAGGTCAGACTTGGGAATATCAGGAATGTTGTCGTGTGACACGGTAAACAGGGCCGTCGACATCATCGGTTCGACAAGTGGCCGCGGGATATCGGGCAGTATGGTGGCCCCGCAGGGAACGAGGGTTGTCTCGGCTCCAAGTCCCGCAGCGATTGTCGCTGCTTCGACAGCGATTGCGTCGTTCCCAAGCACGGTGACTCGTCCGTCGGCAAGCGACGGGTTGAGGGGCAACAAATTGGGAGAGATGACGCGATCGCATTCAGGTATCGGTTCGCCTTCCCTTCGCTTGCTTCCGGTGCAGATGACAGCGTTGGCGAATCGAAATCTCGCGACCTCATCGCTGGCAACCTGCAATTCTCGGGGCCCGAGAAATCTCGCGGTGCCTCGAACAATGCGAACGGACTGAGCTTCGGCCGATGTCTCAAGCCGCTGGCCGAGCCGGACTCGATCGGTATCGACACGGGCAATGAGCGACTCTGCCGACCGATCATCGGAGGTTGCAAGTGCGTGTAGTAGCGTCTTCGTTGGCACACAGCCCTCATGCAGGCACGCGCCGCCAAGGCTCTCCCTGGGATCCACGATGATGACGTCTCGTCCCGCGGCCGAGGCGGCAAATGCGCAGGCATAGCCTGCCGGTCCGCCGCCGATGACGACAACATCAACATCTTCCATGAATTCGCCTACAACCATGGCCGTACTGTAGCCGTGGCCCGCCACGAA
>JAAERN010000027.1 GCA_024230295.1 Planctomycetota bacterium
AGCAGATCATTCTGCTCGACGTTTGTGACGAATTGGTCCCGCTGGGGATCATGACTCAAACAGAACGCGAGGCCTTGCTGGGCTTCGGGCCGAAGAAAGGATAGAAATGAATCACGAAGAGATCATCGGAAAACTGTTCTACCAGGCAGGCAAGTGTGACTGCGACAAATGCTACGAAGCGTCATGCAAAGCAATGATGCAGATGGCATTGAGCAAAGACCGACCGAGCGCGTATCGCACCGCGCTCGCGCTTTCGCAGTACGAGGATGGAGTAGTTCGTGCGCAGGGTTTCAGCATGGCCGTTCGTACCCATAACGAAATCGAAGGCTTCCGCGAGACGAGCCGTGGGCATCTTGTGTCGATGAATGCAAGGGAACTCCGCGCGAAGCGTTGGGCGCTCGCGATCGACACGTACATGGATGGCAGCCGGGTCGGAAGTCTCTGATGCCGCTGGAAGATGTGAAGAACTCACGAGGCGTCACCGAGACGCGCTTCACGTTTCCGGTGCCGGTCACCGGAACGGAAGCGGCTCGCGACGATCCCACGCCACCGGAGTC
>JAAERN010000028.1 GCA_024230295.1 Planctomycetota bacterium
GGAATTCGACAATTACGCCGAAGTTCCTCGCAATGTGGCCGAGGCCATCATCTCCAAGAATCAGGGCAATTCCTGATCTCTAAACTCCTCCAAACCCAACCCTCGATTCTTTAAACACCCATGGCACGCGAGAAGTTCGAAAGGAACAAGCCCCACGTCAACATCGGCACCATTGGCCACGTTGACCACGGCAAGACAACCCTCACCGCCGCGATCACCAACGTGCTCGCCAAAAAAGGACAGGCAGAGGTACAGGACTATGCCGATATCGACGGTGCTCCCGAGGAGCGCGAGCGCGGCATCACCATCAACACCGCTCACGTCGAATACGAGACTGACTCGCGTCACTACGCCCACGTGGACTGCCCTGGCCACGCGGACTATGTGAAGAACATGATCACCGGTGCCGCGCAGATGGACGGCGCCATCCTGGTGTGTGCTGCCACCGATGGCCCCATGGCCCAGACCAAGGAGCACATCCTTCTGGCCAAGCAGGTGGGCGTTCCCGCTCTGGTGGTTGCACTGAACAAGTGCGACATGGTCGATGAC
>JAAERN010000029.1 GCA_024230295.1 Planctomycetota bacterium
GTGTACGCCGGACTTAGGTGGTTTGCGGTTCTCGGCATCGAAGTTCCATTGGCCGCCGATGGGATCATCGCCCTGCATCAGAATGCCGTGTTTGCGGCGCATCTCGCGGTAGAAGAATTCCATGCGCAGTTGCTTGCGGCCCTCGGCCCATGTGGCGAAGTCCTGAGGTGTGGCAAGGAAGCGGTCGTCGGACAGGATGTGGACTGGAAGGCCTAGGGTGCCTTGCCAAGAGCGCATCTCGGTTAGGAGGCGGTACTCGGCAGCTTCGGTGACGGTGATAGCCCGTATTTCGCGTGTGATAGCGCGGCGCAGTTCTGCCAAAAGGCTGCCCGCGTTCTTTGGGTCGTCGTAGCGGATATAGCGCACAGTGAAACCACGGGCGCGCAGCTCTTCGGCGAAGTGGCGCATGGCGGAGAAGATCAGAGCGATCTTCTTTTTGTGGTGCTTGACGTAGGTTGCCTCGGACCGGACCTCGGCCATGAGGATCACGTCTGTTGCGGGGTCTGCATCGCGAAGGGAAGACAGGTTTTGGGTGAGTTGATCGCCGAGGATCAGGCGGATGTGGCTGGTCATGCGAAAGGTACGCATCTGCCGATACATCGGATGACCCGTGATCCATTCCAGGTCATGCTGTAATGTCAGCGCCGAGAGGGCGCTGACAATTATCAGTCTCTAATCAAGCGGAAACATCGCGTTTTGGCAGCACCCAGTCGGGGCGGGCAAAATGGCAGGTGTAGCCGTTGGGGTTCTTTTCCAAATAGTCCTGGTGGAAGTCTTCCGCCTCCCAGAAGTCGCTGACCGGTTCCACCTCGGTTGCGACTTTGCCTGGCCACAGGCCCGAGGCATCTACGTCGGCGATGGTGTCGATGGCACAGTCTTTTTGTGCGTCGGTCACATAGTAGATTGCCGAACGATAGCTCATGCCCAAGTCGTTGCCCTGGCGGTTGGGCGTGGTCGGATCGTGGATCTGAAAGAAGAATTCCAGCAACTTGCGATAGCTGATGCGGGCGGGATCAAAGGAGATCTCGATACCTTCGGCGTGGGTGCCGTGATCCTTGTAGGTCGCATTGGGCACGTCACCACCAGTGTAGCCGACGCGGGTGGAAATCACCCCGTCCATTTTGCGGATCAGATCCTGCATACCCCAGAAACAACCTCCTGCGAGAACTGCGCGTTCGCTCATTGATCGATCTCCTCTACTTGATCGAGATAGGCACCATAGCCCTCAGATTCCATATCGGCGAGGGCCACGAACCGCAACGAAGCGGAGTTGATGCAGTAGCGCAGGCCGCCGCGATCCTGTGGGCCATCAGGGAAGACGTGACCCAGATGGCTGTCGCCATCGCGGGAGCGCACTTCGGTGCGGATCATGCCGGCGGTGGCGTCGTGGTGTTCGGTGACGTGGGCTGTCTCGATCGGCTTGGTGAAGCTCGGCCAGCCGCAGCCGGACTCGTATTTGTCAGAGCTGGCAAAC
>JAAERN010000030.1 GCA_024230295.1 Planctomycetota bacterium
CTCACGTCCCGGAAATCAGGTCGTTGCGCAGTATTACAACTTCATCCGTCTCGGCCGTGAGGGCTATCGCCGGATTCAGCAGAAGTCGCAGGACGTGGCGATGCACTTGTCGAGTTCTATCGAGAAGATGGGACCGTTTGCTCTTCTCACGAGGGGCGATGACATCCCGGTCTTTGCATTCCGATTGAAGGATGAATGCAAAGGTTGCTGGGATGTTTTTCAACTTTCTGAGCGAATGTTACACCGCGGTTGGCAGGTTCCCGCCTACACCTTCCCGAAGAATCGCGAGGATCTCGCGGCCCTTCGAATCGTGGTCAAGGAAGGCCTCAGTTGGGATCTTGCAGATGAACTGCTGAACTGTCTGAAACAGTCGATCGAGTCCCTCGAAGCCGACATGGCGGGGGGGGGGAAGGAGGTTCGGTCGGTTGAACCGGTCGACATCAAGACCGACGAGCATGAACGAAAGAAGTTCACCAAATGCTGAGTGGTGCCGATAAAGTGATCTCGAAGGCGGCTGCATCAAATGGGATTCAGCCCCACGGTTCCAAAGGGCATCCCAAACACGCGATCGGATTGTTCGCTTTTCTTGCCATCACCTCGTCGATGGTGATGACCATCTACAACTATCCGGTCTTCGGGACGACCGGCTTTGCATTGGTGTTCTTCCTGCTGGCAGCGGGACTGCTCTGGTTCGTTCCAGCTGCCCTTGTGTCCGCCGAAATGGCGACCGGTGAATCCGGGTGGTCGGATGCGGGAGTCTTCAGTTGGGGGACAGCCGCGTTTGGCAAGCGGTGGGGCTTCGTGATGATCTACCTGCAGTTCATGCAGATCACGATCGGTATGATTGCGATGCTCTACTTCGTGACCGCCGCGTTTGCGACGTTGTTCAGCCCGGCATTCAATGAGAACGCGCTGCTGAAATTCGCCACGGTGTTCTGCGTGTTTTGGCTCGTCACCATCGCCAACTTCTGGGGCACTAGGGTCGTAGCGAAAATCGCGACATGGGGTTTTACGATCGGCATTCTGCTGCCAGCCACCTTGGTTGTTGCGCTTGGCATCATTTTTGTGATGGGCGACAACACGATCAACATTGTCATGGATTCCAAGACCTTCTTCCCCTCATTTGCCGAGACCGCGACGCTGGTGGTGTTTGTCTCGTTCATTCTGTCCTTCATGGGCATCGAAGGATCCGCGACGCACGTCAACGATCTTCGGAACCCCGGCCGCAACTATCCGCTGGCCGTCTTTGTTCTCGTCGCGGGCGCCATCCTGCTGAATTGTCTGGGCGGCCTCACGGTGGCAGTGGCGATTCCGGCCAAGGAGATCAACCTCAGCGCCGGGTTGTACGAGACGATCGGCAGGCTGCTTGAACTCTACTCGCTGCATTGGCTGGTCTATCCCGCAGCGGTCTGCATCGCGTTCGGTGCGATTGCGGAGATCAGCAGTTGGGTGTCGAGTCCGAGCCGTGGCTTGCGATTTTCCGCTTCACAGGGCTTGTTGCCGCCGTCATTTGCACGTCGTAACAAGCACGGCGTCTCTATTCGCATCCTCCTGATTCAGGGCATCATCGTGACGGCTTGGATGCTGCTGCTGACATTCGGTACGTCCAGCGGTCAGACCACCCAGAAGGACAGTGGCGCGGGCAACGTTGCCTTCTTCACAACCGAGGCGCTCACCGTATTGACGTACCTGTCGATGTATGTGCTGCTCTTCCTGTCGTATCTGAAACTCAAGGTGAAGCATCCCAGCAATCCGCGGAAGTTCAGCATGCCTGCCTGGCTCGGATGGATTATCTCGCTTGTTGGTCTGGCGGCGACCCTGTTTGCCTACGTCATCGGCTGGTTCCGGCCCTCTCAGATTCCCGAGTCATCGTATTCGGCCTATCTCATGATTCTCGCCTGCGGCTTCATCGTGATCTTTGTGATCCCACACATCATCTACCACTTCGCCAAAGATGAATGGGGCCAAAAGGCCCGCGATCTGATGGTTAACGACGACTTCTCCAAGTCCCTCGCCGAGCACGGCGTCAGCGATGAGGAAGTGAATCAGGCCAACCTCGCCGCGGCGCATGGGGGGGTTTGAGCAAGGGGGTCAGGTGACGATCCCTGACGCTGGCACCGCGTCTCCCGAACCAGCAGCGATGCCACGAGCGATAGCACGAGGCACGCGGTTAACGGGATGAATGCGATGTTCAATTCCGCCATGGTGTAGTTGCTCGTGCTCGTGACATGTGGCCGCTGCCAAACCAGAAGCGCCCCGATGATGGGACCAAATCCGGCGCCGCCACCGATGAGCCATGTGTTGATAAATCCAAGTCCGATGCCTTCACCCCCGATGGGGCTGTTGTCATCGCCGATGGCATAGGCGACGACATTGCCGCAACCGAAGAAGCCTATGCCGAGCAGGCACGCGCGGCCGAGCCACACCGAGTCACCGATCACAAAAGCAAGCAGCAGGAACGATGTCAAGGCACCGCCGCTGCCGATGATCATCGGCAGTTTGCGACGCTTGATCTTGCCGGAGAACCAACCGAAAAAGAAACTTCCTGGGATGGCGCCCACGAAAACCAGAGAAGCCATGCTCGCAGCAGCCGTAGGCGAGAGGCCAAAGATTCGCTCCAAATACAACGATCCCCACACTGCGCCAAATGTCATGAAGACGGTTGCAATGGTGGCTGCGTACACCCCGCTGATCCACATCTGCATTGAGCACACGGTGGTCTTGAGATGTCTCCACGCATCTCTGGCACTAAGGGGGGGGGGTGCTTCCGGAGGGCGGCGTGTACCTGCGGGGTGATCGCGTACTACGAAGATGATCCCAAGCATGACGATCGCGCCGATCGCGGCAAGTGCCCCGATTGTCCATCGCCACCCAAACTCAGTTGGCTGAGCCGCCAAAGAAAGCACATTGTCGGCACCAATGGCACCGATCATGCCTGCCATGTTCGTCAAACCGATCAGAATCGAGAATCGCTCCGGCGCAAACCAATGCCGAATGAGCATCAACACCGAGACGAACGAGAAACTCGCCCCAATGCCGATCATCATGCGGGCGAGTGTGGCGGTGAGCACCGAATCTGCCTGTGTAAACAAGAAGCCGCCAGCCACCGCCACACAGGCCGCGATTGCGAGTGGTCGTTTTGGTCCAAAACGATCGCCAAGCAGTCCTACCGGAATCTGCATTGCAGCGTAGATATAGAAATAACTCGCCGCAAAGAACCCGAACTGCATCGCATTGGCGTCAAATGCGTGCTGCAATTCCGATTTCATCGCGCCCGGAACCACCTGATTTGTGTAGTCAAACAGGAAGTACAGGGTCCCAATGATCCAAACGATCCATGGAAAAAGCAGATGGCGGCGGGTTGAATTCGCTGTCGTGGTCATGGCTGCGAATGATATGGCGATCCTGCCACATTCGAAGCGAGGGCATGGAGTTGTGCATCTGCGGTCATTGGATATTGCGAGTTCACTCGGAGTCCATCGTTCCTGTGCCGCTGCTCGTCATATCCTGCCCACCGTGGATTCAGTATGTACTGCCAATGCCGTCCTCCGGGAACTCGGTGACAATCGCCCCCCAATCGTGATTCTTACAGGCGCCGGAATCAGCGCCGAGAGTGGCCTCATGACATTTCGCGGAAATGGCGGGCTGTGGGAGGGACACCGCGTTGAGGATGTCGCGACACCCGAAGCGTTCATGCGCAACCCTGAACTCGTGCATCGTTTCTACAACGAGCGCCGTTCGCGGTTGCAGGCTGCTGATGTCGAACCAAACGCAGCGCATATGGCTTTGGCGATGCTCGAATCTCGGTGGCCCACCTCCGTCACAGTTATTACGCAGAACGTCGACAATCTGCACGAGCGAGGCGGCAGTGCCAACGTGATCCACATGCATGGCGAACTCATGAAGATTCGCCACGCCGACACCGGTGAAGTTCGCCACTGGCAGGTCGACTGCGACGCTACCACCCTTGACGGCCGATGGCGTCCTCATATCGTCTGGTTCGGCGAAGCGATTCTGGAACCAGAGATCATCACCGAAACCCTCCGAGCGGCCGGACTCTTTCTCTGTATCGGCACCGCCGGGCAGGTCTACCCCGCTGCAGGATTCGTCCACGAAACCGTCGGGGCAAGCGTCGAATTCAATATCGAGCCAACAGCGATTACGGCGGCATTCGGCCATTCCCTGCATGGTCCCGCCGCCGCCACGCTTCCGGGGTTTGTGGAGGCGTTGATGATGGCGGCGGGGTGAGTCCCGGTACCATCTGGCCCGTTCAACAACCACTTGACCCATGTTTGATCGCCTGCACACCATCTGGGCCCTGTTGAAGGGGCAGCGGCTTCGCTATGCCGGGGCCCTGCTGTCGCTCATCGTGGCGGCGGGCTTGTTGTATGCGGTGCCGATCGTGCCTCAGATTGTGTTTGACGGGGTGCTCGTTGACGAGCCGCGGGAGGGGTCGTGGATCGAGCGATTGGGGTTGTCGTTCATGGGGGGCCGGGACTTTGTGTCCGAGCGGCTGTGGATTCCCGCCCTGTTCGTGGTCGGTCTGACCCTCTTGGCCGCCCTGGCCACCTACTTCCGGGGGCGGTGGGTGGCGATTGCGGCCGAGGATGTGATTGCTCGGTTGCGGGACCGGCTGCACAACCATCTCAATCACTTGCCATGTACGTGGTATGACCAGGCCGAGACGGGCGACGTCTTGCAGCGGTGCACTTCGGATGTAGACACGCTTCGCAATTTCCTCGCATTGCAGGTCATCGAGATCGGCCGGGCGA
>JAAERN010000031.1 GCA_024230295.1 Planctomycetota bacterium
CATTGAACGTGATCCACACATTGCCGACGGCGGGAAGGGCTTAGTATTTTCCCTCAGCAGCCTCTTTGAGGATCAGCTTCTCCAGCGTCAGATCGGAAACGGCTTTGCGAAGTCGACCATTCTCGCGTTCCAGTCCTTTAAGCCGCTTCGCTTGATCGAGCTTCAAGCCGCCGTACGCGCGCCGCCACCGATAGTAGCTCTGCTCTGAGATGCTCAACGAGCGGCAGATCCCTCCGATCGTCTCGCCCCAGCCGAACCTCAGCCTCCCGAAGCAGCGAAATGATCTGGGAACAAGGCGCGATTGACGTGATCCCGCCAAAAGCCAACCGCAATCTGCCAGCCGAATTTGACGCCAAAATCTATCGAGAGCGCAATAAGATCGAACGGTTCTTTGGCAGACTCAAAGCCTCCTTCCGCCGCATTGCGACCCGATACGAGAAGACCTCACGAAACTTTCTGTCGATGATCAAACTGGCGTCCGTTAGGCTCTGGATCGAATTTTATGAGTCCGCTGCCTAAGCCCTTCCCGCCGTCGGCAATGTGTGGATCACGTTCAATGCCAGCCTGGCGTCTCTGAGCGCCGCGCTTGTCAGGTCATTGGCCAGGCGCGGTCCACACAGCGCCGGAAGCACAAGATCCGCAATGACGAAGCAGCGTTGACCGAGAGCGTCATCCGACTGGCAACAAAATACGGACGCTATGGCTATCGTCGTATTCGCGCGATGCTGAAAGCCGAAGGCTGGCACGTCAGTTACAAGCGGGTCTACCGGATCTGGCGGCGGGAAGGGCTGAAAGTCCCAGCAAAACAACCTAAACGGAGCCGCCTGTGGCTCAACGATGGGTCATGCGTCCGACTTCGTCCTGAGTATCCGGGCCACGTCTGGTCGTATGACTTCGTTCAGGATCGCACGCACGATGGCAGGGCCTTTCGCATGCTCACCGTCATCGACGAGTTCACGCGCGAGAGCCTGGCAATCGAAGTCGAACGGCGTTTGCGGTCCGATGACGTGCTCCATTGCTTGACGCGGCTGTTCGCTGAGCGTGGGCCACCTGATCATATTCGCTCGGACAATGGAGCTGAGTTTACGGCCCATGCGGTCAGGGATTGGCTCGGCCGCATTGGCGTCAAGACGCTCTTCATCACACCCGGTTCACCATGGGAGAATGGATACAATGAGAGCTTTAATGGCAAGCTCCGAGATGAGCTGCTTAACGGTGAGATCTTCACCACACTACGCGAAGCCCAGATTCTCATTGAGCGCTGGCGAAACCATTACAATGCCGTCAGGCCGCACTCATCTCTCGGCTATCGCCCACCGGCTCCAGAAACGATCTTGCCGCCAGCGTCTGTCCTAGCTTACGCTCCGCTTCAGCCAGTTCAGACGCTGGCAAATGAGCGCCGGATTCTAACTTAGAGACTGGTACCGCTTTGTGGGGCAGGGCAGTACCGACGCA
>JAAERN010000032.1 GCA_024230295.1 Planctomycetota bacterium
CCAGAACTCGCCGGCACAATCATCGCGGCCTTCAATGGTGATGATGACGTTGAAGTTGCGGAATGTGTGGGTGAGATCGAGTCGGAGCCCCGGGCGACCGACACGCACGTCTCGAAGGTTCTCGGCCGAATTAACCCGATGCCGCTGCGAGATCAAGGGTTCAACGTCGTTCTTGACTCAGTCAATGGTGCGGGCGGCCTTGGCGGGCGAGCCCTACTCGAGTACTTGGGCTGCGACGTGACTCATCTCGGCGCAGCACCCGATGGCGATTTTTGGCACACACCGGAACCGACTGCCGCCAATCTCACCGGCTTGTGCGAATCGGTGCGCGATCATGGCGCCGACATCGGCTTCGCGCAGGACCCCGACGCGGATCGCCTTGCCATCGTTGATGAGCGGGGCCGCTACATCGGCGAGGAGTACACATTGGTGCTAGCAGCGTGGCGTATCTTGCTGGACCATCCGGGTGGAGCCCTTGTCGCCAATCTCTCGACGAGTCGGATGATCGATGATCTGGCGGCCAAGTTCGGCGGCCGCGTCTATCGAAGCGCGGTTGGAGAGGCCAATGTCGCGGCGGTCATGCGGGCCGAAGGGGCGGCCATGGGAGGCGAGGGCAACGGCGGCGTCATCTTGCCTGAGATTACATTTGTGCGAGACAGCCTCTCCGGGATGGTGCTCGTGCTCGATCTGATGCGAAGAGAAGGTAAGCCGCTCTCGGAACTCGTCGATGCGATTCCCCGATACGTCATCGTCAAAGAGAAGTTTGAACTCGCCAATCAGAGCGATCTCGATCCGGCCCTTGCGAAGATGCGAGCAGCATTTGCCGGCGCCAAGATCGACGACTGCGACGGCATCCGAATCGATCTTCCCGAGGGCTGGGCACATGTTCGTCCAAGCAATACCGAGCCGATCGCGAGAATCATTGTTGAGGCGGCGACCGAGGAGGCCGCGCGGGAATTGGTCGAACGCGTACGGGCCGCAACCGGGCTGTAGCAGGGCTACAAGCAGTTCACGCTGATGTTGCAGGGGCTTTCCATGATTCCTGAACGGTCCAGGTCAGGGGTTTGGCCGTGCAGTCGATGTGGCAGGCGAAGAAACCACCCACGTGCTCGGTGACCAGCGGCCAGATGATTTCGCGGTCGGTTCTGGGCAGATCGAGGCCATCGATGGTCTCGCGGTCGAGCCACTCGAGTTTGCCTTCGTCCATCTCGTAGGCGGTGATTTCGTCATGTCTGATCGGCCGGGTGGCCTCGAAGAGGAAGAGCAGCCAATGGCACTCCCCCTCGTAGGCAGTCTCGGACACCATGCCCATGAGCCGCATCTCGTGGTATGGCAGAGAGACGCCGGTTTCCTCCCATGTCTCCCGGATGGCGCAGCAGTGCGGGCTCTCGCCGGTAGTCGGTTCGAGTTTGCCGCCGGGCGGCGAGTACATGCCCTTATTCGGCGGCTTGATTCGATGCAGCATCAGCAGTTTGCCATCGGCGTCTCGTAGATAGCACAGCACGGCGATGCGATAAGGGAGAGATCCGTCGGTGAGGTCGGTCGTCATGGTGATGCGTTCTCGATGAGGCCGACCATATCGCGGACGGCGGTCTGGATTCCGGTGAAGATCGCTCGCGAGATGATCGCATGGCCGATATGCAGTTCGCAAAGGTCCGCGAGCATCGCAATAGGCTGGACGTTTTCATAGTTCAGCGCGTGTCCCGCGTTGAAACGCATGCCTGCCTGGGTGATCTGTCGGCCGGCATCGGCGACGCGGCCAAGTTCAGATTGAGCCTTTTGCGATTCGGCTCCATGCTCGTAACAGGCGTGCGCCCAAGGGCCTGTATGCACTTCACAGACGGCAAAGCCGCACGAAGCAGCGGCCTCGATCTGCGATATTTCGGCGTCAATGAAGGCACTGGTAGGGATCTTTGCCTCGTTGAATCGGGTCACGATGTCGGTGAGGCGATCCCGCTGGGCCGCCACATCCAGGCCGCCCTCGGTCGTGACCTCGTCACGGCCTTCGGGGACCAGCATCGCCGAGGCTGGCTTGATCCGCAGGGCGATCTCCACCATTTCGTCGGTGGCGGCCATCTCAAAGTTGAGCGGGAGGCTCACAACCTCGGCAAGTCGATCGACATCAGCGTCCTGAATGTGCCGCCGGTCTTCACGGAGATGGCACGTGATACCGAGGGCTCCACCGAGTTCGGCTTCCAAGGCGGCGACCACCGGGTCCGGCTCGTAGGTTCGCCGCGCTTCACGGACGGTCGCGACGTGATCGATGTTGACACTGAGGATGGCCATGAAAGTGGGATAGTACCCACCGCGCCGCAAACGCACGGATGATGATCGATCTATACTCCGGCCGTCACGGACGCTGCATGGACGACTTTCACAAGAGCCTCGAATCCGTTCTGAACGACCTCCTCTCTCAGGGGCGTCGAGTCACGGATATCAGTCTTGCCGCAGTTGAGTCCTATTTCGAGAATAACGCGGGCGTGGCGGCCGGCGTGATCCGAGAGGATGCGACGATCGACCACGTCGATGTGCAGATTGAGCGATCCTGCATCGCGCTCATGGGTTACAGGCCGAGCGATGAGCACGACCAGCGATCAATTCTGACGATCGTCAAGATTAACAACGAACTCGAGCGTATCGCTGACTGCGCGGTCAACATCGCGCAGGCCACCGAACAGCGCAAGGACACCGAGGTTGCCGACACGCTTCGCGTGATGGCCAATAGCGTCGTTGGCATGGTCCGCGATACGGTTGAAGCACTTCGAAGCCGCGACACCAATCTTGCGCAGCGAGTGCTCTCGTTCGATGACACGGTTGACGCCTTCAAGGACGAACTCGTAACCCGAGCGCAGAACGCGCTCGCTGGCGGTGTCGTTTCGGTTGGCGCTGCAATGCAGCTTCTGTCGGTTGTCCGTGCGGTTGAGCGAATGGCCGATCACTGCACGAACATTTGCGAGCAGGTCATCTATCTTGAGACGGGGAAGATTGTGCGGCACCTCCCCTCCGGGTGGACTGCGCCAACGCTTCCCGAGGACGCCTGAGAAAGCATGGATCGACTCGCATCGCTGCGAACCCATATGGAATCCCTTCGGCAGGGTCATCTGCTCGCGGGCGCCGAGGCGCTTTCGTCACAGGATCGCGACGCGTTGATCGGTCGAATCGAATCAATCGGGTGGGAGGCGATTCCCGAACTCGTCGAGCACTATGTGAAATGCAGGCCTGCAGCTGCTTCGGGCGAGATCGTTCCAGCCTCCTGCGCGACGGTTGATCCCGAGTGCGTGTGTGATTCGGTGTCGCTTGTTGATGCGGGCGACCTTCGCGAGAGGGGTGAAGCGATGCTTCTCGCCGGCCGCGTCGCAGCTTTCACTGTCGCCGGTGGGCAGGGCACGCGTCTTGGATGGCAGGGCCCCAAGGGCACGTTCCCAGCCAGCCCGGTGACGGGCAAGCCGCTCTTCCGTCTCTTCGCCGAGCAGATTCTCGCCGCGCAGAATCGATGGGGTCACACGATTCGCTGGTACATCATGACCAGCAAAGCCAACGACGCGCAGACACGAAGTTTCTTTCTCGACAACCGCTGCTTCGGTCTCGACCGTAGGCAGATCATGATGTTCCCGCAGGGAATGATGCCGGCATTCGATGCGGAGAGCGGCCGCGTGCTGCTCGAAGGACCGGCCGCGCTGGCGATGAGCCCGGACGGGCACGGCGGTTCGTACCAGGCGTTGCTGCGAAGCGGCGCACTTGATCAGATGGAAGGCCGCGGCGTCGAGGCGATCAGTTACTTCCAGGTGGACAACCCACTCGCGCCGGTTCTTGATCCGGTGTTTCTTGGCCTGCATGCCGACTCAGAGCGTTCTTCCGGTGAGTTCACGAGCAAGATGGTTCCAAAGTGCGGGCCGGATGAGAAGGTCGGTGTCTTTGCGCTTCGCGGCGGTGTACCGGGCGTCGTGGAGTATTCGGATCTCTCCTGCGAACAGGCCGAGGCTATGGATGCGTCGGGCCGTCTGTGCTTCGCCGCGGGCAATATCGCGATGCATATCATCAGTACGGAGTTTGCCAGGCGTGTTGCGGTTGGCGGCGAGGACGGGCTGCCATGGCACCGGGCCGATAAGAAAGTCACGTGGTATGACCCGGCGAGCGGCGAAACACACGCCCCGACCCAGCCCAACGCGGTCAAACTTGAGCGATTCGTATTTGACGCGATGGGAATCGCGAAGAAGCCCGCGATTCTGGAAGTCTCTCGCGAAGCGGAGTTCGCGCCAATCAAGAACGCCAGCGGCGTCGATTCGGCCGAGTCAAGCAGCCAGTTACAGAGCGATCTCTATGGCGGTTGGCTCGAACAGGCGGGCGTCACTGTCCCCCGCCGCGCCGACGGGCACGTCGACGCCGCCATCGAGATTTCGCCGCTGACGGCCATGTCAGCCGAGGAACTCTGCGGCCAGAATCTCCCCGCCGAAATCGCCCCGGGAAGCGATTTCGTCTGCTAAGAGAACTGCCTTTGTATTGCAACCTCAACGACGCGCTTCGGGTGCTGAGCATGTGGGGACAGTCGGGCGGCATTGCGGATGTGACCCTTGATGGCATCGTCGGTGTCGATGACATGCTGGCCCTACCCTCAGGCTGGGGACCGTGCCCGGAGTAGCCCACCTACTGTGAGTGCTTACTCGGGTAGCCTGCGCGGATGTCTGCCCGTGTGATGTCGATCGGCTTTCTCGTGCTGCTGCTGACATCCGTTGTGTTGGCAGGGGACGCGAAGACTCCGGGACCAGATCTTGTCAAGGATTCGAAGACGCTCCACGGTAAGATCGAATCGAAGGTCGAGGAGATGCTTTCGCATGACGGCCCGTGGCTACTTTTCGGCGTCATCATGCTCGCCGGCGTCGGCATTCCGATTAGCGAAGAGATCCTCATCGTGCCCGCGGGGTTCCTTATTGAGCGCGGCGTGCTGCCGTTCTGGTCGACGGTCGCTGCGGCGTGGACCGGCGTTGTGCTCGCCGATCTCATTTGGATGCTTCTCGTTCGCCGCTTTGCCCACAAACTTCTTTCAATTCGTTTATTCAGACGCATGTTCCACCCGCGCCGGATTCTTGAGATCAAGTACATGCTCGATAAGTGGGGGGCGTGGGTCGTGGTGATGGGCCGCATTCTTCCAGCAGCCCGTACGCCCGTTATCACCGCGGCGGGACTTGCGCACATGCCGATCGGAAAGTTCATGCTAGGCGAGAGCGTCGGGGCCGCCAAGAGTGTGGCGTGGCAACTTTCTGTTGGTTGGCTCATTGCCAAAGGCCTCGGCGAATCGGTGTATGACAAGCATGTTCGAGACGCCGTGCTTATTGGAGTGGGCGTTCTGGCACTCATCGTGGTAGCGTGGTGGTGGAGAAAGCGGCGCCAGTCCCGGCGTCATCGACCGAGGGCTCCGATGCGTTGGTTGCGGTCGGCATGCATGCCGCCCGAGGAGCGAAAACGAGCCCACCCATGACCGAGTTCATCACCCAAAACGCGGAGTATCTGCCATGGATCGTGCTGGTGTTGCTGCTCGCGAGTGGGATTGGCATTCCGATCGGCGAGGACATCGTCATTATTCCGGCGGGCGTGATCATCGGCGAGCAGATGCTCGGCGCGGGCGTCTGGGTGCCGACGCTGATTGCCGCCATTGTCGGCGTCGCAACGGCAGACATGCTCTGGTTCACCTGGTGTAGTAAGTTTGGAACGAGGCTGTTGCACAGGCGGCTTATCCGGCGCTTTCTGCACCCCAAGCGCCTTCTTCAGGCCAAGCACCAGATTGACAAGCGCGGCGCGTGGTTTATTGTCGCCGCGAGGTTCATTCCCGGAAGCCGCACGCCCGCGATCACCGTTGCCGGTCTCATGCATCTGCGGTTCTGGCGGTTTGCGCTGGCGACATGGTCCTGCGTGCTTGTGACCGCTCCGATGCAGTTTGGCGTAGGTGTGCTTGTGGGATACGGCATTGCCTCTCGAAGCACCTTCGGCACAATGCAGTGGATCATTGCCGGTGTTGTGCTGGCCGTCGTCATATCCGCCGCCGCCGTAGTGTTTGCGAAGTCACGCGGCCGTAAGACCGAGCCGCCACGGGCAAGGGCGGCGTGGCTGCGGCACTTTCGGCGGGCGTAGAAACACAATCGTGGACCCCGGGGTGTGCGGCGAGGTTCTGCCCTCATCAAGATTGAGAGTTGGGATTGCCCTTCGGTGCGTGGTATCCTGCGCGGTATGAGAGCAGTTATCACCGGTCAGATTGGTATTGACAAGAAACCCTATCTGGAGGAGGTCCGCGAGCGTGCCGGAGTGCAGGGCAAGCGGATCGAACTCTACAACGTAGGAAACATGATGTACCGGGAGGGTCCTGACGTACGGTCGGGTCGCATTCTCGACCTCCCGCTTAGCCGACTGGCTTCGCTCCGTCGCGCCGCGTTCAAGGACATCATCGCCGAGTCGACACCAGCAGTCGATTGCCCAGACCTCATGGTCAATACCCACGCCACCTTCAGGTGGCGGCACGGGCTGTTCAGTGCCTTCGATTTTGATCAGATGGAAAAGTTGCAGCCCAACATGTTCATCTGTCTGCTCGACAACATCGAGATGGTCCATCACCGCCTTCATGCAGAGCACGATATTGATGCGACGCTCAAGGACTGCATGGTCTGGCGCGAGGAAGAGATCCTCGCCACGGAGTTGCTCGCCAGCGCAATGGGATGCGCCGACCAGTTCTACATTCTCAGCCGCGGCCGCCAGCAGGACACAATCGATACGTGCCTGCGGCTTGTGACGCGACCGGATATAAAGCGGGTCTATCCGTCCTTCCCGATGAGTCATGTCATGGACATGCCCGACGTTCTTGACGAGATCGGCCGTTTCCGCGATGCGCTTGCCCAGCACTTCATCACCTTCGATCCAGCGGACGTTGATGAGAAACTACTGCTCGACCGCGCTATCGAGGCTGCCAAGATCGGACAGGACTGGATCGACGTCACGCCGCACGCCTATGGCGGTCGTGAAGGTGTTGAACTGCGAGTGCGGGTCCGCGAAGTACTCGATATCGCTGGCGATGTCGATGGGCAGATCTATATGCGGGACTTCAAACTGATCGATCAGAGCGACATGATCGTGTCGCTGGTTCCAGAACTTCCGGGCGGGATTCCCGGCCTCTCCAGTGGCGTTGAGCGTGAGCTCCAGCACGCGTGGGAGCACACGAAGGAGGTCTATGTGGTGTGGAAGCCGGCCAAGCCGCCGTCACCGTTCATCACCGAGACCGCGACGAAAATCTTCCCGGATGTCGATGCAGCGCTTGAATTCTTCGAGTCAGAGCGGATGTTCGCACCCGGAAACCTCTTCGGACACTGAGCGTGCCGACACGCCGAATCAAGTTGACTGTGGCGTACGAGGGTACGGAGTTTTTTGGTTGGCAGAAGCAACATCCGCCAGACGAATCGCCGCTTCGAACGGCGCAGGGCGTGCTTGAACAAGCGGTGCGGCAGGTCGTCCGTGAAGAAGTGTCGGTTCACGGCGCATCCCGGACAGATTCAGGTGTTCACGCGCTTGGCCAGGTTGCGGCGTTCGATACGTGCAGCGAAATCGATGTCGATCGGCTGCCCCCTGCGATCTCGTCAAGACTTCCAGATGACATTCGCGTTGTCGCCGCAGAGGTTGTTCCGAGCGAGTTCAATGTGATCGGCGATGTTGAGAAGAAGGCGTATCGCTACCGCGCCGCGTTCGGTCGGCGAGAAGCGCATCAGCGGCCGCTGTTTGATCGCCGTACGCTTGCTTGGGTGCCGTGGGATCTTGATCTCGTCGCAATGAACGAGGCTGCGGAAATGCTCGTGGGCAAGCACGACTTTGCGAGTTTCACCAGACTCAACCATGGACGCGAATCGACGATTCGCCGTGTGCACGCCTGTGGAGTCTCACTGGACGGTGATCAGGTTGCGTCGATCGAGGTCGTAGGCGAAGGGTTTCTTTGGAACATGGTGCGGATCATCGCTGGCACGCTCGTCGAGGTGGGTTCCGGCAGAAGGGACCTGGCATCGGTGGATGCCGCATTGCAAGCGGGCGAGCGGTCTGCGGCCGGTGTGACCATGCCGCCCGAAGGGCTTTCGCTTGTGTGGATTCAGTACGGTACGCCGGGGTGCGGTCGGCAGCGACAGTTGCAAAGCAAGCGCGAACGCGAGGCAGTCTCCGAACCAAGTGATGCCAGTTGAGATGGCTCAGCAAGCAGAGCAGCCCCGATGGCTTCTCGCAATGCTCCGCAGGCTTGCGACTGACTCTTCGCGTCTTGCACGCCGTGATCCGGCGAGGTATCCAACTGCAGCGTTGAAGGCAAAGGTACGGTTGCTGCTGGCGGACCGGCTGGGCTCTGGATTCGATGCGGGAGACGGGTGCGCCGTGGTTGTAGTGGCGGAGTTGGTGCGATCGCTCGATTCAATTGATGCGTGGATGGACGCCGTGAGTGCTTCGGAGTCGAGCGATGTTGTGGCGCATCTTGAGGGGACGCGAGGCGGCCCACGGGCACTCGCCGAACCTTTGCGAGCGCACGGTCCGGCCGAGCGAGAGCGACTTGCCAAGGAAGCGATTCACAACTTGCAGGCAGTTGGCGTGCCTCGGCAATTTTGCGAGCATGCGGGGAGGGCAATGAATCAGCTGATCCAAAGCGAATCGCAAGACATTCGGCATGAAGCCCTTCGGACGCTGAGCCACATGGCAGAGTCTCTGAGCGTGCCGGCGTGGCGTGCGAGCGGCCACTTTCGCTCGGCCATCGCGGTGATGGACCGGCGCATGCATCAGGATCTTGAGCGGTTGGACGACCACGCAGACTGGCTCGCGGCTTGCGCCGATATCTGGTGTGATCCTGGGGCCGCGGTCCTGATGGCATCACTTCGGCAGCGTGCCCGTCGCCGCAGCACGCTCGCCATGTGCGCACAAAAAGCACACTGGGCCAAGGTCAGTGACGCGGATCGCGACATCATCCTCCGCGTTTCGCGGGACATCGTTGCTGGCGTGGATGATCCCGCGACGCACGAGCGGCTTGCTTCTATCGCGGCCTCCCTTCCAAGGGATCAAGTTGTGAAAGAAGCTCTTCAGGCAATCGAGTGGCCCACCGACCCGCTGGAACGGCTCACTTGGACTGGGCCGGATCGCTGCGACGAACAGGCTGGAACACTGCTGATGGCGTTGGAAGCGAGGCACTGGTTTGCGCAGATGCGTTGGACCAGGCTCTGGCGGAAGGCCTGCGACCAGGCTGAGGAGGCCGCCGCCGCGGTGCTGGCCTGTCTGGATTCTGCGCCGACCTACCATGCCTGAACTATGGCACGAATACTCGTCTTTGGACCTCATCCCGATGATCAGGAACTGGGCATGGGGGGAACGATCGCTCGGCTCGCTGACCAAGGGCACGACGTTGTTCTGGTAGACATGACCGACGGGGAACCTACGCCGTATGGCGACCCGCAGACGCGAAGTGCCGAAGCGGAACGCGCCGCTGAGATTCTCGGTGTGCGGCGAGTGCAGGTCGGCCTACGGAATCGGTATGTCGAGCATACGATCGAAGCAAGGCATGCGGTTGCGGGCGTCATTCGCGAGCACCAGGCCGACATTCTCTTTGCGCCGTACCCCGAGGACGCTCATCCCGACCATGTCGCCGTGACGAAGATCGTCGAAGATGCTCGGTTCGATGCGAAGCTCACGAAGATAGATCTTCCCGGCGAGCCGATCTATCCACGATGGCTCTTCCACTACTACTGCACACATCTGCGAATCATTCCCAATCCATCATTCCTCATGGACATCAGCGGATATGAGTCGCAAAAGCGTGAGGCGATTGTCGCGTATGAAACGCAGTTTGTACTTCCTGAGAAGAATCGCCGCGTCGTCAATTGGGTCGACTCCGCCGGCCATTACTTCGGCAGCCGAATCGGAGTCGATGCCGCCGAGCCATTCTTTGCCCGTGAGCCGCTTGGCTTGACTGGCTTCGGGCAGGTTGTTGGGTGTACCGATTCATAACGACCGCGAAGCACCCCCTGTGTGCGGTTGCATCGCGCGGTGTTCTTGCACGTGCCTTATAGGGAGAAGAAGCGGAGAGGCAACGGCAGGTGTGATCGCACGCAGACCCAAAACCAGAGTTCACAAAACAGTTATTCCGACTCGCCGTGTACTCCGGTCGATCCAAATCCGCCGTGTCCGCGGCCGGTGCTGTCGAGTTCTGCTACTTCGTCGATGATGCAGTGGGTTACAGGCGAAACGACCATTTGGGCGATTCGCATGCCGGGCTCGATGGTGAACGGCTCTCGCCCCAGATTGATCAGCGGCACAGAGACTTCGCCTCGGTAATCTTCATCAATCGTTCCAGGAGCGTTTGGAAGCGTGATGCCGTGGCGGCTGGCAAGGCCGGAGCGAGGACGGACCTGTCCCTCATGTCCGTGCGGGAGAGCGATGGCAATACCGATCGGGATCATCTCGATGTCGCCCGGTTCGATGCTGCGGGGCGAGTCAATTGCCGCGTGCAGGTCAAGACCGGCGGCGCCGCCGGATTGATAGGCGGGAATGTGCGCGAGTGGGGAGAGGCGTTGGATGCGGAGGGTTGGTGCCATGGAGAGGCACGGTAGCGAGACCTATTGAGTTCCGCTGTGTTTAGGAGGTCGCCGGTCGGAGGCGGGAGAGTCCTGCGCAACTCGTGACGATCGGTGGCTGCGATTCCGGGTGCAGCACGCGGTCTGCGGAGTGGATCACCATTTCCCTCGGCGGATGTTGGTGGTCCGCCGAGCGAGTTCGCTGGTCATTGGTGGAAGTTGATTGTTGGGAACACGTTTCGGACACGGGATTCATCTCACATCAAAGATTGCTCGGCCGCCGAAGTGCGGGCAGGTCGAGATAGGTGTACTCGACCAGTCTACCTGTATTCCTGCAGTTTCTTGTCTTTGCAAACGCCTTTCGCGTAAGACGATGCGTGTGAATGTTTTCACGAGTTGTTGGTGGGGGTCCAACAATCCCACGTCGTTTTGCGAGGAAGCCGCTGCACCGAAAAAACACCACCGGCCTCGCCGTGTTGGCGAGGCCGGTGGTAGAGAGAGGAGAGGAGAGTTGAAGAGGAGGAGAATCGGAGTTGTTTGGGTTCCTTTTGAGAACCCTGAAGTGTGCTGGTCAGATGCTCACTTCATTGCCAACTACGCGAGATAGAGGGTTGTGTTTGCCGTAGACAGAGAAATAACAGCATTATTACGCCGCAGGGGAAAAAACCCGATTGAGAGCGCAAGAACAGCGATTGTTACAGAGTCGAGATCGAGAGATTTTGGGTGTCAGGGCAGAAACCAGCGCCGCAGGCCCTCATCCGCACCCGCCGAAGGCTCCAAGAAGAATCAACAGATCGTTGACGTCGCCCACTCCGTCGCCATTGAGGTCCGCGCCTTCCGTGCCGTAGACGGCTAGGAACGCGAGCAAGTCCTCGATGTCGACGCTACCGGATCCATTCATATCGCCAGCGCAGATGTCCTGTGGCATGTGAACGCCCCCGCTGTGGAGCGTCCACTCCCCGCCTGAGGCTGAGCCAACCGCTGGTTGTCCTGCGCGGGCAATCATTGTGAAGTCGCCGCCGGTCATTTCGGTGCCGGCGTACTGCGTGCCATGTTCCAGCCACCCGCTGAATCCGAGGGCCGAAGCGGCCCCCACGATTATTGCGAGTGTGGTGAACACCAGAATGTGTCGTAATGGAGTCATCTTGGGTCTCCGTCGATCACTGTGGCTGAATGAGCATCAACACCAAACCGGTGCCGTTATCCAAACTCGACATCGCCTTGCCCAGAATGGCGCCGCGCGTATCAGGCAACCCACTGGCTGACATGGCATGGCCTGGCGTCAACGAGGTTGTCAGCATGTCGCCGGGGCGAACTGGATTGTCAGTGGCGTCGCATTGGACCCACACGCGGCCAGTGAGCGCGACGGGATAATTACCATCAGCTTCGGTTCCGGTCTGGCCGAGCGAAAGGCCGGGGCGAATGCCACCAGCGCCGCTGATGACGCCGACGACCGATGTATCGATCGCCTTGGTGCTGACAATCAAACCGCCGACAACTTCGGGGTCGATGCACAAGACTGTTCCCGGTTCGGGTTCGGATCCTCGAACGCTAAAGCGTTCGCACAGATCGGCGCCGCCCTTGACCTGCACTTCATCACAGATCACGCGGCCCATGCCGTTGTAGTAGGTGTCGAGCTCGATCGCGACCTCGCCGGCGGCGTTGCTCAGTTTGAGCGAGCCGTGGCGAGATCCATCGTTCGATTCTGTTCCGAGATCCACCAGATTGGTGCCTGAATCGTTCATGATTCGCAAGCCCCATCCGTCGTTGCCGGTAGACCACTGGCCAAGATGCAATTTACTAACGTTCGCATCCTCCATGATGAAACTCAAGTCATCATCGTTGGCGCGAATGAACAGTTGCCCGTCGCTGTCAGGGCTTGTCCAACTAGACATGCTGCCGCCGTCGTATCCCCAATGCGAGACGTTAGCGCTGGTGGAAGCGCCGCTGAGTGCCAAGTACCCGCCGGCGAACGGACGGAGGAGTACCTCTTGTTCGCCAGTAACTCCGTCCATAGTGAGGGTGGCGTCCCCGAACAGGGTGTCGGATACGTACAACTTAATTTTGGAGTCGCCTTCGGTACCCATCTGGAACACGTTGTTGGTGCCACCAATGTGAAAGGCGGCCTGGGGGTCATTGGTCATAATGCCGACATTGCCACCCGAGTAACTGATAGACGTGCCGCTGATTAACCATACGGAGTCGCCCGTGGGGCCTTCGGGGCCTTGCTCGCCCTGCTCACCTTGTTCGCCCTGTACTCCTTCGTCGCCTTGCGGGCCCTGATCTCCCTGTGGGCCCTGGTCGCCCTGAGGACCTGGATCACCCTGTGGTCCAGGAGATCCGGTGGCGCCTTGTATTCCCTCTTCGCCCTGCTCACCCTGCTCACCCTGCTCGCCCTGCTCGCCCTGCGGTCCCTCGTTGCCCGAGAGTGCGTACATGGCAAAGGGAGCGGGGGTAAGACGGTGCCGCGGGGAGAACGTCGTCGCGTCTGCAGTCACTTCGAGATACCGCTCTTCGCCTGTGCTGAAGTGTGTGAGCGAGAATGGAATATCCACGGCAAAGCGTCCGTCGGTAACAGTTGTTGCCAACAGTTCAACTTCGCTCAGCAGTGTTCCGCCGGTTTCCGCGTCCCAGAGCCCGAACGTAAAGTCCTGCGTTCCGGTGAATGGTCCGTCAACATCACTGAGCGTGCCTTCGTAACTGATACCGGGGGTGACCGGTGCTGCGGCCGCCAGTGAGGCGGCGGAGGCTGCTACGAGAATTCCTATGGCAATATTCATACGCATATTGGGATCTCCTCCCCTTTGAAGGTCAACGGAATATCGATGACCCACCTGTACTCTTGATAAGCATGGCGCGGATGGGGCCTGACGTGCCATCATCCTCGCAGTTCTTCATGATGAGCGTGCCGCCCCAGCGCACATTGATGTACCCCTCCCAGAAGGTGTCCCACGGATTGGATGACGACCCGTTCTCAGATCCGCCCCAGTCTGTATCAACATACTGGGTGGTCGACGAGGCCGCTACATAGTCGTCGATGGTGTCCGAAACCTCGTCGAACATTCTGGCGCAGTCGTGGTTGGCGTCGCCGACGGCATTGCCGTTGAACGTAACTCCGGGGTTGCTGAAGAGTGGAATGCGGTTTCCACCGAGCGAGTTTCGGGCCATGATGGTCTGCTCCTGGATTCCCGAAGCGTTATTCCAATAGTGACCACAGCCGTAGAGCGCCACGTAGTTCGTTGGGATCTGCAGATCATCGTGATAGGCACCCATGTTGTGCCCTGCCTCATGGGGCATGGACCACGTTGGCGTGGCCATATTTTCCCAGTGACAAGTGTGGAATCCGATATCGGCGTTGGAAGTGGATTCGGTGGTTGGTCTCCAGCCAAGACCGAAGGTCACGCTAGTGCCCGAAGGGTCAAGATCATTGATCATGAACGTCACGAGATCGGCGCCTACCTGATCCCGAATCGTGTGGACCCCGTCGATCACATCATCGCTGTCGTCGGTGACCGCGTCGAGGTGGTCATCATGTGTTCCGAAGACGCCATCCCCGTCAATGTCGAACGCCGTTTCGTCGTAATCGACCTCGTACATGCGAGCCATGCGCATGCGGTGGTCAACATCGCTGTCCAGGTAGATCTCATTGGCGGTGTCGATGGTGAGATGGCCGAGCAACCTTGCGGCGCCCTGACTTCCAATGGCAGCGCGGGCGCCATCGGTGTAGACGATCATGACATCGATGTACGGGTTTCGTGTTGCACCATCATCATCATCGTGGCGAGTGTTGCCGTTGCCACCCCATGTCGATGGTGGCTCAGCGTTCGGTCGCGCCGGCACGACGACATCATGCAGGTCATTGCCACAGGTGGCGCCGGGTTGCTCCCGAACCGACTGCACTAGATGAATACCGTTGCCTCGAGCGCCAATCGCTACAAAGGCGTTCTTCGGTGCTTGCCGAATCTGCACCATGTCGGGGCCGCGGACAATGTCTCCTAGCAGCAGGCCGTCACCAATCTCAAGGATGACGCGGGAGGGAACATCGCCTCGAACTGTTCCGATGACTCCGACTGTTCCATCGCTGTGGTGGATGTGGCGCCGAATATCAATGACAATCGGGCCCATATCTGGCAGATCGAGCGAGAGTTCGCAGGCGCGGTGCGTTGCCAACTCGTCAAGAATCCGCTGGTCGATATGAACTGCTTCGCGGTTCACAGCGACGGTACTTGGAGCGGCCCCGAGGCTCAGCATTGCTGTTGCGGCAGGATCCCCGATGAATGGCGATCCTTGAATGCGGTGGGGCGGTGGGTCTTGGTCGGCAACTGCAATTGAGAGTGGCAGCACGCCTACAGCGGCAACTGCCAGCGTCAACGTCATCCGATCTCTGAGCATTGTCCTAGTCCCTTCTCAGCAAGTGATCTTGAGGGTACGGGGTCCGGATCATCTGTCAACGATAAAAAACCAATACGGCTTTGACGCCTCGCTGATGCCAGCCCGGAGCAATGAAAGGAGTCATACTTTTGGATGATCGGGGGCTATTTGGCTACTTCTTGGGTGTCACTTCGGGCGGCGATGAGGGCTCATCTTCCTCGCCTCCGCCGATCATCCCGATCCCGACCGAGCATGCAAAGCCGACCAGCACCAGTGCAAAGGCCGATGCCCATTGCCCTGCCGATGCCGAGAATGCTTCCGTCGGCCAATGCTCGGGTTTGATGGCATCAAGAGTCTCTTCGGTGACAGCCTGTCCGCGAATAATCTCGCCGATTTCCGGTTGCCTTGCCGCTTTGAATGGCCACAGCCCAAGGACTGCTCCAAGAAGCAAACCCATCAACACGCCGAGCGTAGCTTGGCGAGCGTGATCGAGAAACCAACGCACGGCATTCGACACGCCGACCACGCCGATGATGGCGCCGATACCGACCGGAATGATGACGCTCAGCGGCTCGGCCAGGTCGCCGCCATCCTGCAAGGCGATTTTAGCGCCTTCGACCGCGCCGAGGACGATGAGGTACTCGCCGAGAATGAGCAGCACATAACTTCCAGAGAGCCCCGGCAGCACCATGGCCGAGCCCGCGGCCAAGCCTGCAATCAAGTGAAGCCACCAGCCGCCTCCGGTTGATTGCGACTCCCCGCCGATGGACTGCGCCGTTACCAGCACCACCATGAACGCGAGCCCGCCGACGAAGCCGCCGATGGCCGCAGGCGTCGCTGGCCTGATGAGCGACCACAGCAGTGGCACACCGCCGAGCGTAAGCCCGAGGAAGAGGCTGTACATCACCCATCGATGTTCATGGACGAGATCGCCGACGATGCCGGCTCCCAGCACGATGGCGGCGCCAGCGCCCCCAACGATGACCGCCAACGTGACGATCGACTCCAGAGACCATCGAAACGTCGTAATTCGTGCAATTGCATTGACGAACCGCCGATAGACGCCCGCCGCGAGCAGCATCGTTCCGCCACTGATCCCCGGAACGAGGTTTGCGAGCCCCATCAAGACGCCGCCGAGCGCACACCGAACGAGCAGCAGCGGATTGGTGATGTGTGGGCCGTCTGACATGGCGGCGGATGGTAGGCGGCATCGCGGTCAGGAAGTAGGGAGCGACGGTCGAAAAACCGTTGAAAGGCTGCGGTCCCTTAGCCCCCGATCGCCGACATGCCGCGGTCGGGCTGCTGGAAGTCCTTGGCGCCGATGCTGTGGCCGGCTTGCTTGGTCCAGACCGAGTCGACGAGGAATCGCTTGATGTCCTCGTGGGTTCCACCGTTTCTCAGCAGCGGTCGGATGTCCCACTCTGTATTGCTGAAGAGGCAGGGGCGGACGGCACCCTCGGCGGTGACTCGTAGTCGGTTGCAGGCGGCACAGAACGGCCTAGTCACAGAAGGAATGACGCCGATACGCCCCGGGGCGCCGTCGGCGAAGTAGTAATGCCGTGATGTGCTGTGCGGGTTCTTGGGATCGCGATGTTGTAGGGCGTGCCGCGCACTGACCATCTCGATGATTTCCGTTTCGGATACAACGCGACCGGGTTTCCATGAGCGGCCGGAGTCCAGCGGCATGAACTCGATGAACCGAATATCCAAGTCTCGTTCGCGGGCGAGATCGGCGAAGTCGGCAAACTCATCTTCATTGAAGTTCCGCATGGCGACGACGTTTATCTTGGATCTGGCAAGTCCCGTTTCGGCCGCGACGTCAATCGAGCGGAGCACATCTGCGACGCGGGTCTTCGATCGCGTGATTGCGGTCATGCGATCTTCGCGCAGTGTGTCGAGACTGAACGTCAATCGTGTCAAGCCCGCGGCCTTCCATCTCGCTGTCCGGGTGGGATCGAGGAGCGATCCATTGGTCGTCATGGCGATGTCGTCGAGATTGCGGCGACCGAGTTCGCTGATGATTGTGTCGAGCACGGGGTATAGCGTGGGTTCGCCGCCGGTGAGCCGGACCTTACGAACGCCCAGCGCGATGGCCGCATCGACGATGGTCATGTACTCGCTGGCCGAGAGCAGTGCTCGCTTCGGCAAGAAACGATCGCCCGGCTCCATGCAGTAGACGCAGCGAAAGTTGCATCGGTCCGTGATGCTCATCCGCAGGTCGTGTATCACTCGTTCATGCGAGTCTCGCAGGACACCGTGGGCATGTTCGGCCTCCGGGGCTGCTGGCGGAGATGTTGAGTCGAGTTGGGGGAGAGGCTGATCCATCGGAATCCGCATGATAGGTGGCGGGGGGATGTCGCTGGGGTGGGTGGTCCTACTACCATTCGAGTTCGATGATGCAATTACATGAGTATCGAATGTGGTGCTGTCTCGGGCTGGCGTGCGCGTGTGTCGGGTGTGCGGCGCATGGGCCTCGGATTGATGGAACGCTTCCCGAGGGGCATCCACGGGTGTACGTTGCTGGCGAGGTTGAGGTGGCTCCTCGCATCGATGGTGAACTTCGGGACGCGGCCTGGAAAGGTGCTGCGTGGACGGCTGACTTTGTTGACATCGAAGGATCTGCGAAGCCCCGTCCGAGGTTCCGAACACGCGCAAAGATGTGCTGGGACTCGGAGTATTTGTATGTGGCGGCCCAACTCGATGAGCCACACTTGTGGAGCACGCTTACCAAGCGGGACTCGATCATCTATCACGACAACGACTTTGAAATCTTCATCGACCCCGATGGCGATCGCTTCGAGTACGACGAGTACGAGATCAACACGCTTGGAACCGAGATGGATCTGCGAATGAGCCGCCCGTATCGCGATGGTGGTGGTTTCGACATAAGTTGGGACTTTGCTGGCGTGTGCTCGGCGGTGGCGACGCAGGGCACGATCAACGATCCGTCAGATCGCGATGAGGGGTGGACGGTTGAGATTGCGATTCCGTGGGCCTCAATGGCCGACACGGCGCGGCGGGCATGTCCACCGCGACCGGGCGATGCGTGGTGGATCAACTTCTCTCGCGTGCAGTGGCCGGTGCGAGTTGAGGGTGGCGAGTATGTCAAACCGGATGGCGCGCGTGAGGACAACTGGGTGTGGTCGCCGCAGTACGCCATCGACATGCATCGACCCGAGTATTGGGGCCGCGTGCAGTTCAGCGCAGATGCGCCAGGTGCCGGAGCGTTTGTGGTTCCCGTGGATGCCGCTGTGCGCATGCAGCTTCGTCACTTGATCGATGCGGATGAGCGGTACATGTCCCAGCACGCCGCGCCGCCTGCGACCATGGCGGACCTCGACGGGCTATGGACGCCAGATGACACGTTGCCGGAACCAATATTTCGTGATGGTCCTGATGGCCGAGTGATTGTCCAGCAAGCAGGCGACACAACATGGATTGTCGATAGTCAGGGTCAGATCCGCCGCGTGATGCGCCAAGGTGAAAGATGACGCGGCGGGCTATCACACCTTGACGAGTACATCGTCCCCATCGAGTCGAACTTCAAAGACTCGAATCGGATCGTCAGCAGGTGGGTCGCAGGCCTCGCCGTCAGAAAGACGGAAGGAGCCGCAGTGGAGCGAGCAGATGATGCATCCGTCCTCGACATGCCCGCCATCCGAGAGCGAGAACTCGCTGTGAGTGCATGCGTCACTGACGGCGTGGACGGTGTTGCCCTGGCGCACGAGGGCGATCTCCTCCCTGCCTATTGAGACGCGGACAGGGGTGCCTTCCGGAAGTTCAGAGATCTTGGCAGCGTGTGTGAAGTCTGTCATGGGGGGGGGAGGATACTGCCTTTGAGAAGTAGTCCTCGGATTCTGCCAGAGAACGAAGAGCAGAGAACGGGGTCAGGCACTCAGCGGGTACCTGGCCCCCGCTGTGATAGTGGACACCCACCAATGTGCTTGCCCCGATTTCGGGGTGAAGCAGCAGTTGGCAGCGGACGGATGGGGTCGCGCCGAATAATCTTTGTTGCCGCCTGCTGCTTTTCGGCAGCGAATGGGCGAGCGGCACTGAAACTGTCGTAGGGTTCCCGTCGCTGCAACAGATGCGGCAGGAGGACATGACCCATGTACTGCGCCATTGTGAGCGCCGCCCTCGTGGCGGCTGTGCTATCGATCTATCCGCGACCCGAGACACTTCTTCGCGTGCCCCAAGACTACAAGTCCGTGCAGGCAGCGGTTGATGCTGTGCCAATTGGCGGCACAGTGCTGCTGGCTCAGGGCGTGCACGTTGGACCCGTGGATATGCGGGGTAAAGCGGTGACGCTTCGCAGCGAGTGGGGGGCCGAGTTCACATCTATCCTCGGCGGCCCTAGCGTCATTCGATGCGCGAGCGGCGAAGGGCCAGGAACGATCATCGAGGGTCTTACCATTGCTGGTGGAACCGGCGCTGTGGGCGATGACGGTTTGAGCCGCGGTGGTGGGGTGTACATCGACGGCACCAGCCCACGAATCCTCCGGTGTCTCATCGTCGGCAACAGCGCCGATCGTGGTCCCGGCGCTTGGATTCGAGATGGCCAACCAGTCTTCGAGGACTGCTGGATTCACGACAACATCTCGCCGAACACCGATGGCATCGTGTGCGAAGGTGTGGCGCCTCGGTTCATACGCTGCGGATTTCACGAAGACGGTGTGCAGTGGACCGATGCGCCGCCAGTCGATATTCGCAGCGATTGCGAGTCGCCGGGCGGGGCGTGTTGCCTGGGAAACTACTGCGTGCAGACGACCGACATCGCGTGTGGCGATGCAGGTGGATTCTGGCATCAGGACGCCGCATGTGGCAGCGGCGTGTGCCCGCAGCCGTGTTATGGCGATACCAATGCCGATCGCCGCGTCAATCACACCGACCTCATCCGCGTGCTGGATGGCTGGGGGATGTGTCCGTGATATATACGGAGCGATATTGACGCCGATCGATCGCTCGAATATTCCGCATCTACTTCAGGTGGAAGGCTGGAAACGCATGCCGCCGGCAGAGGCTGCGCCGTTTCGTCGAGCCGAAGTTGACCATGCGGCCTTGCTTTCCGAGTTGGGCTACGACGCGTTGTAGAGCCCGTTCATCGATCCGTTGGCTTGCGTCCGATCGTCAGATTCGTCTTTGAGGGCTGGTGGAACTTCCGGGGGTCGAATTTGCCAGTGAAGTCGAGGTCAAGTTTGGCGGCCTCGCTCATCATGTCGGGTGTCCACTCGGGCTCCCAGACAATTTCAACCGCGGTGCCGCTAACGCCATCGACCGCGGCGACTGCTTGTTCAACCTGCTGCGGAAGCAGTTCGGCGACGGGGCAATTCGGCGTCGTCAGGGTCATGGTGATCTGAACGCTGCTACGTTCGTCGATTTGAATGTCGTAGATCAGACCGAGCTCGTAGAGGTTCACCGGAATCTCGGGATCGCGCACTGTTCGGATGGCATCGATGATCCGTTCTCGGAGTGGCGACGATTCAGGTAAGGCAGCGGCGCCTGTCTTGGGGGGGCTATCCGAAGACATCGATGATTCTCCGGATGGCTGCTTCGGTGGCCTCAAGTTCGGCTTCGGTGTTGAAGAATGCAGGCGCGATGCGCGCCGTTGCGGAATAGCCGAGCCGTTCGAGAATGGGCTGCGCGCAGTGGTGTCCTGCGCGGATAGCGATGCTATGTCGATCGAGCATCGCCCCAACGTCCGCGGGGTGCATGCCGTCGATCACGAACGAGATCGCACCGGCGCGGTGCGAAGGTGTGCCGACGAGTTGAACGCGGTCGATTGACTTAAGACGTGTCACCATGTCCGCCAGCAGGGCAGTCTCTCGATTGGCGATTGTGTCCATGCCGATCCCAGAGAGCCAGTCGACCGCGCCGCCCAGGCCGATCGTTCCGCCGACATTCGGCGTGCCGGCCTCAAACTTCCATGGGACATCGTTCCAGGTGCTGTCGGCGAACGACACTGAGCGAATCATGTCGCCGCCACCTTGCCATGGTGGCATGGCTTCGAGTTGAGCCCCTGAACTGAGTAGTCCACCAATACCGGTGGGCGCATACATCTTGTGGCCGCTGAAGACGAAGAAGTCGCAGCCAATCGCGGTGATATCGACCGGCATGTGCGGCACCATCTGGGCGCCGTCGACGAGTGTTGTGATCCCGCGAGCCTTCGCGGTGGCGCAAAGCTCGGCGATCGGTGTCACCGTGCCAAGCGCATTGCTGACGCCGGTCATGGCAAGCAGACGCGTACGATCGGTCATCGCATCGATGACCGTATCGAGGTGCAGTTCGCCCGCATCATCAACATCGGCCACACGAAGTACGCATCCACGGCGGGCGCAGAGCAGTTGCCACGGCACGATGTTGGCGTGATGCTCAAGCGCAGAGATCAGGACTTCGTCGCCAGCACCGAGATTCGTCTCACCCCACGATCCGGCTACGAGATTGATTGCTTCGGTCGTTCCTCGGGTGAAGACAAGTTCACCGCCACCAAAGAATGCGGCGATGCGGCGCCGGGCGTCTTCGTAGGCGTGCGTGGCTTCGCCCGAAAGTGTGTGGACACCGCGGTGGACGTTTGCGGGGAACTGTGATTCATAGGTGAGAACAGTGTCAAGGACGGCCTGCGGGCGAGGCGTCGTGGCGGCGTTGTCGAGGTAGATGAGTGGCTTGCCGTGAATATCGCGACTGAGCGCCGGAATACCGTCACGGATAGCCATGATATTTGGGCAGGTCGTTGCGTCTATGTCCGTCACAGTGACACGATGCCTTCGTCGAGCATCTCGGCGCCAGGAAGCTGCGCGAGAATTCGCCTCGCGAGGTGGCTGCGAAGCGATTGAAGCGGCACTTCGTTGATGACCTCGGCTGCAAAGGCCCATGCCAGCAAGGCTCGGGCAGTTGACTCGGGCACACCGCGGGCGCGCAGGTAGAAGAGGGCTCCTGGATCAATCTCGCCTGTGGTGGCGCCATGCGTGCACTTGACGTCGTCGGCGTAGATCTCAAGTTCCGGGCGGCTCCACGACTTGGCGTCGGGGCTCAGCAGGAGATTGCGGCTGGTCTGAACAGCGTCGGTTCCATGCGCACCGTGGTTGACGAAGATTCTTGCTGCGAACGCGGCAGAAGACTGATCGGGCAGCAGGTGTTTGAAGATTTCGCGGCTGGTGCAGCCGGGGGCCATGTGCGCGACGAGGATTCTGCTGTTGATGTGCCGATCACCGTCGCCAATGCCGAATCCTCGGAGGGCTGCATGCGCGCCTTCACCGTCGAGTGACGCGTGGGCGATCGTTCGCACCGTCCGTCCGCCGACTGTGAGGACGACCGACTCGAAGGTGCTGCCTGCAGCCTGGCGGGAGGCGATGCCGCCCATGTGCCAAGTTTGATCGTCGTGTTCGACGAGGCGGGCATGATTGCACTTGGCGCCTTCCTTGAGTTCGACCTCGGTCATGGGCGTGACCAATGCTGGTCCTGTGCCGCCCCAACTCTCCAGCACACAGGCGGTTGCGTTGCGGCCGAGGCGGATGACGACTCGAAGCGTGCTGGCAATCGGGTCGGCATCGGGTGACGAGAGATGCACGATGTGAAGTGGTTTGGAAAGCGACTGTCCGTCGGGGACTTCAATAAGCACACCATCTTCGACAAGCGCGGTGGAGAGCTGTGCGAACGGGTCGTCTGAAAAGTCGGCCACTCGATCGAGGTGGGTTTCGTTGAGCATCGGACTCAGCAGCCGCACGCCCTCCGGTAGGTCAGAACTCGCGGCCGCATCGAACCTGCCGTTGACAAAGATCAGTCTGACATCGGTTCCCTTGATGTCGAACGCAGCGAGTTCGCCGCGGTCGGCAGTCGCATTTGGTCCCAGGTGCCACGCCGTGTCGGCGGCCTCTTTCAGGTTGCAGTACTTGAAAGCGTCATCGTTCTTAGAAGGCCAGCCAAGTTCATGAAGCCGCTCGCAAGCCGCGCGCCGCTGGTCTCCCATCGACTTCGCTGCGAGTGCATCGATCGAATCGCAGAGTGGACACACATTGTCAAGCGTCTTGATGCACATGGTCAGGCGCCTGCTGCGACCTCCTGTTCAATCCAACTGTAACCCTTCTCCTCGAGTTCTAGTGCCAACTCCTTGCCACCGCTTCGAACGATGCGCCCGTCAAGCAGGACGTGGACGACATCCGGCACGATGTATTCGAGCAGCCGCTGGTAATGCGTGATTACAAGGAAGCCGCGTTCAGGGCTTCGCTGCTGGTTGACGCCATTGGCGACGATGCGGAGTGCATCGATATCAAGGCCCGAATCACTTTCATCGAGAATGCACATGGTCGGCTCGAGCATGGCCATCTGGAAGATCTCGGCTCGCTTCTTCTCGCCTCCGGAGAAGCCCTCGTTGACAGGGCGATCGAGGAGCGCGGGATCGAGTTGCACCCACGCCGCCTTTTCCTTGACCAGTTTGAGGAATCCATAGGCGTCAAGTTCATCGAGGTCACGGTGAGCTCGAATGGAGTTGACCGCAGTCCGAAGGAAGTACTTCGTACTGACGCCTGGAATTTCGACCGGGTACTGGAAGGCAAGGAAGATTCCTTCGCGGGCGCGATCTTCCGGGTTCATGTCGAGAAGGTTCTTGCCATTGAGCAGCACGCTGCCCTCGGTGATTTTATAGGTTTCCTCGCCCGCAATGACGCGAGAGAGCGTGCTCTTGCCAGATCCATTGGGACCCATGATCGAATGAACCTGACCCGGATCAATGGTGAGGCTGAGTCCCTTGAGAATCTCAATGCCCTCGACAGACGCATGCAGGTTCTTGATTTCAAGCAGGCTCATGGTGTCTCTTTCTAGCCAACGCTGTCCTCAAGGCTCACGGCAAGCAGTGCCTTGGCCTCGACGGCGAATTCCATCGGGAGCTCCGCGAAAACTTCGCGGCAGAACCCATTGACGATCATCGACACCGCGTCTTCGGACGAAATGCCCCGTTGATTGCAGTAGAAGATCTGGTCTTCCCCGATCTTGGTGGTCGATGCTTCGTGTTCGACTTGCGCGGTGCAGTTCTCGACTTCGATGACCGGGAACGTATGTGCGCCGCATTCGTCACCCATGAGCATCGAGTCGCATTGAGTGTAGTTTCGCGAGTCGGTGCTTCCGGGCAGAATCTTGACGAGGCCTCGATACGTGTTGTGGCCCTTGCCAGCGCTGATTCCTTTGGAAACGATGTTGCTGTGCGTTCGCTTGCCGACGTGAATCATCTTTGTGCCGGTGTCAGCCTGCTGGTAGTTGTTGGTGAGGGCGACCGAGTAGAACTCGCCGATGCTGTCATCGCCCTTGAGAATGCAGGATGGGTACTTCCATGTCATCGCCGATCCAGTTTCGACCTGCGTCCACGAGATGTGACTGCGATCGCCTGAGCAAAGACCTCGCTTGGTGACGAAGTTGTAGATGCCGCCTACACCGTTTTCGTCACCGGGATACCAGTTCTGAATCGTTGAGTACTTGATCTCAGCGTCTTCCATAGCGACAAGTTCAACCACAGCAGCGTGCAACTGGTTCTCGTCGCGTTGCGGGGCGGTGCAGCCTTCGAGATACGAGACGTAGGCGCCCTCATCAGCCACGATGAGCGTTCGCTCGAATTGGCCGGTGTTCATCTGGTTGATTCGGAAATAGGTGCTCAGTTCCATCGGGCAGCGGACGCCCTTGGGGATGTAGACGAACGACCCATCTGTGAAGACGGCGGCATTGAGCGCAGCAAAGAAATTGTCGGTGCGAGAGACGACCTTGCCAAGGTACTTCTTGACGAGCTCGGGATGCTTCTGCACCGCTTCAGAGAAGGGGCAGAAGATGACTCCTGCTTCGGCGAGTTTGTCTCGAAAGGTCGTAGCGACAGAGACGCTGTCGAACACTGCGTCGACGGCCACGCCAGCGAGCGCCGCGCGTTCTTCGAGTGGGATGCCGAGTTTCTCGTAGGTCTCAAGAAGAATCGGGTCGACCTCGTCCAGACTTTTCGGCCGATCCTCATCGCGTTTCGGCGCGGAGTAATACGAGATTGCCTGATAATCGATGGGCCGCCAATCGTGATCGGGCCAGTGCGCCCACTCGGGTTCGACCATGTCCTTCCACTTGGCGAACGCGCCGAGCCGCCATTCCAGCATCCACTCGGGTTCTCCCTTGCGGGCGGAGATGATTCGGATGACCTCTTCGTTGAGTCCAGGCGGCAACGTGTCCGTATCGATGTCGGTTACGAATCCCCACTTGTAGTCCGATTGCTCGGCCCACTGATCCAGCGTTGTATTGGGGTCGTGTGGCATAAAGGCGGGTTCGTGGGCTGGGGGCGATACTTGCAAACGAATCTCAAGTAGAACTGTTCGTCCTTGAGGAATCCACTATAATAGCGATTTCGGGATCGATTTGAGTCCCAGCCAGGAGTTCCGCCATGTCCGTGATCATCACCGAGACCGCTGCACGAGAGATCGCCTCCATTGTTCGCCAGCAGGATCTCGATGCCAAGGCAATCCGCCTTCGCGTGGGTGTCAAAGGTGGCGGCTGCTCCGGCTTCTCGTATCTCTTGGATCTCACTGAAACAACCCGCGATTCGGACGAGACGTGGGACTTCGACTACGAACTCGAGAAGGCTGACGGCGAGGGCAAGGAGCCCTTCAAGCTTCGCGTGATCTGCGACCCGAAGAGCCTTTTGTATCTCAATGGCACCGAGATCGACTTCAAGGACGAGATCATGGGCCGTGGGTTCGTCTTCAACAACCCGAACGCGACCAGCAGTTGCGGTTGCGGAAGCAGTTTCAGCGCGTAGCGCGGCCTGCTATGCAACCCAATTGGTGACCGATTTCGGCAGCCGCATAACGCGGTCGATTTCGCCCAAGTATGAACCCTCGCCGACCGTCTCAACGATGTTCGTGTGGGCTGCCCTCGGCTGAGAACGAGAGAAGAATCAACGCACATACGCCAGATACTGGGCCCAATCGCATGGGAAGGAGCTCCTTTGCTGGGCAGCGCATATAAATGGGAACCTACAAAGTGTTGGTTGGTGGGTCCCGATCATTGAGAAGTTGCTCCAGACCGGCCTCGCCAGATCGCGCAGATCAACTTCCCACCGCCCCATGGGTACAGAACCGCCGATTTGCTATCCTTTGTTCGCAATGTCCAACAACCAGCCAATGACCATCAAATCGATCGTGACCAATATTGTGTGCGTGCTGATCATCGCTCCTGTGGTGACGGCTCTCATTGTGTGGGCAGCGATGGTGCTGCGCCCGGATCCGCCGCCGCAGACGATGTCGCCGCACGCGGCGACAAGTCACACGGCTGTCATCCGCCCCGCACCGCACATGCCGGTTTCGGGGCGGACGGTCTATATGGCCAACTGTGCGCGGTGTCATGGTGCTACTGGCGATGGCAATGGAACCGAAATACTCGACCGGCCAGCAAGATCATTTCTTGCTGGTGGCTTCTCGTTTGGCAATACGACCGAAGCGATTCGCCGAGTCGTGCAACATGGAATCGCCGGAACGCCGATGCCCGGATTTGCCGGCGTGCTTGGCGCCTCTCAAACTGGCGCCGTTGTGAAGTATGTACAAGCCATGGCCCCAGTTGCGCCACCCGTCGGTGACGAAGCGGAAATGGTTGTCGGCGATCACCCCCGGGTCATTCGGGGCATGCTGCCGCCGCGTGGCCCGTGGGACGAAGTCCAGCCCCGGGGATTGATTGTCGGAGGAACGGACGGGCTGGCGCTTTCGTATGACGTTGACGATGTTCGGTTTCGGGTGGCGCGTCAAGGACCGTTTGTCCGGCGAACCGACTGGGAAGATCGTGGGGGTACGCCGCTCCAGCCACTTGGGCGCGTCATTCACTTTGCAGGCGTCACCGCGCCGTTCTGGAAGGGCGGGGAGCCGGTGGCGGCGGACTTTCTTGGGACCAGTACACAGGGCGAGCGAGCGTCGGTGCGTTTGGCAGTCGGCGAAGCCGTCATTGCCGAACAGGCAGCGATCGATTCACACAAGTCGCTGCCTGGATATGTTCGTACGCTGAATGTCACCGGTGACGCGAGTGGCCTGCTGATGTCAATTCCGTCGTTTGAAGAGGCTGTCTTTCTCGGAGACAGCGACGGATGGAACTGGTGGCGGGGCGGCGATGATGTGATTGGCGTTCAGGGGGCCGAACGATCTGGCGAGCGCGTAGCGCTGCCGCCAACGGGAACGGTGAAACTGTTGGTGCTGCCCAGTGTTGATGCCGAGCGAGCTGCCGCGGCAGGCATTCCGACCAAGGCACCGACATCATGATCGGGTTCCTTCTGCCGGCATTGCTGTGCGGTGATCCTGCGCAGGCGTGGATCGTTGAGACGATTCCCACGCCCGACGGCGAGGTAGTGGAAGTAGGCGGCATCGCGTTTCCCGATGATGATGCCATCGCGGTCAGCACGCGCCGCGGCCGCGTGTGGCGGGTTGATGGCGCGCTCGACACTGATCCTTCGGACGCGGTGTGGACGTTGATGGTGGAAGGTCTCTGGGAAGGCCTTGGACTGGACCGCGACGGGGATGATCTGATTGTTCTGCAGCGAGGGGAGCTTTCTCGCTTGCGCGATGTCGACGGTGATCATGTTGTCGATGAGATCGATGTTGTGACGCAGGACTGGGGACTCTCGGACAACTACCACGAGTACGCCTTCGGGCTTCCTCGTGACTCGGAGGGCAATCGCTTCCTGTCGCTGAACCTCGGGTTCGGATCGCCTGAATGGTGGCATGGCCAGTCGTCCGAGCCATATCGTGGGTGGGTTCTCCGAGTGTCGCCGGAGGGAGAGATTGAGCCATGGGCTTGTGGATTCCGGAGCCCGTGCGGACTCGGGTTCGATGCACAGGGCCGCTTGCTCGCGACCGACAACCAGGGTGATTGGATGCCGAGTTCACCTATCTTTGTGGTCGAGCGAGATGGATTTCATGGGCATCCCGCGGGGCTTCAGTGGACCGAGTCCTATGGACACGGCGAGGAATCCCCGGACAACCGTGAGCCGCCCGATGTCGAACGCGTTCCGGCTGCGATCTGGATTCCATATGAATGGTCACGATCGACCGGCAACCTTGTGGCCGACACGACTGGCGGTCGATTCGGTCCGTTTATGGACCAACTTTTTGTCGCGGAGCTTACGACAGGCCGTGTTCTGCGCGCTGAGATCGAAGACATTGATGGGACGCCGCAGGGCGCCGTGTGGCCGTTCGTGGATCGTGTCGGATCGGTCGCGCGTATTGCGTTCGCGCCGGATGGATCGCTTGTGTGTGGTCTGACCAATCGGGGCTGGGGTGGCCTTGCTCCAGGCAGTGGCGTCAAACGCATCACATGGACGGGCGAGACGCCGCTCGAGATGAACCATGTCCGTATCGCACCAGCGGGCTTCGATATTGAGTTCACCAAGCCGATTGCTGGCGGCGTGCTTCCGAGTCAGATCGAGGTTGACTCCTATGACTACAACTGGTGGTGGAAGTACGGATCGCCCGAAAAGCGGCGTGGCTCATTGGATGTGACCAAGGCTGTGCTGTCAGCGGATGGGCGCACACTTGGTGTGACAATTCCGGAAATACGCGCGGGCCGAGTTGTGCGAATGAAACTGCACGGCATCGCTACTGAATCGGGCGAACCACTACGAACCGAGGAAGTCGCCTATACGGTGAATCGTCTGCTCGGAGGCGAACTGAGGCAAGTAGCCCGGCAAGTGGCGGCCCCGCCACTTGAGTCAATGAACGAAGATGAGTCGGGCTGGCTGCGACTGACATGGGGCGAACCTACCGAGTTGTGGACTGGTGATTGGCGGCTTGCCAAGGACAAACTTGATCCTGCCGACCGCAGCAGATTCACCGGTGCGGCTGGGAACAGCGTGCTCGTCAACGACAAGACAGATGACGACTTCGTGCTTCGCGGAGCAATTCCTGCGGCGGCGCGGATGCGTGCATCGATCATGCTTCCAAAGATGGGCGCGATTGCGTTTGGTCTGCCGGGCGGATCAAGGCTCGTGGTGAGAGACTTGGAGGGAAGTGGGTCGGTCACGGTTCTCGATGTATCGGGGGCCGTTGTTGCGAAAGCGCAGAGCGACGCGTGGCGGGGAGCCGGCCAGTGGCATGAACTTGAATATGCCGTTACATCAAGTGGTCTCTCCGAGGTCTTGCTTGATGACATGCGTGTTCTTGAAGACGTCAAACGACCCGGCGAAGCGAAGCCCGGTTGGATCCGCATCGCTGGCGATGTTGGTCCGGCAGGCGTGGCGGATATACGAATCAAGATTGAGAAACCAGCCGCCAATGAGGGTGGAATCTCGTTGATTGACAAGTCGTTGCAGTTGACCGAGTCCTTGTGGGGCGGACTTGGTTCTGAAGGTTTGTCACTGCGGGGATCGGGCCGCGTGCAACTCGCCGCCGGCCTGCCGGCTCGCGGGGTGGTTCACGCCAAGATTCGTTTTGAGAGTGCTACGACCGCACTCTTGGAGATTGGAGGGGCGAGCGTGGCAATCGCCGAGGGCCGAGCGGGCGAGCCGACAACCGGCAGTGTGATTGGTGTAGCGGATCTGGACGTCCGCCTCATTCCACCCGGCGTGTGGTATGACCTTGAAATTCGGCGAGACGGTGGCTGCATTCGCGTCGCGCTCAACGGGCTTGTGGTTGCAGACGAATGCGATGTTGCCTCGGACGGCCCCGTGGGTATTCTGCTGCAGAATGGCGGCGTGGACGTTGCCTCGTTGAGGCTGAATATCCCGCCCACAGCATCCGATTGATTTAAGCCGTAGCCGGGCGGGTTACGGAGTCGTGTTGAGGACGGTGCCCTGTGTCTCAGTGCACCGAGCCATTTATGGCGTGGTGGACTGAAGAACCGCTCCGAACCGACTCTCTTTGTTGTAAATGAGAAATGCGGAGACATCCTTGTAGTTGACGAAGGCAACCGGGCCAATGCCGCGCGCGTAGAAGACCCATGCCGAGTCCTGTATGGAAGCGGGCCCTACCTTTCCGTCGTAAGTAATCTTGATGAGGCGCGTGTCATAGTTTCCAGCGGGGACTTTGATCTGGAATCCGCCGAGATCTTGATATTCCATCTGCAAGGTGCCGGTGTAGGCGACCGTCGTTGTGTCGTTCAGGTCGTACACCTTGACCTCCACGGTCTCGGACACGATTGTTCCTGGCGTGATATTGCTGAGGATGAGGGGCTGTGCAGGTGTGTATTTACTGACAACCGCGTTGGGAATACTGACCGACGAGGGAATGCGGATGCCCGCCGTTGTCGGTTTCAGATAACGCGTCCATTGAGAAGGATCCTTTTGGATCCACCTGGATGTTTGGTTAGTAATGCTGTTGATCGTGATGGACTCTGTCTTCCCGGCGTTCTTGCCACTGGTTCGTACATAAGCACGGACGGAATCCTGAAGTGGAATCCAGGCGGTTGGATCTACAACCGGCTTGACACTGCTCGATTGGATGATGACCTCGGTGCCGAGAAGGGCGAGTGCATTTTGGTCGGATTCGGGCAGTTGGGTGATCGGGTTGGCGAGAAGCAGGGCGGTGAACATCGTTGTCAACATGGACGGGCTCCCTGAAGGCCTTCAGGCTACACCAGGAGGCCGATGAGCATGAGGCAGGCAAATCGATTTGCTTGCTCGCGTTCAATTGCTTTGGAATCTGGCCGTTGTGCGGTAGGGTGATGGCTGAGAGAGAGGATCCCCAATGAACTATCGCTGTTTCGGTGTGTGTGGAGTCATGACTGTTCTTGGCACGCTGAGCGGAGTATCCGCCGACGTGCTGTTGGTGCCTGGGCAGTACGAGACGATTCAGGTTGCTATCGAAGACGCGATTGCGGGCGACACCGTTCAGGTGGCCGCGGGTCTCTACAACGAGCGGATCGACTTTCTCGGTAAGGCGATTGCAGTTGTTGGTGCAGGCGCTGCTGCAACAACAATCGATGGGTCCGGTCTCGACGGTCCGGTGGTCCGGTTCGCCTCCGAGGAAGCATCGTCGAGTGTGCTGGACGGATTTCGAATCGGGCACGGGTCCGGCGAGATGGTCACAGACCCGGTCTTCGGCCAGGTGAAATGCGGCGGCGGCATCTACATCGGGAGCGCTTCGCCGACAATTCGGAATTGCGAGTTGCGAAACAACGCGTCTTGGGGCGGCGCGGGAGCATGTGTGATCGGCGGGCAAGCAACGTTCTCAGATTGCGTTTTTGGCAACAATATCGCGGAAGGCCACGGCGGCGGCATGTACTTGCTGTACTCGGCGTTGCCGACGCTTGAGCGATGCCGTTTCGAAGCGAACACGGCATCTTGGGGAGGTGGCATGACGTGCCACGGCTTCAGTGATGTAACGATTCTGGACTGCGAGTTTGAGGGCAACATCACGAACAATGTCGGCGGCGGCATCTTCATTCGCTCAAGCAGCAGCCCGACGGTGGATGGATGCACGTTCATCGGCAATATTCAGATCAGTAATCCGGTCGGCAGCGGTGGTGGTATTTGCGTCTACGGAAGTGGAAACGGGGGCGGACCTTGCTATCCGATCATCAGCAACTGTCTGTTTGAGGGCAACACGGTTACTGGCGATGGCGGTGGCATGTCCAATGCGTATGGGAGTTACGCCACCGTGACGAACTGTACTTTTCGTGGAAACACGGGCGGCCGCGACGGCGGCGGTGTGGCGTGTGTTGGCGCGGATGATCCGGATGTGCCGAGCAACTCGCACCTTGTGAACTGTGTGTTTGAGGACAACTCGACGGCTGGTCGCGGCGGCGGATTTTTCTCTCGCGCCAGCGAACCGACACTCGAGGGATGCGTGATTCGTGGCAACACGGCGGATAGCGGTGGCGGCGCCTACTTCTTTGAGAGCCCACTGGCCGGGATGACTGATACGGCGATTTGCGGCAACTCGCTCGAGCAGGTCGTAGGCACCCACTACGACGGTGGTGGCAACTCGATCGACGAGGAGTGCGAAGTGTGCGCGGCCGATATCACTGGTGACGGTTTCGTGGGTGTTGATGACATTCTGGCGATCATCGGCGAATTCGGTCCGTGCGAGGGATGTGCGGCAGATGTGGACGGCGATGGCGTTGTCGGTGTGGATGACATCCTCATCGTGCTTTCGGCTTGGGGACCGTGCTGAGTCGCTGGCCCGCTCAAGTAGATTCCAAATTGCCTGTCGTCAATTTGTGGCAGTTGTGCGGCCATTGTGATTTTGAGGACTCATCACGCTAGCCAGACCAATGTCCAAGCAATGCGAGGAGATCATCCAGGTTGACAATGCGGTCACCATTCATATCCGCTGGGGAGTCGATCATGCTCCACGATCTGATCACGACAAGCAGGTCGTCGACATTCACAAAGCCGTCGCAGTTCAGATCGCCGAGGATGAATGTTGAGATACTGATCGTGTCGCTGGTCATTTCAATGGGCATGCCCTTGCCGGTCTCAACCCATAAGTCGTAGAGCGTCTCACCCAAGTCATTTGTCGTGTTGCCATCGCGGAGCATCTCGATGTAGTGCCGCGGTGTGTTCTGGTAGTACACGAACACCTCGGCGGTGGTGATATCCGGAGAGAGCGTGAACCATGAGTCGTCCCAGTACTGCCCATCGCTATAGGTATGGTTGACAACGGGGGCGCCGCCCGCTTCAAAAGCGTCGTTGTTGAAGCCGCGGGGCGGAATACGGTTGTCCTTCTCGATGGTGTCGGCAAGCGCCATGTGGCCGGTCGGTCCGGCGGGATATCCCGTTACTTCAGACGCGAACTCACTCAGGCCGACGTGCATTTCATAGATCTCGGTGGAGTCCTCGTCGAGATGCGCTTCGGTGTAGTCGTAGTGCCCATACTCGTTGACAAGGTCGCCATCAGCATCAAACAGTCGTACGTTGACCCAGATGCGTCGACCTTCGATGTGGCCAGTTGGGATCTTGTGTCCGGACTCATTGATAACGCGCGTTCGTAAGGAGCCGCACTCCTGTTCGATATCGAGAGACGATGCAAGTTGCAGCATTTGGATTGCTTTGGATCGCGCTACGGCGATGGAATCGAGCAAATCCGGATCAACAGTTGGATCGTCGGCGTATTGAGCAGCGATCAGGTCGAGGATCGGCGCGGCGGCGCCAGCAAAGTCATGTCGGCGAAGGTCAGGCCGAACGGGGCCGTTGGAGCATGCCTTGCCCGACGTGCGGGGCATATGGCAATCTTGACAAGTCGACACAACGGTCACGCCGTCTCCGCCAAAGCGGCCTTCCATGTCGACACCTGAAGTTGCAAACTCGCTGAGTTTCCATTCTGTATAGGTGCGTTCCAAAGGGAACATCTGCCACGGATCGCTGGTGGGAGATCGTTTGTCGATGCTGTTGTACTTGTACGTGCCGTCGGCTTGTCGTGTCGTGGCGAGGTTGCCAACGTCATGGCACGTGCCGCAGAAGTCACTGCTCTGGTGGAATGGCGAGTGCAACAGTTCATGTGGCGGGCTCGAGTCCGCGCGGGGGCCGCGGCGAGTTCCTGTTGGATCCAGGACAAAGGCGGCATTGCCATAGAACTGAGGTACGTCGGCAAGGTTGGCGAGAATGGATACATCTTCGGCAGGGCTGACGCCCGCCTTATAGATCGGGTCGACCATGGAGTGGCAGAAGTGGCAGTTAATGCCATCGGCGTCATAATCGGTCAGTGTGTCGCCCAGCGAGTCGTTGGCATGTCCACTGGCGATGGAGTTGGGCACGTGACATCGGAGGCAGAAGTAGCCGACCTCAGCGACGTCCTGATTGGCGTTGGTCATCTGGGCAAAGAAGAGGGGATCTCGGCCTGCGTTTGCCATGAGGCTGCCTCTCCAAGTCGAGATTGGATCAGCATCGGTAGATGAGGGGTCGTGACATCCGTCGCAATACATTGACTCCCAGATCACAGCCTCCTCAACATCGCCTACTTGGGTACCGGGCACATAGAAGTCCTCGAGGGTCATGTCCACAACGGCGGCCACGCTCAGGCCAATGACGGACAGGCCGAGTACGGCGGCTACAGTGCTACGGATTCTCACGATCTGCCTCCTCTTCACGGCCATTCAAATGCCCATTCGTCGAAGTTGGACAACTTGATCCGAATATCTTGGCACGAGGTCTCAACTTTGTCGAGCATGAACCATCGCATTCTTTCGGGATTGGGTGTGGTGGACGGGTTTGGGGGATATGAGGAGGCATTTTCGGGGCAATTCTGGGCACCCACCCAAATGCACGACATCTCGCTCTACACACCAGAAACGATGGTGAGGGGACCTATAGCCCGCTGAGCATTTCTCACCACCACTGGGTGTCTAGGATCCGCCGTTCGGGGGCTTCGCGAGGCCTCTTCCCGCCTTCATACGTCCAAGCAGTTGTGGGCCATCAGTGGGCGTTATGAAATCAGATCAACATACTGCTGCGTAATCGCACCGAGAATGAGCAGCGCACCGTTAAAGAGGTTCGTTGTCATGATCAGGAAGAAGACAATGAGCCCCGCCATGCCTGCGTTCGGATGGGAGTACCACGTTCGAATCGTCTGAGAGCACGCCGCAAGAATGCGAGACCCGTCCAGCGGCGGCACCGGAATGAGGTTGAGCGTGAAGAGCACCAGATTGAGCCAGCCTCCGAGCCAGAGGAAGTGCTTCACGTGCAGTTGCCAATCGGCAATACCGGTGCCGGATTGGACCGCCGGATCGAACCTCATCCAGAGTCCCAGTGCGGTCAGTGACACGAATGCGAGGAGGAGATTCATCGCCGGCCCAGCAAACGCAACAATGGCTTCGCCCCACCTGCGGTGACGGAAATTCCATGGCCTCACCGGCATCATTCCCCACGCAAAGCCGATCAGGGCGAACACGATGAGCGACATGCCGCCCATGTGAACGACCGGGTTACTGCTCATGTGCCCAGTCTCGATCGGCGTTCGATCGCCTTCCCAGATCGCTGCCCACCCATGTGCCAACTCGTGCAGCGTGATCGACAGAAGTACCCAGAAGATCCAACTGAGCAGATAGGGCAACCCCTGAGTTTCAAATACGTTGTGGACCCACCAAGTCATCTCTGAAAGTCTCCCCGCTAGGAAGCAGCACCGACCTCGGTCGGTTGTGACTGTTTTGCTCTCTTGAGAGCATCCACATCGAGCCCTAATTGCACCAAGTGTGCTTCTGGACCATGCGGCTTGCTCTTCTCATCTTCAAGTGCCTTCGCGGCGGACTCGCTCGCATACCGCGAAAAGAGCATGGCTTTCACGGTCCCCCAGAGCCCCTTGATAGATGTGAATGTGTGGTCAACCGCTGTCGCTTCGTAGCCGCTGTGCACCATGCAATTGGCGCACTGGGAGTTGCCCGACTCGAAGCCATAATTGTCCCATGCTGTTTCCTGCATGAGTTCTTGGAAGGAGTTCACATAGCCGTCATTGAGCAAGTAGCAGGGCTTCTGCCAACCGAAGAGGCAGTAGGTCGGATTACCCCATGGTGTGCAGTCGTACACGCGTTTGCCCATGAGGAATTCGAGGAAGAGCGGTGACTGATTAAACTTCCAACGCTTTTTGCGATTCGAAAGCAGCATGTCGAAGAGCCTGTTGGTATTGCGGCGTCCTAGGAAATTACTTTGATCGGCGGCCGCCTCGTAGGCATAGCCTGGGCTCAACATCATTCCTTCGACACCAACATCCATCATCTCGTCGAAGAATCTGCGAACGGCGTTCGGATCGGCTCCTTCGAAGAGTGTCGTGTTCGTCGTGGTGCGGAAGCCCATCTTGACGGCCTGGCGGATGCCGGCCATCGCCTTCTCATAGGTGCCTTCCCGGCAGACAGCGAAGTCATGGTCGTCTTTGGGACCATCCATGTGCACCGAGAAGGTGAGATATTTGGTTGGCGTGAACCAACCTTCGTCGAGTTTCTCCTTGAGGAGAATGGCATTCGTGCAGAGATAGATGTACTTCCGCCGCTTGACAAGCTCTTGGACGAGTTCGCGGATTGGTCCATAGAGGAGTGGCTCCCCTCCGGGGATCGACACCATGGGAGCGGGGCACTCATCGACGGCTTGAAGGGCTTCCTCGAGGGGCATGTCCTTGCGGAGGATGTGAACCGGATACTGGATCTTGCCGCAGCCTGCGCAGGCGAGGTTGCACCGGTAGAGCGGCTCGAGCATCAGGACGAGCGGATACTTGCGGCGGCCACGGAGACGCTGTCCGAGGACGTAGCTCGCCACGGTCCACATTTGGCTGATTGGAACTCCCATGGGCGGGAATGATATCAATGGGTGCCTCCCCGCAATCACGCTCGATATTGGGAGAAACAGGGCTTGAAATGCCTTTGCGCGAATGATTGCGCCATCTGGGATGGACTCCCACCCCATCCATTTCAATTCTTCCTCTGTTTTTGCGTTACTTGGGTGAACTTGCTCTCGGGGGTATGGGTATGGACTCCATGCTTGCACTTGATTTGCAACAGTTGCTGTCTCTGCACCCCTCGTGTGGCAGTCCGGCTATGATCGGCCGCGCCATGCTCGAGGAGGCTCGGGCACTATTCACGAGTCGGCCGCGGCCCGCGGTCCCGGAGTGCCAAGCGGCCGTGCAGTCGGTATCAACCCAGAGTGACGAGGCCCTGCTGGAGGCTCATCTTGCAGGCGACGAGGAGGCGTTTTCAACGCTCGTCGGTCGGTATGTGTCCGAGCTGGTGCCGTATCTCGCCCGAGTTACCGGGTCGCGGACAACTGCAGATGACATTTTTCAAGAAGCTTTTCTGCAGGTCCACCAGTCAGCCCACACCTTTGACCTCTCACGACGGTTTAAGCCGTGGCTCTACACCATCGCAGTCAACAAGGCCCGTGATTGGCATCGTCGTCAATCGCGTCGCCGCGCCGTGTCCTTGTCCACGCCAATCGGTAGCGATGGCGACGGGGCAGGCGTCATCGATCTTCTTGAGGGAGATTCGGTTCCTCCGACCGAGGCTCTTGAGCAGGAGGAGTTGGCCATTCGCGTTCGATCGGCAGTTGATGACATGCCGGAACACCTTCGGGAGATCATTCTGCTGAGTTACTTCCAGAAAATGAGTTACAACCAGATTGCGGAAACGCTGCAGATTCCACTCGGCACCGTCAAGAGCAGGCTGCATGCCGCAGTGGCATCGTTCTCCCGCGCGTGGGCCCCGGCCGAACAGGCTGGGGAGGGAGACGACCAATGACCGATCAACACGACTCCCTTCCGAAGATGTCCGCCGCCGACGCCGAGGTCTTGGACCATTTGGCCAACGAGGGATTTGATGCTTCGAAGTTGGCGGATCTTGATGGCGAGCAACTTGCTCGCGGCGAAGCCGCATCGAATCTTCTTTCTCTTCTTGAGGCATATCCAACAGAGGTGCCAAGCGACGAAGAACAACAGACGCTTGTCGACGCGACGATGGCGAGGATTCGCCGTGCCGAGGACAACCGCCGCGACCGTATGAAGATGGACAACCATCCTGTCATGCTCGGTCGCGGCCTTCGTTTTAGGATTGCTGAGGCGTTGGCGCTGGCCGCCGTGCTCGCCATGGCGACCGCGACGATCTGGTCATTCGGAACAATGGCCGGTGAGCGATCGCTTTCGATTCGCACTCGCCAGAATCTGGGCGAAATCCACGCAGGCTTGTCTGCGTTCCAGGGCTCCACAGGCACAATGCCTGTACAAGATGTATCCACTCCGGTTGGCAATCTGTTGCAGAACGGCTCTGCCAAGACGCTCGATATCGAGAGCGTGGCGGACGGAACATTCTGTGAGACTAAGTATTTGAGGAATCCCCGCCGGCCGGGGATCGGCGGCAATGGATTCTCGTTCGCGGTCTTCTCTGCCGGTGACGCCCGCCACATTAGCCATGCTGATGTGATTCTGGTCGGTGACCGAAATCCTGCCTTGGCGGGAATGCTGGCGGGCAAGTCCTACGGTGAAGCCATGGCCGATTCGGTCTGGAACCTCCGTCTCGTGAATCGCCCCAGCGTGCTCTTCAGCGATGGAAGTTGTCGCGATCTGGAATCACACGATCACGCTGGCGACGGGATCTGGCAGGTCGATCGGTCAAATACGGCTCCAACTGCGGCTCCGATCGAGATTTTCCTAGCTCATTGATCGCGATTCTGCCTGCTGATCTTCGGAAGGCATCCTCGATGCCGGTGGGGCCTTCTGCTACACTTCCCGGCTCGCCCGACTGGGCCGAGAAGCCTCAGGAGCCGAATGCCGATGCCGAAGAACAAGCCAAACAAGGGACTCCTCAAGCGAATCCGGATTACCAAATCTGGTCGCGTGAAGTCCAAGCCTGCCTTCGGTCGGCATCTCCGCAGTCACAAGTCTGGTGACACGATGCGTTCCTACCGCAAATCGAACTATGCCAGTTCGGCCGATGTCGGTCGCGCAGCTCGGATGCTGCATCGCCGCATTGTTTCTGCCGACTCGTCCAAGAAGGACACGACAGAAAAATCTGGCGACTGATCTATTGACCATCCATCCGTACTCGGGTGAAGCGGCCGGACTTCCCGGTCCCCCGACTCGGCTCAGGAGTATTGCCCATGCCACGCGTTCGAAAAGGTTCGGCTACCGTCAAGGCCCGCAAGCGGATTCTCCGCGCTGCTCGCGGATACTGGGGCACCAAACATCGCCATAAGCAGCAGGCCAAGGTCGCGCTCATTCGCGCCGGCCAGTACGCCTACCGCGATCGTCGTAATCGTCGCCGCGATTTCCGCCGCCTTTGGATCACTCGTGTTTCGGCGGCATGCCGCATGCGTGGTACTCGATACAGCCGGTTCATGAACGGGCTCTCCAAGGCTGGCATCAGTCTCAATCGAAAGATGCTCAGCCAGATCGCGATCGAGGATCCCGCGACGTTTGACCTGCTGGTCGAGCGTTCGGAAGCATCGACGACTGCCTGTAAGGCATCAGCCTGACTCCGCTGTCGTGGCACGTTTCCTTATAGAGGCTCTTCGTCGACGCAAGGAAGTCGGTGCTGTTGCGGCATCTGGTCGCCATCTCGCCAAAGCGATTACAAGAACGGTGGGGGGCAAGGGTCAATCCGAGCGTGTTCTTGAGGTAGGTGCTGGTACGGGGGCCTTCACGAATCAGATTCTCGATCGTCTCGGACCCGGCGGCAAGGCTGACATTGTCGAACTGAATCCTCGGTTTTGCGAGAAACTCCGGAGCGATATCGTCGGTCCGTGGAGCGATGCCAACAGGGACCGCTCTGCCAGAGTGATCGAATCGTGTATTGAGGACGCCGATTTGGATCGTTCCTATACCACGATCGTGTGCGGGCTTCCGTTCAACTCCTTTCCGCCTGACGTGGCCGATCGGATTCTTCAGCAGCTCGTCAGCCTGCTCGCGCCCGGCGGCACGCTCGCCTTCTTCGAGTATGCAGGCTTCCCTTCGCTGCGGTGCGTAGTGCCCGGCCCATGGAGGAGCGGCGCTCGCGAGCACCGAAGATGCCTTCACGACCTGTCCTCTTCGATGAGGCAGGAGCGGACATTCATCTTCCGTAATATCCTTCCGGCGTGGGCCGTCTTTCTCCGCGCCCAAGGAGCCTGAATCCCAATGAGTGATCCTGCTTTTCTCGAGGAACTGCATGAGCGGCAGCGGGCGTTCGATGCGCTTGAGCCCGAGTGCGAGATGACGATTCGCGATCCGGAGCTTGGAGTCGAAGGCCATGTCATCGTGTGGTCGACCCTCGCTGTTAAGGATGGTCCGCTTGGTCGTGTTGGCAAGGGTGGCACCCGTATCACGCCAACCGTGACCAAGGACGAGATCATGCGACTCGCCCGGACGCAGACGCTCAAGAACGCTGCGGCGGGCCTGGCAACGGGCGGCGCCAAGTCAGGCATGCGAGCCGATCCGAAGGCCGACGGGTTTGAGCGGGCGTACCGCCGATTCGCCAAACTTGCCTGGCCCGCGCACTATGACAATGGTGGTCTCTGGGGCGGGCTCGGGTACGACCTTGGCGGTGATCCACAGCATTGCCAGTGGGCGATGGACGAACTTGGTACGACGCGGTGTTTTACGGGGAAGCCTGTGGAGCAGGGCGGAACCGACTATGACGTCGAGGGCGTCGCAGGGCTCGGTGTTTCAGTTGCTGCGGCAACATGGCTGGATGCTTCGGCAGGCGGCGTCGCTGGCAAGACAGCCGCCGTGCAGGGCATCGGCGCGATGGGCGGAGCCGTGTGCCGATACTTCACCAAACTCGGTGGTTGTGTAACAACGATCGCAGATCCGAGAATCGATGGTGCATGGCGGCTGCACGGGCCTCTCTCGGGCGCAATGCTCGATGCGATCGCTGAAATGGATTTCCACACGACGCGCGAGCATCTACTCAACGAAGGTCACCAACAGATGCCGATGGATGATGTGCTCTGGGAGGATGTCGATGTACTCATCCCATGCGCTGTGCAGGATGTAATTGACACCGACAATCAGTCACGCATTCGCGCCGGTGTAGTCGTCGAAGGCGCGAATAATCCCTGCACCATGCCGGCGCGGCATGCGCTTCATAATCGTGGCGTTCCGGTCGTCCCCGACTTCATCGCGAACCCCGGAGGCGCCATTGCAGCGAGTGTCGAGATGACGTCCGATGTGAGTGACGAGGAGAATGCGAGGACCCGCGCCAAGGTCGATGAGGCCAAGAATGCGACGCGGTCAATGGTCGCCGAGAATGTTCGCGAAGTCCTGGCACTCGCAGATCTGCACGAGGCGCCACTCGTAGATGCCGCGGCACTGCTGGCCCTGCGGCGTATTTTCTCGTTCACCGCGTGATGGTGTCCCGGCCGACATTCGAGGACATTTGCACTGCGCATAGACGCATTCAGGGTGCCGTCCATCGAACGCCGGTAATGACATGCGCCACACTTGACAAGATGTCCGGTCGGCGACTCTTCTTCAAATGCGAGCAGTTTCAGCGGGTGGGGGCCTTCAAGTTTCGCGGCGCGAGCAATGTTGTCCTCGGCTTGTCTGCCGAGGATGCCTCGCGAGGCGTCTGCACACACTCAAGTGGTAATCATGCCCAAGCACTTGCGCGGGCGGCAAGATCGCGAGGGATTCCGTCTTGGATCGTGATGCCAACGAACGCTCCAGCGGTCAAACGAGCCGCCGTCGAAGGCTACGGTGCCACAATCGTTGAGTGCGAGCCGACGCTTGAGGCGAGGGAGACGACTGCTGCGAATGTCATCGATCGCACTGGAGCACTCTTTGTCCATCCATACGACGACGACCGGATCATCGCCGGACAGGGAACTGCGGCGAAGGAACTCATTGAGGATGTCAGTGAACTGGACGCTGTGATGGCGCCGGTTGGCGGCGGGGGGCTGATGTCCGGAACGTGCATCACAACTCGTGCAATGCTTCCGGAAGCTCTACTTCTGGGAGCGGAGCCCAGCGGCGCTGATGACGCGGCGCAGTCGCTGTCCGCCGGCACGCTCATCCCGCAGACCGCCCCCAACACAATTTGTGACGGGCTGCTCACAAGCCTGAGCGAGCGGACCTTCTCGATTCTGCGCGATCACCTCAAGACAATCGTCACCGTGACAGACGACGAAGTCCGTGCGGCACGAACACTGCTTCTGGAGCGGGCAAAACTCTGGGTCGAACCCAGCAGCGCGACGGTGCTGGCTGCCATGCTTAAGGACACCTGCCCGATTCCAATGGGCGCACACGTAGGCCTCATCCTCTCTGGCGGCAACGTCTGACCCGCCGGGCCGGAGGCTAACCCTTGGCGGCGCGGCGGCGTTTGAGTTCGGCGTCGATGAAGCCGTCGAGGTCGCCGTCGAGCGTAGTTTGCGGGTTGCCGACCTCGTGCCCGGTACGGTGATCTTTCACGCGGTTGTCGTAAATGACGTACGAGCGGATCTGGGAACCCCAGCCTCGATCGACCTTGCCCCCTGTGGCAGCATCGAGTTCGACTTGGCGGCGCTCCTCCTCGAGCTGATCGAGCTTTGCCTTGAGGATGCGCATCGCCTGTTTGCGATTCTGCAACTGCGCCTTATGTGTGGAACTCACGACCATGATGCCGGTCGGTTTGTGGACGATTCGCACGGCTGATGCGACCTTGTTGACGTTCTGTCCGCCCGGCCCAGATGATCGGGCATAGGTCGTCAAGTCGATGTCCTTGTCGTCGATCTCGATTTCTTCGTCATCAAACTCGGGAGTGACGTCGATGGTGCAGAAACTTGTCTGTCGCTTTCCCTGACTGTTGAATGGACTGACGCGGGCGAGTCGGTGGGTACCTCGCTCGCAGGACATATATCCATAGGCCAGCGGGCCCTTGATGTGGTAAGTCACGCTGCTAATACCGACTTCGCTGCCATGGACGAGGGCCAGCTGCTCGACTTTCCAGCCCTGCTTCTCCCACCACGATATGTACATGCGGTCGAGCATGGTGGCCCAATCGTCCGCATCGTTGCCACCGTCACCTGCCTGAATTGATACAAAGCAGTCGCGGTGGTCATGCTTGCCCGAGAGCAGCGATTGCAACTCGACCCGCTCCATACGTGTGTTGAGTTGGAAGAGCGTCTCGTCGGCTTCGGTGAGCAGATCGTGGTCACTGGCTTCTTTTGCGAGTTCATACCCAACCTGCGCGTCTTCAAAAGACTCGATGACGCCCTCGAGACCCTCGGTCTGGGCCTTGAGGAGGCGGTATTCGTTGATCACCTTCTGGGCGGCCTCCTGGTTGTTCCAGAAGTCCCCACCACTCATCTCATCCTGCAGCGATGTCCGCCGCTCAACCTTGGCGTCGTAGTCAAAGAGAGTCGCGGATGGTCAAGATCCGCGCCTCAAGATCGTCGATCACAGGTTGGTGGGCGTCGTAGTGCATTGGCCGCGTAGGGTAACGGCCCATTTGATAGGCGGGTGGAGTTTGCGGTGGCGGCGTGAGGACGGCTTTCAGCGTATCTTTGGCCTGTTCGATACGCTCCACTCATCAGGCCGCTATTGACGAGCAGGACAGCCATGACCACGACCGCCGACCCACATATTTCTATCCGAGCCACTGCGATTCAACCCTCTTCGACGCTGGCCATTACCGCCCGCGTTCGCGCCATGAAGGCTGATGGCCGCGACATCATCGGCTTTGGTGCCGGAGAGCCTGACTTCACGACCCCGGACCCAGTCCGTGAGGCCGCCATTGAGGCGATTCGGGCGGGCATGACCCGCTATGTGCCGGTGCCGGGAATTCCTGAAGCTCGCAATGCTGTGGCCGAGAAGTTCCGAACCGAGAATTCAATCGACTGCGAACCCGATCAAATCATCATTTCCAATGGAGGCAAATTCAGCCTCTACCTGGCGATTCAGGCCATCATCGATCCTGGGGACGAGGTCATCATGCCGACACCGGCGTGGGTGTCCTACAAGCCAATGGTCGAACTGGCGGGCGGCACCATCGTCGAGATCCCCACGACTGCCGAGAGTGGTTTTCTCGCTGCACCGGAGGACTTCGCCGCCGCAATCACGCCGCGAACCCGCGCGGTCATCCTGAACAGCCCGAGCAATCCGTGCGGAACCATGTATGACCCCGATGCAATTCGTGCCATCTGCGATGTACTTTCGAAGCACGATCGCATCACGCTCATCAGTGACGAGATCTACGAGCGGCTCGTCTATCGCGGCCGCGAACATCTTTCTCCGGCGTCGCTTCCGTCTATGTCCGGCAAGACGATCACTATCAACGGGCTGAGCAAGGCCTTCGCGGCGACAGGGTGGCGGATCGGATACACCTGTGCTCCGCTCCCGATCGTCAAGGCAATGTCCAAGTTGCAGAGTCAGATGACATCATCGGTGACAAGTTTCACGCTGCCCGCGTTGGTGACGGCGCTTCAGTCGTGCCAGAATGAAGTGGCTCGAATGCGAGCCGCATTCGAGAAGCGAGCGGGATTGATGGAACGCTTGGTGTCTGTATGGCCGGGCGTGACGTGCCCGCCGCCGATGGGCGCCTTTTACGTATTCCCCGATATCTCTGTGGCATTTGGTCGCACATCTGCTGGCGGGCGGGCGGTCGATGATGCCGGCTCCTTCGCCGAGGCCCTCCTCGAGGAGACAGGCGTCGCGGTAGTTCCAGGGGACGATTTCCTCGGATGCGGCCCCAACCACGTGCGGCTCTCCTTTGCGCTGGACGAGGCCTCCATCGAGGATGGATGCAGCCGAACCCACAAATGGTTGGACGCCCTGAGCTGAAAAACAGCATTTCAGGAGTCTTATCGGTCCTTACGGGGGCGGGAGGTGGCATCGGAGGCCGGGGCCCTGTAGACTGCTCGATTCTCCGAAGGCGAGGTGCCTTCGGATGTTTTGAACAGGACCATCTATGGCCCTCACGCTCAATCAGAAGACAGAGATCATCGGCGACTACCGCCGCGATGATGCTGACACCGGTTCCCCAGAAGTGCAGGTTGCGCTGCTGACCTCCCGTATTCAGGAGATCAACGAGCATCTGCAGTCGAACAAGAAGGATCATGCCGCTCGACTTGGCCTGGTCAAACTTGTCGGTAAACGGAACCGCTTGCTTCAGTACTTGTCGCGGATCAACCCCGCCGCCTATCGCGAACTCATCAAGCGACTCGGTCTTCGCAAGTAGGGGAGTAATCCCCACAGAACGGGTCCGGTGCCTCCAAGCAGGTGGCAGTGGACAGGCGCCAGTTGTGAACTGACCCCTGTCTTCTGCCTTCTGGGACCGGCGGGATCTGGACCCCAAACAAGTGGTGACATGCGCCCAAGATGCGCGGTCGCCACGGGAGTATTCAGATATGGCAAATGCCACAGTTCATGTCGTTGAACGAGAAATCGGCGGCCGGACCCTTCGTATGGAGACGGGCCGCATCGCAAAGCTCGCTGACGGCTGCGTCATGGTCAGCCATGGCGACTCGGTCGTCATGTGCACGGCCGTGCGGGCCAACCCGCGTCCCGGCCTCGACTTCTTCCCGATGCAGTGCGACTATCGCGAGCGACTCAGTGCCGGCGGTAGCTTCCCCGGCGGATTCAGAAAGCGTGAGGGCGCTCCCAACGAGAAGGAAATCCTCACGATGCGGATGATCGATAGACCGATCCGTCCGCTCTTCCCCGACGGCTTCATCGACGAGATTCAAATTCAGTGCTGGACGATGAGCCACGACGGCCAGAATGACACCGATGTGCTCGCGTGCACCGGTGGATCCGCCGCCGTAATGATGACCGATGCCCCGTTCCAGGGTCCGGTTGCGACAGTCCGAGTCGGCCGCATCATGACCGACGACGGCGAGCAGTTCGTTATCAATCCGACGCATGCCCAGATGGAGTACTCCGATCTGGACATGGTTCTCTCGGGTCACTGCGACGGCATCAACATGATTGAAGTCGGCGCTGCCGAGGTTCCCGAAGACGCCATCCTTGCCGCCATCGAGTATGGCTACGAGCATGGCTGCAAGCCGATCATCGACATGCAGAACGAACTTCGCGAGAAGGCCGGCTGCCCCGAGGTTCGTATGGGAAGCCTTGCTCTTCCCGCCGACGATGTCACCGAGTTGGTGAACAAAGTCGCCGGTGAGGAAATGTTGACCTGCCGCCGCATCGGCGGCAAGGCCGATCGTCATGCCGCGGTCGATGCGCTTCGAGACAAGATGCTCGACGAGCACTTCAAACTTCCCGAGGGTGGTACGTATCAGGAGTACCAAGTTGCGGAGACGCGTCTGCGTCAGGCCCGTGAGGCCTTCCGTACGCTCGAGAAGAAGATGACCCGCAAACTGATTGTGGACGAGAGCACCCGCGCCGACGGCCGGGCATTCACGCAGATTCGCGACCTCGAAATCGAGGCTGGAATCTTCCCGCGAACGCACGGTTCATCGCTCTTCCAGCGCGGCGAAACGCAGGGTCTTCTGACTTGCGTCTTGGGTACTGGCCGCGACGAGCAAATCGTTGATGGCCTCATGCCCGAGTACGCCAAGAAGTTCTACCTGCACTACAACTTCCCGCCGTTCTGCGTCGGCGAAGCCCGCCGCATTATGGGTCCCGGTCGCCGAGAGATCGGCCATGGTGCCCTCGCCGAGCGATCACTCCTGGCGATTCTTCCGGACGTTGAGGACTTCCCTTACACGGTCCGGCTTGTCAGCGATATCACCGAGTCGAACGGCTCTTCGTCGATGGCATCGGTCTGCGGTGGCTGCATGGCGATGATGGACGCAGGCGTGCCGATCAAGGCGACGTGCGCGGGCATCTCAGTCGGCCGCTTCAGCAATGCCGACGGCAAGATTGTCCGTGTGACCGACATCCTCGGCGAAGAGGACTTCTTCGGTGACATGGACTTCAAGGTCTGCGGTACGCGTAACGGCATTACCGGCATCCAGCTCGACCTCAAGGCTCGCGGACTCTGGTTCGACGAGATCAAGGAGACCTTCGAGCAGGCTCGCGTTGGCCGCATCGAGATCATCGAGCAGATGGAAGCCTGCCTGCCCGAGCCTCGTGCTGAGCTCAGTGCGTACGCCCCTCGCATCATGCAGGTCATGATCGACCCAGAGAAGATCGGCAAGTTGATCGGACCTGGTGGCAAGATGATTCGTGGTATTCAAGAGCGGACGGGCGCGACGATCGACGTCGACGACGACGGTACTGTCACGATCGCTTCCACCGACGGCAAGGCCGGCGATGCCGCCAAGGCCGAAGTCGAGGCTCTTGGCGCCGAGATCAAGGTCGGTACGGTCTACGAAGGCACGGTCGTTTCGACCAAGGACTTCGGGGCCTTCATCGAACTCGTCCCCGGCACCGATGGCATGTGTCACATCTCCGAACTCGACAACGGATTCGTCAAGAGTGTGTCCGATGTCGTCTCGATCGGTGACAAGATCAAGGTCAAGGTCATCAACGTCGACAACACCGGCCGCATCAAGCTTTCCCGCAAGGCGCTGCTTGAGCCGGCCGAAGGTGACTCGGATGATAAGGGTGATGGCGGAGGCCGCCGTCGCCGTGGTAAGAAGAATGAGGACGCCGTGGAAACGGCATCCTGAGCGAGCGTCGTGCAGGACGCTTTCTGGTTTCTGATCGGTGCCGGCGCAACGGTTGTTGCGCTGGCACCGGTCGTTTTTGTTTTGCTTCGGAGCGCCGATCGCCGAGCCCGTAACGCCGAGGGTGAAGCGAGGCATAGTCAGCGCCTTGCCGAACTTGGCGCGATGACAGAGGGTCTTGCTCATGAAATCAAGAACCCACTCTCTACGGTTGGACTCAATGCGCAGTTGCTGATCGAGGACCTGCAGCAGGCTCCGCTTGAGCAGGCCGAGCGTGAGCGTCTGGTACGTCGCGTGGAAACACTTCGTCGCGAAGTCGACAGGCTTGCCGGGATTCTCACCGACTTCCTCCAGTTCGCTGGCCGGGTCAGACTCGCGCCCGAGCGGCGAGACTTGCGAACGATTATCGAGGATCTCAGCGACTTTTATCACCCGCAGTGCGATCAGTCGGATGTGATTCTTGGGATACAACTTCCCGAGCACCCACTCGATGTCATGGTGGATGAGGGTCTGTTCAAGCAGGCAATGCTCAATCTCATGATCAACGCGGTGCAGGCAATGTCATCGGACAAGCAGCAAGAGGGGGCCTCAGAACTGCTGATCGGCGCAGCCTCCGAGGGAGATCGGGTCGTTGTCACGGTGACCGATACCGGTCCAGGAATTGAGATTGGGCGGTCAGAGGAAATCTTCCATCCCTACGTGTCGGATCGAGCCGGGGGAACCGGACTCGGACTTCCAACGACGCGCCGCATCATCGAGGAGCACGGTGGGCGGTTGAGCGTCGAGTCTGAAGTCGGTCGTGGGACGTGCTTCCGATTGGACTTGCCAGCGGCGGTCTAGTCGCCGAGCAGGGCCTCGCTCTCGATCACGGATTGCGCGATTTCTACAAGCGGCCGCCGGCCGTTTCTTGCCTGCTTCTGCAGCATTCGCATGGCTTCAGGTTCTTCGACACCCTTGCGTTTGACGATGATCCACTTGGCCTGTTCGATGACTTTGCGGTGTTCCAGTCTGGTGTGGAGCGTGTCGACCTCATCGGATAGTTCGGATTGCTGCAGGAACCGAGCCCAGGACACTTCCAATCCAACGCGAAGTTGGTCTCGCGTGACCGGCTTGAGCAGGTAACCGAAGACGCCGATACGGTTGCCACTGTTGACGTACTCCGGATCCGAGTAGGCCGAAACCATGATGATTGGAATGCCGAGTTCGTTGTAGATCGTTTCGCCGGCAGCAAGGCCATCGAGGCCAGGCATTCGAATGTCGAGGATCGCCATGTCGGGGTGTTCGGCACGGCACATCTCGATTGCCTTCTCCCCATTACTCGCCGGACCGATGACTTCGTATCCAAGATCCTTGAGTCCAGCGATCAGTCCGGCGGCGACGAGGTGTTCATCGTCGGCCACGAGCACGCGTCTGGGCGATGTGGGGAAATCCTGTCCGGCACCGTTGCGGCCGTGGCTCTGGGGTGTGTCTGGCGTGTTCGTCATCAGGGACGAGGTCCTCTTTCCCTCGCGTGGCAGCCGTTGCCAAGCCCGCTGATTGTACTAGGGAGCCAGTTGCGGGTCGAGTGCCAGCAGGGTTGTGCCCACTTCTGATGCGTTAGGGCCCTGTCAGTCCAAGAAGTCTTTCGCCTTGAGCCGTGCCGGGACGTATTCCTCGGTGACGTAGGAAATGTCCTTGGTAATGAGCGACTCGACTTCCATCTTGAAGCCGTTGGCAAGAAGCGTCTTGATTTCCTTCTGCCAAGGCCGCTTGTCCTTGAACCATGGGTACTCGGCGATCTGACGTGCGCGGGTAATGTCACGCTCATTGAGGGCAATGCGCACATCCGACGAGAGATCACAGCGGTCGTAGTCCATCGCGCGAATACCCATGAACTTTGCGTCGGGGATCGCCATTCGCTCACTCTCGAATGCGAGGTTGATCGATCCCTGCTTGATGACGCTGTAGATGTAGTGTCCCCATGGATCGCAGTCGAGCAGGCAATAGATTGGAAGGCCGAGTTCCTTGTTGAGTCGGTGGAGCAGACGTCGCACGCCGCGCGGGGGCTGCCCAGAACCTTCTGTGAGGATGCAGTTGTGCGTCTCCCAGAATCGATCTTCGTTGAAGCGGCTCCAGACCGTGTCCTTCTCGACATGCAATACGAACTTCGCATCGCATTTCTTGAATCGAATGACGCTTGGTTCACAGATGCTCGGGATGGCATAGCCGCCCGTGCCCATGCGCCGGCAGTCGATCTCGTCGCCGTTGTCTTCAACAGTGATGTTGCCGACCATGGTGCCGCGTTTCTTAGCGAAGACGTGTAGTTCCTCGCGAAGTCCACCAAGTGAGACTTCGAGATCCTCCAGCACGGTGTCGGATTCGCCCTGATCGTTGAAGGTCTTTTCTTTCGTCCCTTCGATTGTGTGCAGCGACATGTAGTACATGCCACGCAGACTGAGTGTTTTCTCGGCTTTGATGAGTTCGCGGCTGCCCTTGGCCAACAGCAGTGTCTGCATGAACTTCCGTGCCTGGCCGACGTTGAAGAGGCTGCGAGTTTGCGTCGAGTCGCCCATCTCAAGGATGCGCTTCCGCTTGTTCCACTTCATGTTGGTGACCGTGCGAAGCGGAATCTCGACGTTCGGCTCCTTGCCCTTGAGGCCATCACGGGCGACATCGTCTGCGAGCAATTCAATGGCTCGCTTTGTGACTTTATCGCGTTCCTTGCTCACCGGAGCGCCACGCTTCTTGCTGGCGGTCTTGGGTGCGGCCTTCTTCTTCGCCGTTTTCTTGCTGGCGGACTTCTTTGTGGAGGTTGTCTTCTTTCGGGGGGGCATCAGCGTCTCGTTTTCTTCTTTGCCCGCGTGGCTTTCTTCTTTGTCTTCTTGCGTCGCCCCTTGAGCGTTACACCACCAAAGAGATCATCATTCTTGGATTCCTCACTCCCGCCGGTCTGGAGATCCTCGACAATGATGACGTCCGAATCCTTGGCAAGTCTGCCGCCGTCGTCGACAATCTTGCCCTCATCGTCGAGCCTCTGGTCAGCTTCGGCGGTCTTCTTCGCGGCTTGATTCTGGAGCGCCGCGTAAAGTTTCTTCGCATCAACGCCGGTGATGGCGTTGCAGGCCGAGGCAATCTCGCCGATGTAGCGCTCAAAGATACTGCGTCGCTCGGACTCTTTCTTCATCCGCTGCCGGCGGCGAAGATAGATCCCGAGTTTGCGCCCGCACTCCTGAAGCGCGAGCCGCATTTCCTTTCGAATCTCGTCGTAATCGGCGACTGCTTCTTTCGACTCGCTCGTGAACGGCACCCACACGCTCGCCATGTGAATCATGATGACGATCGGCCCGACCGGGAGCCCGCCACGAGGCTGCTGCAGGCTGTAGTTCTTCCAGCCGGTTTCGACGACGGCCTTGAAGGAACTGCAAGCGCTCTGCTGATAGAGCAGGGGGACCCGATTGGCGAATCGCAGAATGCGAGCCGACTCTTCTGTCTTGAGTTCGCCGCCGAAGGCGATAGCTACTTCCATTTGGAAGGGGTTGCCTCGGTACACAGCGGGTGGGCGAGTGGCTGCCGCGAAGAACTCAGCCTTTACTTCCTTGAGCAGGCCCGCGAGAAGGGCCTTGGAACCGATCGGCACAAGGCAGTCGGTTGGCGGCGAAGTGATGCGTGTGTCCTGAATCGACTTATAGAGTTTCTCGGCTTCGGCGTGGCCGACGTTCTTGACCCATGTTCGCGAGGTCATTCCGGCGCCTTCGGCGAGCTGCTTGGCTTTTTGCTGGCCGACACGGCAAAAGTCCTTCTGGAGGAAGCCGCCGAGCTGGCGCGCCTCGGTCCGCTCAAGCATCTGGATGAGCGTGCCGAGTTCAATGCCCTTGGGGTGCGGCTTGATCTCCTTGGCTTCTTCAGGCAGTTCGTCCATCGCCCGCGGAAACTCGATCGTTTCATTGCTCGGTGTGATGTATGTGATCTGCGCGTGCGGATTGGCGATGGCTGTCTGCTCGAGATACTCGTCGACGCTTTGGCGTCCCTTCTGGTACTTACCTTCGAGTTCGATGGCGACGATCGTGCCACGGCCTTCGGGGAAGAGTTTGTCGTCTTCGGGATGTTCGGTGTCGCTGACAACCTCTGCCTTGTTCTTCGAGGTGTCAATTTTCAGGACAACCTCGTGCGAAGGCTTCCGAGGGCCGGTCTTGGAAATGATCTTGACCGGCTTGCCTGTCGTCATGAGGCCGTACATGCCAGCGGCAGAGATGCCGATGCCCTGCTGTCCACGGCTCATCTTCATGCGGTGGAATTTCGATCCGTAGAGCAGTTTGCCGAAGATGTTCTCGATCTGCTTGCGGACGATGCCTGGGCCATTGTCCTGCACGGTGATCTTGAATCGAGTTTCGTCGAGTTGCAGCAGGTGGATCTTGAGCGCGGGGAGGATGCCAGCTTCTTCGCACGCGTCGAGGGCATTGTCGACAGCTTCTTTGACCGTCGTGAGCATTGCCTTGCGGGCGTTGTCGAAACCGAGGAGGTGGCGGTTCTTAGCAAAGAACTCGCTGACCGATATCTCTCGCTGGCTGGCAGCCATCGATTCGGCAGTGGCTTTTTTTCGGGACTTCTTCTTGGCTGCCACGGGCACCTGGGGCTCCATCCCTTGAGTGTCGAGATCTGACCTCAGCGGTGCGTACGGTAGCAGGGCTGACAGGTCAGGGGGACCAGGTCCCAACATACCTTTGGAGGCACGAGGCAGCGCGCGAGTTTGCCCGCCTACGTTACAATCCCCCGCTTCCCACAGGAGCAACCAACCAATGGAAACCACCCTCATCATCCTCAAGCCGGACGCCGTGCAGCGGGGCCTCATGGGCCGCATCATCAGCCGTTTCGAGGACAAGGGCATTCAGGTCGTCGGGGCCAAGTTCATGCAGATCTCGGGCGATTTGGCTGCGAAGCACTACGAGTCGCATCAGGGCAAGCCCTTCTATGACGGTCTCGTCGGCTTCATGACCAGTTCGCCTGTCTTGGTGCTGGCACTCCGCGGCGTCGGCGCGATCGCGATCTGCCGGAAGATGATGGGCGCGACCTTTGGCAGCAACGCTGAGCCCGGAACGATTCGAGGCGACTTCGGTGTCTCCAACAGTTTCAACCTCATCCATGGCTCCGATAGCCCCGAGGCAGCTCAGCACGAACTCGGGCTGTTTTTTACTGATGGCGAGGTCCTTGATTGGAGCCGTGCGAGCGAGGGCTGGGTCTACGACCTGAGCGGTGGCGATCCCGAGTGAGTTTCTGAGAACCTCAGATCCCTTGAACTCATCCAATCCGGACCATCCGCGCGGTTTCTATACCCGCGCATGAAATGTCATGCAAGCAACCTCTAATGACCACGTTGGAGAGGCTGCATGCCAATGGTCGAGGCATATTCAGGTGCAGGATCTTTCAGTCGAGTCGGTTTAGGCCGTGGCGACCGATACCAGGGGAAATACGGGGGAAACACGCACTCGACAGGCGAAAGATCGTCTTTCTTAATGGATCGAACCCGTATGCCATGGTCGGCGTACAGGCTTTTTCTGGGCTATTCCTGCGCCGGGACCGCATGGATGGCGCATTTCTAGGAGTCCCGAGGACCTCTTTCATGGAAGAACGTATCACAGCTAATAATGGTTCGGAGAATCTCCCCGGTAGCCGCGCGAATACGCCAGCGGCTTCTGAGAAGGCGCTTCTGGATGAAATCCTCGCAATTCCGATCGAGTATGTCGAGTCGGACGAGTTCCGACGAGTGGGGGCCGAGCGACGGATCTTTGACGAGGCTCCCGAGGTTCGGCGGGCCGACGTGGCTTGGTACAGGCCGCTCATGGACCCCATCGGGACGACCTCCAAGCAGCCCAGGCGGCGTGACTCGATCGTGCTGACGGCTGCTGAAGAACGCGTGATATTCCTTCAATACAACTATGCCAGATTCCGCATTCGCCGGATGCAGGATCGAGTCAAGGCGAAACGTCCCGGCCCCAGACAGCGAGAAGAACTGCTGCTTTGGTACCGAATTGCACAGCACTTGCGGCACCGAATTGCGGAAGCAAACTTGGCGCTCGTGCTCGCCATGTCCAAGCGAATTCGTCTCGGTGACATGGACTTCTCCGATCTCATTAGCGAAGGCAACATGGCGCTTATGCGGAGCATCGACAAGTTCGACGTGGGCCGCGGCTTCAAGTTCTCCACCTACGCCTGCCGGGCCATTCTCAAGGGATTCTCCCGCCACGGCAGCAAGCATCTCCGATACCGCCAACGTTTCGGCGCATCCTATGACCCGGAGTTCGAGCGATCGAACTACCCCGAGGACCGCCGTCGTGAAGAACTGCGTGACAGTGCCGACGAGGTCAAGCAGTTTGTGCTGCAGAATCAGGCCGACCTCACCGAGGTCGAGCGAGAAGTGATCCACCATCGCTTCCGCATCGGCCCCGGCGAGGCGGCCGGTCTGCGGCACGAGCGGCCGCGAACATTGGCGCAGGTCGGCAAAATGATCGGTCTGACGAAGGAACGCGTGCGGCAGATACAGAACAAGGCGCTGGGCAAGCTGCGGCTCGCTGTGGAAGAGTCATCGTTGCCGAGTGCTGAACGCTCTACGTTTCGGCGGAGTTGGCGGGAATCAGTTGGCTGAGGGGGCGTTGCGTTGAGCGGTAGAACGCGGAGCGCAGTAGGCAGTAGGCAGTAGACAGTAGACCGCCATGGGCCCGCGGAAGGCGGACCCATGGCTCTGAACTCTTTGTCAATTGGCTCAGACCATGGAGCACTCGATACCCTGCTGTGTATGGCGTCTGCACACAAGAAATCTGTCGGTGTTGACTTGCGGGTTCTTCCGAATGACGAGCCCCGCGAGATTGGCTGGGGACGCCGCTGGAAGTTGCGACTCTGGGTGCTGATCGCAGTGCAAGCAGCGATGGTGCTGCACATTCTCGTGTGGTGGATCGGTATTCCGTACGGGTGGAAGACGCTTTCTCCTGTCGAGCCGTCCGAGTCGATCGAAACTGTGTCCGAAGGAATCATCAACGCTGGCGCGATCTTTTTTGCGGTGGCTCTTCTGTCAACGGCTGTCCTTGGGCGTTGGTTTTGTGGCTGGGGTTGCCACGTTGTGCTGCTGCAGGACTGGTGTCTGAGACTGATGAGTCTGGGCGGGCTTCGGCCAAGGCTATTTCGCAGTCGCCTGCTGATGCTTGCACCGCTCATGCTTGCCCTCTACATGTTCGTCTGGCCGATTGCCTATCGGCTCATCATCGCCAAATGGACGCGCCCCGATCTCCATTGGCCCGGCTTCAGATTGGAAATCCTGACGCGTGACCTCTGGGCATCGATGCCGGGAGTCGGTGTCGCGGTCGTGTTCCTCTTCTTGTGCGGCTTCGTTACGGTTTATGTGCTTGGTGCCAAGGGGTTTTGCACCTATGCCTGCCCGTACGGTGGCTTCTTTGCGCCGCTTGACCGTTTGGCATTTCGCCGCATTCACGTAGATGACTCATGTGAAGGGTGTGCGAAGTGCACGGCGGTATGCACGTCGAATGTTCGGGTTCATGAGCAGGTGGCTGCCTACGGCCAGATCATCGACATAGGGTGTATGAGAACAACGGATTGCATCGAAGCATGTCCGAACGACGCGCTATCAATGAGGTGGGGGGCGCCAGCGATTGGCGTGCGACTCCGAGAGGGCGGTCAAAAGCCTACGAGGCGATGGGATCTTACCTGGGCTGGTGAGATCACTTTGGCCATCCTGATGTTTGCATTCTTTCTGGCGTGGCGGGGCGCATACGGAATTGTGCCCATGCTTCTCTCGCTCGGTGCCGCATCGATCATGACTTGGGTGTGCTGGAAGTTATGGCGGCTCCTTCGTGACCAGAACACATCATTTCGTCGCAGCGTCCTCAAAAAGCACGGGCGCATGACTTCTCGCGGGGCGTGGTTCATCGCTTTCAGTGCCGTCCTGCTCCTTGCCACACTGCAAGCAGCGGCTTCACAGATCATCGGGGGCCGAGCAAATTGGCTTGCAACAGGCATACGCCAACGAATCGATTTTCAAGTTCGACCTGGGGAGGCACAGCTGTCCGGAGAGGATCAGGCCCGCGCGAGAGAGGCGATCGACTGGTATCGGCTGGCTGGGTCAATGACTCGCGGTGGGATTGGGCTGGGCGATGATCCCAACAATCTACTTGCCGCTGCTCGTCTTCATGCTCAACTCGGCGAGTTGGAACAATCCAGAGAGTTGATCCGGTTGATCCACAAACTTTCCAAGCCCAATCAGGATGTGGCGATCGAACAGTTCACACTGGAACTTGCGATCGAACGACCGCGGGAAGTCGCCAACTGGCTTGACGATACGCTGGTGGATCACATCGAGTGGTCACGCCTGCGAACAATGGCAATACAGTGGGCGTTGTCCCAGAGTGATCTCATGGCTGCAAGCCGTTTTTCGAGAGGTCCCGATACATGGAAATACGCGGCGCTGGCTGCGATCCGATCAGGCAAATTCCATGCTGCCGTGATTCAACTCAAGCGTTATGTCGCTGCTACGCCTGATGATGCACTTGGGTGGATTACGTTGGCAAGGGTTCAGTTGCAGTTGGGAAATATTCAAGAGGCCGACGCTGCCGCTACCGAAGCCACTCGAGCAAGTTCAATCATGCCCGAGGAGGCGCAGGCGGATCTGGCAGCTGAGTTTGAGGCGTTTCGAAGAGCCCGCGCCGTACGTGGGCCTCAGATCGCGCCATGAAGTACTGCGGTCAGTTCCTCGGCCGACTTTGCTGAATAGGCCGCCTCTCTGGTGAGGCGATCACTGAGCAGCCGGCTGATACCACCGAGCACTTGAATGTGAGATGCGGTGTCCTCTGGTGGCGAGAGTACAAGTACGACAAGTTGCACCGGCTTCTGATCGAAGGATTGGAAGTCGATGGGAGTCGCCGGTCGGCCGATGGCCAGTACCAGGTGGTCGACGTACCGGCAGCGACCGTGTGGTACCGCGAGGCCCTCACCAATGCCGGTCGTCCGTTCCTGTTCACGCGTCCACGTCGTCTCGATGGCGCTCTCAGTGTCGGAAACGACACCTTGCGCCCCAAGCAGTTCGATGAGTTCCCGGATGGCCGAGAGCCTGTCTTCGGCACGAAGTGGCACCCGAATGACATCCGGAGAAATGAGTGTTTCGATCTGCATGGCTGAGGCTCCGCGAGCCGTCTGTCTGGCATGGGCCGGGACAGGCGAAGCGAGGAATGGTAGCGAGGATTGGGCTCGACCGGGCATCAGCCGTGAGCGATTCTCGGCTTCCGGAGCAAGGCATGGAATCCGCCATCGCACCACTGGGATGGTGAATCCCCAGGGCCACCTTGCCCGGATTCTGCATGGGCTTGGGCGACTTCGAGGGCGTGCCACTGTGTGAGCCACTCCACTTGCCGCTGATTCTCATCGGGGTCGATGCTGCAGGTCGTCCACAGAAGCGTGCCGCCCGGACTGAGAAGCGCCAAGGTGTCTGCTGCGATCTGCCGCTGCACGTCAACAAGCTTTTGGCGAGTTGCCGCATTCTGTCGGTGGCGGGCTTCGACGCGGCGTGCCAGAACGCCTGAGTTTGTGCAGGGGACGTCCAGTACAAGCAGGTCGGCGGTGCCAGCAAACCGGCCCAAATCCCGCGACTCGACCGCTTCGATGGATGGATGCTCGCCAGCGAGTTCGTGGAGATCTCGCATTCTGGCTGCCTGCGTATCCGAGGCGATGATTCTGGCGTCCGGATGCATGGCCGCGAGTTGGCGAGTCTTGGTCCCTCGTCCCGCGCACGCATCGAGGATGAGTTGCGGTGCCAATGCCGAGGTTGCTGCGCACGAAGCAGCGGCAGTCGGGTCCTGCACAATGGCGTTGGGGAATTCCTGGAGGATGGCAAGAGGGGAAGTGCCCGGGGCCAACACATGAAACCCCGGTCGGTCATGCGGAAGCAGAGCTTCGTGGGGTCCGGCGCCGTGCAGGATGATCGGCGGCTGGGCCATTGCATGGAGCGCGAGGCGAAAGGCCTCCTGCTCGCCGTGGATCTCGATCATTCGTTTGAGCAGGGGCAGCCCACATCCGGTCTGAGAGGCGCGACGCGCGGCGGGATCAGTTCCAAAGACCGGTTCGTTGAGCGTCCACCCGGATCCATCGGAGCGAATGAGATGGTTTGGTTGATCCGGATCGGCCTGATCGATCCGCTCGCCTCGTAATCGTATGATCCGGCGGAGCACGGCATTGACGACGCCGGATGCTCGGCCTGCGGGGGTCGATCGGCACCACTGCACCGATTCACTCACGGCGGCGTGATCTGGAATGCGATCGAGCAAGAGCAGTTGGGCGGCTCCTGCGAGCAGCGATGCAACAATCGCAGGGTGCTGTGAGTCCCATGACCTGCTGAGCATCGGTTCGATGATGGTCTGCAGGGTCAACCATCGCGCCGTGACTTCCCGATCAATCGCTGTTGCCAATCCGGCATCTCGCGGGCTGAGCTCGCTGACATCGATGGGATTGGGGAAGAGATCAGGAAAGCGCCCCGCCTTGGTTTCAAGGTGTGGCATCGCTACAGCGCGGGCAGGGCTGACCCCAGCGCCGCGGGTCGAGGTCGTCTTTGACTCAGACACCGGCAGAATGGGCAGCGACTGCTTTTTGTAGCGCCTCCACCTTGTCCGTGCGTTCCCACGTGAATGTGCCGGGCTCGCCTTCGTCAGGCTTCCGACCAAAGTGGCCATGGGCGGCCGTAGTCCCGTAGATCGGCCTGAGAAGGTCGAGTGACTTGATGATTCCAGCTGGCGTCAACGAGAATGTCTCGGCAATGGCGTCGGCGATGGTGCTCTCGGGAACCGTCGCGGTGCCTTGGCAGTCCACGTGGATCGATGTGGGCTTGGCGACCCCGATGGCATAAGAGAGTTGCACCTCACACGCCTCGGCCAATCCGGCCGCTACAACGTTCTTCGCAATGTAGCGAGCCATATACGCGGCACTTCGATCAACTTTGCTTGGGTCCTTGCCAGAGAAGGCGCCACCGCCGTGCCGGCCGCGCCCGCCGTATGTATCGACAATGATATTGCGGCCGGTCAGTCCGCAATCTCCAAGCGGGCCACCAACTTCAAACTTGCCAGTCGGGTTGACGAGGACGTTGATGTCATTGTGCCACCAAGAGCCGAGCACCGGCTTGACGATGAGTTCGTTGACTGCGGATGCCAGGCCGTCATGGTCATTGCTCCACTCGGGTCCATGCTGTGTACTGAGTACGACGGTTTCGACTGACTCGGGCGTCAGGCCGTTGTACTGAACTGTGACTTGCGATTTGGCATCCGGACGCAGATGTGGAATGCCACCGCTGCGTCGCACTTCGGCATGCCGCGCGACGAGTTGGTGACTCAGATCAATTGGAAGCGGCATGAGGGACTCGGTTTCATTGCACGCAAATCCAAACATGAGCCCCTGATCTCCGGCACCCTGCTCTTCGTGCAGTCCGGCACCAGTGTTGACGCCTTGCGCGATATCGGGGGACTGCTTGTCGAGCGTTACCATGACGGCGCATGAGTCGGCGTCGAAGCCCATGCGAGCATCGGTGTAGCCGATGCGGCGAGCAGTGTCTCGAACGACCTTGGGAATATCCACGTAGCCATCGCATGTCACTTCGCCAGCAATGACCGCCAAACCTGTGGTGACCATCGTCTCGCATGCGACGCGAGAGTTTGGATCTACCTTCAGCATGGCGTCGAGGATGGCGTCTGAAATCTGATCGGCCATCTTGTCGGGATGCCCCATCGAGACAGACTCAGATGTGAACATGTACTTGCGATTGCTCATGAGAACTCCTGGCGACAAAAGGATGTGTCCGACGCTGATATCAGGCACCGGATGAAGCCGACTATTGTACTCCACCATGCCTTCCTGCGGTCCTCCTTCGGAGGTCGTAGAATCCGCATGCGGAGGGTTTGGCCACATGGATGTTCAGATGACGCTCTCTCGAATCCTTATCGGTGAGATGAGTGATGCGCAGCTCATTGAGCTCTCGGAAATAGACGGCGATCGCCGGTTTCCGATTGTCATCGGTATCTCTGAAGCCTTCGCCATTGAGCGGCGGATCAAAGGAATTCCGCTTCCTCGGCCGCTCACACACGAGCTTCTCTCCTCGGTCATTGTCTCTCTGGGGGCACGGCTGAGTCGCGTGGTGATTCACGATCTCAGCGAGGGCACCTTCTACGCCATGCTGTGCTTTGAGCAGCGGGGCGAGGAGATTCAGGTGGACGCCCGGCCTTCCGATGCCATCGCGCTTGCCGTTGGTGCCGATGTACCGATCTTCGTCAGTGAGTCTGTCCTCGAAGTGATCGAGCAGGATGGGTCGCTACCGGATCTTGATGTGCCGCACGAAGACGATGAAGATGACGAACAACATCCGTTCGAGGGGGGACAGGAGTGGTCTTGACAGGCACTCCAGAGCCATCCATTCGCGAGCGGCCTGAAGACTTTCTCGTCGAGGAGTTGACGCGGTTTGAGCCATCCGGTGACGGAGGCCACATCGCGATGTGGATTCAGCGTCGTGGACTCGATCACCGAAACATGGTTCGCCGTGTGGCGCGGGGGTTTGGTGTTCCGCAGTCAGCGGTTGGTTGGGCTGGTATGAAGGACCGCCAAGCGGTGACCCTTCAGTGGATCACGGTGAAGGCCAAGGAGGACCGCAGCTCTTCGCTCGACTCAGAAGATCTGCGAGTGGTGCATTCCGCACGCCATGCCCGAGGCCTTCGCCTCGGGCAGCTGACCGGGAATAGATTCATAATCCGAATCCGCAACCTCGACCCCACAGCTGCGCCGAGGATCTTCCGGAAGCTCAACACTTTGGCAAATACCGGCTTGCCGAATAGGTTCATGTCGCAGCGGTTTGGATACCGCGGCGCCAATCATGTGCTTGGCGGCTGCTTGCTCCAGAAGGACTGGAGCGGACTTCTTCGGTGCTGGCTCGGAACAGACGGACCGCCCTGGCCGGAAGCGGAGGAGCGTCGCCGAGTTCACTTCGAACGAGGCGAACTGGATGAGGCAGCCGCAGCTTGGCCACCGTCCTGGCAGGCGGAGCGCCGGGCTCTCGAACGGCTCGCCCAAGGTGCTACGCCCGAGGCGGTCGTGCTGGACGTGCGACGCGCTGTCAGCCGGATCTGGACCGATGCATGGCAGTCCGCCATTTTCAACGATGTGCTTGATCATCGCGTTGCAAATGGGACGATCTCGCAGATCAGCGAAGGCGATATCTCGTGGAGCCATGAACGATTTCTGGGCGAGGTCGACGCAGCCGGGCCGGTCGATGTGCCGACCGGACCACTGTGGGGACGCCGCATGCGGCGAGCATCCGGAGTGGTGGATGAGGCAGAGGTCGAAGCATTACACCGATGTGGGCAGTCCGTGGGCCTTCTTGAGGAGCGCGGTATGCCGCGAGGTAACCGGCGGCCATTGCTGGTGCCGGTCGGCGCGCCTCGGTGCGAGTCGGGATTCGATGACCATGGCGCGTATGTCGAAGTTGGCTTCGAGCTGGCGAAGGGCTGCTATGCCACGGCTGTGATTGATGAACTCATGGGCTCCGCCGCGACTTGAAGAATCGACGAAGTAGTTCGGCACATTCGTCGGCAAGCACGCCACCCGTTCCCTCGAGGCGGTGGTTCAGCCTTGGGTCTGCATGGATCTCGTAGAGTGAACGGCAGGCGCCGGCCTTGGCGTCGTCGGCGCCCCAGACAACGCGGTTCAGCCGAGCGTTCACCATTGCTCCTGCGCACATAGGGCAGGGCTCGAGGGTGACTGCCATGGCACACTCATGCAGTCTCCACATTCCAAGCCGCGCGCCCGCGGCTCGCATGGCGACGACTTCGGCGTGCGCGGTCGGATCGTTGTCGATTTCGCGACGGTTGGCGCCCTCGCCCAGGATTTCATCGCCCCGGTAGATGACGGCACCAACGGGGATATCGCCACGTTCAGCGGCTTCCTCCGCGAGTTCGATGGCCCGTTGCATCATCCTGACATCGAGCCCGGAGGCATCCGTCATGCCGCTTCGTCCCCATCACGCTGCTGTTTTCCGACGATTCGATCGACCGGAAGTGTTGCAACCAACACAATCCCAAACTCATACAGGGCATACAGCGGAACGAGCATGAGAAGCATCGAGAATGCGTCGGCCGGTGTGGTAATTGCCGAGACCATGGCGCAGACAAGGAACGCCCACTTTCGCTTACCGCGCAGCATCGGCGCATTGAGTAGTCCCAGCCAGCCTCCGAGCAAAAGTACCAGCGGAAGTTGGAAGGCCAATGACACGCCCAGCAGCAGGGCCAATACGAAGTTCACGTAGGACGAGAGTTGAAACACTTGCGTGACAGCACTTCGGCCCTGCAGTGGAGTCTGAAGAATTTGAACGTGATCCGGTGCATCCGACTGTACGGCAATGCGCAGCGTCGTCCCATCGGCACTTACCCAGAATTGACCGGGCACCGCAGTTTCGGGAGGCTTCTCAAGAATTGGTATGACCAGCGCCGAGTCGGCCCCGGTCGCGGCAGGAATCAGTTGCGGCGGCACGTCGACGCCGCGCGTGATGAGCATGAGCACCTGCAGCATCAACGGAAGCATGACAAAGTACATGACGGCGATACCGACAAGTGTCAGGATGCCGCTTCCTGGAAGCAGCAGATATACAAATCGGCGTTCGCGGGGATACAGCCCCGGTCCGACGAAGAGCCATGCTTGCCAAAGTAGCCAGGGCAGTGACAGCACCAGTGCCAGTACGACGCTGAGTTTCAATTCGAGCATCAAGAACTCGGGGGGGCTCAGAACCTGCACTTCCGGCGGAAAGCCCCACGCAAGTTGAACGCGCTGCAAGGGAAGAAGCAGCCATTCGATCAGAATGTGCGCAGCGAAGAAGATCAGAATCGAGAGCGGCAGCGGCACAATAATCGCTGCAATGACGCGTCGGCGAAGTTCCTCAAGATGATCGCCAAGACTCATCGTGTAGTCCGAGGGATCTTTGGGAAGTCGTACTTGTCGTTCGTCAGCCATCAGGGATCGGTTCTTGCTGGAGCCGTCTCAACGCCCGGCGTATCGAGCCTCGGGTCGGGGAGCGCCGATTGAATTGCTTCGAGATGTGTGCGGACATCATCCGATACGTCGCTCGGCGCGACAATTTGAACGACGGCGTAGAGGTCACCCGGGTCGCCATTTGGCCGCGTAATTCCCTGTCCGCGAATTCGCAGACGAGTGCCTGACGAACTGCCAGGAGGAATTCGAACGGTCACCGAGCCTTTCATGAGTGATACGTTCACACTCGTTCCGATCGCAGCTTCTGCGATGGTGATTGGGATATCGACCAGAAGGTCGGCCCCCTGACGTGTGAAGTAGGGGTGGCCGCCCACATGAATAGTGACAATCAAATCTCCACGATCGCCTCCAGCGGATCCGGCACCGCCGCGGCCTCGGAGGCGAAGTTTCGCACCGTCATCGATTCCTGCTGGAATCTGCACATCGAACTTTGTGCCGTCATCCAAATCAACATGTTCGGTTCCACCCAGCGCGGCCGTTCGAAATGTGACGGTGATCGTTCTGGTCTGATCTATTCCACGCCGTGGGGCAGGGCGGCTCGTCCCGCGGCCCTGTTGGCCGAACCCTCCAGGGGCTGCGCCTCCGCCGAACATTTGCTCGAAGATGTCACTGAACTCGGATGGATCGACCTGCTGGCCTCCCCATCCGCCACCAACCCCCCCGGCACCCGTCGAAGCCCCGGGCCCCCCGACGCGGCCGAACCGGTCGTATGCGGCTCGCTTCTCAGTATCTGAGAGGACTTCGTAGGCCTCTTGGACCTCAGCGAACTTCTTGTCAGCATCCGCCTCGGTGCTGACGTCTGGATGGTGTGTTCGCGCAAGTTTGCGGTAGGCCGTGCGGATTTCATCATCCGTGGCTGTACGGGGAATGCCGAGTACTTCGTATGGATCTCGCTCAAGGGACATGGGAATGGCAGGATATCTCAGCGAGGCAGTGCTGTTGGTTCAGGTAATCTCTATGGGATGAAGTCCACGCCAGCGGTCGTACTTGTCTCAGGAGGATTGGATTCTGCCACCGTGCTCGCCTTGGCAGCCCGTGATCATCCCTCCATGATTGCCCTGACCTTCGAGTATGGGCAACGGCACTCCCACGAACTCTCGTGTGCGGCGTCGATCTGCCGGAATCAGGGCGTGAGCGACCATCGAGTCATTCCACTCGATGCCTCGCTGCTCGCGGGCTCGGCTCTGACGGGAGGTGGTGAAATCCCGCGACCTGAGTCGATCGAGGTGATCGGATCGACAATTCCGGACACCTATGTGCCTGCGAGGAATACAGTCTTTCTTTCAATGGCATTGGCTGTGGCTGAAATCGCCGGGGCTGCGGACATCTACATTGGAGCCAATGCGATCGACTTCAGCGGATACCCCGACTGCCGACCTGAGTTCATTTCGGCGTTCCAAACCATGGCGAGGCTCGCAACCAAGTGCGGCGTCGAGGGCGTGCCGCTGTCAATCATGACGCCACTGATCAATATGACCAAGGCGGAAATCATTCAGTGCGGTATTGACATGGGCGTCGATTATTCGATGACCAGCAGTTGTTACGATCCAAGTGACTCTGGCCAGCCGTGTGGTTCGTGTGAGTCGTGTCTGCTTCGAGCCGAGGGATTCGCTGAGGCGGGTGTCGTGGATCCGCTTGTGGGAGCCAGTGTATGACGCGATTCATAGCAGCCACCTTTCTTGTTCTTGCTGCTTGCGGCCACAGCGACATGCCGGACACGCGTGAGGGCATCGTTCGCTGGGCGCGAAATTGTGGCAACCAGTTGCTGGTCGATGTAAGAGATTGGTACGACGGTCTTCCTAGCGGCCTCTCGTCCGAGCGAGTTGATATTGAAGTGCAGGCAATGTTTGTCGGCGCAGGGCGATTCAAGACGACGCAGGTCGTGCTTGATCGAGCTGGAGTTCCCGTGGGTGTCACCTGGGATCAACGATTCTGGGATTCGGCAGGACGCGTTATGCCGGAGGCCGAGGTGCGTATATGGAAAGTATGGTCTGCCTCGGTGCTCAATTCGGCCATGGTTTCGGCAGGGCTCTACGCCCCAAAGGATTGGCGCGATGCATCCGCGAAACCCGTTGTTGACGCAATCTCGCAGACGAGTGGTATGGGGCCCGATGCCGCTATCGCGGCGCTCAATCGACTTGTGCCACTTCCGTGGGACGGATATTGCGTTGAGCAACTGAAGACTTTGATGCCGAAGTTTCCCGAGAGGCGATTCTTCCCAAAGACGCCGGAAGATTCAAAGTAAGTCGCTTGAGCTGTCGACGCACTACACGTCGAGATTTCGGACTTCTAGAGCGTGGTCCTCGATATAGGTACGCCGTTGCTGCACGTCTTCGCCCATGAGAATGCTGAAGAGACGGTCGGCTTCGCTGGCAGCATCGAGGGTGACCTTCAGCATCGTGCGTTGCTCCGGATCCATCGTGGTATCCCAGAGTTCCTCAGGGTTCATTTCACCGAGGCCCTTGAATCGCTTTACTTCGATGTTGCTCCGGCCGATACCTCGCAGTGACTCGAGGATCCCCGGAAGGTTGGCAACCTCAACTGTGCGGGCCTTGTCCGTTCCGGCGTCAACGACCCATGCGTGCCGCGTTGCGAGCATGTCGCCCGTTACGGTTTCTTCTTGAAGCGTGTTCCAGTCTTCAAGCCTCAGATCGAACTGCGCGATCTCCGATGCGATCCGTTCGATTTCGGCGTTCTCGTGGAGCTCACGCAGCGAAGCGATTGTGCTTCGATCGACACCATTCATGCCGATCACATCGTCCAGAACAAGAGACTTGGCCTCCACGAATGCCCTGGCTTCAATCTCATCCCAACACAGTCGATCGCCTGCAGTCCACGTGATTCGGAAGCGAGGGAGTCGTCCTTCGCCCTTTGGATCACTCTCACGGGCGTCCAGCAGTTCCTCGAATTTGATGCCACGCCGCGTCGAGATACTGACGAGTTCCACAAGTCGGCTCAAGCGGCTGACTAGGCGAGTTAGATCGTCGCCCGCAATTCGGTGCAGTTCCGTTTTGGTGTCATCTCCTCGGACGACAAATTCGCTGTGCGAAAGGGCCATATCGACGAGATGCGAAGTCATTTCCGATTCGTCCAGAACATAGACCACCTTCTTGCCACGGCTGATCTGATAGAGCGGTGGCTGCGCGATGTAGATCTTGCCCTGACGGACAAGTTCGGTCATCTGCCGGAAGAAGAATGTCAGCAGAAGCGTGCGGATGTGCGATCCGTCAACGTCGGCGTCGGTCATGATGATGATGCGACCGTAGCGCAGCTTCGAAATATCGAAGTCTTCGCCAATGCCGCATTGCAAAGCTTGAATGAGGATGCGGATTTCTTCGAATCCCAGCACCTTGTCAAGCCTCGCCTTTTCGACGTTGAGGATCTTGCCCTTGAGCGGCAGAATGGCCTGCGTGTCGTGGTCCCGTCCACCCTTGGCCGAACCACCGGCAGAGTCACCTTCGACGATGAACAATTCCGAGCGATCGACATCGTTGGTGACGCAGTCTGCGAGTTTCGATGGCATTCCCCCAGACTCAAGCGCGCCTTTTCGCTTGATGAGTTCGCGGGCCTTTCGAGCGGCCTCTCGTGCTTCCGCAGCGAGGATGGCTCGGTTGCACATTTTCTTGGCGTCCGCCGGATGCTCTTCGAGCCATCGACCGAGCGCATCATGAATGGCTCGACCTACGAAGGCTTCGACCTCGGGATTGAGGAGTTTTTCCTTCGTCTGGTTGTTGAACTGTGGATCCGGAATCTTGACCGAAAGGACGGTGGTCAGCCCCTCACGAAGATCATCGCCGGTGGGCGTGAGGTTCTTGATGAGGTTGTTTTTCTTGGCATATCCATTGATCGTTCGTGTGAGCGAGGTCCGGAATCCGGAAACATGCGTCCCTCCGTCCGGATTGACGATGTTGTTGCCGAAGGCAAGCAGGGTCTCGGTAGTCGAGTCGGTGTATTGAATCGCCATATCGAGCGAGAGGCCCGTCTCGACGTCCTCGCGGACGATTCGGATGATGGGACTGGCGGCCGAACGAGACTCGTTGATATAGGCGACGTAGCCCGCGATGCCGTCCTCATAGTGGAATACTTCTTCGCGAAGCCGTCCCGAACTGTCCACACGCTCGTCAACGAGGCGAATCGTGACGCCGGTATTGAGGTAGGCCAGTTCGCGGAGGCGATGTTCAAGTGTGTCCCAGCGGAAGACTGTGTCGACAAAGATCTCCGGGTCTGGCCTGAACGACACCGTGGTTCCGGATGATCGACCATCGACGGCGCTCGCGGGGCCGACTTCATGCAGCGGTTTGGCGACTTCGCCCCGCTCGAACGAAATCGAGTGAACGATGCCATCTTTAACAATCTCTACTTCGGTCCATTCCGAAAGTGCGTTGACGCACTTGACGCCAACGCCGTGCAGGCCGCCCGACACCTTGTAGGCGTTGCTATCGAACTTACCGCCAGCGTGCAGTTCGGTCATGATGACTTCAACCGCTGGGCGGCCATCGATCGTCGGGTTGTCGCTCTTCATCGCGTCGATCGGCATGCCGCGACCGTCATCACTCACCGTGCAGGATCCATCGACGCCGACTCGCACTGTGACGATGCTTGCGTGGCCGACCATGACCTCGTCGATCGAGTTGTCGACGGCCTCATAGACAAGATGGTGCAGCGCGCTGAGACCAGTCCCGCCCACGTACATGCCGGGACGTTTGCGGACGGCTTCAAGCCCTTCGAGGACCTGAATCGACTCCGAGGTGTACTCGGTCGCGGCCTCGGCCGCACCTTGCTGCTGATTGCTGACTTCTGCCATTGGTGAACGCGCATTATACGTTCACGGGGCCCTGTGATGCCCGGCGAAACCGGGTTTCGGGGCTACGCCAAAGGGCCGCGGCGGGCCGTCACCATGAACCGCTGAAGGCTCTTTCCAGGGCACGCGGTGGAGGCCATTTCCTGATGCGTCGCTACCTTGGATCTGGCGATCCGATAGGTCCGCATCTGCTCGTCAAGGAACCGGAGAATGGCCCGCTTTTGGGCTTCATTGACGCCTTGCAAGTCATAGTTTCCGAGCACGACGATTCCCAGATTGCCCTGATTCTGCGCCCGCACATGCGCGCCCTGCCAACTGATCGGGCGACCTCCCCAGACGCGGCCCGCCGGATCGATCGCGAAGTGATAGCCAATGTCTCCGAACGGCTGTGGTCGGCGTCGCAGATGCGCCCGCCGGATCGATTCAAGGCGGCTGCTCGCGGCTGCCAGCGACGTCTCGGTGAAGGGCGACATGCCATCGTGATGGATCGTGATCCGGTGAATCGGAGTCATTCGGTCCATTCGGGTCGGAATCGGGGTGCCCTTGGCCCAGTTTCGGCGAGGCAGGACGCCTGCGATGCTGCCGCTTGGCAGGGGGGAGGGGCCGGGCGTTTCAGGCGTCGCGGGAGACTCCCAGATAGGCCCTGGCACCCGAGTCAGCCGTGTGTTCGAACTGGTTGCGCAGCCACCGAGCACCAGCAGGGTGCCACCAAGAAATGTCCGTCGAGTGGAGGAATCAGTCATGTGTGTCGTCAGAGGCGATCGCCGCCTACCGAGTCATCGGCATCCGGGGTCCGCCCGCTGGAGTATACGATTGATCTCCCTCCGGACCGCCCGTGAATTTCGATCGTCGCCCCGTTCTGACGCTCAATCTTCGGGAGCGTCGTGGTGGACCCGGCGACGGAATTCCTCGTTCAGCCGCGTAGTCTCCGCCCCGACCTGGCCTGACCCGATCACAGTTTTCCCGACGCGGCTAACGCCGATGATCTCAGCTGCTGTTCCGGTCAGGAACATTTCATCAGCCGCAAGCACTTCATCGAGTTCAATTCGCCGCTCCTCGACTTCGTATCCGAGGGCCGGGGCGATTTCGTCGATGACGAACTGTCGGGTGATTCCATGAAGAATTCCTGCTTCGGTGTGCGGCGTCATAATGCGCCCATCCTTGATCAGGAAGATGTTGTCGCCGGTGCACTCCGAGACTTCGCCGCTGCAGTTGATCATCAGGGCTTCAAGAACACCCTCGCGGATCGCTTCAACCTTCGCCAGAATGTTGTTGAGGTAATTGAGGCTCTTGATTCGTGGATCAAGGCATGCAATCGGGACACGGGGTCGGCTCGCGACGATGATCGGCATGCCCTCGACGTACATCGATTCGGGATACAGGCTGATAGTCGCCGCGATGATGAAAGCCTGCGGCGTGCCGCACGTAAATGGGTTGAGCCCAAGTGTGCCGATTCCTCGGGTATAGACCAAGCGGATATAGCCGTCACTGATGTCATTGGCCGCGACAGTTTCGCGAACTGCCTGCTCGATCTCGTCCAGTGAATAGGGTGGATCCAGATACAGCAATTTGGCGGACTGATGCATCCGCTCAAGGTGTGTTCGAAGCTTGAAGATGCGTCCGTCATAGACGCGAATGCCCTCGAAGCAGCCATCGCCATAGAGGAGTCCGTGGTCGAGGATGCAGACGGATGCCTCTTCAATAGGCAAGAGTTCGCCGTTGAGCCATACCTGTCCGGTGATGGGAAGCGATTCGCTGGTGAGAGGACCTGCGCCTGAGAGCATCGACTGATCGGACATGAACTTACTAACTCCTCCTGGTGGAGCCACAGGGTAGCACGCACTGGGGCCTCGCGGCGAAACCCTGAAAACCCTTCTATTTAGGGACACGAGGCGCTTCGGAAGTATTGGCGGTGTCCTTTATCATGGCGGGCCATGAGCATTCAACGACGCCCCGAAGCTGATCCGTGTGATCCATCCGTGTTGACTGATGTCGCTGCGGGTCATCTGCGGCTGACTGCTGCCCAGTGCATGCGTCTGTATCAAGAGATGCCGCTTGCGGAACTTGGCCGATGGGCTGATGCCCGTTGCCGCACATTGCACGGCGATCACATTCGCACATACGTCATCGACCGAAATATCAATTACACCAACGTGTGTACGGCCAAATGCACTTTCTGCGCCTTTCGTCGAGATCTTGGTGCCGATGATGCCTACACGCTTGGAAGCGATGAGATTTGTACGAAGATCGAAGAGCTTGAGGCTATCGGCGGTACGCAGATTCTCATGCAGGGAGGGATGAATCCCGAGTTGCCGCTGGCTTGGTATGAAGATCTTCTCGGAGAAATCAAGTCGTCGCATCCCAACGTGCACATCCACGCCTTTAGTCCGCCCGAGGTCGTCGAGTTCGTCAACTTCTTCGATCCTCCAGGGAGCGACTTTCGCGCGAAGGTCAAGTGGGTGCTCTCGCGGCTGCAGGCTGCGGGACTCGAGTCGATTCCAGGCGGCGGGGGCGAGATTTTCGCGCCTGCTGTTCGGCAGAAGATCGGCATGGGCAAGTGTGATGCAGAAGTCTGGCTCACGGTGATGCACGTGGCGCATGAACTCGGCATGAACACATCTGCAACGATGATGTTTGGTCATATCGAGGGCATTGCCGATCGCATCCACCACATGGATCTCGTCCGGCAATGGCAGGATCGTTCGCTCGCCGACTTCGGCGAGGCTGGTGGCGGTCGCTACATGGCATTCATTTCATGGCCCTTCCAGCGAGAGAATACGCCACTGGGCCGGGTCCAAGAATGGAACCCGGACGCGGACGGTGCCTTTCCTGGAGATATCGTTGCGACGCTGGATGGAACCGGAACGAAAGCCGATCACGCCGAATTCGGACGACGAGTGCGACTTGCCGGCGCGAGTGAGTATCTGCGAACGCAGGCGATCAGCCGCCTCATGCTCGACAATATCTACTCAATCGGCGCATCGTGGGTCACGATGGGACCACATGTCGGCCAACTTGCACTGTCCTTTGGCGCAAGCGACATGGGCTCGGTGATGATGGAAGAGAACGTCGTGAGCGCTGCAGGTACGACGTATTGCCTCAGTGAGCCGGTGCTGTGCCACCTCATCCGAGACGCCGGTTTCACGCCCGCGCAGCGGGATAATGGATACGACCTGCTGGCGGTTCACGATACGGAGGCGTCGCCCGATTTGCAGGTGGAAGACTGGTCGGCGCTGCGGCGAAACCGCCTTCATATCCAATCGACCGAAGCGGGTGAGACAGTCGCGATCAGCGTCGAACAGTAGGCTCAGTTGTCGCAGGCGGTCTCAATTTCGGCTGTGCGCAGTCGGCAGAACTCAACGTCATCGGCTGCTTCGCCTGCGAGTCTGGCTCGTTCGTCTTCATCATCGAGGCTCGGAAGGTTGATGCGAACATTCCAAGCCGCCGAGGCGCAGGCGGCGTGCAGGAGGATTCCTGCCACAGCGAGATCACTGGCGAGCATGGGATTGGTTCGCTCGGGCAGAGTGGCGAGCAATTCGCACGCCGATCGGCACACGCGGCATGTCGCTAGCGGTGGTGCGATCGCCGCGAGAACGGCCCCATGCCATTCGGCAACACGGTGCGGGTCGTCTTCGGGCAGTTTCCACAGGGCGGCGAGTACTTGGAATGCTGCGGCATCTGATTCCGCGAGCGCTACGGCTTCATCGCGCCAGGCTTCCAGTTCTGCCAACGCAGCAGTGTTCGACGCTTCGAACTCAGCGAGGTTCTTGCGGCCAACCGAGTAGGCGAGCACCATCCGCGCCGTGGCAAGACCAATTGCCGCCGTCATCCCGGCGGCAGCGCCGCCTCCGGGAACAGGGGTGCGATCTCCCAATTGGGTCAGAAGCGACTCAACTGTGAGTGCCTGCATCCCTTTCATCAGGATCGAACCTCGGCACCGACTTGTGACTGCAGCGAGGCGACCAGGCCGGCGATCGGCCCTTCAACCTCGTCGCGAGTCATCGTCCGGTCAGGTGCGCGGAAGCAAAGCCGCATGGTGACGGATTTGTGTCCGGCATTGATCCCTTTGCCTCTGTAGGTTGTGACGTAGCCCGTCGATTCATGGAGTGGCATCGATGCGTCTCCAACGGTCTTCATGAGGGCCGCCCATGTCACCGAATCGGCCACAATGACGGAAAGGTCTCGCTCGATCGCAGGGTGATCTGGAAGCCGTGTGATCTGGTGTTCGGCTGGCTCCTGATTCATCAAATCGCCCGGTTGCAGGATGGCGGCCATGCACGACTGGTCAAGACCAAATGACTTGGCGATGGCTGCGGTGAGCATGCCGACGTATCCAATGCTGTTTCCGCCAACGGAAACTCGTCCCGCGGGGGCCAACCACGACAGATCATCGCAAGGCTCGACTGTTGCATTGTCGGCTGCCAGTGCTCCGGCAACGTGGTCAACGACTCCTCGGATCGCACGAATGCCGCCGGTGTCGTCCTCGACATCCATAAGGATGCCGAGTTCAATCGATTCGTGGTGGGCTCCGGCCGAATCGGAGTGAAACACGCTTCCAAGTTCAAAGAGGCGAAGTGAATGTACGCCACGATCGGCGTTTCGCGCGCGAACTCGCAGGAGACTTGGAATCACTGATGGTCGCAGCATCGGTTCGCCGGCTGCCCGGGCTTCGATGACCCGCCGCGCCGAACCTCCCTTGGGAACAAACGCGGCCGCGTCGGATTCAGAAACGAGTGAGTGTGTTACGGACTCGACGAATCCGTCGGCTACGAGTGCTTTGGTCATTGCCTCGCGAGCGAGATGGTCGGCGGGGTCGCTGACTGGTTCGATCGATAGGAATCGCTCGAAGGGCACATCTGCGAAGCCGTGCATTCGCATGACTTCTTCGATCAGGTCGATTTCGCGATGGATGTCACCGCGATGCCAGGGAACGGTCGCGGTGATGATTCCCTCTTTGATGGTCGGTTCGAAACCGAGCCCATCGAGCATCGTCATCTGCGTTTCGTCGTCGATGGGGAGCCCGAGTGTGCTGCGACATCGATCGGTCCGCATGGTTGCGACAATGCGTTCTGGCATCTCAGCGCCGCTGGCGAGCACGCCGGGGGCAAGCGTTCCGCCTGCGGTTTCAAGAATGACGTTGCACAATCGTTCAGCAGCAGCGTCGACCTGACCAGCGGATACTCCGCGTTCAAAGCGGAATGATGAGTCACTTGAAATGTTGTGCAGTCGACTTGTGTGGCGGACCATGACCGGATCAAAGGTTGCCGCTTCGATCAGGATGTTCTTTGTGGCATCGGTGACGGCGGTCAACGCGCCTCCCTTGACACCGGCCAGCGCGACCGGCTTCTCGGCATCGGCAATGACGAGTTCGGAGCCATCGAGTTCGATCTCTTCGGCGCCCTCACCGATGGGCAAGAACTTCTCGCCTTTCCGAGCCATGCGGATGATGATTGTGCCGCCTTCAAGCGTGTCGAGGTCGAAGACGTGCGTCGGTTGTCCAAGTTCAAAGAGCACGAAATTGGTTGCGTCAACGACGTTGGATCGGGGGATGTCGCCGCGGGCTGTGAGCCGTGACGTGATGTGCTCATTGGACGGGGCGACTGAAATCCCGGTGATGACTCGTCCGGTGTAGTGAGGACATGAGTCCGGTACTTCATTAACGATTGTGGCGAATGTCTCGGCCGTGGGACCAGAAGTTGGTGGGGTTTCGGCGGGGATCAGGAGCGTTCTCTCGGTGAGTGCGGCAACCTCTCGCGCAAGGCCGACGTGGCAAGTACAGTCGCCTCGATTGGACGTCATCTCAAAGTCCTGGCGAATGTCGCCGTCTAGATCCTCACGGCCCTCCAACGGAAACCCCGCGTGGGTGAGCAGTTCCGCCTGCTCGTCAGCGTCGGCGGGGTGGTCTAGATAGTCGTTGATCCAGGCGACCGAGGTGTCCATGAGCAGTAGCGTATCCGCACAGGCCGCCGGGCATGGACCACATCGCTTGCCGGGCAGGGCGTACACTTAGGGGCATGCGATGTCGGCACGTATCGATTCTTCTGGTGGCCTTACTTACCGCCTGTTCCTCGGCCCCCCGCAGGGTGGATCCATTTGGAGTCGTCCCGGACGACTTCTCCGTGGATCTCACAATTCTCTCGCGGCCGGAGGGTGGTCGCGCGGATCGCCGTACAAGTCGGCTCATGCTGGAGCCAGATGGCACGCTTCGATATGAGGCTCGGCGTGGACTCGGCCCAAATACCGTTCCGCCAATGATTCGGAGGCTTGATCGTGAGCAGATGGCACGGGTCTGGGACTCTGCCGCTCGATTGGGACTGACCGATCCTGCGAATGCGGATGTGCCGGCGGATCTGCGGCGAGTCAAGCCGCCGGAGCAGCGGGGGTGTGTCTGGCTTCTTGCCCTCACCGGTGACCATGACTACTGGAGTTTCATGCGGCAAGCCGACGGCGATGCGCAGCCGGATGCCGCCATCGTGACGTTTGGCAGGGAACTTGGCGCGCTTGCATGGGCGCCGGATCGCAAACAACTTGTAGCCGCGGCGGAGCCAGTTCGATGGAATTATGGCGACGATCCTTATGCCGCCTACCGTGAAGATCAGGGCTCTCGGATTCTTGTTGCTTCCGCTGGGCTTGCGGCGGAATCCGCGCCTGAACCAGTGCCGCCTCCGCCGCCACCAGCGCCGAAGCCTGCGCCTGAACCAGTGCCGCCTCCGCCGCCACCAGCGCCGAAGCCTGCGCCTGAACCAGTGACGCCTCCGCCGCCACCCGCGCCGAAGCCTGCGCCTGAACCAGTGACGCCTCCGCCGCCACCCGCGCCGAAGCCTGCGCCTGA
>JAAERN010000033.1 GCA_024230295.1 Planctomycetota bacterium
GCGGACGTTTCGGTTGAGCCGCCCATGGCGAATTCGTCCAGGTTCGTCTTGCCCAGAAGAACCGCTCCGGAGGCCCACAGCCGGTCGGTCACCGTGGATTCATAGGGAGGCACGAACTGCTCGAGCATTCGACTGGAGCAGGTGGTGCGCACGCCCCTGGTGCAGAGATTGTCCTTGATGCCAAGAGGGATCCCAGCCAGTGGCGGCAGATCCTCGCCGGCACGACGAGCTTCATCAATGCGATCGGCATCGGCACGAGCACGATCTGCTGTGACTTCAAGAAAGGCATGCACGTCGGGGTCGACCGCATCAATCCTGGCCAGGTGATGGTCGGTGAGTTCCCTCGCGGACACCTCCCCGTTTGCCAGTTGCTGACGCCATTCGGCGATCGCCATGGTCAGGATTTGCGTGCAGCTGAGACGCTATCAGTCAGATGCATTCGTATCGGGCCAACTCAGCCCTGGGATTCGATCGTGAACGGTTCGGAACGACGACAGCGCACCAATGAATGATCGAGTGAAGCGGGCGATTCCGAGGACACATCACTCAGAAAAGCCGGGAGCTCCTGCTCCAGGGTGGAGCGGCGCACGAAAGGACCGAACCAGTAGGTGACATCTGGGCCATGGGTCTGAACCCTGGCCCACCAAGCCATGCCTAGACCGTTGGCAAGTGAGCGCATCGGTCGGTTCAGAGGGCCCATGGCGGAGCGATAAAGACAAGGTCATTGTGCACTGATTCAACGCTGGCGGA
>JAAERN010000034.1 GCA_024230295.1 Planctomycetota bacterium
ATGATCGAATACGGCCTCAAGGGCGTTGAATTCATCGCGATCAATACTGACGCGCAGGCACTGCTGATGAGCGACGCCGACGTGAAGTTGGATATTGGCCGCGATCTGACTCGTGGTCTCGGTGCTGGGGCAAACCCGGATGTTGGCCGGCAGGCTGCGGAGGACCACTCCGATGAGATCGAAGAGGTTCTCAAAGGCGCAGATATGGTCTTTGTCACGGCTGGTGAAGGAGGCGGCACCGGAACCGGTGGCGCGCCGGTCGTTGCCCAGATCGCCCGGAGCATTGGTGCGCTGACGATTGGTGTCGTTACCCGGCCATTCGGTTTCGAGGGTCGTCGTCGCAGCACCCAGGCCGAAGCAGGTATCGAATCATTGCGCGGCGAGGTCGATACCCTGATCGTCATTCCGAACGACAGACTCCTGTCGCTAACCGATCGTCAGATCAGCGTGATCGATGCCTTCCGACAAGCGGACCACGTACTTCTACAAGGTGTTTCAGGTATCACCGACCTCATTACAACTCCCGGGCTGATCAACCTCGACTTCGCCGATGTGAAGAGTGTCATGCAAGGAGCGGGATCGGCCTTGATGGGTATTGGCTCATCGCGAGGTGAAGATCGAGCTATTTCAGCGGCCGAATCGGCCATCAACAGCCCATTGCTAGAGGCAAGTATTGATGGTGCGCACGGTGTGCTCATGTCAATCGCGGGCGGCAGCGACCTCGGTCTCTTCGAGATCAACGAGGCGGCCAGACTAGTTTCTGAGGCTGCTCACCCGGAGGCCAACATTATCTTCGGTGCGGTCATTGATGACACGCTCGGTGACGAGACCCGCGTGACAGTTATCGCCGCTGGCTTCGATGGTGGACTCCCCAAAGCAAGGTCCGAAAGTGACACCGCAGTCCGACTGCCGGAAAGTGAGACTGTCTCGGTGCGCCCATCGCCCGGCGAGGCCGCTGCGCCTACGCAGCGCCCGGTAAGCACTGGTACTCCAGTCGAGCCAAAGCGGATCGTCTTTGATGAACCCGACGACGGTATCG
>JAAERN010000035.1 GCA_024230295.1 Planctomycetota bacterium
ACCCGGATGCACAAGATCTCCTTGGCACCGGTGTTATCGGCGACTCGCAATCGCGACTCTTGCTGGATCACTGCTTCTCTCCTGATCGTCTGCCGGTTCTCTGTTCGAGCCTGGCGGAACCCCTCCGACTGCTGTTTGCGGCCGGCCTGTCTACTTGGCCTTCTCCAAAACCTCGACCACGCGCCACCGCTTCGTGGCCGACATCGGTCGCGTCTCCATGAGCAGGACGCGGTCTCCCACACCCGCGGAGTTCTGCTCGTCGTGCGCCTTCAACTTGCTGGTGCGACGAACGACTTTGCCGTACAGCGGGTGCTTGAAGCGATCCTCGACGGCAACGACAACGGTCTTGTTCATCTTGTCGCTCACGACGAGGCCTTCGCGGACCTTGCGGTAGCCCCGGGCTTGCGTTTGCGTGGCGCTCATGCGGCACCCTCCTCGCCGTCACCGGCATCGTCTGACATCTCAAGCATGGGAGTGATTCCGAGTTCCCGTTCCCGCATAATCGTGTAGATGCGAGCGATGTCCTTGCGGACGGCGCGAAGACGGCCGTGACTCTCCAACTGACCAGTAGCACCCTGGAATCGAAGGTTGAAGAGTTCTTCCTTCGACTCGCGGAGCTTGGTCACAAGCTCTTCTTGCGTCAGGTTGCGCAGCTCGCCTGCTGCTATACCCACTGCCATTAGTCCTCACCTGCTTCATCGCGTCGGATGATCCGACACTTCATCGGAAGTTTGTGCACCGCCCGCATGAG
>JAAERN010000036.1 GCA_024230295.1 Planctomycetota bacterium
GTCATGAGAGTACATCCTTCCGGTCTTCCTTCTGATGGAGCATGGAATCGGCATCCATCAGGATCGCATCCGCTACGGACTCGGCCAGCCTTGACGCAATTTTGCAGGCCATACCATGGAGGCTCGTCGAGCCCTCCACGATCTCGCTGATGCTGATATCGGCATCCTCGAAGTAGGTATCGAGATTCACCACATGCGCCAGGATCTCAATCGCTTTCGCGTACTCGACACACGGCATCCACGAGCCACTAGCCACACCATCGCGGATCGATCGCAATTGGTCCTCATCGGCTTCGGGTACGGCAGTGTCCCACACCATCTTCCCACCTAAGTCGTTCGGGTATTGCCATTCGGGAACGTCAACGAATGAGTATCCCCAGTCGTCGAGGATGCGTAGACCATCGATCGTGTTCTGACTCAACGGAACGAAGTACGGAACACGATCATCGTCATATTTGGGGTCGAATCGCATCAGAATATGGTCGGTCTCCCAGACCATCCGGCGCTCCCCATCCCGACACATGCTCACATGCTCGGATTCGTTCGCGTTGTGATCCGTTCCGTAATCGGTAGCCTCGTCCCATGCTTCGGAAGCATTCTCGAACGGACCGCGAACAGCATCCGCAAGACATCCAGGCGAGCCGAGATCGACGTACCAGCCTGGGCTGGGGTCTCCATCGGAATCGTAGTAGGGATGGTCGGTCTCGCCTGGCTCGCAGGCGTGATCGTTCGCGATCTCTTCAACCGAGAGATGATAGATGCATTGAATCATGATGGTTCCTTCTATTGTGAAGCGCGGCCAGCGTGACCGCGCGGATTGAGCGTATCAGTTTTCTTCGAGTTCTAGGGTTTTGATATCGGTTGAATCGTCTTGGGATCGCATTATGTCTTCGATGTCGGCGATTGCGGATCGGATATCGTAGAGATGAACACGCGAGTTCGCGCTTTTTGCGGATTCGCGAAGAACGATCAGGGAAGCCTCAAGCGTTGATCGATTCATGTTTAGTTCCTTCCGTTGTGAAGCGCGGCCAGCGTGACCGCGCGGGGTCAATAGTTGTGATGGCCAGTTCGATCGTGAACGGCTTCCGTCACCGATGCCGCCGCTCCGGACACTTCGTAGGCCAATTCGTTCATGTAGTCCGAAGCCATGAGTTCAGGCTGTTTCCGGATTCGAGTGTCCAAGCGATCCAAGGCCTTGCGAAGACGCAGCATGTCCTTCATGACCGATTCGGTGTGTCGCATTTTGTCCATTGTGATTCCTTCCGTTTCAGGTGAAGCGCGGCCAGCGTGACCGCGCGGGATGAGCGTATCAAATTGATCGGGCGTACGCGAAAGCGGCATTCTGTGCTGCTCGCCACGAACCGTAGACCGACACCTCGAAGACCGGATCGGGATCAGAATTCTCGGGATCCGGGAGATTGACGACGTAGTGGTCGACGACGTAGCGGTAGCAGGCTTGCCCGATTCCGATGTCGATACCGTCTAGATGCTGTTCAACGCTCACGCCATTCGGGAATGACCAACATGCCCCAAATTCTCCGGATCGGTCTTCGGTCTTCGTTGCTTTCATCGGGTGGTTCCTTCCATTGTGGGCCGTTCCAGCGTGGTCCGGCATGCATCTACTATCGAACAGACTCGCGACGATGTCCAGTGTTCTATAGACGTTTCATCGGATTGTGGATGCATTGTGGACAATGGCGGACAATGGCGGAGCGCCATCGACCTATCGCGGATAGCGGAGTCCTCGATCCGAGACCTATTAACGATCGCGGAGTCCGCGGTCCGCAATTATTAATAGCGGACCTCGGGGTCGTTGTTAGTCCGAACGTCCAAATAACTCTATTGGCAACGGATTGTCAATAAGCCCCCCCTATTGGCAGCCCATTGCCAATAAGCCGGATGCCGCCGGTGGTGAGGCGAAA
>JAAERN010000037.1 GCA_024230295.1 Planctomycetota bacterium
ACAACATAGTAGGTATCATGGTACGCCCGGTCGACAGCTGCCTGCGACAGTACGATGCCGGTCACGCCGCCAACGGTGAACAGGAACAAGAACCCGACGGCAAAGAGCATTGGGGTCTTGAAGCTGATTGAGCCGCCCCACATCGTTGCAATCCACGAGAAGATCTTCACACCTGTCGGTACGGCAATCACCATCGTAGCCAGCATGAAATAAGACTGCTGGGTCAGCGACATGCCAACTGTATACATGTGGTGCGCCCACACGACGAAGCCCAACGCCCCAATCGCGATCATCGCCCAAACCATCGGCAAGTAGCCGAAGACTGGTTTCTTGGAGAAGGTCGCGATGACGTGGCTGACGATGCCGAAGGCCGGCAGGATCACGATGTATACTTCTGGATGGCCGAAGAACCACAGGATGTGCTGGTAGAGAACCGGGTCGCCTCCGCCTGCGGGATCAAAGAACGTCGTGCCGAAATTCCGGTCAGTCAGCAACATGGTGATCGCGCCAGCGAGTACGGGCAGGGCGAGAAGAATGAGCCATGCGGTCACGAAAATCGACCAGGCGAATAGTGGCACCTTAAAGAGCGTCATGCCCGGAGCA
>JAAERN010000038.1 GCA_024230295.1 Planctomycetota bacterium
CGGCATCAATTAGCGACCATTGTCGAGCCGTCTCACCGGCGGCCGGTGAACGTTCATGGAATAGTCCATAGGCGAGATTCGTATCAGTCGCAGCAATCCCCATACGGCTACCGGTGGTAGGCGTGACGCCAAGGAATGCAGAAGCGTCGCTGATGCCAATCATGAGGGCGTCGACGTCTACGGTTGTGCCGTCAGTGAGCGTGACATCTCGCTGAGATGACTCAAAAGAGAACCTACCCCCGAGGTCGGCGAGCCCGAGAAGGTTAGCGTCGATTGTACCCACGGCGGCACGCGTGCTTCCTTGCATGTTGAAGGCGACCGGCTTGGCCGCTGTCGCGTTGCCAAACAACACTGGCGTGAGTGTGAGAGGGCTCTTTGACCAGTCAACCGACCGGCCATCGTCGCCACTCACGGTGGTGGTGTTCACCACGACAGCCGCATCAGCAACCGAGGCTGTAAAGGCGTCGATACCAACAAAGCCAGCAAGTGATGACCCAGCCTTAGCTGCCACCCAGGACCGGTTTGCCTCGAGCTCAGTTGCCAAGGCAAAGCCAAACGTTGCGTCTTCGAGTGTGACGCCCATACGGTCTTCTGCTTGGCCGTCGGGACCACCATTTGCACCGAAGAAAAGGTCGGGGAGAACCGCCGCGAAGGAGAGCACTGCGGCGTCGATCTCACTGCCGTCGTCGAGCGTAAGTGTGGTGTAGTCAGGCCGCACACGGACCTGATAGGTGTTGTCGATGAGGTCAAATATCTTGAGGCGAGCCTCACCCTGGACATCGAACAGAAACTGGCTGCCGACTCGGACATCGAACGTGGCATCGCTGATGCTTGCCTCAATATCGTGACCGATTGTAAATGCGGCTGAGAAATCTGTGCCGTAGGCGGCGATGAGTTGCTCGACTGGACGGTAGGTGAAGCCGATGTCACCGTTGACCGCGACCAGACCGAAGAGATCAGATGAAAGGCCTTTGACGTCGAAGGCCACGGTGCCGGGCGTGATCGCTTCAGTGAATGTGTACGTCGCTTCACCCAGTTGCAGCGTTTCCCCTTCACTGACCGAGGTGTTTGAGGAGGTATACTGCACAAAGACTTGTTCCGCCGAGACGTTTGCCAGTTGGGCAACATTGGCTGCAAGGTTGGTGCCATTGAGCTCGATTGCGACTGCATCGTCCTTCGACCGTAGTCCAAAACGACCAGTCACTGAAAGACTCGCCATATCGCCAGCGGTAAGTGTGGCAGTGACGTTCTCGCCAATGGCAACAAGTGAATCGTCTGTGAAGGTAAAGCCTACGTCTCCGGAAAGGGTCACAAAGTCGGTGACCGAAGCGGTGAAATCGGTGGCCGCAAATACTCTTGTTGCTGGTGCCATACCGCTGATGAAGGTGTGGGTGAGGCCCCCAGCAGTAACCGTAAACCCGGGGTCCAGTGTCATGCCGTCCGTTGAGAACTGAACGAAGGTTGATCCGGCCTGTGCGTTCACCAGATCAGCTAACTGCAGTTGAAGGCTTCCCTCATTGAGTTCAAAGGCTGTGCCTGAATCATTGGCGACAAGACCGAACGTCGCGTCTTCGACCTGGAGGCCACCGAAGGTCCCGTCGACAGAGCCAACAGAAACATCTTCGCCGACTGCAATGAGATCGTCTCCAATGACAGTAAAGCCGAGGTCACCAGAGATCGGGGTGAATCCTGCGACGTTGGCCGAATAGCCCTCAACCGAGAAGGCAAATGTATCGGCCGCGATGTCATCTTCGAAAGTGTATTCAGCCGCGCCGATCGCCAGCCGGAGGCCACTCGTGATCGACACGCCACTCGACGCATACTGCACGACTGTGCGATCTGCCGATCCGTCAAGCAAGCTGCCGATCGATGCACTAAAACCACCCTGCAACTCGAATGCGAGCCCCGAGTCATTCGTGATGAGGCCGAACGTGCCGTCCGTCGCTGAAACCGCCACCGATCCTGCGGCTAAAATGACATTGATATCAACGCCGAGGGCGACCAGGTCGTCGCCTGACTTTGCGAAGCCAAGGTCGCCAGAGAGTGTCAGCACGTCGGAGAGTGCTGTTTCAAAGCCGGTGAACGAGAAGGCGACCGTGTTTGCTGCGATCGCCTCGGAGAAAATGTATGACACGTCTGCGACCGCGAGTGTTTCATTCTCTTGAACCTCGCTGCCAGAAGATGTGTAGCGGAAGAAGACGGTGTCAGCGGTGGCTTCGGGCAGGTTCGCAACCTGGAACTGAAAGTTCTTGGCCGAGAGTTCGAGGGCGGTTTCACCAGCAGCCATCCGCAGGCCGAAGTCGCCGTCGGTCGCCGACAGGCTTGCGACACTGCCACCGTCGAGCGTAGCCGTCATGGCACGGCCAACGGCCACGAAGCCGGCATCGTCGCTGCGGAAGCCGACGTCGCCTCTGAGCGTGACGAAGTCGGCGACCTCACCAGAAAAACCTTCGACGGCAAACGAGACTGTGTCTTTCGCAATATCGCTTGCGAAGGAGTAGTCTGCCGTTCCAGTGTCGAGCGTTCGGCCTTGCACGATCGTGGTGTTGGCGGAGGTGTACTGGGCGACCACTCGGTCGGCTGAGACGCTCGCAAATCCTGCGATTGAAGCCGATAGGCCGCCCGTGAGTTCGAATGCAGTCTCGCTGTCTGTTGAGAGCAAGCCGAACGACGCGTTCTCGACATGGAAAAAGTTTTCGGCGTCGGCGGAACCAAACTCGGCATCGATGTCTGTGCCAACCAACACAACGCTTGAACCATCGAGGCTGACGCCAACGGTGCCACTGACTGCAAGCGATCCCTCGACATCAAGAACACCGGTGCCACTTGCACGAATGATTCGGCCAGCGGAGCCATCTGCCGAAAGCGTGACACCTGTTGCGCCCGTTGCGACTGTGAGTATTGTTTTCTCAGCCGCGTAGTCGATCAGGCTTCCATCGTCGGCGGTGAGGTTGAGCGACATCGCCATGTCGGTCAGGGTGCCGGTCACGCCGGTGATGCCGACGACGCTTGCCGACTGTCCCGTGCCTTCGGCAGTGAGCCAGCGACGGCTGTTTTCACCCGGTTCGCTCACAAGGGCGACGGCGAAGGCAACATTCTCAACACTGACGCCCGTTGCCTCGACTGTGCCGACTCGAGTGCCGGCGAATACGCTCAGTTCTTCACCGCCGATAGTAAGCACGTCAGCAGTCACTGTTGAGCCGTCAGCCAAGGTGACCGGCTGTGACCGACCCTCGATTGCGAAACTGCCGTTTGCTTGGAAGAAATTCCCAGCGATGATCTCTCCACGACTTACACCGATGGAAAACGTGTCGGCGGCCAGGTCGCCGAAGGTATAGGAGACATCACCGAGAGCCCACATGACACCCGTGTAGTCGGCTTCCGTGCCGTTGTAGCTGACAAAGATTTCATCAGCGGAGAGCGTAACGTCGCTTGACAGGTTCGCATACAGGCCGGTCGATGCCTCGAACGCCACTCCAGCCTCGCTGACAAGCAGGCCGATCCGACCGTTGTTTGTTCTGAGTGTTTCGCCGCCAACCTCGACGTCGAGATCGATGTCCTCGGCCATGAGGGCGAGGCTTGGGGGCGAACCGTTCCCCACTCCGATAGATATGAGAAACTCGCCGGCCAGATCAAATGTAGAGCCAACGGTTGCAGTACCAATGACCGAGGCTTCGTAGAAGTCGGCTCGGTCAGGATCGGAAGCGTAGCGAAGCGTGACGGTGCCATCGGTCGTGAATTCACCATATGTGAACCCACCAGAGAATGTCACCTGGACGTCGATGCCGAAGTAATTGTGGTTGAGGAACAGCCCAATCTGGCTGCGGGTGCTTGTCACGTCTGCATTGAGTGTCTCGGCGATATTCAAGGCCGCATTTGTGCCTGGCAAAAACTCACGGGTGACGAGCGTGATCGCCCCAGCGGTAGTGGCGTCGCCCGTCTGCTCAATCTCAAACCAGACATCATCGGCAAGGCCGAAGAGGCCGCTGCCGGATACGAACCGTCCGACGACGCTTTGGTACGTCATGATCGTGAAGCGTTCACCGGCCTGCGGCACGTAATCGGGTGAGAGTTGCACCGCAATTACGCCGTCAAGCACAACGTTGTTGGTGACGACCATCTGGTCGTGCTTACCTGCGCCATCGCCGGGCGTTGTGCCGCCGAGCGCGAAGGTCGTGATGTCTGTCGATCGCAGGTCAAGGCGATCGATACTTTGCTGGCTCGGCACCTGCGGCTCGCCCGGTTGACTGGGTTGCGGCTTGGGCGGGTCTTCGACGAGGATTGGATGGGCTGAGTCAATGTGTGTCTCACCGGCATGAGTAAGCACACCCGCAGTCACTACGCCGCCAGTCACTGCGACTGGTGAGTCGGCCGTACCGATTGAACCAGATCGCGAGAAGAGTGTGGCCGTCGCAATAGCTGTTGAAGGCGAACCAATGAGCGATTTCGTTGTGATGCCTGTGCCGCCATCGGCATTTACAATGTCGCCATCAGCGGCGAGGTCGACCGTGCCCTGTGACGCCGTGATCGAACCGATTGGGAGTGTGCCAGTAGATTGGGCGACCGCCACGCCAGCGGGCCCGCTGGCATCAACACGATGAGACGCCGCCGTCACCAGTGGCCGTAGAGCATTAAGCTGGAAGCCGTCAGTCACCGGTACGGCATCACCGCGTTGGCCAGCGAGTTGGAGCTCAAATAGCTGAGCATCCGTGAGCCGATCTTCAAGGATGTCATCGGCCAAGATCGTTACTGGTTCGGCGGTTCGGCCTACGGTGCCGGCCTGCGACACGAGCGTGACTGTCGCTCCCGTTACGTTCACCGCACCACCTACGCGAACCGCCGGGTCCCATGGCCGCATTGCCTCACCGATGTCCGTGCCTATCGAACCCAGTAGTGAGATCGCATCGAGACCGAGGTCGGCTTTCAATTGATCAACTTGCACCTGAGTCGGCGTGTAGACCCAGTTGCCATCAAACGTGGTGAACGGAGCCATTGACGCCCAATTACCACCGACGGTGCGAGCAAAGAAGTCCTCTGCGGCATCAAAAAGGTTCGCGGCATGATCGAGCACCTGCTGCGATGTGGGGGCCGTACCTTCTGGCAGGCCAAGTACTGTCGCCGCGCTGGTTGCCCAGGTGTCGTAAGCCTCAGCTCGCAACTGCAGTCGGCCGTTAAATACGACACCATCATTTCGAAGACCCCAGTACCGCATGTACTGTGACCTTACGCTCGTTTGAAGGTTCTCCACGGCTTTGGCGACTGCCGCCACGGTGTCGAGCATGCCGAGCTCATCGAGATTCTGATCGATCTCTGCCTGCCGACTTGGGTTCACCGTCCATGTGTGAGCGTTGTAGAGGCTGCCCACAGCCTCAAGCGAGACATCACCAGCCGCGGCGGTGACAGTGCCTACAAGCAAATCACCAGCAAGATGTGACACGAAAACACTCTCGGCGGCCGTAGCATCAAGCCGGAAGGAGGTGGTGGCTCCGGTTAGGGGCGATACGTGTGACCGGATCGGCGTCGTTGCCGTGCCAATGCTGCCCTGCTGTGAGCTGAGCATCATCGTGCCAGCAACAATCGTGGCGTCGATCGTGTTCAATGGATCGGAAGACGCTGCGAGGATGTCGCCGCCAGTTGTGATCGACACCGCTCCGCCTGAAGAGGTTTCGATCGTGCCGATGGTGATGGCGTGAGTGGGAGTTTCACGATTGATCACCAGTGCGACGTCACCTGTGTCCGTCTGTGCTGAAAGCTTGCTAGCGGTCACGTGTAGCGGCGCGTCGAGACGGCCGATACCGGCGGATGCCTGGAGCGTGACGGTGTCGGCCGTGATCTGGTCGAATGAAGAGGTGGCGTCAATCGTGCCGTCAGACGAAACAAGCACGCTCGTCGATACGATTGCGTCGCCGAGCAGCACGGACCCCTGCGAAGAAATCTGAACACCACTCAGCGCCGACCCGGTGAACGCGAGACTGATTGGGAAATCGGCCCGCACCGACTCCGTCAGCGTGACCGCCGACTGATCAGGCAACTCGCCTGCAGAAACGCGAACCAACTGTTGAAAAGGTTCACCTGTTTGGATTATCACGCGGCCTGCATTCGTGTCGCTCTCGATGTGATCGAAGCTCGCGGCATCGCCATACCGCCATTCGCTCTGGTTGCTTTGCCCTACGATGGCCTGCCGTGTCCATTCCCAGCGGGCATCAGCCGTAGAATCGTACGTCGATGTCGTTACGCCGGTCAGTCGGTCAGTCGGCTCGCCGGCGAGTAGATCGGCTGTCGCTGAACCGACGTAGACGAGCAGGTCCCCATCGAGTTCACGATAGATCGTCTGACGGCTTGCTTCGGGGCGGAGCGTGTCCACGATCCGCACGGTTGTTGAGTTGCCGGTACCAGGGGTGGAAATCGCCCGAGTGACCAGTGGGAATGACGTCTGGTTGTCGATCGTTACGCCACCGCCGCCGGTGTTGACCTGAATAGCGCCGGCATCGTCGCTTGTGTTGATTATTTTGCCGATGAGTGTGAGCCGTGTGCCGGAGGCGAGGTCTGCCTCATCGACGAGCAGTTGGCCAGTCTGGGCGTTAAAGGTCACGCCCAGCAGCGTATTGTCACTAACTGTGGTCTCAAGTTTTTCAACTGGAATGCGGTAAAGGGGGGCTGTCTCACGGCCAGCGATGAAGTCGTTTTGGTAACCCTCAAGCTCCGCTTGCAGAACGGCGGGAACCACCAGTGACTGATCTGGTGTGAGAGTCGCCCCCACGATCATATCGCCGTTGACGTTAATTGTGTCGGCCACAATTGCGACCTGTCGGGCGTTGATTGCCGTGGATGTCGTAGGTGAGAGAGTGGCTGCAAACGTACGAGTAAAGCCATCGGCCGAACTGCCGTTGTTTTGCCAGAGCGCTAACGCTTCAGGCGGCGTCAGGCTGCCGACGGTTACCTGCTCTGGTGGTGGGCCGCCAGCATGAGAGGCACCCTTGACTGAAAACACTGCCACTCCGTGCACATCCACATTGAGGTCCGCGGTACTCACGGTGTCGAGGACACCGAGCGACCCGCTGGCATTGGTGATCGTAACGGCACCACCCGTGTTGGAAACCCTCTCAGTGAGGAACATTGCGGGCCCCTGGCCGGAGTCGCTGATTGGGCCGGCGTTCTGCTCAATCGTAATCGACGTGCCGGCGGTGTCTTCGGTGCGGCTCCAGCCTGACGGTGTCGCAGTCGTGTTGCCTGCCTGATCTTGAATCACGATTGTGCCGGATGACCTGTTCGGGATCACGATCGTGTCGAAGACGAGGTGGTTGCTACTCTCGTTGGTAACAGTGATCTGGGCGTCGTTGGCGACGAGTGCCGCTGAGCCAGTAAGCGTGTCGCCGCTGATCACAAGTGACCCACCCGCAGCAGCAAGTGGTGAGATTCTCAATGCCTTACCATCGGCCGGCACTTGTGACTTCAAAATCGTCGCGGCATCGTCGGAAAAGCCTTCGTCGATGAATGCATGTGGATCGAAGCTGTCATCGATTGTGGCGGTCACCGGTAAGCCGAGGTTGACAGCCGGGCTGCCTGAAAGACTGCCTTCCACAAAGCCTGCCGGGATGGTGAGCACGACGTCGCTCTCGCTCCCTGCAACGAAGCTACCGCCGGCACCGAGATCGACTCGGGACATGGTGGTTGTCTGAGGCTGCTCGGTCGATCGCTGCCGCGACTCGATTCCCGCCCCGAACAAGTTCAGGAAACCCTCGGCTAACGCCCGAGGATTCCAGTAATCAACGGCGCCATCACTTTTCACGATTGGAGAGCCCGTCTCCGCCGCGATACGAAGGTCACCGCCGCTGTGAACACTGGCATTTTCGCCGAAGGTAACGGCGGTGGAATTGGTGAGTCGTGAGTCGGCCACAACACCAATATTCGTGATCGCACCCGTCACCTTCCCGTCGACGATCGTATTGACCATGATGCCTTGCGGAGCGAGGGCGGCCGGGTCCTGCCCCCCGGTGATTCGCGTTGCGCGATTAGAAGTGAGAAAGGCGTTCGCACCAAAAGACACATGCTGATTCACTGTCAGGTCCGCTGTGGCGTCGAAGTTCACAGTTGCAATTGCGCCACCGGAGCTGCCGACTACTTTTGTCGTCGTGATTGCCTTCGCGGCAGTGCTTATATCAAGTTTGCCACGAGTCGCGAGCGTCACGCCAGCTCCCGCCTCGACGTTTGTTGTCACCGAGCCGGTCAGCCGTGAGGCGAGTTCTCCAAACGAAAAAGCACCGCCGCTCCAACTCCCGACAGTATCTTCGATTGATATGTTTGATGAGGGGAGGATCGAAATGCCACCAGGGGAGTCAGTGCTCGTTC
>JAAERN010000039.1 GCA_024230295.1 Planctomycetota bacterium
GCTGCCGCTCCCAGTAAAAGGCGACCGCGGCGAAGCGGCACGATTCTGGCATCTGCATGCACTTCTTCGCCCGGCCCGATGTGCACAATCCAAGCAGGACGTTGTTGCTGCGCCAAGTCGCCCTTGACGTCTTCACGAATTCGTATGCCAAACGCGGGTAACCATTTCGCCCGCCGTCGCACGCGGTATCGAATCCGAATTGGTTGTCCAACTTCTCCCCACTGCGGAATGAAACGCCTCACCTCGAGCCTTCGAATACTGACAAACGACAACACAACACTGACGGCGCCCATCGAAAAAATGACCGCAAGAAGGATCAGCATCAGATTGCTGCCCTTGAAAACGGCCGTCGGCCCGATCAATCCGATTGCGAGTAGATACGCAACGATGGGTCTGACACGCAGCGGCTTCGACGCAGACCCTGGGGGAGCGTCACCGAAAGTCGCCTGCACGTTCATGCGTCGCTCGGCTGCGAGGACTCCTCGATCCGATCGGTGTCCGATGGGTCTTCATCAGCTGCCTTCGCTGCCGCCTTTGGTGGCGACCACGACGGCGAACGATCGAGCCCTTCGACGTCAGGCAGGTCATCAATCCCCCCGAGCCCAAATGCGCGAAGAAAGTCTCGCGTCGTGCCATAGAGCATCGGCCTTCCCAACTCTTCGGCGCGACCAGCAATCCGGACCAGACGGCGTTCAAGCAAACCGCGAAGCACTTCGCCACAGGCCACACCACGAATCGCCTCGATCTCGGCACGAAGCACTGGTTGCCTGTACGCGATGATGGCGAGTGTTTCCATGGCAGCCTGCGTCAAATGCGACTGCTGCTTTGCCGCGAACAATCGTGCAAGTACTGGGGCGACTTCGGGCAGCGTCATGACCTGCCAGCCGTCAGCAACAGGGAGAATCCGAAACACTCGACCCGTTTGCTCATACAACTCGTTCAAAGTGTCGACGGCGGCCCGAACCTCGTCCTTGGACAGTCCGGTGGCTTCCACAAGCCGCGCAATCTTGATCGGGCGGTCGGATGTCACCAGAGCCGCCTCGACCCGCGATTCGGCCGGAAGGTGCGACGTCGTCTCGTCAATGCGATTGGCCGTTGTCTCTGTCGATACTGATTCGCTCACGGACACAGTGTAAGTACACAACGCCCGAGGCGAGAAAGATCACGCCAATGCTCTTTACTTGGTCGGTTCGGCGTGCTCGGTCAAGAGCGTCAGCCCGTCACTTCGGACATGAGCAAATCCATCCGTGAGCGTCATCGTGGTCCGATTCCCATCGCCCTCGATGTGAAGTGGCCCCTCGCCCAGCCGACCCAGCAGCGGCGCCATCCCGGCCATCACGCCGTACTGCCCGTCCCATGCTGGAAACGAGACATAACTGGCGTCACCTTCAAAGGCTGGTCCTGACGGGGTGATGACGGTGCAACGAAAGGTCGCGGGCATGAGATACTCCTGCTGAATCAAGCCGCGGAGTGTACCAGTTCCGGCTCCCATTATCTGGCCTCCAACCTTGACGTTTACCGCAGAAAGCCCGTATTATCCCTTCATCCGGATATACGGATTCATTCATCAGGAGCCCCACCGAATGACAGCTACCGCCGCCTCGACCTTCATGGACACTGGACTCCCACTCCTTTCGGACCTGCCCTTCAAGGTGCGGGATCTCTCCCCCGAGACGGTCGCCTATGGCCGCAAGGAAATTGAACTCGCCGAGCATGAAATGCCTGGCCTGATGAGCCTCCGCGCTCAGTACGGACAGAGCAAGCCGCTCACCGGCGCTCGAATCATGGGCTCGCTGCACATGACAGTGCAGACCGCTGTCCTGATCGAGACGCTGACCGAGTTGGGCGCCGAAGTCCGCTGGGCCAGTTGCAACATTTTCTCAACTCAGGACCACGCCGCAGCTGCCGTCGCCGTTGGACCGAACGGAACCGCTGAGAACCCACAAGGGGTCCCGGTCTTTGCTTGGAAAGGTGAAACGCTTCCGGAATACTGGTGGTGCACACTTCAGGCGTTCAACTGGGGAGATGATCGGCTGGCCAACCTCATTCTCGATGACGGTGGCGACGCCACAATGCTCGTCCACAAGGGCGCCGAGTTTGCCGCTGCAGGCGGCGTCCCGGACCCCTCGACCGGGGAGTCCGAAGAATTCCACGTCTTCCTGACGCTTCTGACGGATATGGCTGCCACGCATGCTGACTTCTGGCCTCCAGTTGCCGCCGCGCTTCGCGGCGTGACCGAAGAGACCACGACCGGCGTGCACCGTCTGTACCAGATGGCCGAAGCCGGAACACTCATGTTCCCCGCCATCAACGTGAACGATGCCGTTACGAAGAGTAAGTTCGACAACCTCTACGGCTGCAGGCACTCTTGCGTAGATGGCATCATGCGGGCGACTGACGTCATGCTCGCCGGCAAGACTGCCATCGTGTGCGGCTACGGAGACGTCGGCAAAGGTTGCTCCCAGAGCCTCCGCTCACAAGGCTGCCGCGTGCTCGTGACCGAGGTCGACCCGATCTGCGCGTTGCAGGCCTGCATGGAGGGCTATGAAGTCGTGCGGCTCGACGATGCCGTCGGTGATGCCGATATCTTCGTCACGACCACCGGCAATTACAACATCATCCGAGCCGATCACATGGCGAAGATGAAGCACAACGCGATCGTCGGCAATATCGGCCACTTTGACAACGAAATCGATATGGCGGGCCTGGAAGCCACGCCCGGCATTGAGAAGATTCGGGTCAAGGACCAGTTGCACGAGTGGAAGTTCGCTGATGGGCACTCGATCCTGATCCTCGCCGAGGGCCGCCTTCTCAATTTGGGCTGCGCCACCGGACACCCATCCTTCGTGATGAGTAACTCCTTCACCAACCAGGTTCTCGCCCAGATGGAACTCCACGCCAACGCCGACGCCTACGAAAAGACGTCTGTGACAACCCTCCCAAAGAAGCTGGATGAGATGGTGGCCCGCCTCCACCTCGACCAGCTCGGGGCCAAACTCACCGAGTTGACGAAGGAGCAAGCTGATTACATCAGCGTGCCCGTCGAGGGTCCCTACAAGCCGGACCATTACCGGTATTGAGCGAATACGTGGGGTCAGGTACCGCCTCGGTACCTGACCCCATTCTCTTCTATCATCCGCAATATGAGCGATCCGATCGGCCACGAATGTGGCCTCGCCTTCGTCCGTCTTAAAAAGCCAATCGCTTGGTATGCGCAACACAAAGATGATCCGGCATGGGGCCTGCGCCGGCTGCATCTGCTCATGCAGAAACAGCGAAATCGTGGGCAGGACGGCGCCGGGCTCGCAGTCGTCAAGTTCGACATGCCACCGGGAGAAGCCTTCCTGAGAAGGCTGCGATCTGATCGAGAGAACGCCATCGAGCGGGTCTTCGAAGCCGCCACGGCTGACTTCGACAACCTCCAAAGCGACATGGACGACTTGGAAATCCGGCTCGCGGCAGACTTTGTCGGTGATGCCTATATCGGGCATCTTCGATACGGAACTCACTCGGGAAACAGTGTTGCGCACACCCATCCGCTGCTGCGAAAGGACAACACGGCCAGCAAGAATCTCGCAGTCGCGGGAAACTTCAACATGACCAACTCAAGCGAACTGTTCGACCGACTCGTCGACTACGGGCTCAACCCGGTGGGCGACTCGGATACACAGGTCGTGCTTGAACGGATTGGATACTGCTTGGACCTTGAACACCGCCACCTCCGTTCGACCATGGGACCAGGATCCTTTGTCGGACTTGAGGGCATTGAACTTGCGCAGACGATTTCCCGGGAACTCGACATCGCCCGAGTCCTGAACAGAGCCGCTGAAGACTGGGACGGTGGGTGGCTGTTTGCCGGGCTACTCGGCAATGGGGACTCGTTTGTGTTTCGCGATCCAAGCGGCATTCGCCCAGGATTCTGGTACGAAGACGATGACGTGGTGGCTGCCGCATCCGAGCGAGCCCCGCTGGCAAGCATCTTCCATGCGGCTCCTGAGCGAGTTGCCGCCATCGAACCTGGACACGCCCTGATCGTCAGGAGAGATGGCACCACATGGACCGAACGATGTGCTGCCGAGCGACCAGTCCGACAATGCACATTCGAACGCATCTACTTCAGCCGCGGCAATGATCCGGAGATCTACGAAGAACGTAAGGAACTCGGCAGAAGGCTGGCGAAGCCACTTCTGGATCTCGTTGATTGGGATGTCGCCCGATCCGTGTACAGCTTCGTCCCAAATACGGCGGAGACAGCCTACTACGGACTCGTGGAAGAAACACAACGACTTGTGCGAGCGCGGCAAGCAGATACGCTCTGGGAGAAGATTCAGTCGGGCAGCATCACTCGTGAACAGTTGGAGCATGCCTCCGCGCCGCTGGTGAGAGCAGAAAAGGTCGCCCACAAGGATCAGCGGCTGCGGACTTTCATTGCGCAGGACCGAGCCCGGCTCGACTTGATCGCTCATGTCTATGACATCACGCACGATATTGTCGGCCCCAAGGACTCACTCATCGTGCTCGATGACTCGATCGTCCGAGGCACCACGCTGCGAGAGTCAATCGTGACCATCCTTTCCCGCCTCAATCCGAAGCGGATCGTGATCGCCAGTTCTGCCCCCCCGATCATGTACCCGGACTGTTATGGCATCGACATGAGCCAGCTCGATCGCTTTGTTGCCTTCCAAGCCGCGGTGAGCCTCGTCACTGAGCGGGGGAATACAGCCCTCCTTGACGAAATTGAGGAGGCATGCCGAGCAGATCAGGACCTGCCTCCCTACCGCATGACCAACCATGTTCGGCGGCTCTACGAGCAGTGCACGCCCAGCGAACTGGCCGATCGCATCGCTGCGTTGGTTCGACCCACGAACCTCCCCTGGAAAGGGAGCCTGGAGGTCGTGTATCAGTCCGTGGAAGACCTCCGAGGAGCCATGCCGGAGCACACTGGCGATTGGTACTTCACCGGTGAATACCCGACTCCAGGAGGCTTCAAGGTACTGAACCAGGCCTATTTAAACTGGCGTGAGGGATCTTCCGCCCGAGCCTACTGAGCCCCCCTCCCAAAGGCCCCAAAAGGGGACATCGCTTGACTTGGAGGGGCGTTCGTGGTCCACTACGCGACTTGATTCAACCACGCTCGGTCCCAGGCCGAGCCCTCCCGGAGACTGCTCGCATATGGCTCGTTACATCGGTCCCAAGGTCAAACTATCTCGCCGCGTCGGTGTCCCGATTGCGGACATCCCGAAGCACACCGCTCGGCGGCAACTGAATGCCCCCGGTATGCACGGCTATCGGAATCGTCGTCCCAAGGACTACGGCATCCGTCTGACCGAAAAGCAGAAGCTCCGCTATCACTACAGCATCATGGAGAAGCAGTTCCGCCGCTATGTGGTGGAGGCCACCCGTCGTAAGGGCAACACTGGCGATGTGCTGCTGCAACTCCTGGAAGCACGTCTTGACAACGTCGTCCGCCGCTGCGGTTTCGTGCGAACAATCTGGGCTGCCAGACAGATGGTGGTACACGGCCACGTGCTGGTCAATGGCAAGCGCGCCGACCGTCCCAGCATCGCTGTCAAGCCTGGTGATGTAATCACGTTCAAGGATCGAATCCACAAGGTCGTTCGTGAGAACATGGAATCACTCGCTGGGCATCTCGTCCCCGAGTGGGTCTCGGTGAATCCGGCCGACCTGACCGCCACCATTTCTGGTGCGGCCACGCCGGATCGAATCCCTTTCGAAGTCAACACGAATCTCATCGTCGAGTTCTACCGCTGAGTTCAATTCGTCCCGCCGGTCGCCGGGCATGACGCTGATCGGCCTCGACCCGGTCGGTGGGACACAGCCTGCGCCATCCGGTGCATGAGCGAGAGTCCACCGCATGAATCGTCTGCTCCGCAAGTACAACCGCATCCTTCTGGCCGTCTTCGGCGTCGGACTGATGATCGTCTTCCTCATGCCTCAACTGCCGGACCTCGTGGCGCAGGTCGGGGGGCGCGGCTCGCAAATTGCGACCATGGGCAAAGATGGCACGCCTGTCACACGCGAAGATTGGCGACTGGTCACGCAACAGATTCAGGTATTGCAGCGGCTCGAAGGCTTTCTCTCGCCTCTGCCGATCATCGGCTCCATCGGCGACGACCCCGAACGGTACTACTTGCTCATCCACGAAGCTGCACAGGCCGGCATGATCGGTGGCGACGCTTCCGCAGCAATCGACCCTGACGGCATCCTGCAACTCGCCCAGCAAACAGGCCTGCCCCCCGCTTCGATTCGACAGACGCTTATTAACTACTCAGGCATCAGACGATATTTGAGCATGGTCGCAACGGCCGGCCGGGTATCTGATCGACGACTTCGACTCGGCGCCCGCCGTATGCTCGATGGCGTTGATGCGAAGTATGCAGTTGTTCCAGCAACCACTGACGGTGCTGCCACCCCGACCGAAACCGACATGCAGGCTCACTTCGAGAAGTGGGCCGACGTCAACCCAGGCGAAGGCGATCATGGCTTTGGATACCGCCTGCCTGATCGAGCCTCCATCGAATGGCTTGAGATCCCGACCAAGTCGGTCGAGGCCGCCGTACAAGCTGGCATCGACGCCGAAGATCTGGAACTTCGCAAGTACTGGCGCCTTAACGAGGCGAGATTCGAGGACGTTGATGCCTCCGCCGGTATCCCCGATGACGTGCGAAATGCCTTTGTTGTGGAGCAGGTAGCCAAGCAGATGCCGACCATTGCCCGAGCTGCTGGCGATGCACTTCGGACCCCCCGCCGTGGCTTCACAACGACAGAGAATTTCATCGTACTGCCAGACGATTGGGCGACCAAACAACTCTCGATGGAGTCGCTTCGAACCAAGCTCGCGGATCGATTTCAATTGCCTCTCGATGGTGAGGACGCCGTTCCTGCAACGGGCCGAACCGATGATATTGTCGACATGACCGAGATCGGAAAGCTCCCTCGTATTGCCTCTTCTGGCACGGATCGATACGGCGCTGCATCGACCGGAAGCCGCACCCGCCAGCTCTCGAACCTCGTCGCCAAAGCCAAGGAATTTGGCGGCACTGGTGAAGTTCCTGTGCAGGTCGGTGTCGCCGGTCCAGTCCTTGAGGATCCACAAGGCAACCTATGGATTTTCCGCATCACACAAGCCGATGCAGCAAGACCTCCGGCCAACGTTGATGAGGTTCGCGGTCAGATCACCGAAGACCTGCAACGGCTCGCACAGTGGGAAGTACTCCGAAGCGAACTCGATGCGATAACGGAGCAAGCTCACTCTCAGGGACTTGCCGCGACCGCCACTGCCCGGGGCACCGATGTTCTGGGGCCGCGAGCGTTCCAGCGAAACCTGCACCCAAGCGTTCCACGGCCTCCCACCGTTCCCGGACTCGGAACCGATCAAGGTGTGATCGATGCACTCGTGGATCACTCCATCAAACTCGGTACGGAGCCAATCAAGGGAACCGACGCAAGTGAACGAACACTCGTCCTGCCGTCGGAGCAGAACATGGCTGTTGTCATCGCCGAGATTCAGCGGCGAACGCCCCTCTCCGAGGATCAGTACGACCGCTTCCTTGAGCAGGGTGCCATTCTCAGCAGGATCCTGACAGACGAGTTCGGCGGCCAAAGTTCCTCCACGCTCTCAACTGCGTTCAGCGCCGAAGCCCTCTGTGGCCGCCACGACTTCCAACGCAGCGGCGAGGATAAGGATGAGACCTCAGACTCACCAGCAGTCGCCAGCCCAGAAGACGCCGCCGCATCCAGCGACACAGCTGCCGCCACTCAGTAGGCGGTTGACTGAGTCAAAGCAAAGGGACCAGTAAAGCGGTCTCTTTGGCGAACTTTCGGCTTACACCCCTTAGAAGGACTTGGAGACACCCGATGGCCGCGACACCGGAACCACTTCCGAGCGTTTCGTTCGAACAATTCACCAACTTGGATCTCCGGGTCGCCACGATCACGAGTGCCGAGTTACACCCGAATGCGGATCGCCTGTTGAAAATCCAACTCGATGACGGCACGCCCGAGGGCCGTCAAGTGTGCGCCGGAATCAAGGCTTGGTACGACCCCGCCGATCTCGTCGGCACGCAGGTCGTCATCGTCGCCAACCTCGAAGCGAGGACGATTCGCGGCGAAACGAGTCAAGGCATGATCATGGCAGCATCCGCCTTAGGCGAAGATGGCGACAAAGAGTCGGTATGCGTACTCCGCGTGGACAAGCCCGTGCCGCCTGGAAGCAAGGTCAGCTAAAGAAGAAGGATCAGGTATCGCCTCGGTACCCGCCCCTGTTCTCTGCCCTACCGTTTTCTACCCCACCGCTTCCCAATCACGATCCGAGAGCCACGACCCATTCGCCCGCTCGGCAACCGTTTCATCCCGGCGCCATGACCGCTCACAGGCGGGTTCGCCTCTCAAATCGATAACCGCAATCTCGGTCGCACCGGGATCTAGCGTCAGCCGCGATACTTCGAGCAAGTCGCAAAGGTCTTCCTTGAGTGGCCCAAGCACACCATCTGGATCTGGTATCACCAGCCCGGCATCCAGTGACTTCTCGATGCCACCCTGCTTTGCCTTCTCAAGCGCACGCAGGGCCGACTCGCGGATCGACATTGCAGCGTCCCACGCGGGTGAGACATCAATGCCCTCGAGCAGAGGAAGCGTCTCGAGATGCACACATGCGGCCTCGCCGTGCATGGTTCGCCACGCCTCGTCAGCGGTGTGGGGAATCATCGGAGCCAGAAGGCAGCACAACGTCTCGGCAACGGATCGCATCGCGGCCTGAGCGCGGCGGCGCCGGGGCGAATCGCTCTTATCGCAGTACAGCCGATCCTTCATCGCAACGCAGAAGGTCGAACTGAGCGTGTCATTGCAGAAATCGAAGATCGCAAGGTGCGCCCGCCGAAACTCATAGGTCTCCCATGAACTCGTCACGACCTCCTGCAACTGCCTCATCTTGCCAAGCAGCCACGCTTCCAGCGAAGTGGAGGGGAGCCCATCAAGCGAATCTGCCGCCGGGTCATAGTCACCGATATTGCTCAGCAGGAATCGCACGGTGTTTCGAACCTTCCGATAGGACTCGCCAGCCAACTGGAAGAGTTCCAGGTCGACGCGAATATCGTTCTCGTACGCCAGCCCGCTCACCCACCACCGACACACATCTGCGCCCACATCTTTGAGCAGGTCCTCGACGTTGAGCGCGTTGCCACCTGACTTGCTCATCTTGCGTCCATCACGATCGACCATGAATCCGTGCGTGAGCAATGTCTTGAATGGCGGCTCGCCAGTCACGCCAAGAGAAGAAAGCATGGAGAGTTGAAACCAGCCCCGGTGCTGATCAGAACCCTCCAGATACAGATCCGATGGGAATCCGAGTCCGCGAGCACGCATCACCGCGTTCCATGATGATCCAGATTCCATCCAGACATCGAAGATCTCGTGCGTCTTGCGAAGCGACGCCATATCCACATCGTCCGGAGCATCGGGGTCCGCTACCGCGTCCCAGCCAGCCAACAATTCGGCGGGTGATTCCAGGAACCATGCATCAGAGCCGCGCTCACCGAATGCCTTTGCAACGGCGCGGGTCGTCGCAGCAGTCAGGAGCATGGTTCCTTCAGGCGTCACGAACGCTGGAATCGGAAGGCCCCATGATCGCTGCCGCGAGAGGCACCAGTCCGGCCGAGAGTCGACCATGCCTCGCATCCGCTTGCGTCCCCACTCCGGAACGAAGCCCGTCGTGTCGTCGATAACCGCTAGGCCGCGTTCACGCAGCGACCCGCCACCGCCGAATTCGGCATTGACATCGACAAACCACTGCTCGGTCGAACGGAAGATGACCGGCGTCTTGGACCGCCAGTCATGTGGATAGGAATGTTCGTAGTCCTGCACATGCACGAGGTTTCCGAGATCGCGAAGATGATCGACGACTCTGGCGTTTCCGTCCCAGACCGAAACACCGTGCAACCACTCTGGAGCCGTCTGGTCAAAGGTGCCGTCACCGAGAACCGGGCAATAGACATCCAACCCAGCCTCAAGACCGATCAAGTAATCATCCGTGCCGTGGCCCGGAGCCGTATGCACCAGACCCGTCCCCTCCTCCAGCGTGACGTGCTCACCGAGCAGAATCGGCCCGGTGCGATCGCAGAATGGATGGTCATAGGTCAGGCCACCCAAAGCCTCGCCGATGCAGCGGCCGATGACCTCGGTTGACTCTGCGCCGCACGCCTTGGTAACCGCCTCCAGCCGATCCTCTGCGACAACTGTCAAGGCCCCGTCCATTCGGACGAGCGCATAGGTGATACGGGGCCCGACGGCAATAGCCATGTTGGCTGGGAGTGTCCACGGCGTCGTTGTCCAGATCATGAAGGCTGGTCGCGTATCCAGTTCGACACCAAAAGCCGCGCCGACTTGATCGGCGTCGGTCGCAGCGAAGTCAACCCAGATGGATGGGTCGACTCGGTCGGCGTATTCCAGTTCCGCTTCCGCCAGTGCCGTCTCGTTGGCGATGGACCAGTGCACTGGCTTGAGACGCCGATAGACCAACCCGGCCTGTACGAGATCGGCAAAAACTTGCAGCACGGACGCTTCGTACGAGGCGTCCATCGTCATGTAGGGATGGTCGTAGTCAGCGAGCGTAAGAAGCCGCTTCATTTGCTGAGCCTGCCGCTTCTGATACTTCTCCGCGTAGGTCCGGCACGCACGGCGAATCGCCATGCGCCGCGTGTCCTCGGGAAGGTCGGCAAGTTTGTCCATCTTGCCGGACTCCACAAGAGTCTGCATAACTCTGTATTCGATCGGTAGCCCGTGACAGTCCCAGCCAGGCACGAACCGGCACTGCAGGCCGGTCATCAGTCGCGAGCGAACCACGATGTCCTTCAGAACTTTGTTGAGGAGATGCCCGACGTGAATATCGCCGTTGGCGAAGGGTGGGCCGTCGTGAAACGTAAACGCGTCGCATCCATCTCGCGCGCTGGTCACTTCGTCGTACAGACACTGGTCAGCCCATCGCTTGAGCGAAGCGGCCTCATTCTGCGCAAGATTGGCCCGCATCGGAAATGCCGTTGCAGGCAGATTCAGTGACTTCCGCCAGTTCGTCTTTGTGTCTTTGGTCATGAGGGCCCGCAGGATATGGCACTGCAGTCAATGAAGGTAGGACGCAGCCACCGCAATCAGCAGACCCACCACGAGCGCCCCGCTCAGGAGCAGCCGATCGTGCGTGTGATACTGCAACTCGGGCAAAATATCACTCAGGGCGATGCACAGAAGCAAACCAGCAGTCACGGCCACTGCCGGGGCCGCCCAAGACTCTATGTTTGTCTCGCCGCCGATCAGCCAGGCCAGTGCGATCCCAACAGGCGTCACGGCGGCATAGAGAAGCGTTGCTGCCCAGCGAGCCCCGACCCCGCGATGATCTCGGTTCATCAGCGTGACGATTGCCAGACCATCAAACGGCTTGTGCAGCGAAATCGCCAGCAGCATGCCGAGGCCCGGCCAAACCACGCCTTCTCCCCCCTCCAGCAAGATGGCCGCCCCCAGTCCGATTCCTGCCAGAAGCGCATGCACCGAAAGACCGGTCGCCGCGCCGACCCACGACATCGTGTGGCCGTGTCCAGCATGACTGCACCCACCTTCGCCTTGTTCGTGATGGTGAAAGCAGAAGAATCGCTCGAGGAGATACATGCCGAGAAATCCGCCAACCGCCCACAGCATGGCAAGGTGGGCACCTGACGCTTCGTAGTGCCCGTGATCATGCCCATGCCCGTGCCCGTGACCACCGATTTCTGTCATGCCCTCGATCGCGTGAGGAAGAAGGTCGACCGCTGCGACACCGGCCATGACGCCGGCAATGAGGCTGAGTAGGACTTGCATCCACCGGTGAGAAATTCGGAAACAGAGTGGAATGAGCCCGCCGAGAATTGATGCGGCGGCTGTGAGAGCACAAGCGAGAAGGATGGTTTGGAGGGGCATTTTTTGGAGAGGGTAGAAGCAGTAGGGCAATAGAGCAGTAGACCGCCCGCTGCGCGGACTCTATTGCTGCGGGCTGCGCCTGCAGCAATGGAGCAGATGGGACTCGAACCCACAACCTCCTCGATGCGACCGAGGCGCTCTCCCAATTGAGCTACTGCCCCATACGGGAGAGGCATTGTACCAACAGGAACCTTCTCTTTGGTGCAAGGCAGGGCCCTGCTACCATCACCCCACTATGGCCGGATCGACGCCATCCAACACGACGTCTCGCGGCAAGCGGTCGAAGGACCCACGCGACACACCGGCCATGCGCCAGTATCGGCGGTTCAAGGAGGCGCACCCGGACTGTGTTCTGTTCTTCCGGATGGGCGATTTCTATGAGATGTTCGATGAGGATGCGCAAACCGTCCACACCGCGATCGGACTAACCCTCACACAGCGTTCGACCGGGATCCCGATGGCCGGCGTTCCCTACCACGCGGCAGAGGGATACATCCACAAGATGATCTCTCAAGGATTTCGGGTCGCTGTGTGCGATCAGATTCAGGATCCCACCGAGGCCAAGGGCATCGTGGACCGCGCAGTCACGCGAGTTCTGACTCCGGGCACACTCGTTGACGAGAGCCTGCTGGACGCTGGCTGCGCCAACTCAACGGCGCTCGTGCTTCTTGATGTCGACCGCGGCGAGGCCATTGTGGCCTCCGCCGAACTCTCGACCGGTCGTTTCGAAGTATTGCGCACTCATCTTGGTGGGCTCGTCGATGAAGTGGCCCGCCTGTCACCCTCCGAACTGCTCGTGAGTGAAACGGATGCCGAGCACGCATGCATCGATCGCGCCGTGACCGCCGGAGACTGCGCCCGAACCATTCGACCTCCATGGACGATCGATCCTTCCGAGGGACGCCGCCTGCTTCAATCGCACTGGGGCGTAGCCACACTCGAGGGCTGGGGGATCGGCAATGACGAACCGGTCATCGCGGCAGCCGGTGGACTTCTTCGCTTCCTGCTCGACACCATGCCAGGCGAAGATCGGCCGCTCTCGCACATGCAACCGCCGGTGCTCCGCGACATTTCCGAAGTCATGCAGATCGATGCTGCCACGCTGCGTCATCTCGAAATCGAACGAACAACCCGTACTGGCAGCACCGATGGCTCGCTCCTTGACTCGCTTCGGTGCTGCGTCACGCCGATGGGACGCCGCCTACTCCGCGAATGGCTCTGCTGGCCCCTGACCGATCGCCGGGGCATCGAGTCGCGGCACGATGTTGTTGCGGCGTTACTCGCCGACGGCGACGCCTTGGCAGATCTGGTTGAGACGGTCGGCCGTATTCAAGACGTCGCCCGCATCGCTGGGCGTGCCGCCACCGGTCGGATCACGCCACGCGACCTCGTCGCTCTGGGCCGTTCGGTCCAGCAACTCCCAGCGCTTCGCGAGCGGCTCGAACTCATTCCCGCGGCAAAGCCACTTTGCTGCGCTGTCGCTGATCTGGCCGACACGCTCGTGCCGCTCGGTCAGACGATCTACCGCTCCTGCGTAGATGACCCCCCCGCCCATCTTCGTGACGGCGGCCTGTTTCGCACCGGCATCGACACTGAACTCGACGCCTCCCGAAGCCTTCAGAATGATGGGTCGGCCTGGCTTGCCTCGTACCAAGCCGAACTCTCGAAATCAACCGGGATCCCATCGCTCAAGGTCGGTTTCAACAAGGTCTTCGGGTACTACATCGAGGTCACGCATGCGCATACCGCCAGCGTGCCGCCCGACTTCGTCCGCAAGCAAACACTCAAGAATGCCGAGCGGTACATCACGGACCGCCTCAAGACCTACGAAGAGGAAGCACTTGGCGCGCAAGCGAATGCCATCGCCCGCGAGCAATCGCTGTTTGTGGATCTTGTCACGCAGGTCGACGCGCTATCCGGTCCGCTTCGCGAACTCGCAACGACCGTTGCCACGATCGACGTGCTGTGCGGATTCGCCACACTCGCGACCCAGCAGAGCCTCGTCAGACCCGTCCTGACCGATGGTCTCGATCTGGACATCCGGGATGGCAGGCACCCGGTGCTCGACGCCAGGCTCGGCTCTGACTTCGTTCCAAACGACTGCCTCACGGTCGGAGAGGATGGCACGCGCTCATCGCTGCTGCTGATCACCGGCCCCAACATGGCGGGCAAGAGCACCTACATTCGGCAGGTCGCGCTCACCTGCCTGATGGCTCAGGCCGGCTGCTTCGTTCCTGCCTCGGCCGCAACGCTCGGAATCGTCGATCGACTTTTCGCACGCATCGGCGCCGCAGACGAACTTCACGCAGGCATGTCGACCTTTATGGTCGAGATGACCGAGACGGCGAACATCCTCCACAACGCAACCGAGCGAAGCCTCGTCGTCCTCGACGAAATCGGCCGCGGAACGAGCACGCTCGACGGCCTCTCGCTCGCTTGGGCGATCACCGAAGCCCTCGCCAGGAATGGCTGCCGCACCCTCTTCGCAACCCACTACCACGAAATCACCGAACTCGGTGATCGCATCGACGGCGTTGGGAATCGGCACGTTGCCGTGCAAGAGTGGGATGACCGCATCGTCTTTCTGCACCGCATCAAACCCGGCGCGACGAATCGCTCATACGGAGTCCATGTCGGGCGTCTCGCTGGCCTGCCCCCTGCGGTCATCACGCGGGCCAAGGAGGTACTCGATTCGCTGGCCGTTCACCACGCCACGGATGACGTCCCGCCACTGAGTCCGGCATCGTCTGAGCAGTTGAACCTCTTCACCCAGTATGTCGAGCACCCCGCCATGGGGCGACTCCGGGAACTCAACCTCGATCGCATGAGTCCCATGGACGCCTTCGATGCGCTTCGCGAACTGTATGACTCGCTGGAAGACACCTGATGCTGACACAAGCATTGTCCGCGGCCTTCGCCGCCGCCGTCTCATACGAGGCCTATCTGGACGCGTCACCAACACAAGCCGATGATTGGCGAACTGTGGGCGAGCGGGTCGCAATCACGCCGCAGCAGCAAGCGGTCCTCGATGGATTCGTCCGCGACATGCGAATCCTCGTCATTTCCGGAAGTTGGTGCGGCGACTGTGTTCGGCAAGGACCTCCGCTCGCCGCCATCTGCGGGGCCTGCCCACGCATCGACCTGCGATTCATCGACCGCGATCATCCCGCGTCTCCCATCGATCACTTCAACATCAATGCCGGCGCCCGCGTTCCGGTCGCGATCTTCATGGCCGAAGACGGCGAACTGGTCTCCTCACTGGGCGACAAAACGCTCTCCTATTACCGATGGGTGGCAGCACAGCAGTTGGGGTCGGCGTGCCCACTGCCAGGCGCGCCGACCCCTGAAGATGTACTCGCATCGATCATCCAAGACTGGCTGAATGAGTGCGAGCGTGTGCAGATCCTGCTGCGGCTGAGCACGCGACTCCGCGCCATTCATGAAGACTGAGAAGATTCATCGGCGTCCTTGCCTGGAAGACGCCTGAGTTCCTCGAATGCTTCTTTCCACTCTTGATTAGTGGCGTCCAACTCCGGTCCGGGTTCCGCGTTCCGCCTGAACTTCGAAAGATCATTGATTCGCTTCAGCAGTGCCGCGCGTTCGTTGGGCAAGGATTGGGCTTGCTGCGAGCCTTTTCGCTTCGTGGAAACTGTTTGAATCACAGCATCGCATACTTTGATCTGCCTTTGGCTGCCATGCACGGCGATCAGTCCGACATCGGAGAATACCGTGATGAACGGCTCTTCCATCCCTCCCATCAGGCAGACCTCCCACATGACACCTTGCAGCAGAACGGCATTGTCTGGTGCACGGTAACTCGGCGGGATCTGGAAGACTTCGGTTTCGCCGAGCGCGGGCGTCACCGAAGCCATGCCCCCGGATGCGCGGCGGCTTCGGGCATTGGCAGCCTGAACATACTGATACGCATCAACAACCCAGACGACATCACCACCGCCTGCTCCAATTTCCATGGCAGTGGCACCAGGAATGGCATCAACCAACTCGGCACATGTCCCGACTGTCACGTTGTGCAGAGACAGAGGTGGCACTGCGACCGAACTGTCATTCGGCTGCAGCATAATGTTGCTCTGCGGCGCCGCCGCCTGAACCGCGTCCACCCATTCAGAGAGCGTTCCTCCTTTGAATTCGATGTCAAATGTCGCCGGCTTGGCGGCAATCGCAGCGGAAGAGATTCCCATCGTCAATGCGATTCCAAGTAGTGCCTTCATACCCAAATACTCCTGTGGAGCCCAGGTGGTGTGTCGCCGCGATCCGCGCCGCAGTCAAGTCCCGGGCAGTCCGCCATCAACGCGCAACGTCTTCGGAGATTGCAGACTCAATGAACGAAATTGTCCAGATTGGGTGGCGGCGTGTGCCTCGCACGGACCCTCTACGCCTTCCAACCCATTTCAAGCGGCGGCCTTGCGACATTCCACACCTGCTCCATGACCGCCTCGACACCATCGCCGGTCATGCCCGATGCGGTCATCACATCGCAACCGGTGCCACGCTTGAGTGATTTAACAAGCGATGCACGGGTGGTTTCATCGATCAGATCACACTTATTGAGAAGCACCAGTTCGGGCTTACCCATGAGCACATCGCCAAAGGCTTCGAGCTCACCGCGAATCATGCGCCAGTTGTCGAGTGGATCCGAACCGTCGATCGGGGCCGCGTCGAGGACGTGCAGAATGACTGCAGTCCGTTCGACATGCTTCAGAAAGTCGTAGCCCATACCAGCACCTTCCGCCGCGCCTTCGATGAGTCCCGGAAGATCAGCCATGACGAGCCGCCGTTCACCCGGAAGCTCCGCAATCCCGAGGTGCGGCGACTTTGTTGTGAACGGATAGGCGGCGATCTTGGGGCGCGCGGCGGTGATCGCAGCCAGCAATGTCGACTTGCCCGCATTGGGCAAACCGACAAATCCAACGTCGGCAAGTAATTTGAGTTCCAAATCCAACGTGCGCTCTTCGCACTCACCGCCGGGTGTGCCTTCACGCGGCGTCTGATTGGTGGCCGACTTGAAGTGCTCGTTGCCGAACCCACCCTCGCCGCCCTTTGCCACAACCACGTGCTCGCCATCTGACGTGATCTCGGCGAGCACTACACCGCTCTCGCGATCGACCGCAATCGTGCCGAGAGGAACCGGAATCAGAAGATGGTCGGCATTGGGTCCATGCTTGGAAGAACCCTGACCAGGCATCCCGTTCTTGGCACGGAAGTGCGGGCGAGGCGTCAGCGAGAGCAATGTTGAAAGGCCTACCTCCCCAACCAGCACCACATCGCCACCGTTGCCGCCGTTGCCTCCGTCGGGGCCACCCTTCGGGCGGTACTTCTCACGGCGAAGGCTCACGCAGCCGTTACCGCCCTTGCCAGAGCAGATGAAGATTGTGCAGCGATCGACGAGCATTGGTGAATCTCTCAATAGAACACGCGGGCGTATGGAACGCCCGCGTGGATGATCTCAGAATCGAGAAACGCGATCAGCTGGCCTTTTCGACCGCCGTGTAGCGAGGCGTCGCAGCGTCTGCCGGCACAATGTCGATCTTCCGACCGCGGAAATGCACCGTGCCCGCCTCCTTGGCGTACAGGGTGTCGTCACGACCTCGTCGGACGAGGTAGCCAGGGTGGAAGTGCGTGCCGCACTGGCGAACGATGATGGCCCCTGCCTTGGCGTACTGGCCGCCATAGAGCTTCACACCGCGAAACTGCGGATTGGAGTCGCGTCCATTCTTGGTGGACCCTTGTCCCTTCTTATGTGCCACAGCAGACCTCCTCAATAAGCCGAGCCGGGGAGTATAGCAGAAAAAACGGCGGATCCGAACTTCCCGAATTGGCGATCTCGTGCTCACCCACCGCAAGCCCCGATCCCACGAGGCAACGCAACTGGCGGGTTCACGCCACTGCCCCAAGCTCTGATTTGACCAGATTTCGCCCGAATCGTCGCTCAGGGCTACCTGAAGATCCAATGTTCCTCGCCTGCATAGTCGGGGTGCAAGCGAATGGGCTCATCTCGCAGGGCCGCAGGGTTGCCTGGAACCAAATAGTGCAGCAACAGATTCTTGCGAAGCGTCACAGGGGCACCGGTCAGTGGGTGGTCTACGACCGTCGACTCGGAACTGATGCCCTCGACAAAGATCCTGAGCTCATTGATATCCAAGTTTGGTGCTGGCCAGATAGCAACGCCGCGACGGGCATTTCCCATGCCCTGCCGGAGCGTTCCAATAACCGCAGCCTTGGGCTCGAGAAGTGGGTCTCCGACATGATTCATGACGGCCCGTGCCACTGTGCGGGGTACTCCTCGACCGTCAACCAAAACCTCGCCTCGATCGGAATAGAGCACCATTGATGGGGCCCACGTGAGATCTTGCCCCGTCGTATTCACAACGTCATAGAGCAAGTACCAGTACTCACCTGCGGGGCTCTGGTACATCCTGAGCGGGCCTGGGTGGAAATCCACCTCTGGGCGGGACGACACTCGAGCCGGCCGAGGATACGCCTCAACCACGCCTACCGTGAGCCCGAGAAGGACGAACAGTGCCGTCAAGCAGCGAGATGTTCTCATGACTCCAAACTCCTGTACCCCAGCGAGCGAGGTAGTGTACCAAGCGGATCGGAGTCCACTGGAGTCCCCATGAACGAGGTAATCGCCGTTCCCGAAAATCGCCGAAGGGAGGCTTTGCAGCATCTTTTGGGCGGGAAGCGGCTGTCAGCCATTCAGCGATTGGAATCCTCCGGTCGCCTTGCCCCAGACAGCCTTTGGGCGGTCGAATCGCCATCCGGAAGTTTGGCGGCAGTCGCACTGTCCATACCAAATGCCGGACGAACTGCCACCGTGCTGGCAAGTCGCCCCAAAAAGCCCGCCGACATACCGATGGTGACCCGAGTCGTCACTGCTTCCAGAGACGCTGCGAGCGGCGGAGGCATCGATCTACTGCAATCCCTTCTGTCGCCCGAAGATGCGCTCTCCCTCGAAGCCTTTCAGCGTGCATCGTTCGAGTTTCTCGCCGATCTGCACACGCTCAAACTGCGCGTTGGCACTCCAAAGGAACCGCCGTCACTTCCAAGAGACATCACGCTGGCAGATGTCTCTGATGATGAGCTCACGGCGACCATGGAGGCCACCTACGAGGACACGTTGGACTGCGCCAACCTCCGCGGGCTTCGAAGTACGCAGGACATCCTCGACGGTCATCGATCCGGCGGGATCGCGTACGAAGAACTCACACAAATAGTGATGCGAGGAGACATGCCCATCGGCTGCGCCATCGTGACATGCGGGCCACAATCCATCGCTGATCTGGCTTACATCGGACTGATACCGAGCGTACGAGGCACCGGGCTTGGCGAAAAAGTACTACAGCACATGGTGTTTCGCGCATCACTGCGGAGGATCAGGTTCGTGCGTCTCGCGGTGGATGATGTCAACACGCCCGCACGATTGATGTACCGCCGCGCCGGATTCTCTCGCGAATCAACGCAGCGAGCCGTTATCCACTCCGTCAAGAGATTGCAAGTCGACAGCGATAGACTTGGGATGTCCACAACGGATTGACACAGGCACGCATTGAGCGTGGATGAAACTTCTTTTTGCGGCCGGATCGCCTTGTTGACAGACACTTTCGTTCATTGACTGACTCTGAATCAGAATCACCCTCTTGTAGACGACTGCTGCCGTGTGTAAATTGCCGTTCGTCCAAGGATGGACCGCAGCGGCAGTCTTCAGATCCTCTGGCCGAGCAAGTCAGAGAGTCAGATCATCCGCTGTGTCCGGGAGCACGGAACGCCGGTGTTCGCATTCTCGCCCTCCTTATCGCTGTACACGCAGCGACTGCGTTTCGAGGCTCATCGCTACCACGAATCACCCCAGTAGGCATGGTTCTGACCGGCGATCGTTGCGCCCGGCATTCTTGGCTCCGGACCACGGATGGATCTCGGCTTCGTTTGGATCAAGTCAGCCCCCACGCAACAGGACTCACGCGTGCCATCCCCCACCACAACTGACAACTTGGCAGAACATGTCCAGCACCACATTGGTCCCACGCCGTACCGCATGTGGTTTGAGCAGGCATCACTGACGATGCGAGAGGGTGTTCTCAGCGTGCAAGTGCCTTCACGCTTTGAAGCCGAGTGGATCGAACGGCGGTTCCTCGATCAACTTCGCACTGCTGCCAGAAGTGTTGGCGGAGACGGGGCGGCAGTTTCGTTCTGTGCCGAGTCAATCGATCCCGGCACTCCAACGCCAAGCCCAGATCATGACCCATCCGCCGAGCGAACCGGCTCGGATCGCGACGAAGCTTCCCCCCCGCGGGCACGTCGCCAACTGCTCGATCTGAACGACTTTGTTGTTGGATCTAGCAATCAGCTTGCATGGACAGCCGCCCGGAATCTGATCGACGATCCCAACGGACACCATTTCTCACCGCTGTTCATACATGGTGATTGTGGTGTCGGCAAGACGCATTTGCTTCAAGGCCTATGCCACCGATTTCAAGTACAGAATCCAGGTTCGGCCATGCGGTACATGACCGGCGAGGCATTCACCAATCAGTTCATTCAAGCTGTTCGACACAATCAGCTCGAGCGGTATCGCCGAACGATGCGGCGGCTCGAACTGCTTGCAATCGACGATGTGCACTTCATTGCAGGAAAGACCAGAACCCAAGAGGAAGTACTCCACACAATCGACGCCATGGCATTGACGGGTGCCAGAATTGTGCTGGCGTCTGATGCGCACCCTTCGGTGATCCGCCGATTCAACAGCTCGCTTGCAAGCAGGTGTACATGCGGGCTGCTCGTCCAGGTTGACATGCCAGAACAGGCACTCCGCTTGGCGATGGTTCAGCGTATTTGCGATGATCGACGCGTCACAATCGAGCCTTCTGCTTCCGAGATGATCGCAATTCAATGCCGATCAGGTGCCCGCGAGATTCAAGGCCTGCTTGCACGCATTGCCGCTGTTCGCACGGTGCGATCGGCATCGGGTCCAATCACGGGGCTTGATGTGCGCGAGGCGGCTGGGCTTGAGCAACCACGGCACCACCGCCCCATCACGCCGCAGACTCTCGTGGAGGCCACGTGCTCGATCATGGGCATTTCTACAGAAGAACTGCGGGGAACCGGGCGCCCCAAGCGGGTGGTCGCAGCGAGAGGGCTGATCGCGGTATTGGCCCGCGATCTCACGTCCGCAAGTTATCCGGAAATCGCCATCGCAATGGGACGAAAGACACACTCCTCGGTCCATGCCGGGGCACAACGGATGCGGCAGAACCTGGGTGACGACAAAGAGGTGTCGATTGATGGCTCCATGGTGCCACTCTCCCGCCTCCGTACCCAGATCCAAGCTGCCGCCACCTCACACCGACCTTCTACACCCAGTCGGTAGAGATCTTGGAGCGGGACTTTCATTGAACTGTCAGTGAGTTTCTGGCGAGGGGTGGTAGACTGGCTGCGATGCCTCCAAGGACACTGATTCACTTTGCTACGCCCCTGCTGGTCGCCGCCATGGCGACCGGGGCCGGGTGGGATAATCCCATAGAGACCGCGGTCCACCGGGAATTGGATCGCGCCGTCACGCCGCAGCCCGGCAATGGGCACCTCCCGCGACTGTCGGCACTACGGGCGCTGCATGACGATCGGCTCATACCACTTCTGATTTCGCTCATAGATGACGACGACCCAGCCATCCAAGTCCACGCCATGCTGGGGCTGGCTGAGTTACGCGATGATGGTCGACTCGATCCAGAGAGAATGCTCACCGCCGACCCGGTAGCATTTGACTCGATCCTGGCAATCGGCCTTGAGGCCGATCGACTCAATGTGGATGACATGCAAACCTTGCTGTCGCATGCATCCCCATCAGCCCAAGCCAGACTGTGGCTGCTCGGCGCATTGATAGAGTCGGGGGCAATGGTCGAACCAGCCACAGTCGCTGCCATTCAAACGGAGTCGGATCCTCACGCAGCGGCGCGGCAAGCTGCTCAACTCGCCTATCTAGGCAGTCCCGATTCGCTTCGAACCATGACCGAGTCCTTGGCACAAGATCCGGAGCAGATCGATCTCTTGGACGCTGCCATGGAGGCGATGGCTCAAATCCGGAAGCTACCCAGTGACGATGGCATGGATCTGGCCCGAGCATGTCTGAGAGATTCCAGCCCTGACGGCGTGCGTCGGTATGCGCTCTTGACACTCCTTGAACAGCGAACCTCCGATTCCGAACAACTGTTTTGCAAAGAGCTCGCATCCACGAGCCGTCGAAGGCATCTGGTGGATCTCTCTTTGCTGCTTCTCATGACGGGAACGCCGACACCAGACGCTTGCCGAGTGCAACTGGAACAGGACGCGCTCCTGGCAACGCTATCGCGTGCTGCCATCGCGCTCGCTGACAAGCCTTTGATGGCAGGAACAGCACTTCAGGGGCTGGTCGATAGTGGACATCGACGAACGATTGCATGGGTGCTTGAACACAGCCACGAGTGGGAGCAAGACATCGCAGTGCCGCTGCTCGAAGGCATTCTGGATGCCACGGTTGCAACCGGATTGAATTCGACTTCAGCCGCCCATGGCGTTGCCAGCGCCGCGCTTCTGCTTGAGCGTGCGCCGAATGTGTTCCGACAACGACTCAACAAGGCCGAAGATGATGGGGCCGAGCAGCGTTTGCTGTTGGTGGCCCTGCTTCAACAGCCTGCTCCAGCACTGGCTGATGCCGTAACATCGATTCGCCGTATCGGCATCGGACAAGCGGATGTACTCGCGCTCCTCGTCCATGCTCGCGACCGAGAGGCCATCGCTCCGGAAGATGTTGCCAGCCTGAAACTCATCGCAGCCAGTAGCAGTTCTTCGGAAGCCATACGCACACAAGCGGCTTGGCTTGCCGTCCGCCACTCTGGTCTGATCGATGATGTCGTCGCATCTCTTGTCAAACCACCCCGATGAACCCTTCAGTCTCACTCCTATGGAGATCTGGCAGTGCCCGCTGAAATTCCGCTGTCAAACCCTCTCACTACACCCGACGATCATCGAGTGATCAATGAACTGCTCCGGTCGCACGGTCTGAGTGGGTCCACGAATCGTAAGGATTTGGAATTGATCCTGACGCAAACAACTTCGCGTCACCACGCAGCAACGTTTGCCTCGTCCGAACAAGCCTTGTCTGTTCTGCTCGATGCCGTCGGTGTCAATGGGGAGCGTGAAATTGTTGTCCCGGCCCTGGGCGACACGGCCATCCTCAGGGCGATTCGAAGAGTTGGTGGTATCCCTCAATTCGCTGACTGCGATCCTGGAACACTTGTCCCAACCGCGGACACGGTAGAACGCTGTATCTCACCAAGTACCGCTGCCGTCACGGCATCACATGGCGATGGCTGGGGGACTGGCCTTCCTGCCATTGTGGCTACCTGCGCCCGTAATGAGGTCCCGTTCCTCGAACTTGTGGGGACCAGGCTCGGAAGTAGTTGCGGCGCAGCACCAGCCGGATCGCTTGGCCACGCCGCCTTCATCGACCTCTCGCAGCGAGGCATCGTGTCAACAGGCGAGGGGGCCGCAATCGTGACCGACAATGAACGCCTCGCCAAAGCATGTCGCCCGGACCACTACAATGAGTCCCTCTGCCCGCACCGGCCAGACGAAATGGCCGAACTCAATGCTGCTGTTGGACTCTCGCAAATTCGCAGACTTGGCGCCACTGTCGAGGCGTGCACTGATGCGGCCGAGACGTACACAATCTTCCTATCCCGGATGCCCGAGTTGCTCCTGCCCGCAACCACACCGGAGGCCGTGTCATGCTGGTCCCGATACGTCATCAGACTGGATGAAACATTCAGTCTCGAGGATCGCGATGAGATCATTCGAGGAATGGAGCGGCACGACATCGCGGCAGCACCGGGATTGACACATCTACCAAGCGCGTGGGATCCAGCGTTGGCTACGACATGCCCCGTCGCAGCCGCAACTGCGCCACGAACTATTGCGCTCCCGATTCATCCAGCGCTGACACGCCGAGACGTTGAACTCATTTGCCAGACGCTCCAACTCATGGTGCAGCGAGCCACGTTCCGACGATCAGCCTGACGGAAGTCAGATCGTCTCTGGCACAATGGCGGCATCCTTCCACCGTCGCAACTTCAGCCCCAGCGTCCTCACACCGATCCCAAGCGCTGCGGCGCTTCGACGACGGTGCCCCTTGTGGTGCCGCAACGTCGCGAGAATAGCCGTCCGCTCCAGATCCTCCAGAGTCCGACCGCCATCACACACCAGTCCACGACGAGTCTCACCCCCCGAGGATGTCTCGACCCAACCAGCCAGTGTCGACGGATCCAGTGCCCGTGTCGTCGTGTGCAGCACCAATCGCTCACAAAGAAGTTCGAGCTCCCGATCGTGCCCCGGCCACCGAGCCGACACCAGAATTGCGATTAGATCTCGCCCCAAACTCGGTCGCGGCCTACCAAGCCTTGCCGCCGATTGAGTGATGTGATGGTGAATCAGATCGGGGAGGTCCTCGAATCTGTCCTGAAGGGAAGGCATTCGCACGATGTGTCCGGAGACCCGGTCCATCAGCGTCCTTTGAAGCTTGCCCTCTACAAGTGCCTGAAGCGGCGCCTGCCTGAGTGTGAGAACGATCCTGGTGCGTCCAAGGCACGGCAGGCCGGTTCCAACGGCGGTCCACTGGCCGTCCCGCAAGAGCTCAACGATTCGAAGCTGCACCTGCTCACTGGCGTTGTCGATGCCATCGAGCAGCAGCGTTCCGCCAGCGGCCAGCCCAATCGCGGATGGCTGCGATTCCGACGCCCCCGGGAATGCCCCTTTGGCATAACCGAAGATCCTGAGCAGCAATTGTGAGGCAGTGCCCTCGCGGCAGTCGATCGGCACGAATGGCCCCTCGCGGCGAGTGCTTGAATCGTGCAGCCAGCGGGCAGCCGCGTCGAGCGGCGTTCCACAGGGACCGTGAATCAGGGTTGGAACATCGTGCTCGGCAACCTGACGAAGTCTGTTGCGAAATCCAGACATGGCCTCGCCGCCGCCAACGAGTTCATCCTGCGACCGACATGCAGCGGCTCCGACCGGAGCACCCCCCAACTGCCGGACCTGCGTGTCGATGCAAGCTCGATAACGCTCATGCCCCCATTTGATCAGTTGGTCCAACAACTCCCGTCCTGAGTCGGCAAGCCCCATCTCGTCGAGCGAAAGCACGATCGCTGACGGGCACATGTCGTTGACCCGCTGCTTGATCTCCGCTGAGGAAGCGCCCAGCGTCGATACGAGCAGCACAACCGCGAATTCGCCAGTCGCGAGTGCTTCCAATGCCGCTGGCATTGTCGTTACAACCCTGACACCATCGGGGCTTACCACCGCAGGCTCACCGATACACAACACGCCCTGCGGCAGGGTCATTCGTTCCGTCATGGATCACTCCACCGCCGGCGAGTCCTTTCACCAACGTCTCTTTCATATCGGACGTCGGCAACTGAAGATCAGAGTTTTTTGGCCTCTGTCTTGATCCTCACCACCACTGTCCCCGTAGCGACATCTCCAGGCCCCTGCCCGAGCGGTCCGAGCACCACGATGATGGCGAGCGGTGGCACCAGAATGGTGACTCCCTTGAGCATGTTTCTCAGGACACTTCGCCACCACCCGACCTCCTCGCCTGAGATCATGGCCACATGGAATCCCATCAACCGCTTCCCTGGCGTTTGGCCCGTAGGTACTTCCCAGACAATCCCCCACACCACCGTCGTTACAGCTGCGGTTAGCAGGATTGGCACCGTCGCGGGAATTGGTCCTGTGAGGACTGCGGATCCCAGATCGAGGGGCGAGGCCCCGAGGACCAACGGGATAGCCACAATCGCCGGAATAAAATCGAGGAGAAAGGCGATTCCCCGAGCTGTAAGCGGGGCTGGCGCGAGCCCCTCTGGAAGTACGCCGACCATGCTGCTCCTGCCAAATACAAGCATGAGTACGACGACTAGGGCAATGCTCATTGACACAACAAGCGACCAGATCCGCCCACCCAGATTCGAACGCAATGTCAACGGTGTCCACGGCGAGGCCGTCCCTGACACCTGATCAATACGCCGCGATGACGGTGACTCATCCTGTATCCGGAATAGGCATAGCGCCGCTTCCGATTCCAGCAATCGGTCGCCTGCAGAAACGTCTTCAAGAGACGTCCATGGCGCTATGGATCCATCCTGCACGTAGCCGAGCAGACGACGATCGTCGGAGTCTTGAACGCCGAGCAGAAGCGAACGGCCGCTTCGGGCCAGATCGTGGGCTACCCCCGAATCGATCGACAGTTCGGTCTCAGCCCATACCTGTGTTGACTCAGTCCATCGCCAAAGAACTGCTGTTCCAGCTTTGGCCTGGGTCAACAGCGATATATCCGAACCGTCGGCAATTCCTGCGATCATTGAATATTCAGATTCGAACTCAGGCAGCGCCGCCCACGAGCCTCGTCTCAGCGTATGGATCGAGACTCGTGTGGCATCCGGCTCGCGGCTGACCAGAACAGGCCCCATGGAACCTCCGATGAGGAGTTCCACAGCCCCGTTGACATCGCACGGCGGAAGGCGATCAAAGCCAGCCGCTGGTGCGGTCCTCCATGACTCCATTTGGGAATCCCAATCGGCTCGAAGTGCCAGAAGCGAGACTGTCTCTCCGTCTTTCTGCTGGGGCAATACCCAGACTGAAGATGCATGCGCGGCCAGACCCTGTGGCACGCCACTCAGATCTCGAAGCACCACGTATTCATTGTTCAAGCTGTCCAGGCCCTGCAAACACAGCTTGGTCACTGCGTCATCTTCTGGCGCCTGCCACGCAAACCACAGCCCGTCCCCCTGCGCCGCCGGCGTCGCGACACCACCAAGAGCCACGAGTACAAGGGTCGTAATCACTCCACAACGTCCGGTCGGAGATGCGTTTGGATGCGATCCAGATCGAACCAAACATCCGCAAGTGGCTTGAGAGCCTCCGCCGAAAGCGCGGTGGCGGTGACAACTTGGAGCTTGATCATCGAGTCCGGAACATGAAGATCGATCGTTTTTGCAAGTTGCCGCGCCGAGGCCGTGTTGTCGATCGTCGTCGCCCCGGTCGTCCAGCGATGCACGCCGATGAATTGCCCCCGATCTCCGAGATCCACTTCAACACGCTCAACACGCAAGTCGGATCGACGAACGGTCGCCTCAAACGTTCCATCAAATGCAGTTCCAGAGATGTGCAGATTCGAGCCCCGCTGTTGGACTTTCGCACCTTCCGGCCACGGATCCAGCGACAGAAGCATGCGAAGCAGTTCCGGGCTGGTCAAGAGACCACCGTCATTGACTGATGGCTGCCGCACACGAAGCCTTGTCGGATCCGACATGAGATCAAATTCCCAGTATCGCTTCGGAGTCATTCCCAACCAGTACTTCACGTCGCCGAATTTCGTAATTCGAAGTGAACCCCGCGATGCACCGTCGAGCAGCAGTTCCATATCCCCCTGCTCTTTGTGGGAAGTTTGTCGACCATCTTGGTCGTCCTCCCACTCCAACTGAATCTGTCCCTTGAACCGCAACCGATCAAGATCGGAACATCGCTCGCTCCATTGATTCAGAAGGCTCGCGGTCGCGTCGTCGGGGAGTGCCGGCTGGCATGGCGGCGGAGTCACCGTCACGCATCCAGCAATCACTCCGCTGGCGAGAAACGCCCAACGGAACCCGATCACCTTACAGTTCCCCTTGAAGCACTTCGCCCAACTGCTCATGCAGATCAACAATGTCTTCATCACCCAATTCTGGATCATGGACGGACCATATCCCGCCCGATCCTCCCCGGCCGCTCAAATGCCACCGGACTCCGTCCGGCGTCTCCTCACGACGCTCGAACTTCACCAGTCGCTTGCGAAGAAGCACCAGCGTAATCACGAATCGGAAGGCAACTTTTTTGGGCTCCTCTGCGTCCCCAAGGCGATCCAGAAGATCCAAAAGTACTTCATCATCGACAAACAGCCGCTTGTTGGCTTTGGGCTCAGGCACGGCCGTTCGCCAGAAACTGAACAGCCCCTCCGGTCGAGCACCCTGCTTCCATGCCTCTTCTGAGTAGTCCAGCCGCCGGAAGCCGCCCCCCTCGGGATCATCACACAACGCTGCAACACACGGCGTTCCGGCATCCAAGGCCGTGCCAGTTGCTTCACAACGCCCCGTCGAGCGATCCACTTGATATGTACCGTGTGCGCCAGCCATGTTTACCGCTCGCCAATAAGAGAAAGACAAGCCAAGTATACTCGCCCCAAGTCACCTCACTGAAATAGCAGGGCCTCCATTTCCGTGCCATCGGACCTTCTCAGCATCGACCTTCTAGAACTGCTCATCGAGCTGGCGGTCATCTGGTTCGTCGTCTACTTCACGGTGAGGTTTCTCCGCGGGACCCGGGGCGCAGGAATCGTCAAAGGATTCGCTGTTCTGCTCGCCGCCTTTGTACTGCTGCAATTGCTTGGGCTTGGAACCGAACGCCTGGCCCGGCTCAACTTCATCGTCAATTACCTCGTCGGCATCGTGGCCGTCCTGCTCATCGTGATTTTTCAGCCAGAACTCCGGCAAGCCACAATGCGGCTCGGACAGGCTCGGCTGCTGCGGCCCGGACGTCGCGAATCCGCCGACTCTCGAATTGAGGCGATCTCTGAAGCCGTCGGGTTCCTGAGTCGCAGTCAATTTGGAGCCATCATCGCAATTGAGCGAAATATCAGACTCGGCAGTCTGATCGAAGGCGGTCAACCTCTGGATGCACGTTTGAATCCCGCACTTCTCGAGTCAATCTTCTGGCCAAACAGCCCGCTGCATGACTTGGGCGTCGTCGTTCGAGGCGAACGTGTACTCGCCGCAGGCGTGCAGTTTCCATTAGCCGAAGACGGCGTACTTCCAGCCAAGTACGGAGCCCGGCATCGAGCCGCGGTTGGTTTGTCTAGTGAATCAGATTGTCTGGTCGTCGTCGTGAGTGAAGAGTCCGGAGTTGTGAGCATCGCAGATTCGGGAAATCTTGAGAGCCCGATAGCGATCGAGCACCTCCCCGACATACTCCGCCGTCACCTTCAAGACTCGACTGACGAATCACCATCCGAGTCACCGGGGAAGACACCATGAAGTGGCCCCGCGAATTCAGCACCATTGTCTTGGTCACGATCGTCACGATTCTGATCTGGCTGTTGGCAGCGGCCAAGACGAGACAAGTCGAAATACTGGCCGGTCAGCTCGAGTTCACGGTGGCCAGCGATGCCGCAGGCGACCGGTATCAAGTAACGCCCAGCCAAATCCCTGTCACAGTGACTCTGGAAGGCCCCGCGCTTCGCGTCCGGCAAGCTCGGAATGTCCTAACCTCAGCGTCGATCAGAATTCCTCTTCCGGCCGAGCATGGCGTACAAGAGATCTCGCAACTTGTGACGCTTGTCCAAGTTGCCCAGACGATCGCCGAGACGGGGGTCACAGTGGTAGGAGTTGAACCGCCAACCGCCGTCGTCGAAATTACCGAGTTCATCCGTCGTACCGCGGTCACACGGGCTGACATCCAGAGCGCCTCAACTGTTCAAGATGTTTCTGTAACGCCCAAAGAAGTGTCTGTGTCGGCCCCGCAAGACGTCGTTCATGAACTCCCCGAAACTCTTGTTGTGGATGCTGTCGTAGACCCGCGTGATGTTGCTCGCCTCGAGCCCGGTGTGCTTCACACCGTCGAGTGCGCTTTGAAACTACCTGATTCGCTTCGGCTCCCGGTCGGAGTGACAATCGATCCTCCCACCGCCCTCGTCTCGTTTCAACTCGTTGCTCGGCAACGGAGAGCAGATGTCCCTCGAGTTCGCATTCAAGTCATCTCCACGCCGCAAGACTTTGCAGCCTACGCAATCGAACTGTCGGAACCAATGTTGACCGACGTCACAATCGAAGCCTCGCCGGACGATATCTCTGAAGTCCAAGCGGGACGCGCACAAGTCATCGCCGTGGTACATCTCTCTACCAATGACAAGGAGCGAGGCATCGAATCGAAGCCCATCTCGTTCTTTGCCATTCTCAGGTCGGACGGAACCGCAACGCCGATCACGGCGACGGTGAATGACAACGCCCACCCGGAAGTGTCTCTCTCAATCACATCATCAAAGTGATCACTGCCAGCGTGTGCAGTGCCAGGCCTTCTTGCCGCGCCGAAGCAAAATCGTCCTGCCGTGGAGCAGATCCGCCGATTCCAGCATCCGCTCGGCACCAACCTCCGGCGGAACCTTTTGCCCGTTGATCGAGATGCTTCCGCTCCCAAGGAACTGTCTTGCCTCGCGTTTAGATGCCGCAAGTCCTGTCTTTGCCAGCAGTTCCGTAAGCGGAGCGCCTTCGCCATCAAGCATGGCGAGCGGGTGGTTACTGGAGGCGACATCGGAAAATACGGCCTCCAACATGGCCTCGTCGAGCTCCCGGATATCACCCCCGAAGAGCGCCGACGCCGCGGCTTCGACGCGTTCCACCTCGTCCACGCCGTGCATCATCTCGGTCACTTGGCGAGCGAGCACTCGCTGTGCCTCCCGTTCATGTGGCGCTTCAGAATGCCGACGCTCAAGATCCTCGATCTCTTCCCTGCTGAGAAACGTGAAGAATCGCAAGTACTTCCCAGCGTCGTCGTCGCTCGCATTGAGCCAGAACTGATAGAAGGCCCACGGTGAAGTGTGCGGCGCTGTCAGCCACACGACACCCGACTCTGTCTTGCCGAACTTCGTGCCGTCAGCCTTGGTGACAAGCGGCGCGGTTATCCCATATCCCCTCGGTACATCCTCGGGTTCGCCTTGCATCGCCCGTCGAATGAGATCGATTCCCGAAACGATGTTTCCGAACTGATCTGATCCGGCCAATTGCACAGTGCACTCCTGCGTCTGTCGCAGGTGCAGAAAGTCATAGGCCTGCAGAATCATGTAGGAGAACTCGGTATAGGAGATCCCCTGCTCACGATTGTGAAGTCGCTCGCGTACAGAATCTTTCTGAATCATCGCGTTGACCGAGAAGTGCTTTCCGACGTCTCGCAATATATCGATGTATGCCAATTCGCAGAGCCAGTCGGCATTGTTAACGATCGTCGCCGCAGTCGGCGCGTCGCTTTCCATATCCAACACGGAGCCGAAGATCTTTCGCTGAGCAGCGATGTTCGCCTCCACGACTTCCTTCGTATTCAGCGCCCGCTCAGCGTCTTTCCCGGAGGGATCTCCAATGAGCCCCGTTCCGCCGCCCATCAGAACAATGGGGCGATGCCCCGCTCGCTGCCAATGGGCAAGCAGCATCATCGGCACCAGATTGCCGATCGTCAGGCTCGTCGCGGTCGGATCAAAGCCGCAGTAACACGTCCGCACGCCCCCGGCGAGGTAGTTGGGAAGGGCCTCATCCGCGGTCGTCTGATGGAGGAGTCCCCTCCATTGCAGTTCCTGCAGGACATTCGTCATTGGGATCTACGCTCCTTCTCGCCTGCGTGTCACAACAAGCACGAGTATCGGCCAGATGCATACGGCAACGGTGGTGACGGCAATCGCCCCAATCGTAAATACTCGAATAGCTTCTTCGCTAAATGGAACTGCCGCGGCAGTCTCTCCATCCTGCAGCGATTCGGCTTGCAATGTTTGGTACTGCATTGCAACAGATTCATCCAGCCAGTTGATTGCGCCAAGAGCACCGATGATTGCGAGCACGATGCGAGTGATGGCCCAGAGACGCAAGCCGCCGCGGCCCCACGAGGCCTCCGTCACAGCACCAAATCCAGCAACAATGAGCCAAAGCCCCAGAACGGTCCCCGCAATGTAGCCACTGACTTCAAATGCTTGGTGCCCCGCAGACTGTTCCGGAAGGTTCTGGGGCATCTCAAGGACGGATTCAACAGTCACACTGATCAGCCCCTGGCCCCCCCAGCACAGGATGCCCAGACAACCGATCACAATCGACACGACTGCTACCCATTGCGGCACAGATCCCTGATTCTGTGGGGCAAGTACAGCATCACTCAATCCTGAATAGTCGCTTTGTTGTTCGCCTGCCATTCGCGGACTCCATCCCCCTCTCAGAACTGCCTCAGAAATCTCGCATCATTCTCAAACAGCCACCGAATGTCCGCGATGCCATACTTACGCATTGCGATGCGTTCAACACCCAGGCCAAATGCAAACCCAGACCACTCTTCGGGATCCAGACCCACCGCGGTCAAGACATTTGGGTCGACGAGCCCGCATCCCCCAAGTTCAACCCACTGCCACTGCCCCTTGATACGCATTTTCATGTCGACTTCCGCGGAGGGTTCGGTGAAGGGGAAGAAACTCGGTCGCATCCGGACCTCGGCTTCCTCTCCGAAATACGCGTGCGCAAAGCCAAGGAGCGCACTCTTGAGATCTACCATCGTCACGCCGCGATCAACCCAAAGCCCCTCAACCTGATGAAACATGCTGAAGTGTGTCGCGTCGTGTGTGTCGGGTCGATACACCCGCCCTGCCGCCACAATCCGAACCGGCGGTGGCGTGGTTTCCAGTACGCGAATCTGCACAGTTGATGTCTGCGAGCGCAACATGCCGCCACCGTCAAGATAGAAATTGTCGATGGGCTCGCGGGCAGGATGGGACTCCGGCACATTGAGCGCCGTGAAATTGTGCCACTCGTCCTCGACCTCCGGACCGGTCGCGGACTCGAATCCCATGCGGGCGAAGACTTCAAGAATCTCGGCAATGGTGCGGCTGATGATGTGCCGCTGACCGAGACCCATTGGAATTCCTGGTTCTGTTACATCAATCGCAGGACCAGAAGGTGCCGCATCACCAGCCGCCTTTCGCTCGGCGAACGCAGCCTCCAGCAGCTTTTTCATTGCGTTCATCCGCTGACCAAAGGCAGGTCGATCGCCAGGATCCACATCCTTCATGCGGCCCATGAGCGACTTCAAGCGACCCTTGGAACCAAGCCATTCGATGCGCCATGCCTCAAGCGCAGCAGCGTCGCCAGCCGCTTCGAGGTCTGCCAATGCCGCAGATTCAGTGGTGTCAAGTTCGGCGAGCATGTTGGGGAAGGATACGAGAAATGGGGTCAGATACCTGCATCAGGTACCTGACCCCATTGAAGAAGCATTCAATTCGAAGCCGCTACTCGTCGGACTTCTTCTCGTCGTCCGCCTCAGCAGTGTCCTCGTCACTCTCTGCAGCCGCTTCGGCACCTTTCTGGATATCGGGCGCGTCGGTGGCCGCAGCCTCCTCGGTTGCCTCATCGGCAGCGACTTCAGCCTCTGCCTCTTCGACTCCAGCATCCTCAATGACGGCTTCCTCGGCCACCGCCCCACCCTTACGGAGAGACGCTGCGAAGGCAGTGCGGCGATCGGCCTGCCGGCGTCGTGAGGACGTCCCGCCACCGATCTGAGTACCTTCCTCCTCACCGACCAGTTGGAGAATGACGATGTCGCCACCATCTCCCAGTCGATGCCGGCCGGTACGTACAACCCGCGTATAACCACCATCGCGATCGCGGAAACGATCAGCCACAGCGGTCATGACATGCTGCACAAGCCTTGGAGCCTTCCGAAGCTCACCGTATCGATTGAACTCGATATCCGACGCAGCAGGAAGGTCGAACCACGGATTGTCCTTGCAGGAATCCGGCACGTTCGAGTCGGCAACCCACGCGTGGATCTTGCGATCATTCAATCGCTGCTCGATCTGCCGGCGAGCATGCAGCCCGCCCTTCTTGGCAATCGTGATGATCTTCTCAATGAACGGCTGCACTGCCTTGGCCTTGGGCATGGTCGTCTCGATCTGACCGTGCTCAAACAGGCCTGCTGCAAGATTGCGAAGCATCGCGCGGCGATGCTCGCTGTCTCGGTTCAGTTGTTTGCCTTGAATGCGATTACGCATGACACATCTCCTGACTTCACCATCGCCTCCTGGCGACAGAAAGTCTCTTGGCCTCAGCCGTTATACGCCCCTTCGGGAACAGTAAATCCTTCGGGCAGACGCATACCAAGCGCAAGTCCCATTTCTTCCAACTTCTTGACGATCTCGCGAAGGGAAGTCTTTCCAAAGCTACGTAATGCCAGCAACTCTGCTTCACTACGAATCACAAGTTCGGAAACTGTGGCGATCGCCGCGGACTCAAGACAGTTGTTCGATCGCACTGTCAGATCCAATTCGGTCACCGGCGTGTTGAGTTTGTGGATCAGACTATCGTCCACCGCCGCAGCTGCTGCTGCCTCATCGGAGACTCGCAGATTGCCCAACTCCTCAACCTGTACGAATGGGTTGAGATGCTTGCGGAGGATCTTGGAAGCCTCAGTCAGCGCCATTTCTGGCGTGACGGTCGAGTCGGTCCAAACGTCCATGACCAAGCGGTCGAAGTTCGTCTTCTGTCCGACACGCGTGTCTTCGACGCGGAATCGAACTCGAAGCACGGGGCTGTAGATCGCGTCTACTTCAATTTGCCCGATGACCTGCTCTTCGGCACTGCGGAGGTGACGTTCACTCGCTGGCGAATACCCTCGGCCGCGACTCACGGTCATCTCGATATCCAGATTGATCGCCTCGGTCAACGTCGCAATCAGATGGTCGGGGTTCAGAATGCGGATGGCGGGATCGGCTTCGACGAGGTCGGCCGTCACAGCACCCGGGCCACCGGCCCGGAGCGACATCGTCTTGGGGCCTTCGTCATCAGAGTCAACTGCAACGACCAGTCCCTTGATGTTCAGCAGAAGGTCGGTGACATCCTCCTTCATGCCGGGAATCGTGGTGAACTCGTGCTCGACACCACCGACCGTCACGGTCGTGATGGCGGCACCTTCGATGCTGCTCAGAAGAATGCGGCGGAGGCTGTTTCCGATCGTCGTACCAAAGCCTCGCTCGAGGGGCTCAACGGTAAATCGGGCGAACGAGTCACTGCGAGACTCGGCGTCCACATCAACCCGGGCTGGCAATTCAAGACCTCTCCATCGAACATGCATGTCGATACTCCTACAAACGCAGCAGATGTTTCCAACTGGAATCGATTCGGATCTCTCGGCCGCTCGTTGCACTGCTGCTCGCAACGAAAGCCTTCTTCACCCGAGTCGGCGCTCCCCACACGGGGAACTCGTTCACTCAGCAGCGACGCTGCTTCTTGGGCCGACACCCATTGTGCGGAATCGGCGTGTGGTCTTCTACGGCAGTCACAACGAGGCCGGCGTGATCGAGCCCAGTGATGGCAGCCTCACGACCACCTCCAGGACCCTTTACGCGAACCTCCACCTCTCGAACACCCATGCGCTTGGCCTTGGATGCGGATCGTTCGGCAGCACGGGTAGCGGCAAATGGGGTCGCCTTGCGAGCGCCCTTGAAGCCGACCGTTCCTGCCGAGTCCCAGCAGAGAGTTTCTCCACCGAGATCCGTGAAGGTGACAATGGTGTTGTTGAACGAGGCGGTCACGTAGACAATCGCCTTGCCGATGTTCTTTCTGGCTTTCTTCTTGGCCATGTGTACTTCCTCCGGACTATGTCCGGTTCAGATCTTCACGCTCGTGCGATCACTTGACGCCCTTCTTGCCGGCCACGGTGCGCTTCCTGCCCTTACGGGTCCGGGCATTGCACTTGGTCCGCTGCCCACGAACAGGCAAGCCTCGGCGATGTCGATCACCTCGGTAGCTCCGAATGTCACGGAGTCGTTGAATATTCTGGGCAACCTGCCGTCGAAGCGCTCCCTCGACCAGATATCCGTCATCAATGATGCCGGCAATCTGAACAACCTCCGCCTCAGACAAGTTTCCTGCCCGTGTTTCCGGATCAACGCCCGCCTGCTCCAGGATGATGTCCGCAAAGCGCGGGCCAATCCCGTGAATGTACCGGAGGGAGTACCGGATCTTCTTCTTCTCTGGAATGTCGATGCCTGCAATACGTGGCATGTTGTAGCTCCGTCGTGTCGCCCTGTGGCGATCAGCCCTGCCGCTGCTTCAGCCGCGGGTTCTTCTTGTTAATGACGTACCGGCGACCTTTTCGGATCACGATCTGGCAGTCTTTGGTCTTTCTTTTGATGCTGCTTTTGACTTTCATAACTCTTTCCCTATTGGCGGTAGACGATTCGCCCCTTGGTCATGTCGTAGGGGCTGATTTCGACCTTGACGGTGTCGCCGGGAAGAATGCGGATGTAGAACTTTCGCATTCGACCGCTGATGTACGCGAGAATCTTCTGACCGTTCTCCAGTTCAACCATGAACCGGGTGTCGGGCAGTGCCTCGGTGACGACGGCGTCGAGGACGATCTTTTCCTCTTTTGCCATGAACTGCGTCCCTAGGGACCTCCTATGAACGGGTGGCCGAACCGCCACCCCTCCGGCCCGCGTCGGGCCCTGTAATGAAACCGCTGTAATTACGCATGAGTAGATTCGCCTCGATGCGCTGGATGAGATCCAAACCCACGCTGACAACAATCAGCAGTCCGGTACCACCCAAGAAGCTCGAAACGAAGAATGGAATATCCATGTATCTCGCCACCATGGACGGAATCACCGCGATGATCGCGAGGAATCCGGCGCCGACATACGTTATTCGTTCAACAACCGTCTCCAAGTACTCCGCAGTTCGAGGACCAGGGCGTAGCCCAGGAATGAAACTGCCGTTCTCTCGGAGTTGCTGTGACATGTCGTCCGGACTGAACACCACGGTTGTCCAGAAGTAACTGAAGAAGTAGATCAGGATGATTTCGCACACGATGTACGGGTACTCACCGAATTGGAAGTTTCGGTTCATGAAGTACACAATGTTCTGCCACCAGAGGGGCGATTCCTGCGTCACAGATGTTGCGAGGTAGCCCAAGAATGATGACGGGAAGATCAGCAAAGACGATGCGAAGATGATCGGCATGACGCCCGCGTGATTGACCCGAAGCGGTAGATAGTGCTTCTGTCCACCGTAGGTACGACGGCCACGCGTATGTTTCGCCTGTTGAATCGGTATTCGCCGCTGCGCCACCGTGATGAGAATCGAACCCGCCACCACGATCACAAAGGCGACGATCAGGAACACGATGCCGAGGACGCCAACACTTCCTTCTCCGCTCTGCAGCGAGAAGTCGACGTTGTTGGCCAACCAACCGATCGCCATGGGCATTTGCGACACAATGCCTGCGGTCAGAATGAGGGAGACACCGTTTCCGATGCCGTACTTGTCGATCTGCTCGCCAAGCCACATCAGGAAGACGCTGCCCGCGGTCAGTGCGGTCAACCCGGAGAAGTAGAACACCAGGATTCCCGTCTGCGTGCGGAACTGCGGCTGGACCAAGCCTTGCCCCTGCAGGAACTTCATCCACATGAAGCCCTGAATCAGGCACATGGCGATCGTCGCATACCGAGTCCACTCGGTGATCTTCTGCTGGCCGCTGGCACCCTCCTTCTTGAGTTCCTGCAACTTCGGCACTGCCGACTGCAACAACTGGAAGATGATCGATGCCGTGATGTACGGCATGATGCCAAGGCCGAAAATAGTCGACTGCTTGAATGAGCCGCCAGAGAAGACTGACACATACTCGAGCAACTTCCCGAAACCGGTTGCCTCTGTGGCAGACTGGCGGGCGAGTTCTTCGAGCTGCGTCTGATCGACTCCGACAAGCGGAATCCAGAAGCCGATGCGATAGATCGCGATCATCGCAAGCGTGAAGAGCACGCGATTGCGAAGTTCGGGAATCTTCAAGATGTTGAGAACGGCGTTGAACATGCCGGGTCAACTTCCTTTGGACGTCTTGCGTCCGTTACGATCACTCTTCGGAGGAATCACTCTGTGTCTCAGGCTGTGGCTCGGGGGCAGGCTTGGCCGCTTTCACTGGCTTACCGGGTACCCGAGTCCACTTCTTCTTCTCTACAACCGTCACACTGCCGCCGGCAGCCTTGATCTTGGCCTCGGCAGACTTGGACAGCTTCGCTGCAGTCACATCGAGTTTCTTGGTGAGATCACCTTCACCAAGCACCTTGACTGGCTTCTTCGTATCTCGAATAAGACCGACTTTGGAGAGCGTCTCCGCCGTCACAGCATCGCCGTCGGCAAATCGATCTTCGAGTGACTTGAGATTGACCACGTGATACTCAGTTCGGAACTGAGCATTCGTGAAGCCTCGCTTCGGCATCCGCCGAACCCAAGACATCTGACCACCCTCGAAGTAGGCGCGGCGTTTGTTGCCGGAGCGGGAACCCGCACCCTTATGGCCGCGGCCCGATGTCTTGCCGTGACCGCTGCCTGGTCCGCGGCCAATGCGCCTACGGGCCTTGTAGCGGCCAACCTTTGACGTGATTTCATGAATCATCATAGGACTGAATCTCCTGGGGACGTCGTTGACGTCACTCCGCAGTGGACTCCGTTTTTTCTTCGGTCTTCTCCGCTACAGGCGCTTCGGCCTTAGCGGTTTCTGATTCGTCAGCCGTTGCTTCCGAGTCTGATTCCTCGGGAGCGGAACTCTCGGCGTTTGCAGTCGTGACAAAACTCGAACCTCGTGCAATCATCGCCTCGACATCGGTCACCCCAAGTTGGACACCTCGAAGTTGTTCGATGTCCGACTTGCTCTGAAGCTTCGAGAGCCCGTCAATGACGGCCTTCACGAGATTCTTGGGATTGTTCGATCCGAACGACTTTGTCAGGCAATCCTGAAGTCCAAACATCTCCAACACCGCGCGGACAGACGCACCGGCAATGACGCCCGTACCGGGCGAAGCAGGTACCAGTCGCACGCGACAGGCTCCATACCGGCCCTCCACCTGGTGTGGAATAGTTCGACCCTGCATCGGATAGAGGCGCATGTTTCGCTTCGCGACTTTCTGCGCCTTTTCGATTGCAGGCGGAACCTGATTGGCCTTGCCATATCCAACTCCAACGCGGCCATTGCGGTCACCGACCACAACGAGCCCCGAGAAACTGAAGCGGCGACCACCCTTGACAGTCGCAGCCGTGCGATAAACACCGACCGTTGTCGATTCAATACCGCCTGATGCTTCTAGGAATTCAGCCATTGCTCTACACCTGTCTTCTGCCGCTAATCCGGCTCAGAACTTCAACCCGTTTTCACGGGCACCGTCGGCCAGGCCCTTGACCCGACCGTGATACTTGAAACCATTGCGATCAAACACAACGCTTGCGACGCCTGCCGCGACGGCCCGTTCGGCCAACCGCTTTCCAACCTCGGTCGCGGCCGCGGTGTTCCCGCCCGATGACTCTGCCGACGCCTTTTCAGTCGTCGAAGCAGAGGCGAGCGTCTTGCCGCTCAGATCATCAATGACCTGCGCGTAGATGTGCTTTGAACTTCGAAACACAGTCAAACGAGGACGATTCGGCATCCCGAAGATTCGGCTTCGAATGCCTCTCTTCCGCCGAGTTCGACGTTCAATGCGTTGTGCGTTGCGATTCATAACGTATTACTCCCTTGATCCGAAGGATCAAGCTCCAAACACCTTGCCCTGCTTTCGGGTGATGATCTCACCCGCGTAGAGAATGCCCTTGCCGTTGTATGGCTCTGGGCGGCGCTGATCTCTGATGTTGGCCGCGAACTGCCCGACCGCATGCTTATCGGCACCCGTGATCTTGATCCGGGTTCCCTTTTCGATCTCGAACTCCACACCCTCCGGCGCCGGGATATCCACAGGATGGCAGTATCCAACATTGAGTTGAATCGACTTACCCATGGGTTTTGCATTCCAGCCGACACCGACGATGTTGAGCACCTTGGTGTATCCCTGCGTGACGCCGGTCACCATGTTCTGAATCCGGCTGCGGGTGGTACCCCACTGTGCACGAGCCGAACGCTCGCCGAGCCGCGATTCCTGTACCGCACAGGTGATCATCGAAGCCGACTCGTCAAAGTCGACATCAATATCCGCGTGCCACGAGTAATTGAGTGATCCCTTGGGACCACTCACACCGATGCTGCGGTTAGTCGACTTGCAGTCGACCTTCACGCCGCTGGGTACTTCGATTGGTTTCTTTCCAATACGTGACATCGTTCTACCTCAGCTCACAATCGCGACAAGTTCGCCGCCCACACGCTCGGATCGAGCCCGCCGATCACTCATGACGCCAGAACTCGTCGAGACAATGGCGGTTCCAAGACCCTGCATGGGCCGCGGAATCTCTTTGACGCCTGTATACACCCGGCATCCTGGCTTGGACACGCGACGCAGTTCGCGAATGATGTCCTCACCACGAGGGCCGTACTTCAGTTTGAGACGCAGGTGCACCCTAGCGCCGGCCTGCTCGGTATCCCAGCCATTGATGTATCCCTCGTCTTCGAGAACCTGCGCGACACCGCGGTTGAGGCGGTTGTCGAGGCAGATGACCTCTTCGGCGTGGTTGCGGACCGCATTGCGAATCCGGGTCAACATGTCGGCTGTCAGATCTTGCTGTGACATTGAATCACTCCACACGGGCATACGTGCCCAGGTTCCTCACCAACTGGCTTTTCGCATTCCGGGAATCTTGCCTTGCAGCGCCAACTGACGCAGCATGATTCGGCTGATCCCGAACTTCCTATAGACACCTCGGCTTCGACCGGTGAGCATGCACCGATTCCGCTTCCGAGTCGAGAATTTCGGCTCTTTCTGCATCTTGGCGAAAACGCGTTTGCTTGCCATGAGTCAGTCGTCCTTCCTTGCGAACGGCATGCCCAATTCCTGAAGGATGAAACGACTCATCTTCGGATTGGACTGCTCGAAGCAGATATTGATATTCATGCCGTGGGAGAAACTCACCCGCGCCATATTGATCTCGGGCCAGACCGCCTGTTCGGTCAACCCCATCGAGTAATTGCCCGCCTTATCAAAGGCAGTCTCCTTCACGCCACGAAAGTCCTTGATTCGCGGCATGGCGAGATTCATCAGGCGATCGACAAAGTGCCACATGTGATCGCGGCGAAGCGTGACGACAAAGGCTGACGGCGCCCCTTCGCGAACCTTGAAGTTCGCAACCGACCGCTTGGCCATCACCATGATGGGCTTCTGACCAGTAATCGTCGTCAGCGTATCGATGACGGTGTCTCGAATCTCCGGCTTGAGCTTCTGGTTCTCCAGAAACCGGCCGATGCCCGAGTTCACGAGCACCTTGCTCATGTGGGGCAACTGATTCACATTCGGCAACGAGAACTCTTCACGCAGCTTCGGAACGACAACGTCGTTGAACATCTGCTGGAGTCTCGGAGCTGTTTTTGTTTCGGCAACCATGACGTTCACTCTCCCTGCGGGGCATCAGCCCTGCTTCGGCCCCCGAAGCACAGACAGTTCCTTGTCGCCACGAACCGCGACACGGACTTTGCTTCCATCTTTCCGCGTCTCGAAACGAACGCGAGTACCGCGTCCGTCAACGACGGGACTGACATTGCTGATATGAATGGGCATCTCCTTGCGAAGCAACCCACCTTTCGGATTCTGCTGCGTCGGCTTGAGGTGCCGAACGCGAATATTCACACCCTGAACGATGACGCGATCCTGATCGGGAATCACCCGAAGAATCTCGCCGACCGTGCCGCGATCGTTCCCCGCGGTCACGACAACCGAATCACCTTTTCGTACGTGCTTGGCCATTGGTCAAATCACCTCCGAGGCAAGCGAGACGATCTTCATGAAGTTCTTCTCGCGAAGTTCTCTGGCGACCGCACCGAAGATCCGGGTCCCGGCGGGGTTGCCTTCCTTGAGAAGCACGCACGCGTTCGAATCGAAACGAACGTACGAGCCGTCATTGCGTCGTGTCGGGTACTTGGTTCGCACGATGACCGCGCGAACAATGTCACCCTGCTTGACTGCTGCGTTCGGCAGCGACTTCTTCACCGAGCACACGACCTGATCGCCGACACCCGCTGTACGGCGCGAATGGCGGCCACGCGCGGTTGTGCCACCAAGCACACCGATCACGCTGACGACCTTTGCGCCGCTGTTATCCGCAACCTCGATCCTGGATTCTTTTTGAATCATTGTTCTGAACCTCGATTTCGGCGAGTCATTCTGTCGCCGCCGCCGGCTCCACCACTCGGAGCAGGACCCACGACTTTGTCTTCGAGATCGGCCGACACTCGGCTATCTCAACCCGATCGCCGACCTTGGCGGCGTTCTCCTCGTCATGCACATGCAGCACAGTTCGCTGACGGACGTACTTGCCATACTTGGGATGCCGAGAGAGATATTCCATCGACACTTGGCACGACTTATCCCGCTTGGCCGACGACACGATGCCTGTACGGCGAGGGGCTGTCTCGGAGACTTTGATTTCCTTGAGATGGCTCACGTCACTCACCTCCAGCCGCGGCGAGTTGCCGGGCTCTCTTTTCGGTCAGCAGCCGGGCAATGTCACGCTTGACATTGCCGAACTGCGCAGTGTTCTGAATCTTCTCCGTGACAGTCTGACAACGGAGATCGAAGAGACGGCGACGAAGACTTGCGACTTCGATGTCGATTTCGTCATCCCCGAGTTTCTTAGCTTCATGTGGTGTCATTTTTTCATCGCCTCCAGCAGGTCAGACCGACAGCCTCTTGCCGACAAACCGGCAGCGAATCGGCATCTTGCGTGCGACCCGAGCCATTGCCTGGCGGGCCATATCCTCGGGAACACCCGAAATCTCGAACAGAATGGTGCCTGCACGAACGCGTGCAGCCCAGTAATCAACATCAGCCTTGCCCTTACCCATTCGAGTCTCAAGAGGCTTCTTGGAAATGGGCTTGTCTGGGAAGACTCGAATTGTAACCTTGCCTTCACGACGCAGGAAGTGCTGCGCCGCAATACGGCCGGCTTCGATCTGCCTAGCGCTGACCCAGTGCGGCTCCAAAGCCTGCAACCCATAGTCGCCAAATGCGACATAGTTGCCGCGGTTGGCTTTGGTCTGCAGCTTGCCGCGCATCTGCTTGCGGAACTTGACTCGTTTTGGCATCCGTGGCATCGGACGTTCTCCTCACTACTGAGCAGGGCTCAGCGGCGACCTCTCGCGCGGGCACGGGCACCAGCAGCCTTGGATTGAGTTTGATCCTCTTCGGCGTCAGTGAACATACCCTTGTAGATCCAGACCTTGACGCCAATGGCGCCGTAAGTCGTAAAGCTCGTGACGCTGGCGTAGTCCACATTGGCCTGCAGCGTCGAGAGCGGAATCGAACCCTCGCGGGTTACGAACTTTCGTGACATTTCCGCGCCACCGAGGCGACCGGAAACCTGAATCCGAACTCCCTTCGCACCCGCCTGCATGGCGGACTCACACCGCTGCTTGAGCAGACGACGGAAATTGGATCGCTTCTTCATCTGTTCAGCGATGGCTTCGGCCACCAACGTCGCATCTGTGTCAGGGCTGCGAATCTCGACAGTCTTCACCGATACCTTTCGGCCGGTCATGATCTGAAGATCGGCTGTGAGCTTGTCGATCTCGGCACCCTTCGGGCCGATGACCAAACCGGGGCGGGCTGTCTTGACAATGACAGTCAGCTCCTCACGAGTCCGCTCCAGAAAGATGTCGGAGACCGCAGCAAATGGAGGCGTCCGATTGAGACGCTTGTCCACAAACTCGCGGATCTTGAAATCCTCGACCAACAGTTCGGCGAAGAGCGCCTTCGGAGCGTACCAACGAGACTTATGCGCCTCGGTGATGCCAACTCTGAATCCGAATGGATGAACCTTCTGTCCCATCGATCAGTTCCTCTCGCCCAGCACGATGTGCAGGTGGCTCGTTCGTTTGCGAATCGGATGCGCCCGACCACGGTCTTTCGGTTGAAATCGCTTGATGGTCGGCCCCTCATCAACCCGGGACTCAGCCACGACGAGCGACGTGACGTCTACATCACGCTCCTCGGCGTTAGCGATCGCACTCTTGAGTACGGCCTTGAGATACCACGCCGCACGTTTCTTCGAGAACTCGAGCTCGTTCATGGCGTCATCGACGCGGAGCCCGCGAATCAGGTCCGCCACAAGCCGCGCCTTACGGGGCGCGATTCTGGCGAAACGATGACTGGCTTGATGCTTCATGCTGGAATGCCCTCACCGATCAGCGACCGGACTTGAGGCCCTCCTTCTTATTCGTATGGCCTCGGAACATCCGAGTGATTGAGAACTCACCAAGTTTGTGCCCGACCATGTCCTCGGTCACGAAGACGTCATGGAACTGACGTCCGTTATGGACCTGAAAGGTATGCCCGACAAACTCCGGCACGATCGTGCAGGCGCGAGCCCATGTCTTGATCGGCCGCTTGGTGCCGGCTTCAGTCTGGGCCATAACCTTGACGAAGAGTTTCTCGTCGACGTACGGGCCCTTCTTTGTTGAGCGTCCCATCTCGATATCTCCGTCAGATCTTCAACTGGCCGTAACGACGGCTCTTGCGGCGACGCAGGATGCGAGCATTCGACGCCTTGCGCCGTTGCCGCGTGCGACCACCCTTAGATTTGGTACCTGACGCACTGGCCGGCTCACGGCCGCCCTTGCTGCGTCCCTCACCACCACCGAGCGGATGCTCGTGGTGACTCATCGCCATACCGCGGACCTTTGGTCGACGGCCCAACCACCGATTGCGTCCAGCCTTGCCAAGTTTGACGAGTTGGTGATCGGTGTTTCCGACCTGTCCAATCGTCGCGCGGCAATTGATGGACATCTGGCGTAGTTCGCCCGACGGCAACACCAAGGTGGCCCATTGGCCTTCCTTATTGGTGAGCCTGGCACCCACACCAGCAGAGCGGCAGATCCGAGCACCCTTGCCTGGCTCAAACTCCACAGCGTGAAGCGTCAGGCCGGTTGGAATGAATTCGATCGGCATGCAGCATCCAGGATTCGGCTCAATGCCCTTGGAACTGCTGAGAATCGTGTCGCCATCGGTCAGACCAACGGGGGCGAGAATGTAGCGGCGGTCACCGTCTTCATACTCCACCAACGCAATGTGGCAGGAACGATTCGGGTCGTACTCGATCCCGATGACCTTCGCTTGCATGTCATCCTTCGTACGCTTGAAGTCGATGACGCGGTAGCGACGCTTGTGGCCACCGCCTCGACCCTGGACCGTGATCTTGCCCTGGTTGTTACGGCCGCCCTTCTTATTCAAGGGGCGAAGCAGCGACTTCTCAGGCGTCCGCTTGGTCACCTCGGCATGCATGTTCACTGAGGCGTTTCGTCGCCCTGGTGTCGTCGGCTTGTATTTGCGAATCGGCATGGTTCGTATCCCAACGGGCTCAGATGAGCTCGATTTTGTCCTCTGGATGGATCTTGACGATGGCTCGCTTGATGTCGTTCGTCTTCCAGTACCCGAACTTGTTGCGACGCATTTGACCCTTGCGGTTCTGAATCGCCACTTCAAGCACACGAACGCCATAGAGCTCCTGCACAGCAGCCCGCACATCCGGCTTGGCGGCGGTGCGATCAACCTCGAAGGCATACCGATTGTGTTCGGATGCTTCCCATGTCGACTTCTCGGTCACGATTGGGCGGCGGATGACATCTGTACTACGCATCACGCTGCCTCCTTCTCGCCGGCAATGTCCGCCAGCCAGGCCTCGAGTGAGGCGCGATCAACGAGCAAGAACCGGTGGTTCAGCAACTCGAAGACGTTCAATTGATCGATGCGAATGATGTCGACGTCCGTGAGATTGCGAGCAGAGAGCGCCGCATTGCGATCCGCTTCACCAAGCGCAACAAGACACGTACGGTTCACACCGCAAGAGTCGAGCACCTTTTTCATTTCACTTGTCTTGGGACCGCCGAAGTTGAGCGCGTCAATGCACTTCACTTCGCCGTCCACCAACTTGGCAAGCAAGGCATTGCGATTGGCAAGCCTCCGCATGGCCTTAGGCATCTTCTTACGGAAGGTCTCGGTCTTCTTCGTCTTCGCGAATGCCACGCCGCCGCCCTTTCGAACGACCGTCCGTGCATTGCCAACACGAGCATTGCCGGTGCCCTTCTGGCGATACAACTTGCGAGTGGAACCTTTGACCATGCCACGACTCTTCGTCCGGGCCGAACCCTGACGCCGATTCGCGTGATACATGACGTAGGCCTGCTTCAGCAGGTCGGGGCGGACCTCGTTGCCGAGGGCTGCTTCGTCAATGGCAAGGGTGTCAACCTTCTTGCCCGATTTGTCCAGTACGGGAAGATCTATCATCGTCTTTACACCTGTGGCCCTCTTGGGCTCTTTGCGCCTGACTCTCCTCGCCATGCTTCGGACCACCCTTTCAGGTGGTCCCACCCGCGGTTCCCTGAGACAGGGCCTTCGGGGGTGGGAGGTAGAACTGCGACTCGGCGTTCTCTTGTTTCGGGTTGCCCGGACATTTAATCGTCCGGAGTCGGTGGGCCTCAGCCCGCCTTCGCCACCCTCGCTTTCTGTTTGTTCAGGCGAACAGCCTGCCGCACCAGTACCTGTGCACCCACAGGACCGGGCACGGTGCCCTTCACCACGATGAGGTTTCGATCCACGTCGAGCGAAATCACGCGAAGCGAGCGGTTCGTGACCTGCTCATGCCCCATGTGACCAGCCATTCTCTTGCCCTTTTTGATCTTCGGGCCTGTTCCCAGATTGGTCGCGTGTCCATTGATGGAACCAGGCGAGCGGTGACGCCGCTTGACGCCATGCGATGCTTCAAGGCCGCGGAAATTATGCCGCTTCATGCCGCCCTGAAAACCCTTGCCCTTACTCACGCCCTTAACGTCAACGAACATCACGTCGTCGAAGACGGACACATCGAGCGTGTCGCCAAGTTCGACGCCAGCTTCGCCGCGAACCTCGCGGTGATGACGAAGCGGCGGGCTTCCGGCCTTGTGGTCGTGTCCGATCATTGGCATGGTGCTTCGGCGAGGCTTGACCTCACCGCCGCCAAGTTGCACAGCGTCATAGCCATCGGTATCGGTGGACTTGACCTGCGTCACAACGCACGGCCCAGCTTCGATCACGGTGACTGGCACGTTGGTGCCGTCTTCCATGAACCAGCGGGTCATGCCAATTTTTGTTCCAAGCAGTGTGGGGGTCATCTCGATACTTCCGTCCAACTCAAGCCTTGATCTTCACAAAGACGCCAGCCGGAACCACGAGTCGGTTGAGCGCATCAATCGTGTTCGGGCTCGGCTCTGAGATGTCGATGATTCGCTTATGCGTGCGAATCTCGAACTGCTCTCGCGATTTCTTGTTAACAAATGTCGAGCGATTGACCGTGTAAATCTCGCGCCGCGTCGGCAGCGGCACCGGACCACTCACACGAGCGCCTGTGCGCTTGGCGTGGTCAACGATCTCACGTGCAGACGCGTCGAGCGCCTGGTGGTCGTAAGCTTCCATGCGGATGCGGATCTTCATGGTTGATTTATCACTCGGGGCCACAACGTGAACCCCAATGATTGCCTCTCGACGGATATCTCTGAACGAGTTTCTGAGAACACACAAGTGGCTTGGCCCAAAACCAAGCGCGAAACGGCGATGATAGGGTCCCCGAACCCCCTGTCAAGGTCGTGAGAGGCCCCAATCCATGAATCACCCCACCCTGCGAGCACAAGCCATGATCCTCCCACTCATCTTGGTAACCACCCTCCTAGCCGCCACCGACTCTGCCCAGTTCATCAGCGACGAGTTGGGATTGACGCTCAACCTCCCCCCCCATGCGGAGATGGTCCGCCGCGCGGGGGACGAGGGCGAATCCTCTTACCTCTTCCGGGATGGGTCCGCGGCACCCAATTGGAGTCTTCGAATCGACTCAGCAGCGACGACGGCCACCGAAACCGATGCATGCCTTCGCGAGATCCTGGAGTCCCGGGTCCACCCCGACCATCTCCCGAAGACGCTCAACCCCGTCCATCTCAACCTTGGAGGCCGCGATGCTGGTGTTTTGTGGCTTCCAGTACCCGCTGGCGACGGAAAGGAGGCCCTCCTCGGCTGGATGGTGGCCCCCCAAGCCCTTGGCAGGTGCCTCGTCATCGGCGTTGTCACAACACCAGATGCCAGTCCTGCGCTCATGGAGGCCCTTGATGGCGTCTTTATGAGTGTCGAACTTCTCGATCTCGCGGAAGGATCTACCGAACTCAAGAAGGACTACGCGGCAGGCGAAAAGGCCCTTAAACTCTTGACAGAAGACACTTTGCGATCACTTGTCGGCACGACCCATACGATCCGAATCCACAATCCATCGGCGAGCGACCATGGCGAACTTGGCTACGGAACGATTGAGGTTACTGAGGCCCCTAAGTCCGTCCTTCAGACTATCCCGAGGCCTTCCTCAAACCCGGACGAGACCGGGCTGCTCGTCACCACCCACCTGCGGCTCGTTGGAGATGCTGAATCTCAGACATATATAGATCGCGTCCAGCGTTGCTGGGTCAGTTGGGATCTGAGCAATGAAGCGTGGGTCGACACTGCAACCGAGCGGCAAGGCGATCACCGCACGAGCACATCCGAAATCGGGGTTCGGGAGCCAGCCTCAACAAGCATGCCGCGAGGCCAACTCCTCGTCGTTCGGGAAAATGGGGATCACGGCATTCGAAGTAGTTCCACCCTGGTACCAATGGCACCCTGGCTCCCGAGGGCCCTGCGGTGGCATGTCTGGGACCCGCTGGACCAATCAGCCCCGCGGCGAACCGCTTGGAATACGTGGGATGACTCGACAGCCACGCCTCGCATCACGATTCGTCGCGATCGCTGGACGAGCCCGCAGACCTGCGCATCATGGTCCGGAATCAATGGTTTGCCGACCATCCTCGACTTTGATGGCCGCGGTCACTGGAAACAGGCCAACCGACCAGGCGGAACCGTGATCGAGCGATCCGACCGCGAGACAATCAACAAGGCATGGAATCGGGCAGGGCTTCGGCTTCGTTGATGGTTTCGGTGAGCGCCGCAGCGAGTGCGTCCATCGACTTCTGAGGATAGATCAGGAAGGGCCAGTCGCGTTTACGAGCAACTGCAGCGTCGCCAACCGAATGTTGTACCGCCCCTACCCGATCCAACCAGCCGTGCATCGCGTCCCAGGCCTGTCGTCGCTGGCCGGTTCCCGGCGAACACGCATCGATCTGCCTGAGCATGGCAGCCTTCTCAAGTGAGAGCCCAGCACCACCGTGATTCGCCGGATCATGCCGCAGCCGCCGCTGTTCCTTCTCCGCGGAAATAAGGTCCAACTCCCTACACCGCGGCAACCGGACATCCGCCGTCGCCAAACAACGCCCAACAAGCGGCCAGCCAAGCCAGCCCGCGATCCATTGCTCCATCACCCGGTCATACCGCCAACCACCCAACCCGTGGACAAAAGCGTCACACCCCCCGCACCGCATGATGGCCGAGGTGACAAGTCCACGCGGCAGGAGCGACTGCGACTCGGCCAGATCATGGACGGTCGCAGGCCTCCGGACCTCAGACTCCAGAACCCAAAGCGGCACCTCAATTTCGGGCGATGCGCGAAGTTGCCCAACCCCGACCTCGGGATACGCGCGGCACGCATCGTTCCACGCTTGCAGACAACCGCTGGGATCCAAGCGAATGGCCTCCAGCAACGCTATACCGATTGGCGTGGCAAGCAACTCCGATGCAAACACATTGACAACATCGCCAACAATCGGACGAATCAGCGAGTTGATCATGCTCGCGGCCTGTGTCGCGGCAGTCGCGCCTTCGGCCTGCGCCCACATGGATGCCATGAGGACGAGTCCCTGCCGCGTCGCAACCGACATCTCCTTCTGCTCAGACCATGCCGCCGATTCACCCGCCGGCCTCGCCGCCAGAACGCCCGTCGACTCACGGAGTAGGGCTGCGCGGCTCAGGCTCAGCCCCAGCGGAGGCGTACCGAGAGGTATTTCGACCAAGCCGACTTCGATGTCCACGGTATCAACGACCACGTTGACGACCACGCCGCCAATACCCTCGGCCAAGTGCCGCGCCACCATGTACTTCGCAAGAATGCCAGGGTGGGGTGGGACGGGCTGGTGTCCGGTGGCAATCACGGGACAATCATCTGGTATGCCGAGTACACGACGCGTCTCCGCGGCATCACCAACGGGTGGGCTCGGGTTGCCCAAGCCGCTCACATCGATCTGAATATCACCCTCGAACAAGCACATCTGGCGATCCCGAGCGAAGCAGTTCTCGGTGGAAGACCGCTTCATACATCTCGCGGCGATTCTGCGGGTTGTCAAGTGGCCCACCGAAGGAACGATCCGGATCGTTGTAGATCAGCCTGACCGGTATCTCACTGATTCGCAGGCCGTTTTGCACTGCCTGCACCCAGAACTGCATGGGGAATTCGTACCCCTCGACATCGAGTTGGAGCGGCGAACAGGCAGTGGTGCGATAGGCTTTGAAGCCGCAGAATGCGTCGGTCAGCGAGAGGCCGAGTCGGTCATTGAGCAGCTGCGTTATCGCCACATTGATCGTGCGCCGATCAGCTGGCGGCGTGTCGGCACCTTGCGAGAACTGCAAGTATCGGCTTCCCGACACAACATCAACATCATCTCGATGTATGGCTTCCAGAAACTCAGGGATGGCCATAGGCTCATGCTGCAAATCACAATCCATCGTGATCAGCCAGTCATAGTTATCGCGATCGGCGCGTCGGAACATGTCCTGCATCGAATGGCCGTACCCACGATTCTGTGGGTGCCGAATGACCTCGACATCGTGATCGGCGAGCAGGTGCGGCGTGGCGTCGGTCGATCCGTCATCGACGACGAGAATGTCGCTGGCGTACCGCCGCACTTCTTGCAGCACAGCCGCGACGTACTTCGCTTCATTGAAGACCGGGATGCCGATTAGTACTCGGGGGTTGGTTAACATGAGACGATTAGTGTAGAACGAATCGTCCGCGCATCGACGACGCAAGGCGGTTTATCCCGGATACTTCGGGATCTGTTTCAGTGCGAGAAGGGACTCAATCCACCAGGTGCAGTGTTGCATCGAGCCGATCGATCTGGCACAGCACATGCGCCTCCGGCGTCAGCGGCGGGCGGGCGGCCCCGTACTCGGGACGCTCGTGATGACTGAGTACCAGGTGGATCAAATGCTGCACGCGTTCTGGTTCGAGCGGCACGCCGCCCGCGAGTTCTGCTTCCCCCACCTTCTCGTCGATGAGGCTTGCGCCGATGACGATGTGCCCAACGAGATCGCCCTCTCGCGTGTAAGTGAATCCCCGGGACCAATCGAGTTCGGACGTCTTGCCGAGATCATGAAGAAAGGCACCGAGCATAAGCATGTCACGGTCAATGCTGATTTCAGTTTCAGCGTAAAGCGAACAGATTCGATCGGCCAGCCGCATCACCTGCAATGTGTGTTCAAGCAAGCCGCCGATCCACGCATGATGTTTGCGAATACCTGCCGGCGCCTCACGGAAACGACTCATCAATGGATCGTCATCCAAAAACGCTTCAGCAAGTGCACGAAGACCAGGGCACTCGATCGACAGGAGAAGCGCTCGCACTTCCCGGAACATCAACCCAACGTCGCTGCTGGTGACGGGCATCAGGGAGAGCAATTCGTCGCGATCGACATCAACTGCTTCGATCGACTCGATATTCACCTGAGCTGCGCCTTGCCAATCGACGACGTGACCATCAACTTCGACAACCGGCGCATCCTGCAAGGACCGCAGTCGCTGCGCATCAAATGACCAACATCGTCCGGCGACCTGGCTGGCAGCGTTACGAAGCAGACACCGCAGGTATGGGCCGCCACCGCGGCTCGTGCCGAGTTGCGGATTGACCAGCAGAAACCGCTCGCCAGAAAGGGACTGTCCAGCCTGTATCGAAGTACCCATACCGGCAGACTATCTGGCCGCGGCCGGGACCGCGTCGGCCAGCTCCTCGGCCAGCATGCCCCGGTCACCGTGAGCCTCTCGCCAAACAACACCCGCCCCGGCATGAAGCGTGACTGCAAGGCGAGCGGCTCCAACCAGATCGAGGTCGTTCGCCGCGACCTGCTGCGCCAGTACGCTCGCCATGATTCCTGTCAGCACGTCCCCGCTGCCGGGGATCGCTAGTTCCACACCGCCGCCGGGGCATGTCCAAGCCCCTTCACCGGTCGCCACGACCGTGCCATGCCCTTTGAGCACCACGACCGCGTCCGTCGCACCCGCCAATTCAATTGCGGCGGCTCGTCTACCTCGATCGTCCTGCCCGGCTTCTGCGGTCCCAAAGGCGCGTGCGAGCACGCGGAACTCGCCGGGATGCGGCGTCAGCACAACCTGCCGGTGGTGCGACTGCGTTCGCGTAGCCGCCATCGCATGGAGGGCGTCGGCATCCACGACCAGCGGCCCCCCATCGCCCGAAAGAAGATCCTGAACGATGGCTGCGATCGTGCCGGACCTTCCACACCCTGGTCCGATCGCGAGCGCCTGCACCTGCTCATCCATCCCCCGAGCCCGCTCAATCGCGAACTCGCATTCAAGGCCGTTGTCTGCTTTCTGCGTGAGAGGCCAGCCGGTAGCAGACGAACATGCGGACAAAATCGAGGGGAGTATCGACCGAGCCGCGGCGATCATCACCCGACCGCATCCACACCGCAGCGCGGCTCGAGCAGCAAGCGACGGCGCACCAACCATCATGCTCTCGGGTTCATCGCACCCACCAATGATTCCAACCGTCCCAAACGTTCCCTTGTGCCCATCATCCGGCCGGAGCGGCAAGATGTCACACGCTGTCATCGGTCGACTCGCACAATCTCAATATCAAGGTTACCGAGCAGCCCCAACATGGCCATCAACTGCCGCTGCCCGTCGCCATCCTTCAATGTAGACGTGGCAACAAGTACATGCCCTGCCGAAAACGGAACTGGAAGGGTCGCATCGAGATCAACCCATTCGCCATCGATGAATGCCTGGGTCCACATGTGCCACCCAAAGGCGTCCAGCCCATCCATCCAAACCAGCCCCGACGCAACTCTGGACGGAATACCAATTGCCCGAAGCGCCGCTGCCAGCAGTACGCCATGTTCCGAGCAATCACCGACACGATTGCGAACAGTCTCGGACGCGCTGGCGAATGCCGTCTCAAGCCCCTTGCCGGTAATCCACGTTCGCACCGCGCGCCGTGTTGCTTCGGCCTTATCACGAGCGGAAGCATTTGCCGGAAGACGCGAAATCGCGGAGGTCGCGAACGATTCGACTTCGGCATCCGACGAGTTGATCATGGCCGAAGACTCGATGCACGCCGGGTCGAAGCTGGCAGTACTCCGAGACCCTTGCGGAATCATCGAGGCCTCGCGCTCCACAAGAAGCAGCAGGCCAGCATCACCTTCGCCCGCGATGGTCTGGGCACCGCTGGAGGGCAGTGTGAGCGGCGAGCCGTCCTTGGTTGTTAGTCTCAGAAACGCCCGCCGCGCATCAACCTGCCGGCCCAGCGACCTGGTCGGTTTGACGAAGAGCGACACGAACAACTCGGGTGCTGGCCCATCCGATCCACCCATCGCGGTTGCTCGGTCGGTCAGCGTCGACTCAAGTTCACCGAACGATGCGGTCATGATTGTCTTGACCGGATGAAGTTCGGGAGAGAACCAAGTCTCCAACTCGACCGGAAGTCCCTCGATTGCGACCGACCACTTGGACACGGCGATGTCACCATCCACTGCCGCGAATGTCCCTTGGCCGGTTCGTCGCATCGTCTGCTTCACAGGCGTAAGACCGAGATCAGGCATCAGCGTGTAGAAGGTCACCTCATCAGACCCGGCCGCGACCTTTTTCACCAACAGGTCGATCGCTGCCGCTGGGGTCAGCCACGCAACCGCTGGTGTTGGTTGCCTCGTAGTCGATGTGTGGCCACCTTGCTCCACTGTGACCGCTATTTCAGTGGACTCAAATGACCACGTCGTCTGCACCGGCGCGCCACCCATGTCCTGCGTCCATCGCATCGACACTGGCGAACCATCGAGATGGTCGATCCAGACGGTAGTCGCCGTCACCGAGACTTCGCTTGAGCCCCGAGCGATCCGCATGGATTCGGTGGAACTCACGGTTCGCACGTCGCCGTCTACAGATTCGGTTCCATGCGCCCAGCCCGCCCGTACACCGCCAAGTTGCAATTCGTACCACGAGTCGTACTCGGCAGACGCGCCGCCGCAGCATGCCAAGAGAGCAAAAATTGTCAATAGCCGGATCATTCGCTGCCGCCATCACTTCGCATCAGTGGAAAGAGCACGACGTCGCGAATGCTGGTGTTCCCCGTCATGAGCATGACAACGCGGTCGATTCCGATTCCGAATCCACCTGCCGGTGGCATTCCCACAAGGAGTGCATCGAGAAAGTCCTCGTCGAGGCTTCGGAACGCAGCATCTTCGTCGTTGATCCCCGCGAGTTGCTCGGTGAATCTCGCCCGCTGGATATCTGGATCGTTGAGTTCGGTGTAAAAATTGCCAAGTTCCATGCCCGCAATGAAGAGTTCGGCACGCCACGCGATGGAAGGATCGTCCGCATGTGGCCGGGAAAGTGGCGAGAGCGGCGCGGGAAAATCTGTCACCCATGTTGGGCGTGATGGATCGATAGCCTCTTCAGCTTCATCGAAGAGCGCCTCGACCAGCAACCATGGATCTTTCGTAGAAGCATCATCAAACCCCTTAGAGGAAGCGACCTTGCGTACCGCATCTGCATCTCGCATATCACAACCGTGCGTCTTCTCAAAGAGGTCTCCGTAGGTTGTCCTCTCAAATGCGGCCTCGTAGTCGATCATGAGATCGCCAAAGGCCACCGTGCCACCTGCAAGTTTGCGGAACAGCGATTCGGTCAGACTCATCACCGACTCACAATCTCCGAAAGCCTCGTAGGCCTCCATCATTGTGAACTCGGGGTTGTGTCTTCGGCTGATGCCTTCGTTCCGAAAGTTGCGATTGATCTCGAAGACCCGGCGCATGCCACCAACGAGCAGTCGCTTGAGATACAGCTCAGGAGCGATCCTCAGATACAAGTCGATGTCGAGCGCGTTGTGATGCGTCACGAAAGGTCTCGCGGCGGCGCCGCCCGCAACCGGCTGCATCATCGGCGTCTCCACTTCGATGAAATCGTGCTCCTCCATGAAGCGGCGGATCTCAGAGACGATCTGACTGCGTCGCAGAAATGTCTCCATCGTTCCGGGTGTTGCATACATGTCCACATAGCGGCGGCGGTATCGCTGCTCGGCATCGGTCAGTCCGTGAAACTTCTCCGGTGGCGGCGCGAGAGACTTGCAGTGCACTTCGAAGCGGTCGGCCCAGATGCAAATCTCACCTCGCTTGGTGCGGCCAATGGGGCCCGCAGCGACAATGATGTCGCCGTAGTCGACCTTTGACGCCAGTTTGAAGGACGACGTTTCCAACTCCGCCTTGGAGCAGGAAATTTGCAAATCGCCCGATTCGTCCCGGAGCACCATGAAGCACAACTTGCCCATGGCCCGATGCTGGATGACCCGGCCTGCAACTGCGGCTCGTGGCCGCGGATCGGTGTCGGGTGGCGGATCACCGTCAATGGCATCGGCGGCGGCCTCATCGAACATGCTGCGAGCCTCGGCCAGCGGCACAAGGCCATCGACACGGCATCCCCACGGGTCGATGCCGAGATCGTCTCGCCATCTCGCGAGTTTGGCGCGGCGAGCTGCCACAAGATCGGATTCGGTACGGTCGGTCGAGTCTGTCACGCTCATGCCCGTACGATACTCCCACCCGGTCCTCGGCGGACGCGGCGTGGAGAGATGATGTGATAGACCACGTAGCGATCGTGACTGGTGCAGGCAGCGGAATTGGATGCGTGGTCGCAACAGACCTGACATCGAGTATTCGTGACGCCGATACGCGAGCGGGCACCGAGGCCTATTACGCAGCCATGGAACAGCCCTTGACGGCCACCGACGTCGCTGATGCCGTCATGTTCGCCGTCGAGGCCCCCGGCCACGTCTGCATTTCCAACTTGACCCTCCCACCAACGGCGATGACACGATGAGCCGCCCCGCGATTTTCCTCGATCGAGACAATACGATCATTCGCAACGACGGCGATCTGGGCGACCCCGATGGTGTCGAGCTGATGCCCACCGCCCTCGAGGCCCTCGCCAGTTTGCACTCCGCCGGCTGGCCCCTGATCGTCATCACCAATCAAGGGGGCGTGGCAAGAGGTCGGTACGGGGAGGATGATGTTCGGGCAGTTCACGCGCGGACGCAGGCGTTGCTCGGAGCAGTCCCGATTCTCGACTGGCTGTGGTGTCCGTTTCACCCAACCGGCACGGTTCCGCGCTTCACGCGTGAACACCCATGGAGAAAGCCGGCGCCTGGAATGCTCTTGGAAGCAGCGAACCGCCACGATCTCGATCTCACCCGATCTTGGCTGATCGGTGATCAGGATCGCGACATCGCAGCTGGCCTCGCCGTCGGTTGCAGATCCGTACTACTTGGCGCCGCTGCCGGCGATCCTCCGCCCGACGTCGTAGCCCAAACCATGCAAGAGGCCGCAGACGCGATTCTCGGAGCACCGCCGCTGTGACTGATTGGTCCACCATCAGCAGCGTGTGCGCGATCATGCCGACTTGGATCGGAGATATCTGCATGGCCACTCCGGCACTGCGACTACTCCGCGAACGGCTTCCCGAGGCAGCCACGCTCACCGCGGCAACACGACCGGGGATGTCGCCGCTCCTTCGCGGCCTTCCTTGGATCGACGACATCATCGAGATCAACCCGCAAGGATTGCTCGGGCCGTGGCGGGCCGGCGCCGCAATCGCCGCGACGAAGCCTGAAGCGGTGCTCGTACTTCCCGGGAGTTGGCGTTCGGCTTTGACCTCACGACTGAGCGGCGCCTCGCGACGTATCGGCTATGCGCGAGATGCGCGAGGCTGGATGCTCAGCGACGCCACCAAGCCACCCGATCGAAGTCAGCCCGTTTCAACAGTCGGTTGGTACGCCGGCCTTGTTGATGCTGACGCGGCAGTAGGGCTGCCCGAATTGTCCGCCACCGAAGTCGACCGCGCCGATGCAGCCGAAGTCCTGCCGCCGCATTTCAAACATTATGCAGTGCTGGTCCCCGGCGCTAACCGGGAAGACAAACGATGGCCCGCTGATCGATTCGCTGCGATTGCCAACGTCCTGCACACCGCCCGTGGTTGGCCGAGCGTTATCTCTGGAGGGCCGAGCGAGCAGAGCCTATGCGCCGAAGTTGCCAGCGAATGCAATGGACCAGTAATCGACCTCGCCGCCGCCGGCAGTTCGCTCGCTGCGCTCAAGGCAATCGTTGACGGGGCTGAACTCATGGTCACCAACGACACCGGTCCGAGACACATCGCCATCGGGCTCGGCACACCGGTTGTTTCCCTCTTCGGGCCCACGGATCATCGATGGACGCTGATGTCTGAGGCAAACGAGTGCCGGCTGCTTGCTGAACCGTTTCTCCCTGAGGACTTGGTGGCAGATCGATGCGGCAATGCCTGTGCCATCGACCGCATCGCAATCGAGGATGTCGTGCAGGCAACGTGGCTGGTGTGCCCTCCAACTACGGCGTGCTGAGAGAGAACCACATCTCCAAGCGTCGCGACGCAGCCTGATAGCATCCCACACGATGTCCAATTCACATATGAATGGAGCCGCCGCGAAGTCAAGACGACTCGTGCCGCTCAGTGAGGTACTGGCGGCCGGAGCGTCGACAGACCCACTTGGACACCGGATCCATGTCGCGCTGGCAATGCTGTGGGCATTCACCATCCCGCTTCAGATGATCCCGGCGGCAAAGGATGTGTCGCTCGTGCTGCTGCTCGGGTGGGCGGCGAGCCGAGCGATCCTCGGCGGCATGCGAACGGCCTGGCGACCGCTCTTCACCCGGCCTGTCGCGTGGTTCCTCACGGCTTGGGGATTGTGGACCTGCGCTGCAATGCTCTGGTCCGTGGACCCGCGGGCTGGTATTGAAGAGCTCGTCAACTACCGCTCATTCCTCATCCCACTGGCGGTCTTCCCAATCCTCCTTGAATTGCGCCGGCTGTTGTGGGCGTTCCTCGCAGGAGTCGCCATCGTCAACCTCATTCAGGCCCTGCAAGCGATGGGCGTGCCTGGCTTCTCGCCCCAGGTACCAGAACGGTTCTTCGCTTGGATGGCGCCGAACCCAGGCGGGCTCTTGATCGCAGCAGCCTTCGTCGCGCATGCCGCATGGATCGTCGTCGAGCGACGTGGTGGCATGTCCGGCCTGCACATCGGCGGCGCGGCTCTGGCCGCACTCGGCCTGGCGCTCATGCAGAACCGCGGCGGCATCGTGGCCGCGGTGCTCGCGATCATCATTCTTCTTCTGACGGTCATCGCGCTCCTGCCTCGAGCACGTTCCACCGTGCTGCTTGTTGCAGCGTCGATGACATTTGGCCTCTCGGCGGGACTTCTCATCGACGACGTGCTGCTTGGTTCAGCCATCGGCGATCCGGTGCGGCAGCGCATGCAGGAGGGAGTCGACGACGTAAGCAACACGCCCCAGTACGAGGTCAAACGGCTCGTGCAGCGATCGGTCACATTTCGACTGACGGCATGGCGGGATCTACTGGAAGTCATCTGGGCCAAGCCGCTCGGAGGAACGGGACTCGGCGGGATTGCACCTGCCCTGCTCACGATCGGTGATAACGCAGAGAATGCGGCTGAGTTGCCACCGCACCGGCACGGGCACAACTCGTGGCTCTTTACCGCAGCGGCGACCGGATTGATCGGCCTTGGACTCATGATCTGCACGCTCGGCAGCGCCACGCTCGACCTCCTGAACCGACTGACCGCCTTTCCCGAAGCGATCGTGTGCCTCGGGATCCTCCTCACCTGGATGATCGCCAACATGTTTGACTCCCTCATTCTTTCCGGTGGGACCTCCTGCCTGCTCATGCTTGGTCTTTTGGCGTCCTTCATCCCGAGGGAGAAGCCCGTCTGATGAGTTGGGTGCTGTTTATTGTCGGTGCCTATGTGCTGGGGTCCATTCCGTTCGGCGTCATCATTGCGAAGACTCGCCACGTGGATATCACGGCGTACGGCTCCGGCAATATCGGCGCAACCAACGTAGGACGGGTCCTTGGCAAGCGGCTCGGACTGACATGTTTCGTACTCGATGTCACCAAAGGTGCGGTGCCGGTACTCATCGCTGGCAGCAGTCACGATCTGCTGGGACGATGGGCCTCCGAGATTCCAGCAGACACGGGTTGGCTCTGGCTCGCGGTGGCGGTGGCGGCGCTGGCAGGACACATGGCTTCGATCTTCCTCGGATTCCGAGGCGGCAAGGGCGTGGCCACGGCATTTGGCGGTCTTGTTGCGATGTGGCCGACGCTTGGCATTCCCGCGGTAATCGCGCTGAGTTGCTGGATTCTCGTCGTCGCAAGCACTCGAATCGTCTCGGCGGCCAGCATGGCAGCCGCTATTTCACTACCAGTGACCACAATCGTGCTTCTGCTGACAATAGCGCCGAGCGTGGATGTACCGGACCTCTCACAGAGGCTCGCCCCACCGATCATCGTCTCGGCCGGAATCGCAGGGCTCGTCCTCTGGCGACACCGAGCCAACCTAGGCCGCCTGCTCAAAGGCACCGAGCCCCGAATCGGCCGCTCGTAGCCACGCAGACCGGCGGTCACTGTGCCAGAAGCACCGAGGCGACCACGGCGAGTGGAAACATGATGTCGACCAGATCGCGAATGCGCTGAGCACCGCTCGCCTTGAGCAGAATGACGCCTGCCACGGGCAGGCCCGCTAGCGTGATCCCGATGCCAGCGGGCACAACCGCGAACGCCACGCCACCAAGAAGAAAGCCTCCTGCCAAGACAGTCGCGGCCTCGGCGCACCACCATGTCTTCAGCGGTCCGATCGTGTTGGGCAGTGTCCGCGTGCCCTGCCTGGCATCGCTCCGAGCATCATCGAGATCGCACAGCATGGCGCCAGCCAACACATGCAAGAACACGGCGGCCAATGCAATCACCAGCGGAGTCCATTGAATAGCTGCCCACGACTGCGGCCAGCGAGGAAACACCACCAATACGGCGGCCAGCGCAGTCATGCTCATCGCGACCGAAGCATTCTTGATCAGAAGACGATCCTTGAGCCGCCGCTGGCCAGGCACGTGCGCGTAACCCATCATGCCCACGACTGCTGCCGGAACTGTGATCGCAGCGAATATGCCCTCGGCAAGTGCCATCACCAACGCGGCAACGAGCAGCGCCATCGCCAACCACCGAACCCCATAAACCTGCCGCCGCAGAAAGCGAACGCGGTGCGGCACCGAGGCCATGTCGCCCCGGTCCGGCATTGATGGCCATGGCCCGACGCGATCCAGCAGGTACGTACCCATCGTCAGCAACGCTGCAATGCCGATTGGACGCCATCGAAGCGGTTCTCCGACGACAACTTCGACAAACAGAACACACCCCCCCGCATAGAGCCCCGCCCACAGGGCGAGGTGTCCACACGCGATCAGGGTCGTCTCGGTCCATCGAACGGCTTTCATTCAGGCGTCCTGTATCATGCCCACTTGAGCCAAGACACCGCAGGGTATCGATCACCGCTCTCCACGCGGTATGCCTCCGCCGAGATGCAATCGCTCTGGTCGGATACGCACCGCTTTGGCATCTGGCGCCGCCTCTGGCTGGCCCTGGCTGAATCCGAGCAGGAACTCGGACTGGATATCTCCGATACCCAACTCGCAGCAATGCGATCGCATCTCGACGACATCGACCTCGATGCGGCGAGAACATATGAACGAAAACTTCGCCACGATGTCATGGCCCACGTACACGCCTGGGGCGACGCGATTCCCGAAGCGCGGGGCATCATTCATCTGGGCGCAACGAGCCAGTTCGTCAACTGCAACACCGAACTCATCCTCATTCGCGACGCCATCGAGATCGTCGCCGCCAAGACTGCCGGCTTGATTCTCGCGCTGTGCAACTTTGCCGATACGTGGAAAGATCTACCGACACTTGGCGCGACCCACTATCAACCGGCTCAACCGGTCACGGTCGGTCGCCGCGCCGCGTCGTGGGCGCAGGATCTCTGGCTTGGGCTTGAAGACCTTGAGCATCGACTGGAAAGCCTTCGATTCCGCGGCGTTCGAGGTGCCACGGGCTCGCAAGCCTCATTCATGACGCTCTTCGACGGCGACGCTGAAAAAGTTGAGTCGCTCGACCAACTCGTCACCGAACGCATGGGATGGCCGGCCGACCGCAGATTTCTCGTCACGGGCCAGACCTATCCGCGCGTCGTCGATGCACAAGTACTTGCTTCGCTCGCAGCAGTCGCGGCCGCCGCGCATAAGTGCGCCACCGACATTCGACTCCTCGCAGGCGTTCGCGAACTTGAGGAACCTTTCGAGAAGAATCAGATCGGTTCCTCTGCGATGGCCTACAAGCGAAATCCGATGCGGTGCGAGCGTGCCTGCGGCATGGCCAGATTCGTCATGACGCTCTCCGCATCGCCGCTTCAAACTGCGTCGGTGCAGTGGCTTGAGCGGACGCTTGACGACTCCTCAAATCGCCGGTTGGTGCTTCCGGAAGCATTCCTCGCCTTGGACGGTCTGCTCGATGTCATGCGCAATGTCGCCGACGGCCTCATCGTCCGGCCCGCCATTGTGGAGGCTCGGCTGCGGGCCGAACTCCCCTTTATGGCGACGGAAGACCTGATGATGGCAGCGGTCAAGCGGGGGGCGGATCGGCAAGAAGCCCATGAGATCGTCCGCCAGCATGCGATGGCTGCAGCCGAAGCCCTCAAGGAGGGTGCAGAGAACGATCTCCTAGAACGTCTCGCTGGCGAAGCATGCTTTTCCGGCATCGATCTGAAGGGCGTTCTCGACCCGAATCGATACGTCGGGACATGCCCGACGCAGGTCAGCCGCTTCACAGCGGCCGCCCGTGGCACCATCGTGCCAAGGTGGTCAGGACGGATTCCAGGGGCTTCTGACCCCGGAATCTAGCCCATTTTACCGAACAGACACCAAACAAGTGGTACAAAAAGGGCCTGATACCATGAAAAACGGCGGAATCAGGCCAACCTGACCGATACAGTCGCCAGTCACGGGCCCCCCCTCCCGGCGTACGGGAATGGGTGTGGGTGCCCTCTTGGGGCCAAGGCGGAGGACTCACATCGATGCAGTCATACGAAACACTGAAGAACCTCATTGAAGCGACAGCAGATGATGTCGCCAAGTGCGCTGGTGGCAATAAGGCCGCTGGCACACGGGTCAGAAAGTCCATGCAGGACATTAAGAACGCGGCTCAGGACGTCCGCAAGGAAGTCCTGACGATGCGTGACGGCGACTAGCGTCCCGTCGCTCTAACTTCAAATACGACCACCAGCTTGCAACTGGTGGTCGTTGCATTCCATAGCCACGCCGATGCAGCACGTTGAAGGATGCCGCACTGTGCGGCTATGCTGACCCACGCCTATGACCGACCCACTTTTCGACATCTCCGGACACGATCTCTCCAATGTCCACGTGCCGCCGAATCGTTTGGATGAACTCCTGCCACAGTGCGGCGACATGCGGCAGGTAGACCGCGTCGTGTGGATCGATGACACGTCCAAGTACGCCATTGGCGTCAAAGAAGTCCGAGATGATGAGTTCTGGGTCCCTGGGCACATTCCCGGCCGACCTTTGCTTCCGGGTGTCATCATGATCGAGGCGGCAGCTCAACTCAGCAGCGTGCTCTACCAGTTCAAGCTCCAATTCGAAAACGCCGGATTCCTCGGATTTACCCGAGTCGATAATTGCGTGTTCCGAGGAAGTGCAGAGCCCGGCGATACGCTGGTCCTACTTGCAGTTGAGAAGAAGTTTCAGCGGCGACGATTTTCCTGCGACGCACAGGGGCTGATCAATGGCAACGTCGTTTTCGAGGTGAAGTGCACCGGAATGCGAATCTGAGCGGCTCTCAGAAGCCCAGCACGAATCCCGCTTCAAAAACCATGCTCGAGTTACGGCATCCGTATCCGTTTCGGGCCGGATACCGTCGATGGTCACCGCAATACTCGTTGATGATGATGGGCGATCCCCAGCCCCACCCATAGCCATAGCCGTAGTTGCCGTAGCCGTAGCCAGATCCACCCCAGCGTGGCGTACTCCACTCGGCGAAGTCATTATCCGAACTCGACTCAGGAATAGTCAGCAGAATCACATCACCCGCATGGTCTCGCGCGGGGTCGTCGCTTACAAAGCGTTGGAGCGGCGTCACGCGTTTCGCGGCGGCGGTGCTATTAGAAGAAACTGCCTTGGCAATCGGAGCAGTTGCGGGAGGCGCAGGCATCTTGAGCACAACGCCGCCAAGTGCGGGCGCCGCAATCAGGACCGTCGATATGGCCAAACGGGCTGACATGACATCCCTATCCTACGTCTTTGCTGGCCCCACGCAAGGAATACTCGATGCTCGATGCTCCGATTCAATTCACTCCCCTGCTGGTCCCGAAGGTCTGGGGCGGCAGGCGGCTTGGGGGGCTGGGAAAGGCCTTGCCGCCGGACGAGCCGATCGGCGAGTCTTGGGAACTCGCCGACCTGCCCGGCGATGGGCCTTCCAGCGTTGTCTCAGAAGGACCTTTCACGGGTATCCCACTTCGTGAACTTCTGGACAGCCATCTCCTCGACATCATGGGCGAGACGCCGCTCAACCAGCAGGAGCGATTCCCACTGCTCATCAAGTTTCTCGATGCACGCGACAACCTTTCCGTGCAGGTGCATCCCGACCAGGCATGGGCCGACACGCACCCGGGCGCATTCCTCAAGAGCGAAGCCTGGATCGTGCTTGATGCCGAGCCTGGCAGTCGAATCTGGGCAGGCGTCAAACCCGGAACGTCGCCAGATGCGCTGCTGACGGCGCTCGATGAGATTCGCCCCGAAGACGTGATGGAATGGCGCACTGCCCGCGTGGGCAGTTGCCACGTGCTGCCGAGTGGCACGTGCCATGCGCTCGGCGAGGGCGTACTCGTTGCCGAAGTTCAGACGACAAGCGATACGACATTTCGGCTCTGGGACTGGGGCCGCGCGGGGCGAGAGATGCACATCGACGCAGCGCTCGCCTGCATCGATTTCGAAACACCGCCACCAGCGGAAGTACCGGCGCCCCCGGCAGCGGACGGGCTCGCTGAAACCATGCTCTCAGACAACCCGTGGTTTCAGATGCGTCGCATCGACTGCGGCAAAGCGACAACATGGCGTTCGGACCTAGGCAACAAGCCAATGGTGCTGATGTGTCTTCGTGGAACCGCGCACGCCACGGGGCCTGGCGGCGCCGCGCGGCTTCAAGCAGGAAGTACAGCGCTTCTGCCGGCGTGCCTCGGGCAGGCCACTGCCGAACTCGCTGAAGGAACTTCGTTGCTGTTGGCAAGTCCTGCCTGAGCGATCAGAACACCGGAAATATCGACTCCGGCAGTAGATCTCCGTGCCCAAGCCTCGCGTGCAGATCGGGATATGGCGGCGACGTCATGCCCGATCGCTTGCAGAACCGCACATCATCACCGATCCATCGCCACACGATCGCGTCGTCTCTGTGAAACGTTTCAATTTGTTTATATGTCAATGCCACAGCATCACTCACTCATTCAGAGAAGAATGTCAACGACACCCGCGACGCCAAGCCAGCACGACACGATGCCGTTGAGGGTAAAAAAGGTAATCGCCATGCGGGACGTACCCCATCGATGCACCGTGGCATGTTCGACAATGAGCAGCACCGCCACGGCTCCGACGCCAACCAGAAACACGCTGCCAAGCCGATCATCGGTCCACCACACGAGCGCCAGCAGCACGATCGCTGCGAGATGCAGCAGGCGGCTGATCCAGAGGGCGCCCGATTCGCCCAACCGCGACGGCATTGAGTGAAGCCCCTCGGCGCGGTCCACGTCAACGTCCTGCAACGCATAGATCACATCGAAGCCTGCAACCCAGCAGAGCACCATGCCTGCAAGCAGCCAGAGTTCGGGCCCGGCAAGCACCGGAGGATTGATCGCAATTGCGGCCGCCGGAACGCTCAAGGCGAGCGAAGCGCCAAGCCACAAATGGCAGAAAGCCGTAAGCCGCTTGAAGAGGCCGTACGCACAGATCCATACGAGAACGGGTACTGCAAGGATGATTGGCCACGCGTTGTCGTTCACGATCCAAAAAACAAGAGCGATTGCAACGAAGAGCACGGACATGGCGATAAACACGAAAACGTACTGGCCGAGCGCCACTTCACCCGAGGCGAGCGGGCGCGACGCCGTTCGCGGATTCCGCGCGTCGATCTTCCGATCAAGAATCCGATTGCTGAGCATGGCCGCCGTGCGGGCCGTCACCATGGCGCACACCACTAATACAACATCCACCGCAAATCGCGATGGCGGAATAGTTGCGGCGCCACTCGCTGCAGGAAACGCAGCCATAAACGCAGCAAGCACCGCAAACGGAAGTGCAAAGACGCTATGCGCAATCTTGATATCCCCAAGCATGGCCTGCGGCGGACTCTCTGTTCTGCTGGCAATCTCGCTCACATACGGATTCTACGAAACGCCTCCGACCCGGCGGGCGATTTATCTTCCGCCGCATCAAGCACTTACAGAAGTGCTTTTTGTAAGTGGCTGTGGCACAGCGAGATAAATTACTCGGCAGGCCGGGTGCGTTGGAGCACTCTGATCTTGGAGTACTTCATCCAAGCCCGGCGCGTTGTCATCCGGGCGATTCGCCATCCGTCCCGTCCCTGAAAGGCGCCGCCCTTCCCGATCAGTTTCCGCACGCATGCCACGATCGCGTGCGCCAGCGGAGCCAAGGGACCGACTTGCCGCCCACTCTCCACATATGCCTCAGCGTCACGGGTCGTCATCCATTCAAGACACTGCAGCCAGTGGTCCATGTCGCGGAACGTCAGATGACGAAGGTGCGCCTTCACACTAACAGCCGTGGCACTGCCAGCCACACGGCTATGCCCAGCGGATGGCAGGTATTCGGCTGTTCGCCGGTTGTAGAGCCGAATCACCTCGTCAGGGTAAAAACCCGCGGCCTTAATCCAGCGGTCGCCCAGAAAGTTGCGTCGGCGGAAGGCGTAGCAGTGATCTCGCTCAAAGTTGACCTCGCGGAGCCACTCCTGCAAGTCTGGCTCAAGCCGCTCGTCTGCATCGATCGCCAGTATCCAATCATTGGATGCCAGTTCGGAGGCGCGAATTCGCTGCGGGCCGTTTCCGGCATAGGGCTGCTCATGGACTACCGCTCCAAGTGAGCGAGCGAGGTCCTGCGTGCCGTCCGTGCTGCAGGAATCGAGCACCAGTACTTCATCGACAAGCCCACTGAGCGACTCCACGCACGCTTGCAGGTTATGTGTCTCATTGAGGGTGATAATTGTCGCTGTAATCTTCGTCACAGGATGCGATTGTAGAGGTGATCGGCCGCCGCGGTCTCCGGAGGTGCGTGTATCCTCCCCCCCATGGCGACCAAGGCAAAGACGGCGATCACACCCACCCGCGATGAGAACTATCCCGAGTGGTATCAGCAGGTCGTACGGAAGTCCGATCTGGCGGAAAACTCCGCGGTCCGCGGATGCATGGTGATCAAGCCATGGGGCTACGCCCTCTGGGAGAACTTCCAGCGGGTTCTCGACGGCATGTTCAAGGCCACGGGGCACCGCAATGCCTACTTCCCGCTGCTGATTCCGAAGCGATTTCTTGAGAAGGAAGCCGAGCACGTCGACGGCTTCGCCAAGGAATGTGCCGTCGTGACGCACCACCGCCTTGAGGCAGGGCCTGACGGCGGGCTCGTGCCTGCAGGCGAACTCGAAGAGCCGCTCATCATTCGTCCAACAAGCGAAACCATCATCGGCGACGCGTTCAGTCGGTGGATCGAGTCCTATCGCGACCTCCCGCTGCTTATCAACCAGTGGGCCAATGTCATGCGATGGGAGATGCGAACGCGGCTGTTCCTTCGAACCAGCGAATTCCTGTGGCAGGAAGGTCACACCGCGCACGCTACGCAGGAAGAGGCGATCGAAGAAACCGAGCGCATGCTTGATGTCTACGCGGACTTCGCCAACAACTGGATGGCGATGCCTGTGCTCACCGGAGAGAAGACCGCGGGCGAGCGATTCCCGGGGGCCGTCCAAACGCTCTGCATCGAAGCAATGATGCAGGATCGCAAGGCGCTTCAGGCTGGCACTTCTCACTTTCTCGGGCAGAACTTTGCCAAGGTGCAGGACATCACGTACCAAAGCGAGGAAGGCAAACTCGAACACTGCTGGACAACATCGTGGGGCGTCTCGACGCGGCTGGTCGGCGCCATGGTGATGACCCACGGCGATGACGATGGCCTGCTCCTGCCACCACGGCTCGCGCCCGCCCATGTCGTCATCCTTCCGATGACCGGCCGCGCCGAGAATCCAGAGGCCGTCCTGAATTACTGCCGCAAGATCGCGGACGATCTGCGGGTAATCCCCTATCACGGCAGGCATATCGAGGTCGAAATCGACGAGCGGGATATCCGCGGCGGTGAGAAGAACTGGCAGTGGATTCGCCGCGGAGTGCCCATTCGCCTCGACATCGGTCAACGGGACATGGAGTCAGACAGCGTATTCATGGCCCGCCGTGACAAGGGGCATAAGGACAAGGAGAACGTGGATCGCGCCGCATTCGTCGCAGGTATCCACGACATTCTCGAGGAAATGCAGCAGGGGATGTACGACCGGGCGCTCGCCTTCCAAAAAGACAACTCCTGCGAAATCGACTCCGAGGACGCCTTCCGCAAATACTTCGCCGCGCCGCCCGGAGAGCCGACGCCGCCGCACGCAGGATTTGCCTGGGCTCATTTCTGTGGAGATGAGGATGTTGAGCAGCGAATCAACGACGAGATGGGCGTCACGGTCCGCTGTATCCCACTCGAAGACGGTGAACCGGGTACCTGCATCTTTACCGGCAAACCGAGCAAGAAGCGTGTGATCTGGGCAAAGGCCTACTGAAACAATCCCCGAGGGGATCAACACACTTCTTCGTACAGACGAAGGTATGCAGCGACCATGGACTCTGTGGAGAACCGATCCATGTCCAGTGGAGCCTGCACGCGGAACTGCGCCAATTGAGTCGGTTGCAACGCTGCGAGCACGGCGCGGGCGAAGCCGCTTGAATCGCCGGCGCCAACGAGTAGTCCTTGAACACCGTCCTCAACGACCTCGGGGATGCCATCAACACTCGTCGCGACTATTGGCAGGCCGGCTCGGCGCGCCTGGATGAGGACCGAACAGATTCCTTCGCTGTCCGATGACATGACAAACAGGTCTGCTGACTTCATGACACCGATGATGTCGGCTCTGAATCCAATCCAGTGCACCCGCTTCAGGCCAAGGTCGGCCGCAAGTTGCTGGAGAGACTGCTCAAGTTCTCCCTCGCCAGCAATCACCAGTTGGGCCGATTCGTGAACTGCCTCAACCTCTCTCCACGCTCGAAGCAACATTGTCTGGTTCTTCTGACTTGTAAACGCAGCGGCATGCAGCACAACTGGACCGGTGACATCTCCCACCCCCAATTCCAGTGGCGATGCCGGAGTGGCGTCCACCTCGGCAAAGTCCACGGCGCTGTGAATGGTCGCGATGCGCTCGGGCGGCACTCCCCCATCCAACAGGACCTCGCCAACAGCGTTGGCCACAGCCGCATATCTGCTGACCCCAGTGAGATACTTCCACCTTGTAAAGCCGCCCCGCTTCATCGGGAACGACACCCGGCGGGTCACGACCAACGGAACGGAAGATCGCAGTCCGGCGTTCGCCAGTCGAGCCAGTTGATGCGTCCGACTCGTATGGGCATGCAGCACTGCCGGTCGCAACCGGCGAATCAGCCGTCGAAGTGCGAGAACACCGCGAGGACCTGCCGATGGGATACTTGCCACATCAATGTCAATCTCACTGCAGCGATTCAGGAGCACGCCGTCTGGCCGCCCGACCACCACACAGGCACGAGTCTCTCGAACTCCTCGCGCCAGATACAGCGTCTGCTGCTCGCCTCCTCGCCATGTCATCTCTGTGTTGAGTTGAAGAATCGGTGCCTCATGAGACATCGTCAGCACGCCTTTCTGAAGCGCACCGGAATCTCACCGCAACGGTCAGTCGGCACCGCATCCACAGCGCAGAGTGTACTAGCCTGACATCAACTGATCAGCAGGGACCGAAGCCGGCAACGACCACCAGCACGTCATTCACGTCAACAATGCCATCTTCATTGATATCACCAACTGGTCCAGTTGTTCCAAAGGCTCCAATGACGAGCAGGATGTCATCGACGTCAACATCGCCATCGTCGTCAATATCAGCCGGGCATGGGTTATCGTCAACGCAGTCCAGTTTCGCAAGTTGCACGCCATCGAAGCCGGCCTCGACGACCGATCCAGAACCTCCGTCCTCAGCGATCACGCGAATGCGGAATGACTCGATGCCCTCCATGCCGATGATGTCTAGGTCTAAGCTCTGATACATCCAGCCACCTGAGGCACCGGTCGGGCCAACCTGCTCAAGCATGTTCCATGCAGACGATCCTTCTTCGGACCACTGGATTCGCATCACATCCTCGTTTGGTGCGGCACCAAAGTCATTGCTGAACCATCGCCAGTACGAAAGTTGCCATCCATCGTCGGGAATAGTGAGCACGGGAGAGGTAAGAGTGGTGTCGCCACCGTCGACGTCGCTGTTGCCAGCAACATTGTCGGTGAGCCAGCACGCGCCGCTTCCGTCGCCGTCGACCGGTGGATCACCACGATCACCTCCGCCAGCTGGTATGCCACGATCCCAGTGCCCGTCACTGGCACTGCCAGAAACGGTCCAGCCCGGATCGGTTTCGCCATTGTCATCAAAGGCCATTGCCACATCGGATGCAACCACGGCAGTCAGCACTTCATTCGGAGCGCCGCCGGGATACGTCGCCGATCCACCAGAAACCCCGTCTACCGCGATGTAGAACTCCGGTGATTCGCTGCACATGAACGTCGGCAGTGTTGCCTCGTAATTCTCGCCACCGAGATGCGACAAAGCAGCTTCGTCAAAGTCTCCGACGGCACCGCGGTACAGCAACATCGCTGTGGCCGGATCGGGCGCTTCGGCCCGCTCAAAAATGCGGACTGGGAAACTCGTGGTTGTTTCGGTCGAGACAACGGCCGGCTCACCCGAGGTCAGTTCAATGCCAATCGGCACACTGACATGCTCCATGAGCGCAAGGGCACCATCGAGGTTCTCCTCGGCGCATGGACGGATTTCACTCGGCGACGGGTCGAACCCACCCGGGTCACCAGAGCCCGGTCGCAGTTCGATCGTGAACGACAAGGCGCCATACTGCTCGTAAGGCCAGTCAATCAATGTGCCACTAGCGCAATACAGAATGTGGCAGGGGTTGTCGTGGGTGTAGTACTTGCCGTGGACTGCTGCAATGGCGTCAGAAATAGCGCCGCCGACAGCGTGCAGCTCGTCCCAGTCCGGAGGCGGCACGGTGGTGTAACCGCGTGGTTCCAGAACGAGTTGCGAATAGGAATGGAAGTCGATCTGGGCGCGAATGTTGCCGTGCGACAAGCAGTAGTTCCCCAAGGCTGCAACCTCCGGCTCACTCATCGGGGAAGGCCCGACATAGATGTCGCTGCACGGATCCGTACTCGTACTCTCGCCACCGTTCCAATCGGCATCCCAGTTTCGATTGAGATCGACGCCTTCGCAACTCCCCGCGTTGTTCCGCCTGTTCTTCCTCCAGTAGCGGTCGCCGCCTGAGGCGTAGGTGTATTCGAATCCGTCCGGATTGATCACCGGAATCACAATGACCTCGAGTTTGTCGAGCAATGCCGTAATGGTGGGGTCCACGCCATATCCATCCGCCAGCGAATCGGCGATGTTGATCGTCGTCATCGGAGAGATCCACTCACGGGCATGCTGGCAGCCGTTAAAGAGGACGGCTGGCTTGTCACCTCCACCAGCATTCAAAACGACGCCGCGGATATTGCGGCCCTCGTGACTCTGGCCAATGATGACCCCACTTGCGAGATCACCGTGGTCGGCGATGATCTGGTCAAGACGACCGTACAGTTCGGAAAGTGTGCGGAAGTCATCGTAGAAGGAGTCAAGGCCGCGGATGTGGCCGTGACCGCCTCCACGGACAGAAAGACGCTCAGCATTCCTAGCAGCCTGGTAGGCGGGAAGATCTTCGATGAGCGGCTTGGCGCTCAACCCGAGGGACTCGACAAACGTACGCGCCTCGGCATCAACGAGCCACGGACCCACGCCGGGGGCGGGGCGACACGCCAGCCCGTTCAGGCCTTCGGCGAGCAAGAGGTTCACGGTCGCCTCGTCAGGCACATCGATCTGGACGATCTGCTTCCCGACATAGTCGGCCGGATCGGGCATCGGAACCGCTACGGCTCCACCGGTGATGATCAGAGCGCACAGGTTGGTCAGATAACTCACGAGATCTCTCCTCTCAGCCGGACGCCTACCCACGAAGAACCAGTATGGCCACATGTTGGGATTTTACAATCCCCAATTGGCCTCATCTCAACACATCGTTCGGGCCAGTGCTCCCATCGGGTCCCACGGAGCCAATACTTGAGGTGGCTCGCTCAGCGCCGCTTGCAGTGCTGTAGGCAACTTGGATCGATGCGTGGCGATCTCAAAGACGTATTGCTCAAACCATGAGTCATTCATCAGCTGAAAGCCCTTGCGGCCGACGTGATCGTCACCCCATGAGTTCTCGACCCGCCACTTTTGCGGAATACCCTCAAGCACATCGACGCCTGTGAAGAGCATCGCGTGGGTCATGGCTGTGTGGTGGTAATGAAGCCTGTCTGGCTTGTTCAATCCCTCGCCGCAGCCGTAGAGATTCTCGTACTCAAAGAGTTCCGCATCCCAGAGACCCACCTGCCGCTGAAACTGCTTGCCCACATCGCAACCAAACCATACGGGCTCGCCATCTTCAAGTGTGTCGATCGCAGCACGTTTCATCGTGTCCATGTCGACATTGAGATACACCACCTGCTCGCCACCAACAATGTTGCCGAGGTACTCAACCGTGTACGTCTTGCCAAACGGATGTTCCGGGCGTGGGTCATGTACGAGACACACCATCTCACTCAGCGGCAGATCGACATACTTCTCTGCAAACTGCACCGGCGTCATCTCACCTTCGCGGTGGAAGTTGCGGTCCTTGTCGTTGTACTGCCACATGAAGGATGATGGTGGTTCGCCAAGGTGTATGCAGAGCACCCGCCAGATTGTCTTGAGTTGGGTGTCCTTGATTGCCCTCGCTTCATCAACGGACGCCCCGCCCTCAATCGCAGTTCGCAGATCGCGAGCGAAGCCACGAAGGAAGCCCTTGCACACAGCGTTCATACGCATCGTATTTGAGGACGATTGCGACTCCGGCATCATGTCCTTCGGCACAAGACCGTGACGCTGCACGAGGTTCACAAACATATTCCACTGGCCGCCATCGTCGAGCGGATAGTCGAGCAAGAATCCGACATATCGATCATTGAGTTCCCGGTGGGACGTCTCGATGATGCACTCAAGGAACCAATTCGCCCGCTCGAACTTATCCCAGAAGAGCGTGTAGTTCTGACTGAACTCGAACTGCTTGACATTGAGCCGCTTCATCACACTCGCGCGAAACAGATTTAGGGCCGCGAACATCCAGCATCGGCCTGACTTCTTCTGATTCGTCACCGACCAGTCATCAAGCCACGTACTGAAGGACCAACTGGCCGAAGCGACGACCTCACGATTGAGCGCCGCCTCATCGGCGCCCACCTTCGTGACGGCGTTTCGGGCAAGACGATAGGCAGGGTCGCCAGCGAGTCCTGCGCGAAGAGATGCGATGCGATCCCCCGAGATCGCGCCAGTGGGCGGTGCGGTTGCTGTTGTCATGGCGGTGATGGTAACGGCAAGTGCCGCGACTGAGAATAGCCCGCCAGCCGCGCACGACACGGGGCCGAGTTTTTCAACTCGGCCCCGTGTCTTGTTTCAATCCAAACGGCACGAAGACCGTGAATCTCTGTGTCAGACGTTGTTGTCGTCGCGGACTTCGTACTCCGCATCGATGACGTCGTCGCCGTCCTTGCAGGAGCCGTCGCCGCAACATCCTTCGTCAGCTGGCGCTGCCTCAGCTTGTGAAGCGGACTCATAGGCGGCCTTGCCGAGTTCCTGAGCCACGGTATTGACCTGGTTCAGTGCGGCCTCGATGGCAGCCTTGTCGTCGCCCTTGATCTTCTCTTCGAGATTACCAAGCGCCGACTCGATGTTGCCGCGGACTTCCGCGTCCACCTTGTCGCCGTGCTCCTCAAGCTGCTTGCGAGTGGCGTAGACGATCTGCTCGGCCTGATTCTTCAGTTCGATCAGTTCGCGTTTGGCCTTGTCCTCGCCAGCGTGCGATTCGGCATCGGACTTCATCTTTTCGATGTCATCCTTCGACATGCCGCTCGAGCCGGTGATCTCGATGTTCTGACTCTTACCGGTAGCCTTGTCGGTCGCGGAGACCTTGAGGATGCCGTTGGCGTCGATTGCAAACTCAACCTCGATTTGCGGCATGCCGCGAGGTGCGGACGGAATGTCCATGAGGTCGAACTTACCGAGTGTACGATTGTCCTTTGCGAACTCGCGCTCGCCCTGCAGAACCTGAATCGTCACACTGGTCTGGTTGTCGCTGGCCGTGGAGAACGTCTCTTTCCGCGAAGTCGGGATCGTCGTGTTCTTCTCGATCAGACGGGTCATCAGACCACCGAGCGTCTCAACGCCAAGACTCAGTGGAGTCACATCGAGCAGCAGCACATCCTTGACGTCGCCCTGCAGCACGCCACCTTGAATGGCGGCACCGATGGCGACCACTTCGTCAGGGTTGATCGACTTATCGACATCGGCGGTACCGAAGAGCGACTTGGCGATGTCCTGCACCTTTGGGATACGAGTACTGCCACCGACCATGACAACGTCGCTGACCTCGCCTGCGGCGAGTCCCGCGTCCTTGAGGGCAGTCTTGCACGGTCCCTCGAGCCGGCTGAAGAGGCTCGCGGCGAGTTCCTCGAACTTCGCGCGGCTGACGGTCACCTGCAAGTGCTTCGGACCATTCTGATCAGCCGTAATAAAGGGGAGGTTGACGCTCGTCTCCAACTGCTGCGAGAGTTCGCACTTGGCCTTCTCGGCGGCTTCCTTGAGCCGCTGCAGCGCCATCGCATCACTACGGATATCGATGCCGTCGGTCTTGCGGAACTCGTCAGCGAGGTAGTCAATGATGACTTGATCGAAGTCGTCGCCACCAAGGTGGCCATCGCCACTGGTGGAAAGCACTTCGAAGACACCGTCACCGATGTCGAGAATGGAGACGTCAAATGTACCACCACCGAGGTCGAAGACGACGATCTTGGTGTTGGTCTTCTTTTCCAAGCCATACGCCAGTGCAGCGGCTGTGGGCTCGTTGATGATCCGCTCGACCTTGAGGCCGGCGATTTCGCCCGCATCCTTCGTTGCCTGACGCTGGGCGTCGTTGAAATAGGCCGGCACGGTGATGACCGCGCTGTCAACGGTCTCTCCGAGGTACTCCTCGGCGATTCGCTTGAGTTCGCGCAGGAGCATGGCCGAAACTTCCGGCGGCGTGTATTCCTTGCCGTCGGCGCCGACCTTGACCTTGACGAGTTCATCGGCGGCACCGGTGACTTCGTAGGGGACAATCTTCTCTTCGCTCTGGACCTCGTTGTGACGACGCCCCATAAAGCGTTTGATCGAGAAGACGGTGTTCTTGGGATTGGTCACCTGCTGGTGACGAGCGGGCTCGCCCACGAGGCGGTCGCCCTTGTCGGTAAACCCGATGACGCTGGGCGTCGTTCGGTTGCCCGATGAGTTGATCAGAACCTTCGGCTGGTCGCCTTCCATGACGGCCACGCATGAGTTGGTGGTTCCGAGGTCGATTCCAATGATCTTTGACATGATGAATTTCCTTCCTGGGCTTCAGGCTGCTGCCTGCAGCCCCATCCCGCCGCCGGTGTATCCGAGGGCAGGGCCTTCACATTGAGCAAGCCGCGTGCCGAAACAGGGCCTCGTGGGGGGAGAAATCATCATTTTTACCAGCCGAAGCCGAATAACACGGCTCTGAGCCTGCCAGATTGGCTGCACACGCTCTGGCGGCACCCTTGAGGTTTCATTCGCGAGCAACTCCGGAAGCGAACCGCTCTACCTCGATTCGATCTCTATCGAAGGTGCGGCCGTGCCGGCACCGGCCGCCTTGGCCCTCCTTGGTGTGGCTGGGCTTGCCCGACGTCGACGCCACTGATTCATTCCAACTCACTGATCTTGAATTGACCAATTCAGGGCCGCGACCCGTCAGCCCGTGCCAGATCAGGCTTGGTTTCAAGTTGCACCAGATACCCATGTCGCTCGGTCGCGGCATCGAGAACACGCTCATCTGGATTTCTCTCAATGACAGCCGTACCAGCAAACGTGTTCCCCGTCACGAGTATGACAGTCCACACGCACCATAAACGACCCCTCAATCCCTTCTCCTTCGCCCATACGCCGTCGATAAGTATCACACCTCGCATCCCCCATGGTCGATTCGTTCCCGGATGCAAGCAGCGGAATGAAAAACGGGCCAAGTCATTCTGGAGTAATGCGAGTCATCGATGTCGTCCCGTTTGCAAAGCGACACCATCAATCGAAGCACGACGCGCCACGCTGAGTCTGATACGGTAATCACGTGTTCATATGCCTCCTGACCAATCAGGACCTCAACGACCCCGGCTTGCACAAGTACGATTGGCCGTGCGATCCACGTCCTCACCTGCCAGAGGCCGACTGGCACGCTGTCATGCTCGGCGAGAAAGCGGAGGCTCCGCACGAGGTTCGCAGGCTTATTCGCGATGGCATCGACGGGCGGCCCATCGACGTGTTCTTCAATCTCTGTGACGGCGGCGCCGATCAGCACGATCTGCCAGGCGTCGAAGTGATCCGCGTGCTTGAGCGGGCAGATGCGGTCTTCACGGGCGCCACCAGTAAGTGCTTCGAGCCGACGCGGCAGCAGATCAAGACCGCCTGCAAACGCCTTGGAATTGCAACGCCACGCGGCATGATCGTCCGCACGCAAGCGGAGGTCCGCCAAGCTGCACGGAAACTGCGATTTCCACTCTTCGTCAAACACCACAACAGCTATGCAAGTATTGACATCCGCAGGCGATCGAAAGCCGTATCCAAGAGCGGACTGATGATCCAAGCAAAGAAGTTCATAACCCGCCATGGCGCCGCGCTCATCGAGGAGTACATCGACGGTGACGAATGCACCGTACTGGTTGCGGAGAACCCCCGCGACCCGTGGAATCCCATTGCCTACCCGCCTGTGAAATACACATTCCCCAAGGGTGAGCACTTCAAGCACGAAGATCTCAAGTGGGTGACGTATCAGAATCTCAAGACTGCGCCTGTCACCAATACGCAACTCAACGGCCAACTAAAACGGATCGGATCGGCGCTCTTCGTCGAGATGAAAGCCGCCGGGTACGCCCGATGCGATGTCCGGATCGATGAAGACGGCATACCGCACATTCTCGAGATCAACGCCAACTGCGGGATCTTCTATCCACGAGACGCCTATGCCAGTGCCGACGACTGCATCGCGCTGACCCCCGGCGGGCACCCTCTGTTCGTGCGTCGACTCATCGCTGCGGCTAGAGCCAGGCAGCGGCGCATGGCACTTGCATAGACGACTTGAGCCATGGATTCTTGGGAATGTCGGCAAGAGCCCGTACGATGATCGCGTGCTGACGATCGGCTCGGTCCAACTTGACTCCA
>JAAERN010000040.1 GCA_024230295.1 Planctomycetota bacterium
CTCGGGTGGCTCACCAGTTCCACGGGGGTGGATACGTGGACGGTTTCGCCGTCGATGCCTACGGCGATTTCTGGGCTCGACGATGTCACCTGCAGCTCGGTCGCAGTGAAGCGTTGCAACCCACCGCGGGAGCGTGACTCGGTTGACTCATGTGGTGGTGAGGCAGGAGTTGCAGCTGCCGGGCCGGTGATCACCAGGCCGCCAAGTTGTCCACTGTCCAACGCCGGTCGTTGTCCGAGGCCTAGAAGGCCGTCGGTGATGTATGGATTATTGGAAACCAAGAGAACGATTGATCCCGACACTTCTTCGCCGGACGGAAGACGAAAGTGCATGTCGTACGGGTCGGTGTCCGCCGCCAGTACCTCGGGCAGCACATCGAGTGTCGTCTGAAGTTTCGCGTCCCGGTAGGAGTCGTTCTCGACGATCGAGGCGTAGAGGCCGAAAGACACGTTGTTCACAAAAAGCTTGCCATTCACGGTCGCGTAGTCGATCGTGCGCAAGACACCGTTGGTGAAGGCAACCAATCCCGAGTCCGGGTTGTCTCGGTCCAGACCGAGATCCAGGGCGAAGTGGTTACGTGTGCCTGCGCTGATGACGACAAAAGGAATTCCGTGCTCGACAGTGACAGCGGCAACGAGTGCCTGTGAGCCGTCTCCCCCCGCCATTCCAAGACAATCCGCCCCGCGGGCGATGGCATCTCGCGCCAGATCTTCGAGGTCTAAGCCTTCTTGAAGGGTCACCACCTCGACGCCCTGTGCCCTCGCTTGCTCGGCAATATTGAAGGAAACGACTTTTCCGCCGCCAGATTTTGGATTGCAGATCAACACCGGTCTTGATGGTGTCCACGCTTGCGCCGGGGCGTCATCGTCAGCCGATCGAGATAGAGAGGCCAGGCCAAGGGCGACGGCGCCGACAACGAGCGCGATCATCGTCAACAGGGCGGGAACGTCTCGCAGAAGAGTCCACACCAAGAACGCGA
>JAAERN010000041.1 GCA_024230295.1 Planctomycetota bacterium
CCTCCTGGACGCCAGCCGGAGGCTCGTGCAGCTGTTCGCCGTGACGACGCGCGTCACAAGAGGAGGATGAAAGACATCCAGTCGCAGATTGCCAACCTGAACGACCTGATGATGATGAACATGAACCCGCCGGTGTTCTCGAATGTGCCTCCATCTGCTCCTCCTGGACTGCCCGACCCCACGAGCTTTGTCGAGAAGGAGTCCGCTCGTGCAGACGATCTTCATGAAGATCAGTTCGAGGACATGTTCGTCACGAAGGTGACTGTCAAGGAGGCCGACTCCATCCGGCTGAATCAGTTGCCTGAAGTGTCCATGTTCACCGCATGGAAACAGCATCTCAGGGCAAAAGTCGTGTCGGCTTCAGGCCGGGGCGATGAAGCATTCAGGTGGATCCTTCGAGCCGAAGACGAGAACACCGACTTCAAGGACTTGCAGGCGGCTGGCAGCTTCAGATCCACTGATGCCAAGTTGCATGCCGCGATCAAGGACATCGCAAAGGGACGACTGGGCACGCTCATCACGCGGGAAGTGGAGGAGGCAGCTGAGAGGGGTGTCATGCTCTCGGGCAGGCAGCTGTACAAGCTGATCCTCAACGAGTACCAAATGGAGAAAGGCAAGGCTCAGATCCATGATATGAGCGACTTGCAAGCGCTCTTGTTCCCGGGGGACGAGCACTTGCAGATGTTCCTGGATAACTGGAATGACACGATGAGCAACCTTCACAGGCCTCAGCCCGACGAAGTCTTGGAGCAGATCATGTTCTCTCTCATCAGTTCCTCGCGGAAACTCGATGCGGCAAAGAACAAGTACTTGCTCGCTCGTCCGGGGGATTACGAGAGGTCCTACAGGTTCCTCCATGATTCGCTCACGACTTACGTGCGCATGGAGCATGATGCTCGTCTTCAAGCCGAAGTCGTGAAGGCGCGTGACAAAAAGATGATGGTGAAGCCCAAGTTCGCCGCCCCTGCACGCGTCGAGGATCATGAGGACGAGCCGATGATGGCCGCACCCGCGCCGCCCGCGCCATACAGGACGAGGCTCTCTCCCCCGTGCTTCCGGTTCCAGTCAGGACCATGCACTCGCGGCAGCAATTCTCGCTTTGCGCACGTTAAGCTAA
>JAAERN010000042.1 GCA_024230295.1 Planctomycetota bacterium
CCCCAGTGGAAGCCCCGGCCGGGAGCTTCGTCCGCGCGGGCAATGGGCGATCCAATCATCACCGCGTCAGCTCCGCAGGCGATGCATTTGCAGATGTCACCACCGGTCACGATGCCACCGTCAGCAACGATCGGGACGTAGCGACCGGTCTCCTTCTCGTAGTCGGCCCTCGCAGCTGCGCAGTCTGCAACAGCTGTGGCCTGGGGAATCCCTACACCGAGAACGCCCCGTGAGGTGCAAGCAGCCCCCGGTCCGATTCCCACCATCACGCCCGCCGCACCAGCACGCATCAGTTGCATGGCCACGTCGTAGGTCACGCAGTTTCCGATGACCACGGGGACACCCATGTCGCGACAGAGGGCTTCGAGATCGAGGGTCTCCTGTCCTTCAGGACCGATGTGATCCGTCGACACCACGGTGGCCTGCACAAAAAACAGATCCGCTCCGGCTTCGGCGATGGCCTTGCCGAAACGCAGGGCTGCTACGGGAGTCCCGCTTACTGCGGCGATGCCTCCCTGGGCCTTGATGGCTTGAATGCGTTTGCGGATCAGCGCTTCTTGAACCGGTTGGCTGTAGATCTCCTGCATCAGCGGGACGAACTCGTCTTTGCCGACGGCTGCGATGCGGTCCAGAACTTGGTTGGGATCCTCGTATCGGGTCTGCACACCCTCCAGATTGAGAACGCCAAGGGCCCCAAGCTGCGACAGACGGACGGCCATGTCGACATCAACCACGCCATCCATGGCGCTGGCGATGATTGGGATTTCCCGCTCGATGCCCCCAAGTTTCCAACGGGTGTTGGTCACCTCGGGGTCCACCGTGCGACCCCCAGGTACCAAAGCGATTTCATCGATTCCGTAGGCCCGGCGAACGGTCTTTGAGCGTCCGAGCTGAATGTCCACCGCGCGACTTAATGAAGTCTCATCAAGCTACCAATCGGGATGATCGCTTCAGCTCGATCGGCCCGTAATACGGCTCCAGGTTGACCGGGTGGCCGTAATGAATTTGTCCCGGTCGCTGCTTCGGATCAAGTTGCGAAGAGCAAAATTCATCAACCAGATCAGTCCGGCGAGCTCAAGAAGGCCTGGAGCTAAAGGGAGGCTGTCAATCGTGTTGAGCACTCCGGAGTACACCTTCGCCACCAAGGCGAAGACAATCAATCCTCCAATCACCCGCAGCGGCAGCTGGGCTTTGGTCCAGAGCTCAGCGAGGTCGTTTTGCTCCAGCCAGGCCTTGACCTTGCCCACAAGCAGCTCCCATTCACCACCGTCTTGATCTGCGCTGCCCTGCGCAGGGATGGAAACGGTGGAGGCGATGACAGGGTCGGGTGTGGGCGCGGGAGTGGGTGCCGGTGCAGGAGTGGGTTGAGGTGTCGGGGCTGGCGTCGGCGCAGGCTCCGGTGTGGGAAGGGGTGCAGGGGTTGGTGTGGGGTCGCTGCCTGAGGTTTCGGCTTCAGGGCGAGGCTCGTCGACAGGACCCATCACGTCAGTGCAAAGCGGTAGGGACTTTATCCGGAGTTTTCTGGTTGGTTCCACTGTCCGAGATAGACTGTTAAAGGACGTCTGATGCACGTATGACGGATTCTGTGGGGCCTGTCGGCGGCGGTCCTGGCGGTTCCGACGATCGGATTATTCAGACGGACTTACGCAACGAGATGTCGCGCTCCTATTTGGAGTACGCGATGAGCGTGATCGTGGGTCGGGCCTTGCCCGATGCCCGCGATGGCCTCAAGCCCGTGCATCGCCGGATCCTTTATGCGATGTACGAGCTGGGCCTCACCAGTGACAGGCCCTATCGCAAATGCGCCCGTGTGGTGGGCGAAGTGCTCGGTAAATACCACCCCCACGGCGATACCGCCGTCTACGACGCCCTGGTGCGCATGGCCCAGGACTTCTCCATGTCGATGCCCCTGATTGATGGGCACGGCAATTTCGGCTCGGTGGACAACGATCCACCGGCGGCCATGCGGTACACAGAATCGCGGTTGCGGGCGCTGACCACCGACAGCTTGCTGGAGGACATCGAGGCTGAGACGGTTGATTTCGCCGATAACTTCGACGGCTCCCAGCAGGAGCCGACAGTGCTTCCTGCTCGGATCCCGCAGCTGCTGCTGAATGGTTCGGCAGGAATCGCGGTGGGGATGGCCACCAACATTCCGCCTCACAACCTCAATGAGCTGATTGATGGCTTACTCGCGTTGATCGCGAACCCGGAGATCACCGATCAGGAGTTAATCCAACTGATCCCTGGCCCGGATTTCCCCACCGGTGGTCAAATCCTGGGGCGTGAAGGCATCCGCGAGACCTACCTGGGCGGCCGCGGCTCGGTGACCATGCGCGGAGTGGCCAACATTGAAACGCTCGAGGTGCCGGGACGCCCCGATCGCGATGCCGTGATCATCACGGAGTTGCCGTATCAAACCAACAAAGCGGCGCTGATCGAGCGCATCGCAGAGCTGGTTAACGACAAAAAGCTCGAGGGCATCTCCGACATCCGCGACGAAAGCGACCGCGATGGCATGCGGATCGTGGTGGAACTGCGCCGTGACGCCTACCCGCAGGTGGTGCTGAACAACCTGTTCAAGCTCACCCCGCTGCAGAGCAACTTCAGCGCCTACATGTTGGCGCTGGTGAATGGCGAGCCAATCCTGCTCACCCTGCGCAAGATGCTCGAGGTGTTCCTCGACTTCCGGGTCGAGACGATCGAGCGCCGCACCCGCTACTTGCTGCGCAAGGCCGAAGAGCGCGACCACATCCTGCTGGGCCTGCTGCTGGCGCTTGATCAGCTTGATCCGATCATTGCCTTGATTCGGGCTGCTCCCGATACGGCCACGGCTCGGCAACAGCTGCAGGAGCGCCATGGCCTCTCCGACGTCCAGGCCGACGCCATCTTGCAGATGCAGCTGCGTCGTCTGACGGCTCTGGAGGCCGACAAGATCCGTCTTGAACACGAGGATCTGGTCACCAAGATCGCCGACTACAAGGACATCCTTGGCCGGCGTGAGCGGGTGTTCGGCATCATCCAGGACGAGCTCGGTCAGCTGCAGGAGC
>JAAERN010000043.1 GCA_024230295.1 Planctomycetota bacterium
AGTGTCACCCAGCGGGAACATACTGTGTCGCAAACCATCCATGCCCAGCACTGCAAGGACATATGACTGGTCTTTTCCTGGGTCTACCGCTCGACTTAGCTTCGGTCCGGAATCAGTCTGCTCAAGTCGGGCGTAATGCCCGGTCGCGACCGAATCGAATCCCAGCGCTCGGGCGCGTTCCAGTAGCGCGGTGAACTTGATGTGCTCATTGCATCGCACACAGGGATTGGGGGTCCGCCCAGCGGAATACTCGTCGATGAAATCGGTTATAACAGTCTCTCTGAACTTCTCGGCGAAGTCCCAGATGTAGAACGGCACCCCAACCTTGTCAGCCGCCCGCCGGGCATCGTTGGCATCGGAAATGGTGCAGCACCCGCGGCCACCATCGCGGGTCAGAGCTGGATCCGGTGATAACGCCATATGGACTGCCGTCACGTCATGTCCCGCTTCGGCAGCGCGAGCCATCGCGACAGCAGAATCGACTCCGCCCGAGACTGCGGCGAGAACCTTCATCACGCACTCCCCACCGCGTTGCGAGCTTCAGCGGCTCCGGCCACGGCCCTAGGTAAGGCCCCCAAGAGCGCGGCGATATCGCCTGAGCCCGAGCTCCAGCCGAAACTGATCCGGATCGTATTGCTGGTGTGGGGCGCACCCATGGCGGTGAGGATATAAGACGGTTTCGGGATGCCCACATTGCACGCCGACCCAGTGGACACTGAAATACCTGCCTCATCGAGCAGCATCATCAAGGCGTCTCCATCGCAGCCCGGGAACGACACACTGACGAGACCAGGAAGCCCAGCTTCGGTGCTATTC
>JAAERN010000044.1 GCA_024230295.1 Planctomycetota bacterium
CGCAAAGATCTGACTGCAACGACGCATCGCGGGAAGCTGGACGCCGTCTGCTGTCCAGGCAAGTGACCCCTGTGTCAGGGCAATCTCCATGGAAGGATAACGCGTGTGCTGCGCCGTCACTTCGGCCATCTTCTGATCCACAGAGATCGTATTACGCTCCGAAGCCCCGATCTTTCCGCCGGTCAGCCAGATGTTGATGCAGTTGTGATGGTGTCCGAGGCTTCCCGGATGATGCAAACCGCTTACAGGAGTGATCACCTCACGATACTTCTCCAGAGGCTTAAGTGAACGCGAAAATTCATAGTCCTTTCCCGACGTGGTGATCTGATAGTTCAGTGAATGCACGCCGTTGGCGAGGTAGACAAAGGCGCTGCGCCGAGGAGCCTCCGCTTGCTGCTCTGCCGCGTTGAGGGGCATCATGCATTCCAGAAATGGAAGCGAGATGCAGGTGCCCATCGCACGCAGGGCATGACGGCGGTCGATCAACCACGATTGGGTCCGAATATTGCTCATTCCGACTTTCCTTCGTTCATGTTTCTGGCTTGGCAAAAGCAACTTGCGGTCGCTCACCGTTTTTGGATCAGTTCGGAAAGGGCCACGGCGCGCACGATGTCTTTGACCCCATATTGGTTCTTCTTCGCTTCTTCCTGAATCAACTTCAGATCATCACGGTCATCCACAGTAAGCACACGCCGCAAGGCGTAGGTGCAAAGGTGTTCGATGAAGGCTCGCGCGACTTTGTCACGGTCCTCAAGTAGCAGTTGCTTGAACTCAACCGAGCCGATGAACGGACGGCCGTCAGGCATCACCCCCGAGGCATCGACGAGTGGATCCTCGCCCACACCTGTGGCAACTTGCTCGCGAGTGCGCCACTGGCCGATGGCATCGTACTGGTCAAATGCCAGCCCCAGCGGATCAATGTTGCGATGACAGGCCGCACAACTCGCGTTGGCAGCGTGTGCTTCAATTCTCTGGCGGATGGTGATCTTGGTTCCTTTGGGCGGAATGGGCTCAATCGGATCCACATTGGCCGGAGGTGCCGGCGGCGTCCGGTTGAAAATCGCTTCGCTGAGCCAGACGCCGCGATGAACAGGGCGATGGCGTGTTCCATCGGAAGTCAGTCCGAGCACCGCACCCATCGTGAGCAAACCGCCACGATGGTCCTCAGGCTTCAGCGAAACGCGTTCAAAACCACCTGTCTCTGGTTCCGGAAGTCCGTAAAAATCGCAAAGCCGGGCGTTGGCCATCGTCCAGTCAGAAGCAAGGAAGCTATCGATCGCCAGATTCTTTCTGAACATCTCGCGAAAGTACTCAACCGGTTCCTGACGCATACTCGTCTCAAGCCAGTCATCGTAGGCGGCGTAGAGTTTTTTATCCGGAGGAAACATTCCAACGCGGTGAAGCTGGAGC
>JAAERN010000045.1 GCA_024230295.1 Planctomycetota bacterium
ATCCCGTGACGGCTTCCCGCCAAGCATTGCCTCGGAATCACGACGCGTCGATTCTTCGGGTCCGGGCTTCGCTGCACGCGGGTCTTGATTGGAGGGCTGATCGCTCATCACGCCTCAGGGTACAGCAGGCTCGGTCGTTTCGGCTTTCTTGGCTTCGATGGCCTCCAGCAACTGGCGGTACTCGTCGGCCTTGGCGTCATGGCCGGCATCGGGTTCGACTTCGTGCCAGGCGTCGTGGAGTTTGGCGAGGTTTCTGATCACATTGAGCGTGTATTCATGCTCATCGCCCAGAACGCGGCGGCGACCATCAAGCGCCTCGGTGAGGTACGGCAGCGCCTCCTCGTACTTGTCTTGTGTATACAGCAGAACACCCATGTTTTTGATCGAGTTAAGCGTCAAGGGGTGCTCATCCCCTAGGACACGGCGAAGACCTTCAATCGCTTCGGTGTAATGGTCAAACGCCTCTTCGTATCTGCCTTGGAATTGGCGTAGTTCACCCATGGTGCAGATCGCATCGAACGTCCATGGATGCTCCTGGCCCATGACGAGGCGACTGCCTTCCAGGGCCTCGGTGAAGTAAGGGGTTGCCTCCTTGTACTTGCCTTGGGATTGGAGCAGTTCTCCCATAGAATTGATTGCAACCAGCGTATGGGGGTGCTCATTACCCAGGACGCGGCGACTATCTTCCAGCGCCTTGTTGAGGTAGGGAGTCGCCTCGTTGTACTTGCCTTGGGACTGGAGCAGTTCGGCCATGCGAGCGAGTGCGCTGAGCGTTTGCGGGTGCTCATCACCCAGGACGCGGCGGCGACCTTTAAGCGCCTCGGTGCAGAAGACAATCGCCTCGTCGTACTTGCCTTGGAGTTTGAGCACCAAACCCATGGCATTGATCGATGTGAGTGTGTCTGGGTGCTCCTCACCAAGGACGCGCCGCCGGCCTTCGAGGGCTTCGGCGAAGTGGTCAAACGCCTCCTCGTACTTGCCTTGTCCTTGAAGATGTATGGCAACGTTGTAGATCGACAGGAGCGTGTCGGGATGCTCATCGCCCAGGACGCGGCGTCGTGTTTCCAAGGCCTCCACGAGGTAAGGCATCGCATCATCGTACTTGCCTTGGCTTTCGAGCAGGAGGCCCATGTCGTTGATCAAGTTGAGCGTATCGGGGTGTTCACTGCCCATGAACCCACGGGTCAACCCAAGGGCTTCCTGCATTCGTGGATTGGCTTCATCATATCGCCCCATATCGACGAGCAATGACGCCATCTTCGCCAACGGTTCCGACATGAAGTTGCTGTCGTCGCCGTGTTCGCGTTCCACGATGGCAATGGCCTCCGTGTACAAACCATGTGACTTCGGGAATCGACCCAGGCTTCTTTGAAGATCACCCATCAACAGAATTGCGCTGATGGTCCGCTGGTGCCCGTCCCCAAGATGCGTTCGACTCGTTTCAAGAGCCACACCACACAGTTGCTCCGCCTCTTCATAGTTGGCGCGTTCTTGCAATACCTCAGCTAACGACAAGATCGATACGAGCGTATAGTCATGCTTGTCACCGAGCACCGTGGTGCAGTTCCGTATTCCCTCTCGAAGCAGTTCTTCAGCCTCTTCATAGCGCGCCATGCGCATGAGGGTTCTGCCGATG
>JAAERN010000046.1 GCA_024230295.1 Planctomycetota bacterium
CATCCTCGACCCGATTCCAGTCGGAGTCATTGAAAGGTGGATTGGCGATCACGAAGTCAGCCTTCAAGTCCCGATGCAGGTCTCGGCGGAACGTGTCTGCGTGTTCCTTACCGATATCACCATCGATGCCACGGATGGCAAGGTTCATCATCGCCAGACGACGAGTGGTCGGGTTTGACTCCTGACCATAGACAGCAATGTCACCAATGCGTCCACCGTGAGTCTCCACGAACTTCTCACTCTGAACGAACATGCCACCGCTGCCGCAGCAAGGGTCATAGACCCGGCCTTTGTAGGGAGCGAGCATTTCGATCAACGTGCGTACAACACAGCTTGGCGTGTAGAACTGGCCGCCCTTCTTGCCCTCGGCACTGGCAAACGAACTGAGGAAGTATTCATACACACGCCCAAGGATGTCTTTGGAGCGATTCTCTTTGTCACCAAGACCAATGGTCCCGATCAGGTCGATCAATTCTCCGAGTCGCTGTTTGTCGAGTGCCGGTCGGGCGTAGTTCTTGGTGAGCGTTCCCTTGAGCTTGGGGTTGTCTCGCTCAATCGCGTCCATGGCATCATCGACCAGCTTGCCGATGGTGGGTTGCTTGGCGTTGTCTTGCAGGTGCTGCCAGCGTGCCTCTGGTGGAACCCAGAACACGTTCTCGGCCCGGTATTCG
>JAAERN010000047.1 GCA_024230295.1 Planctomycetota bacterium
CGGCTTCTGGGAACTTCTCGAAGGTCCAGCGGGGCATCTTCACGACGACATAGTCGATCGACGGTTCGAAGCATGCCGAGGTTGTCTCGGTGATGTCGTTTCGCAACTCATCCAGCGTGTAGCCGACCGCGAGTTTGGCCGCGATGTGCGCAATCGGGAACCCCGTCGCCTTTGATGCCAGTGCACTGCTTCGGGAGACCCGTGGGTTCATCTCGACGACGACCATTTCTGCGGTGTCGGGATTGATGGCGAACTGCACATTCGAACCGCCGGTGTCGACACCGACCGCCCGAAGAATGTCGAACGAAGCATCCCTAAGATGCTGGTACTCGCGGTCACTCAGCGTCTGAATGGGTGCGACGGTGATCGAGTCGCCGGTGTGCACGCCCATGGCATCGATGTTTTCGATGCCACAGATGATGACACAGTTGTCGTTGCGATCGCGAACGACTTCGAGCTCGTATTCCTTCCAGCCAAGAACCGACTGGTCGATCTGTACCTGATCGATTCGAGAAGCGGCGATTCCGCGACGAACCTGATCCTCAAACTCTTCGCGGTTGTAGGCGATTCCACCACCGCTACCACCAAGCGTAAAGGCAGGACGGATGATTGCTGGCAGTCCAATCTGATCGAGAAAACCGAAAGCCTCGTCCAAGGTCGTGACGACTTCGCTGCGGGGCAGTTGGTAACCACACGACTCCACGACTTCGCGGAACTGCAAGCGGTCCTCGGCACGGTCGATGACTTCGCGCGTGGCACCGATCATCTCGACACCGAATCGCTCCAGTACACCGGACTCATCAAGTTCGCATGCGCAGTTGAGCGCCGTTTGGCCTCCCAGTGTTGGGAGCACGGCATCGACCGGCGTACCGCGCTCAACCTCAAGCGCCAGAATTCGCTCGACAGCGTCCTTCGTAATCGGTTCGATATAGGTGCGATCCGAGAACGCCGGATCGGTCATGATCGTCGCCGGGTTCGAGTTCACCAATACGATTCGATATCCGTCGTCGCGAAGTGCCTTGCAGGCCTGCGTCCCCGAATAGTCAAACTCGCAGCCCTGGCCGATGACGATCGGGCCGGACCCCAGAATCAAGATGGTGTGGATGTCATCGCGGCGAGGCATGAGCGGTCACACTGAATCTTGCGGAAGGTACCAGAATGCGAGCAGGCACCGGCGGTTACCGTGCTCATCATGCTCGCGGCGAACACTTTCATGATCTGGCTGATTCTGGCTGGCTGCTACGTCCTCCTGGTGGCCCTGTGGTGGCTGGTGGTTGTGCTGTGGCTCCAGCGCGGCCCTGGGGGCGCCTCGCTCAGCCTGATCTGGCATGTATCACGGTGGTGGCTCCGGTGGCGACAGCGGCTGGAGCATGAGGGACTCGAGCATCTGGCCGAGGCACTTGATCGCGGCCCCGTCATCGTGGTCGCCAACCACACGAGTGCAGTCGATCCTGTGCTGGTGCAGGCCGCGACTGGATCGCTCATCCGCTGGATGATGGCCCGCGACATGATGGGCACGGGAATGAGCGACGTTTGGGCACTTATGCAGGTCATTCCAGTCAGTCGCTCAGATACGGATCCGGGCTCACTTCGCCAATCGCTTCGGACGCTCCGAAGCGGCGGGTGCGTAGGCATCTTCCCCGAGGGCCGCATTACGAGGCCCCCTGGAACACTGAGGCCCTTTCATGACGGCGTCGGGCTGCTGGCGACCAGAACCGGGGCAACCGTCCTACCGGTATGGATTTCAGGAACGCCAGACGTCGATGGTGTCGGCAGATCGCTGATGGGCCGAAGCCGCTCACGTGTGGTTTTCTTAGAGCCGGTCACGTACGAGCGATCTCAGACGGCCTCCGACGTCGCCACCGACCTGAGGTCACGTCTTGCTGCCGCCAGCGGCTGGCCCCTGCTTGATGAGATCATGCCGCTAATTGTCTGACCCCGAGGCAGACGGGTTCACCGGGTCGCCATCACCTGAGCCAGTAGGGCCTCAGGGGAATCCACATCGGGGGACTGGGCCAAAGCCCGCTCGACCAGTTGCCTCGCCGCATCGGGCCGCTCGCCCAGCGTGATCAGCATGCTGACTGCATCGGCCGCCACAGAACCAACGGCAGGAATGCCAGCGACATCCGGGGCGCCCTCCAGCCACGAATCCACTTTGCCGGAGAGTTCCGCGATGATCGTCTCGGCCGTTCGCTTCCCGATCTCGGGCAGCGTCACCAGAAAGGCCGCATCCCGGCGAGCGATCGCGGCGGCCACATCGCGAACCGGCGCCTGCAACGCTCGCAACGCCTTGCGATGTCCGATGTTCTTGACTGTTGTAAAGAGTTCGAAAAATGCCCGGTCCACCGCCGATCCGAAGCCGATGAGACGCGGCACCATCGAGGTGCCCTGACCGACGCCCTCAAGCACCAGCAGCGTATGGAAGGTCACCGGCTCGCCGATTCGCCCGTGCAGCGTGTCCAGATCGCTCCCTGGCACAAATACATCGAGCAGCGTGGGCCCGACCGCCAACTGCGCCCGATCCTGCAGCACTGCATCGAGTTGTCCTGAGATCCGAGCGAGCATTGCACAAGGCTACCACTGGGGGGGGCAAGGCGGGAGGGATGGCAACCGGTATCCTGACTCCATGCACCACGCGATGATCATGGCGGGCGGAAGCGGAACCAGACTCTGGCCGATGAGCCGCGGTGGGCGGCCCAAGCAGATGGTGCCGCTTGTTCAGGGGCGAAGCCTCCTGTGGCACGCTGCGCAGCGACTCGACGGACTGGTACCCCCCGATCGCCAGTGGATTTGCACCGGCGAATCGCACCGATCGCTGATTCTTGATGACCTCGATGGCTTCGACGATGCCAGAATCATCGGCGAACCGTGTCCCCGCGATACCGTCAACGCCGTCGCGCTCACCGCTGCCGTACTCCACAAGGCCGACCCGACCGCCGTCTTCGCCGTTCTGACCGCCGACCATCTCATCACACCACAGTCGCAGTTTGCGGCCTGCATTGAGACGGGTTTCTCGCTCGTCAGCGAATCGCCGAACAGGATGGTCACCTTCGGCATTGAGCCAACCTATGCGGCCACTGGTTTCGGATACGTCGAACTCGGTGATGTAATCGAAGGGCATACGCCCGCCAGAAATACGGTTCGCTTTGTCGAGAAGCCGGACGAGGCAACGGCTCAGTCGTACCTTGAATCCGGACGGTTCAAGTGGAACTCGGGCATGTTTGTGTTTTCTGCCGCTGGCTTTCTTGAAGCCCTTGAGCGATTCGTCCCCGAATCGGCCGCAGGCATGGTCGAAATTGCCGCAGCTTGGGGAACGCCCGAGCAGCAGGACACGCTGCGCCGCGTCTACCCGACCCTTCCCAAGGTGAGCGTGGACTACGCCATCATGGAACCGGCCTCGAGCGACGAGCACATTCAGGTGTGCACCGTTCCGATGGATGTGCAGTGGCTCGATGTCGGCAGTTGGACCGCTGCGGGCGAAACCATTGACCCCGATGAGGGCGGCAACCGCTCATTCGGTCCCGCTGAACATGTTGATTCGACTGGCGTCATCACGGTCAGTGAAGATGATGGCCATCTCATCGCCACGATCGGATGCGAGGATCTCGTCATCATCCATACGCCAAAGGCGACGCTTGTGTGTCCGAAGGATCGAGTGCAGGAAGTCAAGACATTGCACGGCCAGGTCAGCGAGGAGTGGCAATAGTCAATGCGACTGCTCGCAGTGGATCTCGGCGACAAACGAACCGGCCTCGCCGTCGGAGATACCGAGACGCGGAGCGTCTTCCCGATCACGACCCTGCATGTTCCTCGCGGCGATGCGCTTCTCGCCGAAGTTGTCAAGGCGATTCGCGAGCACGGGGCGGACGCCATCGTCGTTGGGCTCCCCCTCAACATGGATGGCACCGAAGGCCCGCGGGCCAAGTTGACCCGCGACTTTGGTGACCAACTCGCCGAGCGTGTGCAAGTACCGGTCCACTATCAGGACGAACGCCTCACGAGTTTCGAGGCGGAGTACCGAACGCGCGGCCAGCAGGTTCCTCGCGGCACGGACGCTCACGCGGCCGCGGTGCTACTCGAAGAACATCTCGACGCTCTTTGAATTCAAGTCGAAGCGGTGGGAGCCACGTACCACCGAAGTCGAGGCGCGGCGGCAGCCATGGCCTCACTCAAGTCACCGCTCAGTGACTGCGTGTGTCCTGCGGCCAGAACTGCGATTCGTTCCGCCCTCAGAATGACCGCGTCTTTGGCGTCCATACGCCCGCCGAGTACGGCCTGCACATCAGGCCCAAGCACCAAGGCATCCAGGGCACGTCCTTGCAGTTCTTGCTCCAGCCGTTCATGAAATGCCGATTCGCCGCGCTCCGGCATCGGATGCACATGTTCGATGGGAATGCCGGCGGGCCAGATAAGCGTTTCCTGAAGTCGGACGGCAGCGGCAAGATTGGGGTCTGTCAACCACACATACGTCTGCTCCCAGGGGAACAGGCGGTACTCCGTAGCCAACATCAGCCTGAACCACACCGTTTCGAGCGATCGATCGGGGGGCACTGCGAGATCGAAACGGCCATGACTCTCAACCGCTGCCTCTGCGTGCGAAAACAGGTCCTCTGCGAAAGCGTCGATTGCCTCATCGATCGATCTCTTGACGATGACTTCGCCCGGAAGATTGGGCGGGTCGGGAAGGTCGTCCCGATCGAGTTCGAAGGGCGGCTCCGTCATGTGATCGCCGTATTGGATGTGCGCCAGTACCACGAAAGCAGTAAGGCACTGGTCATCAACATGATCGCACCGTTCGCCTGATGCGCGCTCGTCACGAGCACCTCCCAGATCGGCACATCCGCGGTCGTACCGATCTCGGGCCTGAGCATGACTGCCGCCAACGCGCCAAATCCAAGCAGGATTTGCAGGCCGATCGTCAAGAGTAGCGTGATGCCCATCCACTTGAAGAGACGCTCCCGTCCTTCCATGGAGCATCCTCGCAGTCCTACAAACACACCGAGTACCACGACGATGACGGCGACGGTGATGTGCGTCAGCAGCAAGTGTGTGGCCGCTGGCGCCTTTGCGCCCGATGCGGTCACAAGATGGCGATAGCCAGCTCCGAGGACGAGTTGCAGAAACAGGAAGATCACCAACACAAGTGCAAGACTTCGATCAACCGAGAGGCGACCGGTCCCCAGTTGAATCCCCCCCCGCTGCCACCGCAGGCTTGTCGCCGCAGCAGTAACTGCCATGCAAGCGAGCAGCACCTGCGCAAGCACACCATGCACGATTGCGAGCGCAGTGCTGGGCGATAAATCCGACGCGTCCTGGCTCAATGTCAGAACACCGGTCACGCGAAGCCCGCCAAGCACGCCCTGCATGATGACCAGAATCAACACGGCCACGCCAAGAAGCCCGATCCACATTCGCGAGTCGCCCATCCACAGAACAATGCAAAGTACGACGGAAGCCAAACCTACGAACATCCCAGTCAGTCGGTGCGCATGCTCGAAGAACACCCCGCTGTCGGGATCCGCCACCATCTCAGAGAGCGGATAGAGCAGCATGTTGTGCCCGTAGGAGTTCGGCCAGTCGGGAACAGCGAGCCCCGCCTCGAAGCCCGTCACAACACCGCCCGTAACGATCATGAAGAAGGTCAGCCCCGTCACGACCCAGCAGAAAATGGAGAGCCAGTTGCCGTCGGTGCGCCAAATCGACATCGTCGATCCGATGGCACCACCGATTCCGCCGATCACAACGCACCCCAGCAGTATGCCCGCGATCCAACCACCGCCACCTGCCATTTCGCTCTGCAGCAGGCTCGAAACGATGAGCAGATTCAGAATGGCCGAGACCAGTCCCGCCAGCATGCCCCTTGAGGCGGATCCCATCAGGCAGTTGCCCGCCGTGGACTGATCCTCTCCCAACCCCGCGTCCCTCCGCCCGACGACGATTCCGCCTCCGAACAGCGAGAGCACTGCGAATCCGAATAGAACCTCGCCGACGATGGCTCCGGGAATCAGGATGGCGAGGTAACTAAACAACCACATCAAGGTTGTAGCGCCGAATCCCGCAGCAAGAATGCGGCAGCCGCGTCCAAGTGGCGGGCTACTCGGAATCACTTGAGGGTCCAGCGGTGTATCGAGTTTAGACATCGAGCCTCTTCCTTTCCTGCTGCGGAGCCTCCGCAGCGGACGCGTATACTAAGCGTCTCGCGGTGCCCACCGCAGGAATCCCAAGCATGGCCGACTCCGCCACCGACTCAAACAATTCGCCGCCCTCCAGATGCCCGGTCACACCGGTTGGTTTGTTTCGGCTCTACGCCGATCTTGTCAAACTCCGACTGAGCCTACTTGTCGTCGTCACTGCAGGTGTCGGATACATCATGGCCAGCGGCACGGCGATTGATTGGCTTCTGCTGCTTTGGACTGTCACCGGAACACTTGCCTGCGCAGCATCCGCGAACGCCATCAATCAGGTCATGGAAACGCGCCGAGATCAACTGATGCCTCGGACGCAGCGGAGGCCACTGCCAAGCGGCGCGATAAGCTCGTCGCACGGCTGGGCCGTTGCCATGCTCCTCGGTTACGGCGGTGTCACATTGCTTGCCATTCTGGTCAACTTCTTTGCGGCGGGGCTGGCGCTTCTCGCGCTGCTGATTTACGTGCTGGCATACACACCACTCAAGCCGCTGAGCACGCTCAACACGCTTGTTGGCGCCGTGGTTGGCGCGATACCTCCACTCATCGGTTGGGTCGCCGTACAAGGCGAACTTGGTCTTGGTGGCTGGACGCTTGCTGCCATCCTGTTCATCTGGCAACTTCCACACTTCTTGTCCTTGGCGTGGATGTATCGAGATCAATATCAGGCTGCTGGATTTCGGATGCTTCCCTCCGCACCAGGTGGTGAAAACGCCGCGTGTGAGGGAACATTGCTCTCCGCGCTGCTGCTCATTCCGCTGTCCCTGCTCGTCGTTTCACTTCGGATGGCTGGCGTTGTCTATGTAGCCTTGGCGCTGTTGCTTGGACTCTGGTTCGCATGGAAGTCGCTGCGGTTCTTTCAACAACGATCACATGAAACCGCCAAGGCGGCATTTCTTGCAAGCCTGCTGTATCTGCCGCTCCTGCTGCTAGCCATGGTGCTTGACCGAGAACCGCAATTGATTGACGTGTTCATTCAGTTGGAACCAATCACGCCATGACCGATCAATCTTCTGCCAAATATGGATTGTCATTTCGAGACGGGGGCTGGGTGCTGATTGGCGCGGCTGTTCTTTTCCTGGCCATCCTGACGTGGGCATTGGCACCTGCCGTTCTTCGTATGGTCGCGCGACCACCCGGCGACGGGGAGACGCTGGCGTCCTATGAGTTCGATCTCTCGAACCTTCGTTTGCCCGAAACCGCATCGCTTCAAGCAGCCATGCTGTATCGGGACATGGTCCCGGTACTCGATGCGCCGACGAGCATCCTCACAACTGAGGAAGTCGTAGACCGCGTCAGCACACGAGAGAAGTATCTGGTCGAAGACGATACGGTCATCGGTATTGAGATCGGTGGTGAAGCAAGGGCGTATCCAATCTCGACCCTGCACGTACACGAACTCATCCACGACGAACTCGGTGGCGTCCCTATCGTCGTGACTTGGCATTGGCCGTCGGCCTCTCCGGTCGTCTTTGATCGCCGAATCGGCGGCGAGACAAAGCGATTTGGGGTCAGTGGTCTGGTGGCCGGAGGTAATCAGGTCCTCTACCTCCGCAGCACAGACGGCCGCGTGGGAGGTGAACCGCTCTTCTCTCAACTGCTCGCACGGTCAATCACCGGACCGGAACAATCGCTCACGACGATTCCCTGCCGGTTCACAAGTTGGCCTCGGTGGCGAGAATCGCATCCCAAAACAACGGTCGCAGGCCGTGATGAGGATCTCAAGAAGCGATACAAGCACGGCGATCCGACGGCGTATTACGTTTCAGGGGGACTGATCTACGACACACCCGTTCCGGAAGGTGGCCCCGAGGCGAAGTCGCCGGTGGTGCTGGCGGAGTCGCCGGACGGCCGCTGGACACAAATCACCGAATTGGATCTCTCGCCAGAGGGTGACTGGGGCCTGGTCCCTGCCGGCCGAAGGCAGCCCCCTCGTCTGGAACCCGAGACGTGGTCGGAAGCCCATCGCAAACTCAACATTCGGCATGCCCTCTGGCATGCTGCCCATGCCCTCGGGCTTGCTCGCCCGGAAAAATAGCGAAAATCGGCGGAGGCGATGATGTCGATGGTGGGTCCACGATCCTCACGTCCCCCCGCATCGACGCCACCGATATTCAGCATGTCTCCTACTGCTGGTGGTATCGCAATATAGGCGGCGGTAACAACATCGAGGACGATATTTGGATCGTCAACGTCTCTGATGATGACGGTGACACATAGACCGTCCTGCATGAGACCGGAACGACCGGACCGGATGTCAGCGGAAACTGGCAGACTTCGACGTTCTCGCCCGTAGATCTTCCGGACTTTGAAGCCAATGACATGTTCCGCATCTAGTTTGTTGCATCGGACCTCAACGAAACCTCCCGCGTCGAAGCGGCCATCGACAATGTCGAAATGATCCGCATCGACTGCAGTGAGCAGCCATATCCCGGAGATCTGGATGGCGATGGTGATGTCGGCACCAATGAGATTCTGGCAATTCTGGATGCATGGGGCGATTGTGATAACTGCGAAACAGATGTCACAGGCGACGACACCGTGAATGTTGATGATCTGCTCTACATCGTGAGTGTCTTTGGCCCCTGCCGGTAACACCCAAGGGGCCTATCCGCCGCTCTGCTACTGTGTGGCGTCACGCGAAGGAGGCTCCTATGCGGACCATCATCCTGCTCACTATGGCGATCGCTGCGTCTGCGTTTGCTCATCCCGACGATCATCCGTGGCGCCCCGAACAGACACTGGAACGCGATGACCCGTTCGTCCGGCTCGATGATCGTGATCTCCCGTCACCAAATCGATTTCGCAGCGCCAGCGGCGCGCCCGGACCCGATTACTGGCAGCAGCAAGTCGACTACGACATTGATGTGCGACTTGACGCACAGTCTCATCGCCTTGAAGGTCGCGAATCGATCACCTACCACAACAACAGCCCGGACACGCTTCACTGGCTCTGGGTGCAGCTTGATCAGAACCGGTTCCGGCCAGACGCACGCGGGCGACTCGCCCAGCGGGCTCCAGATCTGGACAGCAGCATGCACTACGAATCGCTGCAATACCATTTGGGCGCCGAGTCGTTCAATGGTGGCGTTAACCTGAACGCGGTCGTCGATGCGAAGGGCCAACCACTCCCGCATACGGTCGACGGCACCATGATGCGTATCGACTTGCCCGCACCGTTGGAACCGGGCCGAATATTCCAATTCGACATCGACTGGTCCAGCGCCATCGTTCCGGATCATATTGCTGGACGGAGCGGCTATGAAACGCTCGACGACAACCGCGTTCTGTATCAAATCGCACAGTGGTTCCCGAGGCTCGCTGCGTACACCGACTATGACGGATGGCAAACGCGGCCGTTCCTCGGCCGGGGTGAGTTCACGCTTGAGTTCGGCGACTACGACGTCGCCATCACCGTGCCAAAGAATCACATCGTCGGCGCAACAGGCGAGTTGACCAACCCCAAACAGGTTCTGACCGCCATCCAGCGGGAAAGGTTGAAGGAAGCATCCAACTCCAATGGACCCACGATGATCGTCACCCGCGAAGAGTCCGATGAACTCGTCGCCTCTCCCACCGATGATGAGCAGACCTGGAAGTTCAAAGCCGACAACGTCCGCGACTTCGCTTTCAGTACCTCGCCTGCCTTCGCATGGGACGCGATGGGCGTTGATATTCCCGGAGGCGATCACGCTATGGCCATGTCGATGTGGCCCGAGGAAGCCGACGGTCTTTGGGATCTGTACTCCACTCACGCGGTCGCCCATGCGCTCGAGTCCTACTCTCGCACAGCAATGCCATACCCGTGGCCCGTCGCGTGGTCCGTCAACGGCGTCGTCGGCGGTGGCATGGAGTATCCGATGATGACATTCAACGGCCCGCGGCCCGAGGACGACGGCACATGGACCGAACGCGCCAAGTACGGACTGATCTCAGTCGTCATCCACGAAGTTGGCCACTTTTGGTTCCCGATGATCGTCAACAGCGACGAACGGCAGTGGACATGGATGGACGAAGGCCTCAACACGTTTCACCAGTTTCTCGCCGAACGATCATGGGAGGAAGATTACGCACGCAGCCGTGGGCTTCCTCGCGCCATCACGAACTACATGAGCGACTACGGCAACACCCGTCCGATCATGACTGCAAGCGAGTCGATCCTGCAATTTGGCCCGAACGCTTACGCCAAACCGGCCACAGCACTCAACATCCTCCGAGAGACGGTCGTCGGCCGTGAACTCTTCGATCACGCCATGAAGGCATACACCACACGCTGGGCGTTCAAGCGACCAGAGCCAGCGGACTTCTTCCGAACCATCGAGGACGCCAGCGGACGTGATCTCGACTGGTTCTGGCGAGGTTGGTTCTACGACACACGCCCCGTCGATGTGGGCATCGAAGGCGTCGAGACTTTCCGTGTCAACACTGAGCAGCCTGCGATTGAGAAGGCAGCGGACAAGGCCGAACAGGATCGACAGGCGCCGACCACGATCACGGAGCAGCGAAACGCAGGAGTCAACAGGCGAACTGACCGATTCCCCGAACTCATCGACTTCTACAGCACGTTTAAAGAACATGATGTCACTCCAGCAGATGAGCGAGAACACGCCAAGTTGATGGCGGAACTCGACCCAGAGCAGCAGGCACTCCTGAAGACGAAGCAGCAGTTTCATATTGTCCGATTCACCACAAACGGCGGCCTCGTCATGCCTCTGCCAATCCGAATCACTTTCGACGATGGCTCCGTCGAAGATCTCACGCTTCCCGCCGATCTCTGGCGGGCCGATCAGCAGCATGCGTCCAAGATGTTCATTCGCGATCACGGAATCGCTCATATTGAACTGGACCCGAACGATGAACTGGCTGATGTGGACCGATCCGACAACCGATATCCGCCCGAGATTGCGGGGCAGCGTTTCCCCTTGCGATGGGATACCGATCAGACGAATCCCATGCGCGTGGCCGCCGAAGAGAAAGCGCGGGCAGTGACTGAACAGGCCATGCGTGACTGGGCATCGGTCGTCGGTCCAAAGATCGGCGAGGCAGAAGGTGATCTCAAGGCCCAGGTGGATGCAGCGCTCTCCAAGAGTCTGCCACATGATGGCTGGAGTGCTCGCGTGGCCATTCTGCTTGGCGAAGGGAACGAGGACGAGTTGATAATTCGCCTTAGCAGCCGCGGGCCCGATGGCATATCAGGAACGCCGGATGACCTCACTGCGACAGTGAATCACGACGGCACGCTCACGCCGCTGGTGACTGCAGATGAGCAGCTCATTCCGCCGACCGATTGACTCGCCGCACTACAGCACAAAGAGCATCGTCAGCAGCAGTACGACCCAAACGGCATCTAGAAAATGCCAATACGTGGCAGTGTGCCGGAGCAGGCCATCCCGCGAAACCGACCACGATCGAAACACCGCGTACCACCCGACCATGGCGAGTGGCACAAGCCCACCGAGCACGTGCGCCACATGCAAACTCGTCAAGACCCAGAATCCCATCACGCCGATTCGGTGCTGCTGAGTCACCGACTCCCAAGCAGGCATCTGCGCATACCAGTCGTACCAGGCCCATGCCTGCATTCCAGTAAAGATGACGGTAAGAAGACCAGCCGTGAGAAGACCCAGGCGAATTCCGGCGTCCGAACTGCGGCGTTGCGCAGCGACGGTCTCCGCCAACACGATGCTCGTCGCGACCAACGCCACCGTGCTGACCCACACCTGCCATGGCAGGTGTGGCAAGTCCGACGGCCATGCCTCATCGCCAATGCGAACCGCAATCACGACGAGAACAAGCGCGCCGAACAGCATGCCGAGCGTTATGAGGAGAAGCAGAAGCCCGAGATGGCCCGCCTTGACTCGATCTTCGTCGTGGGCATAGACACCGCGGGCGCCTTCCCCAGAGACGGTGGATGAATCAGTGCTCGCCGGAAGTGCCATGGTCGCCCTCCGCACCAGCGGCGGCGGAAGCCTCAAGCGCATCAAGCTTCATTTGGACCTGCGGTGTGTCGCCCGGAATCATCGATGGCTGGTACTCGCTCGTATCCAACAACGCAAAGCCGATGAAAACACCCACAAAGAGGATTGACCCAACGAAGATGAAACCGATGAAGGATCGATCCCACCGCAGGTGCATGAATATCAAGGCTACGACCGTGCACTTGACCACCGCGACGCCCATGGCCACCAGAATGTTCATCTCGCCCATGCGAAGCTCGACAAAGTCCAGTTTGGAGACCCACACCGTGACAGCCGTCAAGAAGAGGAGAGCCGCGCAAGTGCCGACCAACAACTTGATCGGGACAATGTGACCGACGGAACCGTGTTCTTTATCAGGTGATGACATCTCGAAAGCTCCGTCAGATCAAGTAGAACAATGGAAAGAGGAAGATCCAGATCACGTCCACGATGTGCCAATACAGGCCACCAAGATCAATCGGCGTGTAATAGGCCGCGCTGAACCGCCCCCGCAGCGTCAGGATCAACAACCACAGAATGACGATTCCACCGACAACGACGTGTACGCCGTGTAGGCCCGTCATGAGAAAATAGATCGTAAAGAACTTCTGAGCATTGACCGGACGATTCGGATCCTGCAGCGGATGCGGCAAATGCACCGCCTCGCTCGGCTGATGATGCTCGGCGTAGGCCAGTTCTGCCGATTGATCCGCGATGTTGCCCAGCACACTCGGCGGCAGGAATACGGATAGTTCCGCAGTATCCATCGCCACCTCGTTGGACGAGAGACCCTCGGGGCCATTACCAGCGACCCTCTGGTTCCAGCCCTGAGCCTCGGCAGGCTCAGCTGGCAACTCTGCTCGGGCGACATTCTCGGCGACGAGTGCCGCTGAGCTTGCAATTTCCAAACTGGTGACCTCTGCTTGCTTGGCGATCGCAGTCTCTTCGAGAGGCAACCACAACTCAGAAGCGTGAGGCTCGTCATAGAAGGACATGCCGGGGAAGAAGCCTTCGTGGAACTTGTGGCTGTACTCGACATACTTGATCGCCATGAAGCCGCCGGCTCCCATCAGCGTCAAGATGAGCGTAATCACAACAGCCTTGATGTTGCCCTTGGCCGCAAAGGTCACGGCCATAGCCATCGTCATGCTGCTCATGAGCAACACGGCTGTATTGATCGCGCCCCATGTCGTATCAAGGAACTGGCTTCCGTACTTGAAGATCTCTGGATGATTCGCCCGCCAGACCGCGTACGCGCAGAACAACCCGCCAAAGAGCAGGATTTCCGTCGCCAGAAAGATCCACATGCCGAGTTTGCCGGCCTCGAACTGTTGCACCGGATTGTTCCAATGGTGCGCGAGGAATTCCGGGTGTTCGTGCCCGTCCTCCCCGTGCCCGCCAGCTTCAATGTGCAGTTGACTCATAGTGAACGGCTCCCAGACGCACTCAGGTGTGCGCCACCTCCTCCGCGTCATGACCCGGATGTGCTACATCCTCGCGCCAGACATAGCCCCCTGTCGCTTCATCCCAACGAAGCACGGAGAAGTCATAGCAGTCTCCGACCGCTGGCTGCTCCGAGAAATTGTCAAATGGTGGCGGTGAACTGCACTGCCACTCCAGACTCCTGCCACCCCACGGATTCGCTGCGGCACGTCGCCCTCCAAAGCATGATGCCAGGAAGTAGGCCGCCATCATGAAGAAGGAGATCGCCATCAAGTACGAACCGATGGTGGAGATGATCTGATACGTCTGGAATCCCGCATCGGCGGGATACGTCGCGTACCGACGAGGCGCACCGTGACTTCCAAGCATGAACTGCGTAAAGAACGTCAGGTTGTAGCCGATGAAGAACAGCACAAATGCTGTTCGGCCAGCCGTCTCGTTGAACATCTTTCCGGTCATCTTGGGCCACCAGTGATGGAGACCACATATGAATCCAATGAGCGCCGACCCCATCATCGTATAGTGGAAGTGAGCCACTACGAAGTATGTGTCATGTAGATAGATGTCGGTTGCAATGGTTCCGAGATACAGCCCTGTGAGCCCACCGATGAGGAACAGGACGATGAATCCCATCCCATAGAGCATCGTCGTATTCCAACTGATAGCCCCCTTGTACATGGTGGCCAACCAGTTGAAAACCTTGACCGCCGAGGGAATCGCAACGCTGAACGTAATGAACGAGAACACCACGTTCATCAGCGGCGACTGGCCGGAGGTGAACATGTGATGGCCCCAGACAAGGAAGGAGAAGATCGCAATGGCGATCGAACTCCATGCGATAAAGCTGTAACCGAAGATATGACGGTGACTGTGCACCGCGATGACTTCACTAATGATGCCCATCGCCGGCAGAATCATGATGTACACGGCCGGATGGCTGTAGAACCAGAAGAAGTGCTGGAAGAGTACCGGGTCTCCGCCGAGTGCCGGATTGAAGATGCCGATGCCGAAAGCTCGCTCGACCGCAAGCAGTGCAAGCGTAATGCCAAGCACTGGCGTCGCAAGAACCTGAATCACAGCTGTCGCGTAGAGCGACCACAGGAACAGCGGCATTCGGAACCAGGTCATGCCGTCAGGTCGAAGGCGATGAATCGTCACGATGAAGTTCATGCCCGTGAAGATCGAAGCAAACCCGAGCAGGAATGCGCCCGTCACGGCGGGAATCACGCCACCCATCGCAGAGTTGTCGTCGATGCTGTACGGGGTATAGAAGGTCCAACCCGTGTCGAGCCCGGCAAAAATCGAGATCACCAAGAAGACGGCGCCGACTATCCACAACCAATATGAGAACAGGTTGAGGCGTGGGAACGCCACGTCCTTGGCCCCGAGCATGATGGGCAGCACAAAGTTGCCCAGCGCCGCGGGAATGCCTGGAATAATCACCAGGAAGACCATAATGCCGCCATGCAATGTGAAGGCTTGGTTGTACTGATCCTGATCCATGATCAGGCCTTCCGGAACCAGCAGTTGCGTCCTCACGAGCAAGGCGAAGAGACCGCCAAGAAGGAAGCAAGTCAGTACCGATACCAGATACATGATGCCGATTCGCTTGTGATCAAGCGTCAGAATCCACGACAAAAAACCTCGCGTATGCGTGAGGTAATTGTCGTTCGCGAGCGTCGGCCGATCGATGGTCATTTCTGTGCTCCCGTAGATACATCCGCTCCGGAGAGATCCGGGTTCTCAATCGGGTTGCCTTGCTCATCTATGAGCCGGTCCAGATTCTTGAGCATCAATACCATCGCATCAATTTGCCGCTCTTTGAGCTGTCCCTTGAAGGTCGGCATCGTGGCCGCGTAGTTCTGCACGATGTAGTGACGGGGATTGAGAATCGAGTCCCGAATGTAGTTCTCGGGAACTTCAAACTCGCCGCCTGGCCCCATGTAATCCTTGAGCGTGCTGCCGTCGGTGAATACAGTCGACCCACTCTTTGTTCGATCCCACAATCCCTTGAATGACGGACCGGTTCCCGACTTGCCGTCCAGCGAGTGGCAGGAGGCGCAGCGGTTGTAAAGTCGCACCATGGCGTACTCCGGAAGGTCTTGGTCCGCAATGTCTTCATACTCGCGGGCGAGCTTTCCAAGACGCGTCTGGAACTCGTCCTCTGGTAGCACATTGACGACCGCAAGCATCTTCGAGTGATCCTTGCCGCAGTACTCCGCGCAGTAAAGGCGGTATTGACCGGGCTTCGTCGCTTCAAACCAGAGGCTGGTGTACCGGCCGGGAACCACGTCGTTCTTCACTCGGAAGGCAGGAACAAAGAGACTGTGAAGCACATCCGACGACGTCATGATCAAACGCACCGGTCGGCCGAGCGGCACCGTCAATTCGGCGGCCTCGGTCACCCCAAAGTCGGGATGCTGGAAGGTCCACGACCATTTCTGGGCGGTGACCTGTACTTCATATGAATCATCTGGCGCCTCGCTTAGTTCGAGGAAGCCGTCCATACCAAGCCAGAAGATTACGCCGACCAGCAGCAGCGGGATCGCGGTCCATGTCAACTCAAGCGGCGTGTTGTGCGTCGGCGCATCGGTCGTGAATGTCGCGTGTTCCGACGGCTTCGCGTGATACCGAATGGCGAACCATATGAGGATCGCCACGCACAATGCAAAGAAGAAGTAGTTGATGTTGTTGATGAAGTAGAAGACGCCATCAATTTCCGGCGCCACCGTCGAAGCGCTTTCGGGCATCCAAAAGCCACCCCCCGAGGTCGCTTCACCCAACTTCGTTGTCGCCAGCATTCCGAGCATGCTCATGCTTGAAGTCCACCAGTTTGAAGTGCCGAGTCGGATGATCCGACCGGGCCGATTCCCGAGCCTGAGCTCGTGTGTGTAGTTCCCGTGTGATCGCCGCCGCGGCCCTTTCGCTCCAGCCGCAACAGAATCAGAATGCCAGCCACCAACAGCACCAGCGTGATCGTGCCGCCAAGCCTCATGATCTTCCATGCGCTCGGCACAAAGCTCCCGGCCTCCGAATCCCACTGAAAGCAGTTGAACAGCAGAAGCGTGTCCATCAAGGTCCCGACCTTCCCGTTCGACGCATCCACAACTGCAAACCGCAGATTCTGGGCGGGAAACTGAACGTCGTTCATGTACTTCGAAATCTGACCATCCGGCGTCACAAATGTGATGCTGGCGGTGTGGGCGTACTCGCCGCTCTGCTCATCGAAGCGGTATCCAAAGCCGATCGCCTTGGCGAGCGACTCGATGTTCTCCTGCGATCCAGTCAGGAACGGCCAGGCTGTATCCGGAACATCCCTGCCGAGCGATGCGAGGTATCCCCGGCGGTTCTGCGCCGCCAGTTCGGGACCTTCATTTGGATTGATGCTGACGGTCACGATGTCGTAGTCGCGGCCAAGATCCAGATCTACATCTCGCAGACCATCCACCATGCCGTTGAGGGTGAGCGAGCACAGCATCGGGCACTGGTAGTAGTTGAGCGTCAGGATGACGGGGCGTTCCCCCGAAATGTACTTTGAGAGCGTGACCGCCTCGCCCGTATGGTCCACAAACTCCAAATCGAGCGGGACCGGCTCATCGAGTCGCTGAACGATGCCAACGCCATCCAACTCCTTGGGGAGTTCATCCGCAAGAAGCTGCGCAGTCGCCGGCGATGACACGAGGCCTGTCGCCAACAGAAGACACGAGATGGTTCGAATCGAAGCGAACATGACGAATGGCTCAGTGACCGCTGCCCCCCCACTTCTTCTTGATGATGTCTCGCGCGGTGTCTATTGGAACAACAAGCGTTCGCTCGCCAGCCAGAACACCATCGGCGTCTGTCCACTGCTCCCAGTGTGGCTGATCCTCTAGGGCAAGCCGATCAGCTTCGCGGCGAATCTCTGCCTCTTGTGATCGCACCGAGATCACCTTGTGTTGGGTCTCAGCCCGCTCAGCGGCGTAGTAGACGGACGCCATCGCCAACACGACGATAACGGTGAGAATGGCTCCGGCCAATCCAATCACCCAAGTTGGTCCGCCAGCAGGGTCTTCGGCATCACCCGAAAGATGCGCGTCGTGATGTGGTTCGTTGCTCATCAGAAGTTCTCGAATGCCACGGCCTCAGAGAGACGTGGGTCGCTCGTCGGCGCAAGGCTCGCTTGCCTGAGAAAGAAGAATGTGCCGCATACGACGAGCCCGAGTGATCCGAGCACGGCGGTGAGATTGAGAATCGAGGGATTCCATCCGAGCGTCAGCGTTCCAGCCGTGACTTCCGACTGCAGTTGATCCCAACTGGTTGCTTCCGCGAGCGCCGCTTCCGGCACCATCGGCATGATCAGCCAATAGACGTCCACAATGAACATCGCGACCATCCAGAGCGCGATAAGTACCAAGATGTTCCGGAACCGCTTGGTCCACCGCGTAATAAGAAGGACGAACGGCAACGCAAAGTGGCCAAGGATGAGAAGCCACGACACCCAGAACCATGGTCCAAGTTGTCGTGGAACAAACCACTCGGTCTCGATTGGAATATTGGCGTACCAGATGAGCATGTACTGGCTGAATCCGATGTACGCCCAGAACACGACGCCGAATGCAAACAGCAACTTACCGAGGTCATGGAAGTGCTCGACGGTGAATGATCCTCGCCCGTATCCACAGCCACGGAGAACTGCCAGCAGCACGATGATGGCCGCAAAGAAACCGGTGCAACTCACCGTGAACCAATAGACGCCGAACATCGTCGAGAACCATTTCGGCTGGATCGCCATGATCCAGTCGATGGATGCGAAGGTCTGCGTCAGTGCGTACAAGATGATCCCGATCGGTGCCCACCACTGCATGCGAAGGGTTCGACGAATGTCGCCGTCTGCATCCTGAGCCACACTCTGCGAGCGATAGAACTTTGCAAGCAGCGCCCAAACGCCCAGATACACAATGGCGCGGATGGACCAGAATGTCGGGTTGAGATATCCGATCTTCCCCTCAAGCACATGATCACCATGCATGTAATCGGTATTGCACCACTCAAACAGCACGGCGCCTTTGCCGGTCCAGACGAGCACGAGGATCGGAACAAAGAGCAGCCACATCCACTGCAGATTCGAGGCGATCGCCTCGGCGGGACGCCGAACGGTGACTGACCAGCCAGACTTCGTGATGTGCTGCAGCATGACAAAGAAGAGTGCTCCCTGACAGATCGCCAATGCGATCATGTATGCCAGGAGATACGACTTCCAAAAGCCGGCTGAGCCACCAACCCCATCAAGGCCGATCGTGGCGGCGAGGCCGCCGAGCCCGACAATGGCACCAATCGCCATGGCCGACGAACCGAGTCCGCCGAGCCTGAGATTGCCAGATTGAGCCTCATGCGTCATCACGAATCACCTCCATCGAGGTTGCGTGTCTTTGTGGGCAGCGAGTCGGAGCCTGGGACAGCTGCTGCTGGCGCATTGCGGCCAACCTGTAGCGCGTACACCCACGCCGTAATCGCCCAGCGATCGGCCGGTGGAATCTGCGATGCGTACCCGGCCATGTTGCCGAATCCAACGCTGATCGTGTGATACATCCGCCCCGGAGGAAGGTCCTGCATATCCGGCTGGTGCAAGTTTCTTGGCTGCACCCAGACGGTTCCGTTCGTGCCATTGTTGAGCAGCACCATGGCTCGATCGTGAACAGGACCGTCGCCTATGCCGGCAACACCGTGACATGGCAGGCAGTAGATGTCGTACCGCTCGCGGCCACGGTCCAGCAGCGCGTCGTCAATGGTCACCTGATCGGGAAACGTCGAGGCGTACTGGCCATCAATCAATCCGAGCCAGAAGTGCGTGTCGTCGATCATGTCACCCTGCGCCACGGTTCCCGGAACCTTTGGTCGCATGGCTCGCCCATCATTGAAGAGCAGGCTGCCATGCTGCGCCATGTACTTGGGCTGGTTGTCCATGTTCTGGATGATGTGAATCCGCGGCTTGTCGCTCGGCATCGCGCGTGCCCGAAGAATGAGCACCGGCGGCACCAATAGCAGGCACAACAGCAAAATGCCGCCGTAGATGAACCCTCTGGGCAGCTCCCAGAACATTCCCGCCACACCTTTGTCGTTGTGTGAGTTACTCATAGGGGTCAGGGCTCCAACTCGACAATGCGTTCCGGCTCGAGCGACTCAAGGAATGCCTCGGTAGCTGATCGAGCGAACTTTGGATCCTTCGCCTCGATCACGAGTACAAAGCGGTCGTCAGTGATTCTCTTGAGCTTCGGCGACTTGAGAACCGGGTGATACAAACATGGAAGCTTGTTGAGAAACAACATGAACGAAACGCACGTCAGCGCCGACAGCAGCACTGTCAGTTCGAAGGCCACTGGAATAAATGCGGGAGTACTGATCAGTGGCTTGCCGGAAACTTCAAACTGATATCCAACCACCGAGACGAGCGCCCAGATGTCGATTTCCACCGAGTTCGTGAACACCTGAAGGAAGGCGGCAAGCAGCAGACCGGTCAAGCCGCCGAAGAACACGATGATCGGCAGGATTGTGTATTGCACACCCATGGCCTTGTCGAGACCGTGGACAGGAAACGGCACATGGCAGTCGAACCAGCGGTAGCCAGACTCACGAACCTTCTTGGCAGCTTCGTAGATGCCAGCGGGCGTCGAGAACTGCGCCGCAAGGCCCCACACTTCCGCCTTGCTTCTCACATCAACCATGACGGTGTCCGGCGAAGCGGCTGCTTGGGTTGCGGTTTCAGGAGCTGAGCCGCTCATTGGCGCGCCTCCTCGTCGTGTCCGTGGTGGGCATGTGGATCCGCCTCTGGCATGACCGCCTTGATTTCGGAAATCGCCAGAATTGGTCCGAAGCGAATGAAGAGCAGGAACAGGGTCATGAACAGACCGAAGCTCCCGACAAAGGTCATGACGTCAACCCACGTCGGCTCGAACCAACCCCAACTGCTGGGCAGGAAGTCGTTGGCGAGACTCGTCACAGTGATGACGAACCGCTCGAACCACATGCCGAGATTGACGAACAGTGTGATGATGAAGATCACCCAGATATTGCGTCGAATCGCCTTGAACCAGAAGAGCTGCGGGCAGATCACGTTGCACGACACCATGATCCAATAGGCCCATGCGTATTGGCCGAAGGCACGGTTGATGAAAGCGAATGATTCGTAGATCTCGCCGCTGTACCAGGCAATGAAGAATTCCATGCCGTAGGCGTACCCGACCATCGAACCGGTCAGCAGCACGATCTTGCACATATTCTCAATGTGCCGCCTCGTGATGAAGTCCTTGAGACCCCACAACTCTCGGGCGGGAATCGCGAGCGAGAGCACCATTGCGAAGCCGCTGAAAATAGCGCCTGCGACGAAGTAGGGTGGGAAGATCGTCGTATGCCAGCCCGGCAACTGTGCTACCGCAAAGTCGAAGGACACGACTGAGTGGACCGAGAGCACCAGTGGCGTCGCAAGGGCTGCCAGCAGCAGGTAAGCCCGCTCGTAGCGGTGCCAATGCCGCATGCTCCCTCGCCAACCGAGCGCGAAGAAGCCGTAGGCAACTGCCTTGACCTTGCTGGTCGCACGGTCTCGCATTGTGGCAAGGTCCGGAATCATGCCGACGTACCAGAAGAGGAGAGACACCGTGAAATAGGTGCCGACTGCAAACACGTCCCACAACAGTGGGCTTCGGAACTGCGGCCACATGTCCATCTGGTTGGGAATCGGGAACAGCCAGTAGGCCAGCCAGATTCGACCGACGTGAATACCTGGGAACAGACCGGCGCAAACAACCGCAAAGATCGTCATCGCCTCGGCGAAGCGGTTGATCGAAGTCCTCCACTTCTGCCTGAATAGGAACAGAATCGCGGAGATGAGCGTTCCGGCGTGGCCGATACCAACCCAGAACACGAAGTTCACGATGGGGAAGCCCCACATCGCCGGGTTGTTGTTGCCCCAGACACCAACGCCCGTCACGACGAGATACCCGACCAAAATGCCGAGCACGCACATCAGCGCGAACGAGATGACGAAGGCGATGTACCACGCCATCGGTGGCTTCTTCGCCTCATTGCACCGCAGAATGTCCGCGGTGACGGATCCGAATTCATCATGATTCAGCACAAGCGGCGCCCGCTGACGCGGGTCGTCGCTGAGTTCATCGATCGGATGGTCGATCGGCAGCGTGGTCATCCGTCATGCACCTCGTGCTTGGCATCGGCGTCGTGGGCTTCGCCGTGGTCGTGTCCATGGTCGTGGTCGTGACCATCATTGTGTTCATGCCCATGGTCGCCATCGTCGTGATGACCTCCATGCGCCACGAAGTCATCTGGGAACCGCTCGCCCGAGGACGGGTTCGTGATCCGGGCCATGTACATGTTTCGCGGTTTGATATTGAGTTCGCCCAGTAGGTCGTAAGAGCGGTGATCGCGGTGCATCTTCGAGACGCGTGACGTCTCATCCATAAGATCACCAAACGTGATCGCACCAGTCGGGCAGGTTTGGGCACAAGCCGGCGTAATCATGCCGTCCGGCACAACAACCCGCTTGGCCTTCGCCTTCTTAGCCTCGGGCAACTTGACCCACTTGTTTCGAGTTTCGATCTTCGCCGCTTCGATCCGCTGTGTGCACCATGTGCACTTCTCCATAACACCACGCATCCGCACGGTGACATTCGGATTGAACTGCATTTGGCGAAGCGGATCACCGCCACTCTGTCGCTTGATGTAATAGTCGGGCTGCACCTGAAGCATTCCCGTCTCACGAAGCGGATCACGGCGGAAGTAGTCGAAGAAGTTGAACCTCCGCACTTTGTACGGGCAGTTGTTCGAACAATACCGCGTACCGATACAGCGGTTGTAGACCATCGAGTTGAGGCCGTCAGTCGTATGCACCGTGGCAGCGACCGGGCACACCTGCTCACACGGCGCGTTTTCACAGTGCTGGCAGGTCAGGGGTTGCATCGCCACACTCGCGGGCTGCGAGGTGTCCCATGTATCACCGGTCTTTCGGAATCTGTAGTACCGATCGATCCGGAGCCAGTGCATTTCGCGGCCCATTCGGACCTGATCCTTGCCGACGATCGGAATGTTGTTCTCGGCCTGACACGCAGTCACACAAGCTGAGCAGCCGGTGCACTTCGAGAGGTCGGTGGCCATACCCCATCGGTAGTCTGCACCCTCAAACTGCGTCTCCTCAAAGAGTGAGAGACTGCTGATGACGTGAGTTCGATCGCGAGCAAAGTTCGGATGCGATGCATAGGACTCGGCCGATGCTTCGCGATAGAGCAGTGGCAGACGGGCCTGCGTGCCCTTGCCGCCAACGGTGTCGATAGCGTAGTGGTCTTGGGTGGTGATCAACTGTTCGTCGCCACCGACTGCTGTCACACTGCCACCGCCCGCGGCCCAGAGGCCATCGGATGCTCGCACCGGATAGGCATTGAACCCAGATCCACTGGCAACACGGCCAGGCCAGTCGCGGCCGTAACCGAGGACAAGCGTCACGACGCCGTCACATTGACCGGGCTGCACAAGAACTGGCCCCGTCACGCTGCGGCTCCCGAGCGCGACTCGAACCTTCTGCCCACTTGCAACGCCGACCTGCTTCGCAGTGGCCTCGCTCATCAGCACAGCGTTGTCCCAAGTCAGTTTGGTGACTGGATCGGGAAGTTCCTGTATCCAGCCGTTATTGCCCATCCGGCCGCCAAGAAGCGTTCCAACCGAAAATTGCACTTCGATTCCACCTGCCGAATTGGGCTGGTGCGACTGCAGGGCGGTTGCGACCGCGGCCTTATTGACGCGAGGCGTTTCGATCGTCTTTGCCGCACCAGCGATGACGCCGTCGTGCAGGGCGCGTCTCCACGCACCGCTGAACGAAGGCTCTTCGCCTGCGGCGGTTATCGGGGCGCCGGTTAGTTCTTCGAACGTGCGGCGAACGATCTCGAAGCCACTGGTCGTTTCTTCGCCTGCCAACGTTGCCAGTAGTTCGGGCTCGCTTCGTCCACTCCAGAGCGGTCGAATGACCGGCTGACGAATTGATGCTGTGCCATCCCAGCCGCGGCCGTCGCCCCAGGCTTCCAGGCCATGCGCCCGGAGTAGATGCCACCGGCACGCCGCAGACGTTTCATCATCCTGATCGCAGAAGTGAATGGAATTGGGGACCTTCGAGAGTGCCGTCGCCAGATCCAGTTCGGCGGGCGAGTCCCACACCGGATTGCCACCGATGACGACAACCGTCTCAACACTGCCAGCCATCATTTCGGCGACAAGTGCATCCAACGATGCTGTCGCCATTTCAGGCTCGGGGATACGGGCATAGGACACCGTCTTTCCAACGTTGCCCAACAGCTCATTGACCATCGCGCAGGCTGCATGAACTTCCGCCGGTTGTGATGGCCCTGCCATCACAACGCTTCGGCCCGTGCTCGCCTTGAGATCTCGAACGATGGCTTCGCTCGCTGCCGAACCACCACTTCCATGCCCGAGAATCGCAGCGGCGACCTGCTTCGCCAACGTTGCCGCATCGCTCGCACTCATCGCCATTCGATCGTCGGCAGAAGCGCCAGTAACTGTCAGCGTCGGCTCCGCAATGTAGACCCGATTCATCGGTCCCTCATCCGGATTTCTGCGAGATGCCCAACCGCGGCTCATCGCGAGAGAGTCGGGATGTGCGCCAAGGAAGTCACAGTCGAAGGACACAACGACGTCAGCCTTCGAGAGGTCTACCACGGGGCGATACGGACCGCCGAGCGAGGTTTCCAGTCCCTCACGTTCGGCTGGATTACCGATCGCATCCCATGTGACCCAAGTCGCCTTGGGAAACCGCTTGCGAATCGCCCGCTGCATCCGCTGCACGCTGGGCGATCCGTTTGACTCGGAAAGAAAACGCAGGCCCGATCCGTCGCCAAGCGACTCGGCATGCGTCTTCCACCACGCGTCGAAATCAGTCCACGTCTTCGCCGCTGCCTTCGCTGCGCCCGCCGGACGCTCATGCACTTGCCGCGTGCGGTCTGGATCGTAGAGGTCGAGCACCGTCGCCTGCTGCCAACTGGTCAATGCCCCGAGACTACCGGGGTGCCCCGGATTGCCTTCGAGTTTGGTCGGGCGACCATCGAAGCACGTCACGAGAACACCGGTTGCGACACCCGCATTCTCAACAATGCTCGCGTACTGCTCAGCGACACCAGGAATGCGGCCTTCGGGACGATTGGCATAAGGGGCAATGACTTCGCGCGGCCACCGTCGGCAGCCAGTCAACCCCACACCCGCGAGCGCCATCGAAGCACCCATAACCTTGAGGAATCCACGCCGATCGGGCCCATCGAGAAGCGCCTCGGCACCGCTCGGGAACTCTTGGTACATGAAGTCTCGGAACTCGGGCGTATCTGCAACTTCGTCCAGGCTGCGCCAATACCGGCGGCCGTCAGCGTCACTTCCGTTCAACGATGGCATGTGGTGCAGTCCTGTGAAGGATGAAGGTCGTTGATGTCACGCCAACGCTCGCCTTCTGCGAGTCGCTCGGCGGCCTCCATATCCCAACCCCATTCGAGCTGAGTCACGAGGTTTGGGTCACGCAGATGTGGATCGGGATTACGGTGGCACTTGAGACACCAGCCCATGCTGAGTGAGTGCTCTTGCCACACACGCTCCATAGTGTCGACACGTCCATGGCACTCGACACAACCCACGCCACGAGTGACGTGCGCCGAGTGATTGAAGAACGCATAGTCGGGCAGGTCGTGAATACGAACCCACTCGACCGGCCGCCCCGTGGAGTAACTCTCCCAGAGCGGTTCGAGATTCACACTCTCCGGGTGAATCTGCGTATGGCAGTTCATGCAAGTCTGCGTCGGCGGAATCGCAGCCTTCGCAGCGACCTCCACCGTGTTATGGCAGTACCTGCAATCGATTCCCAACTGCCCGGCGTGAACCGCATGGCTGAAGGGAATAGGTTGTTCGGGTTGGTAGCCCACGTCTGTTGTGTTCGGGCTGAAGCCATACGCCACAATGAATGCGACGTACAGCGGCGCGCACATGCCAGCAACAATGGCTGCCGGCAGCAACAGATTAGACCACCGCGGAAAGACGTAGTGATATCGACCCATAGGATGCACTGACCCCGTGCATTTGTGAAAACATTCACGAAACAGAAAGCCCCATCATCGGGATTCTGGACCCGTCTGTCAAGATCGCCGAGGGGTCCAAACGCGACATCCACTGCGGTTCCCCACCTTCAGCATGGCTCACCCAATCCCGAAGATGCGGCGAGCCGTCTCGTCTGTAGCCTCTTCAAAGGCTTCATCGCTCAGACCGCGCCGCGAGGCCAGGAAGCGCGCTACATGAATCACATTGGCGGGGCGGTTCGGCCGTGTCCCCCGATGCGGCTCGGGCGTCAGGTATGGGCTGTCTGTTTCGACCATAAGCCGGTCCAGCGGCACGAGATCTGATGCCGCAGCCACATCGGCCGCATTGCGATAAGTCACTACGCCCGTGAAGGATACGGCCGCGCCAAACGCCAACACCTTCTCAACGCAAGCCGGCCCCTCAGTAAAGCAGTGAAACACAAATCGCCCGGAGTCAATCGTTGTACCCGCAATGATGTCAAGCACTTCTTCAACAGCCTTGCGGCTATGGAGGATGACCGGCAAAGGTCGTGCACCAGCAACATCAGCGGACTGAATCTGGTTTAACTGCTTCACAAAGAGGTCCCGCTGGGCTGCCAGCGGTGGGTCCGGCCAATGCCCATCAAGACCCATTTCACCCCAGGCGACGCACTTTGGATGATCGGAAATAGCCAGCAAGTCCTCAACGGCATGGTCTCTTCCCGCTTCGGATGGATGAACGCCCGCTGAGAACCATACATCCGAGTGGGCCTGTGCAAGATCTCGAGCTGCGGCGGCGTCGGCAACATCCACAGCCACAGCAAGCATGCCGGTCAAGCCAGCCGAGCGGGCCTCCTCCAAAACTGGGGCGATTCCCCCCTTGTATCGGTCGCCTGTGAGATGGCAGTGGGTATCAAACATTGGCGTATGGACGCTCCTGACTTTGGATAGTACGCAATAGCAGCGCAGCCTTACGAGATCCCTTCTCACCTACCCTTCGTGGATGCGAGTCGTATCCCTGACGCCTACGGGCATTGACATTCTGGATGCCATCGGGGGACTGGATCTTCTGGTTGGGCAGAGCGGGACGCCGCCCGAGTGCCCAGACTCCAATCCGCTCAATGTTCGCCAGTTGGATCCCGATGTCATTCTCCTTGCATCAAACCCCGAGTCAGAGAATCCCGCAGACAAACATGCGTTCGAAGGCCTCTGCCCGGATGCGAAGATTCTCACGCTGGCTCCCTCTTCGATCGAAGAGGTCCTCGACGATCTCGTCCGAGTCGGCGAAGCAGTTGGATTGGAATCGGCAGCGGCAACAGCCATGGTCGGCCTCCGGGCGAGGTATTGGGACGCCCGGAATCACGTCAACGCCTTCATCGACGGCCCGACCGTCGCCGTGCTCTGTTGCATCGAGCCGCTCCGGCTCGCAGGACGCTGGATCCCAGGCATGGTCACCGCTGCCGGCGGCCAACCCATCGGGCCGTGTCCAGGTGAACCAACTACCACAATGACCGCATCCGAGTTGATCATGGCTGCCCCTGATCGGATCATTGTCATGCCGATCGGCGCCGACCCAACTACAAGCCGTGAGCAAGCAAGGCATCTTCGCGCAATGCCATGGTGGCACAACCTACCAGCCGCTCAAAGTGATTCGGTCGCTGTCCTAGACGAGTTAGTTGCACTGAATCGACCTGGTCCTGAACTGATCAGTGGATTTGAATGGCTCGTCACGTGGATCAACAATCCCGTTGTCCGAGATCAAACCTGACACGAATCCCGATCGTCGTCAATACGCACTGCCAGGAGATGGTGGCCCGTCCAACTGGGGGGGAGTCTGCGGATTGGTTTCCAATGGAGGCGGAACTGGATTGATCCGAATCTTCGTAACTTGATCGTCGGGCATTCGAACAGTGACATCGATGTCGGGACCGGGCCAGCCGCCTACCCCTTTGAATTTCAGTTGCCCGCGCCATACCGACATCTCGCCAGAATCGGCATCACCTATCTCTATTTGCTCCCACCCCTGAAAATCCGCCGCGAGCCGCTCTGGAGTTTCAATGGTTGGAACAGGCGGCTTTGTATCGGCTTCGAGAAAAACAAACACCTCTCCTGTTCCGAGTGGCGAGCGAAGATGGAGAATTGCCGGCCTCACCTTGAGCGTCTCACGAGGACGACCAATCGCCCTGAGCACAAGGTCGACCGACGTGCCATTGCTAAAGCTGACCGTCACCACACCTTCCTTGGGACCAGAACGGCTGAGCCGCAAGGTAATGGGAATATTCAGCACTTCATTGGGGTGGGCAACCCGGCCTGAACCGGAGGCCTGCGTACACCCACACGTACTCTTGAATCGCTCAACTTCCAGCGGCTCATCGCCCACATTCTTGAGGTTGAACACATGCTCTAAGACATGTGGGGGGCGGTCGTACTCCACGAGACCAAAGTCAAACAATCGCTCACCGCTGACTGACGCCCTCGGCCAGAAATACACCACCAAGATCAAAACGACGGCAATGATGCCGAGGCCGATCAATTGGCTTCGAATACCGCGCGAGTTCGATGAAATGCCTTCACCCATGAGTTCATGCTACCCCACCTGCCGATGTGGCAGCAAGGAATCAGCGGGATCCCCGTTTCGATGCCGTGTGGCCTGTGCAGTCCGGCATGTACCTTGCTTCTATAGTCAGGGCCACTTTCTCACACGGAGATTGCTGCATGAACATTGATCGCTTTACCACTATCGCACGGCAAGCCGTTGCTACCGCGCAGTCGATTGCCGTAGAGATGTCCCACTCCGAATTTGGCACCCTGCATCTACTCCAATCGCTACTGCGAGATGACGCCGGGATTGCAAGTTCGATTCTCGAACGCGGGGGACAACGGCCAACTGCATTGGAGGGAGTCGTCACGGCCGAATTGAACCGCCTGCCGACGGTATCGAGTTCCGTCTCGCGCCCACCCACTCCGACGGGCCCGCTCATGCAAGTCATCGCGTCTGGTGAACAACTTGCCACAGAGATGGGTGACCAGTACGTCTCCGTTGAGCATCTCCTTGCCTCTCTCGCCGCAACCTCTTCTCCGGCAAGGACGGCAATGTCGACCCTTGGCATCAACGACAAACTGATTTTGGAGGCGATCAAGGAACTCAGAGCAGCCTCGGGCGTGGAGTCAATTGATGATCCCGATGCAGAAGCCAACTATGAGGCTCTTCGCAAGTACGCAATTGATCTCACTGCGATGGCCCAGTCTGGCAAGCTCGACCCGGTCATCGGACGAGATGAGGAGATTCGCCGGTGCATGCAGGTATTGAGTCGACGCACCAAGAACAACCCCGTCCTGATCGGTGAGCCCGGCGTCGGCAAGACTGCTATTGCCGAAGGGCTGGCCCAACGAATCGTAGATCGCGACTGCCCCACCACCCTTCGCAACGCCAAGATCATGGCGCTCGATGTTGGTCAGTTATTGGCGGGCGCGAAGTTTCGTGGCGAATTCGAAGACCGCCTCAAGGCGGTACTCCGCGAGGTGACTGCAGCCGAGGGGCGAATCGTGTTGTTCATTGATGAACTCCACACGATCGTGGGAGCGGGGCAAGCGGAAGGCGCGGTAAGCGCAGGCAACCTCCTGAAACCCGCGCTGGCTCGCGGAGAGCTTCGGTGCATCGGTGCCACGACGCTTGACGAGTATCGCCAACACATAGAGAAGGACGCCGCATTTGAACGTCGATTCCAGCCAGTCTTCGTTTGCGAACCCAGCGTTGAGGACACCGTTGCCATTCTTCGGGGACTCAAGGGTCGGTACGAGGCACATCACGGGATTCGCATTCAAGATGCCGCACTTCTTGCAGCCGCAACACTGTCCCACCGATACATCGCCGATAGGTTTCTTCCCGATAAGGCAATCGATCTTCTCGACGAAGCGGCCTCACAGCTTCGCATTGAAAGCGATTCCATGCCGGTTGAATTGGACGAACTCCGCCGCCGCATTCTTCAGGTTGAAATCGAACGAGAAGCACTCCGCAAGGAGAAGGACAGCTCCGCCAAGGCCAGACTTGAGTCCATCGAATCCGAACTCGCCGATCTGGAAGAATGCAACCAATCCCTGACAGCGAGATGGGAGGTCGAAAAGGCAGAGCTCGATGAAATCAGTGATGTCAAGGAGAAGATCGACGCCGCTCGCGTCGAACTTGATCAGGCACAACGACGCGGCGACCTCGAAGCGGCCGCTCGAATTCAGTACGGCGAAATCCCCGAACTGCATGAGCGACTCGCTGAAGCGGAAAGAAAGCTCGACGCCAGACAGGAAGATGGACGCAACCTTGTTCGGGAAGAAGTCGACGCCGAGATGATCGCTGAGATTGTGGGACGTTGGACCGGCATTCCCGCTGCGCGACTCGTTGAGAGCGAGCGAGAACGACTGCTTCATATGGAGCAGGATCTTGAACGAAGAGTTGTCGGGCAGTACGAAGCCGTACACGCAGTCAGCGACGCTGTTCGGCGTACTCGAGCTGGCCTCGCAGAGCCATCACAACCAATCGGTTCCTTCCTGTTCCTCGGCCCGACCGGCGTCGGAAAGACCGAGTTGTGCAAGGCACTCGCCGACTTCCTCTTTGATACCGAAGAAGCCATGGTTCGCATCGACATGAGCGAGTACATGGAGCAGCACGCCGTAGCGCGACTCATAGGCGCCCCACCTGGATACGTCGGTTATGAGGAGGGTGGACGGCTGACCGAAGCTGTTCGGCGGCGGCCCTATTGCGTCGTACTCTTCGACGAGATGGAGAAGGCCCACCCAGACGTCAGCAACGTCCTACTGCAGGTTCTCGATGATGGGCGTTTAACGGATGGGCACGGGCGAACTGTCGACTTTACGAACACCATCATCGTGATGACGAGCAACATCGGATCACAGCAGATTCTCGAAATGAGTGAGCGAGGTGATTCCGAAGAGACAATTGAGACGGCAATGAAGGATCGCCTCAAACAAGTCCTCCGACCGGAATTGCTCAATCGAATTGACGAAACCATCGTCTTCCACGCACTGAGCCCCACGCAGTTGCGGTCAATCGTTGAGGTCCAGCTTGAGCATCTCCGAAAGCGGATGGCAGATCGGAATCTGCAATTGAATGCCACCGAAGCGGCGTTGGACGCATTGGCCGAAGCTGGCTGGGATCCGCAATTCGGGGCTCGCCCGCTCAAACGAGTCATTCAGCAGCAGATCGAGAACGAAATCGCGATGCGAATCCTCTCTGGGACCGTCACCGACGGTGACGCCGTATCTCTTGACTATCGGGACGAGGAGTTCAACTTCGATATCGCACACGTGCGGACTGAAAATCTCGCCCAAGACAAGGGCCCCGAACCCACTCATTCACAATAGTTTACGAATCGCCCGCTGTGGTTTCGCAGATTTGAAACACACAAACAAAGTGGTTCGACACTAGAAGGAATTGAAGTCTTGGTGGTATTGACGCCCGCCGAGGCAGCTCCTCTCCCTCTTTCCAGTGACCCAGGCCGCGCCTCACCGCGCGGCCTAGGTCACTTGGCCAATGCCCATTGACATGGTTTGACGGCAGTCACGCTCGTGCAGCCTTTCTGCGAATCACTTCGGGACCATTGGATTCAAGTTGTCGCGGAGCCCGATAGCATTCTCAACGGTGCCGAAACTCACGTGTCATACCGCTGGTGAATCACATGGCCCTGGAGGCGTCGCCATCGTCTCCGGGCTTCCCGCCGGTATTCGGGTCGATACCGACTTCGTCAATGCTGAACTCCAGCGGCGACAGGGTGGATACGGTCGCGGGGGCCGCCAACGAATTGAAGAAGATCATGTGGAATGGCTTGGTGGCATCCGCCTTGGGTTCACGACTGGCGCTCCGGTCGCATTCATTGTTCCCAATCGCGACAGTAGGCTCGATGATCTTGAGCGCACACCCCCTATTCACCGACCACGCCCTGGGCATGCCGACCTCGCTGGCGCCGCAAAGTACGGAGTGGACGACTGCCGAAATATTCTTGAGCGAGCCAGCGCAAGGCAAACGGCAGCAAGGACTGCCGCAGGTGCACTGGCCCGATGCATGCTCAATGAAATTGATGTCGAAGTCTTTGGGTACGTCACGGCCATGCGGGATATCTGCATTGACATCGATGTAACCCATGAGTCGCTCGCTGCAACGAGGGCCGCTCGCGACGGCTCATCGATGTATTGCCCTGATGCCGACGCAACCAAAGCTATGGAGGCCGAGATCCGATCCGCCAAAGAAGACAAGGACACATTGGGCGGACTGTGTCGCGTTCATGCGCTTGGCTGCCCCATGGGTCTCGGAACATGCATGACTCGCGAGAATTGTTTGGATGGGCGACTCGCGGCGGCCGTCATGAGCATTCAGGCATTCAAGAGTGTGGAAATCGGGCTCGGCCGAGCAGTTGCCCGCCGCAGAGGCTCCGACGTTCATGATGCAATCGAATGGAATGAGGCTGAACAGGACTCCCGAAGCAAAGGATTTGTTCGAGGCTCAAACCGTGCTGGTGGAATTGAAGGGGGCATGACGAATGGAATGCCTGTCGTCATTACCGGCGCCATGAAACCGATCAGTACTCTGCTCCGTGGCATGCCGAGCATAGACCTGCGAACTCATGAACCAGCGCACAGCGACTACGAGCGAAGTGATGTATGCGCCGTTTCTGCCGCGAGTGTCGTTATGGAAAACGTGGTCGGCTTCGAAATCGCCGCTGCTGTTCTAGAGACAACCGGCGGAGATTCCATCGACGATGTGCGGGCTCGGCTGTAAAGCGCCGGGCCAAGAACGAGACATCAGGATCACCCACACGCACAGACTCTGGGTTCAGGTGGCGTGCAAGAGCGACCGATCACTCAACTTCCTGCCAGATCTTCTGCTGCGCCGCTGCTTGGGCTAACCACATGTCAACACCTGTCGCCACGCGGCATCCAGCCTCACGAGCGGCTTGGACAAACAAGGTTTCGACCGGGTCGTAGATCGTTTCGAGAACAATGGGCTGTGGTGCCAGAATCGACTCCGCTTCCAATCCAACAGTCTCTATCGCCTGCCGATCAGCCATCTCGCCCGTCGCCATTCCCACTGACGTTGCTTGCACCACAACCTCAAACGGCCCGGAGCCGCTTTCGCCCAGTTGAATCGAGCCACCGTCGGCACCACCGACCGATTCGGACAGATCGAGGACCAACTGGGTCGCACGCTCCTCTGTCCGATTGAAGACGTGCACGGACGCGCCCTTCGCCATCAACGCTGCCGCCGCCGCTCGAGCAACCCCTCCGGCGCCCAACACAGCAACTCGTCCACCCGACAACGACGCTCCCAATGCCTCCAGCGGCTCGACGATTCCGCGAGCGTCAGTGTTGTCGGCCAAAAGTGAGCCATCGCGAGCGAGCGTGACAGTGTTAGCCGCGCCGCACGCAGCCGAGACGGGCGACACAGTGCCTCCTTGCTCTTGCACAAATCGAAGTGCGTCCAGTTTGTGAGGAATCGTGATCGACACTCCGAGGAACTTGGACCCCAGACCATCGATCAACGTCGCCAGACTCGCTTTCAACGACTCCCAACCGGCCGCCACTGGCAATGGAACGTACACGGCGTTGACATCGTTGGCATCAAATGCCCGGTTGTGCAATACAAAGCCAGGACTTGCGCCCACCGGATCGCCAACCAACCCCGTCAGCACTGTTTGGCTATCAATCGATCGAAATCGCCACTGATCGAGAAGTTCTTCAATCGTCGGTTGGCCAGGCGCCGTGACGCTTTCGGTATCTACCGCAGCGAACGTCGCCATAGCCCCCCAAGCACCGGCCATGATCCGGGACAGAAGTCCGGCTTGCCCCATGCACAGAGCGATCATCGGAAGTTCGCATGTGCTCAAGAGATCACGACACTCCAGGCAGTCGCGTATGGATCTCGCACGCCAGACTACTTTGACTGCATCGACGTCTGCTCCCTGCATCGCCTCGACCTTCGCCATGAGGTCGAGTGGTCGACCAGAGAAGTCGTGGAACGAGCACAGGGCGCGCACGCCGCCCCTGCGAAACTCGGAAACCGCCTCTTGGATCTCGACAGAGCGGTGCCACCGGACATACTCCACATCGATCCAACATGGTGACGTGGAGAGCGCATGCAACTCAAGCAGCCACGAAGCGAATACATCATCATCAAGTTCGCAGCCTCCCCCCTCGTCGACCCCACGGGCAGTCACAATGCTTGATTCACCAATCTCCTCGAGTAGTCTCGAGAGTATGCCCGAACCATCCTCGGTTCCGGCAATCGAATCTACTCGCCACTCGATGAGGTCTGCGCCTCGGCGAATCGCCGACCGAGCCCGCTCAAGCACCTCGTCAAGGCTGGCGTCGTCCTGCACACCGATAGGTACCACTAAACCTGTCACGCCTCCCAAGGTAACAGGCCGCATGCCACCGTTTGGTAGGCATGCGGCCTTGATGGAAACCTAAGAGTCAATGCGGTCAGTCGCCTCGCCAACCCTGCAATACGTAGATCAAGTCCAGAATCCCGACGGTGCCGTCACCGTTGTAGTCGGCATCCGTGTTGGACGAGCCCCAATTGTTAATCACAATCATCAGATCAACCAGGCCGAATCCATCTTCGCCGCCCGGGAATCCGCTCGGACCTTCACACGCATCAATGATGCCATTGCCATCTGCGTCCAAGCCTGGCGTATTTAATAGATCGCAGGCGTCCGGCACACCGTTGAAGTTGCAATCATCAACGATTTTCATCGCAATCGCACAACTGTCCACGATACCGTCGCCATCACAGTCGCCTTCGCCAGAATCGATCTGGCAGGTGTCCACTTGGCCATCTTGATCGCAGTCAAGCTGGATTGCCTCATAGGCAGCGCCAACATCATTCAAAGCACCATCTGCATAGGGAGCGCCAATGATCGAGAGCGCTCCGGCTACCGCCAGACTGGATCCAAACTTAGAGCCAACTGTGGGCGAATTGGGGCCTATCAAGCCGCCTTCCACCCACACATCACCGTGACGGACGAATACATATGCAGCACCCGAATTGGGAAGGCTGGACGATCCGCGGCCATCATGATATGGAGCTGTGACAAGGGCAAGAGGCCCGTCAATGGCAACTTGTGAGCCGAACCCATCATTCGCTGATGGGTCGCTCGCTATCACCCGATACTGATGCTCCCAGCCGCTAGCTGTTCTCTGGAAGATGTCGGCAGCACCTGCGCCGTTGATACCAGAGATGTCCGCACCCGGAGCACCGACGATAGCCCAATTGTCATTCACGGACACAGAAGTCCCGAAGCTATTGAACATCGCAGGCACAGAGTCCGACAACACACCGTCTGAGACCCAAGCCTCACCATCATGCCTAAACGCATAGGTGCCGCCTGAGTGCGCCCCAGCCGTAGCAGCGTTGGGGGCTCCAATCAGCAAGTTGCTGCCATCGATCGCAACGGCTGCACCAAAGAGGTCGCCGTTCATGCCATCCGCCACGGCCAGCCTTTCGACTTGCTCCCAAGACACATCGCCGTCTTCAAAGATGTAGACCGCACCCGTGGCTCCGGCGGATTCATTGCCTTCAGCCGATGGTGCGCCGACAACAAGAACGCTTCCGTCCATCGCCAACGCACTACCAAAGTCATCTCCGGCCCCGGTATCCGAACCGAACAACTTGGTTTCCTGAGCCCAGGCACCATCCGTATCGCGGAAGACGGCCACAGACCCAGCACCTGAGCCATTGTCATCATCTCCAGGGACACCCGCCGCAACGACATCACGAGAAATCGCCACAGAACTCCCCATCTCGTCGTAGTACGAGCCTCCGGCGAGACGCAACGTGTATTCAAGGTCCCAGCCACTTGCGGAGTTCCGCCGATACACGCTTGCGGCACCGGCATTCGTAGCCATGCCATTGTCACCCGGTATACCGAACACAGCAGATGTTCCATCAAGGGATACCGATTCGGCAAAGTGGGCTTGGTAGGGGAGCGAGGGATCTGCCAAAGCATTGCTCACACGCACCAATAACTCTTCACAGGAATCCGGTATACCGCTGGCATCGCAGTCACTCGCGGTGCCATCGGCGATGTTGCATGTATCAAGAACTCCGTCGCCGTTGCAATCAAGGTCAGCATCCAGATCAAGCTGGCATTGATCCAGCACGCCGTCTGAATCGCAGTCCGTGGCTCCACCGTTCACAACTTCGCAGTCATCAAAGATGCCATTGCCGTTGCAGTCCTTCTCCGGCAGTCCTGGCAGTTCACACTCGTCGATGACACCGTTGGAATCGCAGTCGAAGGCAGCTCCGGACAGGATCTCACAATTATCAAACAGGCCATTGCTATTACAGTCTGCGCCCGGATTGTTGTCCATATCACACGTATCCGGTCGACCATTGCCGTCGCAGTCGGATTCATCACCGTCTTGCAACTCACAAAGATCGAGCTCGCCGTTGCCGTTGCAGTCATTCGACAGTGGATCGTTAGTAACGTCACACCGGTCAATCACTCCATTCTCGTTGCAATCAGACTCTGCCCCAGCTGCGATTTCACAATGATCGATCAGGCCATCAAGATCGCAATCCAGTGCCGGAGTATCCATGATGTCGCAGTCATCAGGACGGCCATTGTTATCGCAGTCCTGCGTTGAATACCACAAGGACTCAATCTCAAAGCTGTCTGGAAGATCGTTGCCGTTGCAGTCCTTGTCTGACCGGACGTGGTCGGCCAACATGAATTGCAGGTTGGCTCGCATCAGGCTCAGCTGTTCAGACACGAACGACTCTTGAATGCCGTAATAGGACATGATGTTCTGCGTCAGCGGCCGATACTCGTGACATTGGTTCGGGTCTTCACACCAGTCAATCGGGGTGTGGCAATCAGGCCCAATATCGTCGCAATCCACGTCCGCAAAGAGGCAATTATCGTCGGTCATTTCGCCAAGTCCGTCGTTGGCGCCTGGATCCCACTGATGCTGATAGTCCACCTCGCATCGATAGCAGTATCCAGCTGCACGTGCCCCTGCGGCCCTGAAGTTTCCCCACCAGTCAGTCCCAGGATCCGCCGGCGTCTCGCAGATCAGATCACCGCTGTACTGGCAGCCATCGCCGCTCGCGCATTCGTCACCAAAGGCATCCCATGTAAACGGGTGGAACAGACCAAAGTAATGGCCCATTTCATGAGTCAACGCTCCTGTACCGGTATTGGAAATAGCCATACCTCCGACACCGCCGTAGGGCAGTGTCGACACACCGGCAATAGGGTCGAGCGACTGGAAGTTCGGCACGAAATATGCATTGACCGTGCCCGGCACGGGATCCTGTTGGATCAGTGTTCCTAGCTCGCCATCGTCCATATGAAACCATGCGTAGTCATCGTCGTCGAGAAAAATGACTGACTCACGATAGAACGTGTATCCAAAGTTGCCAGCTGCTGTGTCGTTGAACTTGCTGTTCGCAACTTCAATTGCAGCATCAACGAGCGACAGATCAACGCCTCCGGTTCCCACATCAGTTCGCACCACGTGGACGGTGATCGGAATGAATTCCACTTCCCCGACACGGTTGGCCCCGTCTCGGCTGTTTAAAAGCGGCCATTTGGTACGAACCGACCACTCTCCGGAATTCAGCATGTCCATGACCGCCTGATAGCCGTCATCGGTGAGCTCTGCCTCAGCAACTGCCTGAGAATTCATTACGGCCAACAGGGCTATTGCCGTCAGTCCACACTTGAGTTTCATTGCCGCACTCCTGAATACTTCCCGAGCCGCTCCAAGGCGACTGACGCCTGCAAATAGCACAACCGGGTGATGCTCGCAGCGGGCGAATCTGCTAGCTTTTTTTGCACAACCTCAGTGTCTTGTCCAGTCTCAATCAAGCGAAAACACAGATCAGATCTCTTCTTAAACGCGACGCAGCCCCACACATTCCACTCCCATGTGGAGCAAAATCCCCCATCCCATGGATCCTACCACCATTCGGGGGCTAATGTTCGAAGTTCCTGCCGCCTCATCTTGGGGCCTCTGGAGCCTGACGGCGGTGATGGCAAGTGATCTCGATGCCCTGGTCGCGGCCGCTTGGACCAGGGTAAAGCTCCATGGCGGCCTCATCCAAGGCAATCCGAACCGCAGCCCGATGACAATATGCCCGGAATCTGTCGCCCGCTTCAACAGTCTCGACATCCTAGGATCACCGATGACGTAGGCTCAAGGGCCTTCTTACCCCCGTAAGGCGACCACTCCCCCACGGGCTCCGCTGTAGGCTGCTGAAATGAGTCGCAAAGACCCTTCCAACTCCAACATCATGAATATTCCCGACGAGGCCCTCCGAACACTTCGAACTTGGACCAAAGCCGACCTGCGGCATGATGCGCTGACCACACCGATTCGATACGCCCCTGCACCTTGCGGCAAACTCATTGCCGCCGTGGAATCAGCCATGTTGGAAGCCGTTGACTGCAGCATGGCAATCCCCGACGAACACAGCCCGTCGATCGACATGGCAGTCTCGCTCACTGGCTTTGAGGCCATTGGTGGAGCTGAATCGAATTCAGACCGCTGGAAGATCTATCACGGCGTACCTCCGTGGCCCCGTTGGGCCCTGATCGATATCGACATGGCCCGCTTTCAAGGCACCATTCTTGACGGCGGCGTCCTGCATCAAGCGAATCCACTGGCTGCGATCGAGCCGCGGATCTGCGGACAACTCAACAGAGGGCCAGAAGCCGTACTTGTAACGGCGGTCAAAAACCATCTTGGGATCGTGGCCGAGCAACCGCGACTCGTTGGTGTCGACCCCCTCGGGCTTGATGTTCGAACTCGATTCGATATCGTTCGGCTCAGTTTCCCGGAGCCACTCACCGACCCAAGTTCCGCAGAATCCACAATTCTGAACTGGATCGGCTCTGGCTGATTCAACTCAGGGCGTGAGGTTCAAGCACCTCGAACGTGATCGACGATGTCCGTGCTGCCAAGTCCCGGACGGTGAGCCAGTACCTCACATGGAATCCCAAGCTCACACAACCGAGCATGCTCGACAATCTCACAGGGCTCGTAGTCGCCGCCTTTGACATAGAGATCGGGATGCACTGCTTCAATGAGCTCGTGGGCCGTAGGCGTATCGAATGACACGATGTAATCAACACACGCCAACTCTGAAAGAATCGACATCCGATCGTCCAATCCATAGACCGGCCGCCCGGCGCCCTTCATGAGCGTGACCTGATCATCGCAGTTGACTCCGACGATCAGCGTGTCCCCCCGAGCAGCCGCATCCTTCAGATACGCCACATGGCCAGCGTGAATGACATCAAAACAGCCGTTCGTCAGCACAATCCTGTGTCCGGCATCCCGATGGGCCGCAACTTCCAACCGGAGATCTTCAATCGACCGAACCTTGCCTTCCACTCCGTCCCCCGAACGCAGTACTTCCTGAGCGATTCGAGAAAGTGGGATTGGATGAGCGCCGAACGTCTCAACCTCCAAGCCCGCTGCGGCATTCGCCAGCAGCACGGCATCTCGCCAGCTCAGTTCATGCGCTCGGGCCGCCGCCATCGCAGCCAGAACCATGTCGCCAGCCCCCGTGACGTCATAGACATCCCGCTGCCGAGTCGGGATGTGATCGGGCTCACAGCCTCGCTCCAAGAGCATCGCACCGTGGCGATCAAGTGTGATCACGATGGCTTCGAGACCAAGTGACTCCAAGAGGGCCGAGGCCATTTCAGCGGGCTCATCCGGCGAACCCGGTAATGAGGCGCACGCCCTCGCCGCCTCTGTTCGGTTCGGTGTCATGGCAGTAGCACCGGCATATCGCTCATAGCAGTCTGCATTCGCGGGGTCCACAAAAACTGGAATACCTTTGGTGCGGGCCGCCTCGATCACAGCCTGACATCGCTGCTGGGTACATACTCCCTTGCCATAATCCTCGATGCAGACCACATCGACCCCAGGCAGCAACGCGTCAATCCTCGCCTGCATGGCTTGACTCGTGTCAGCCGATACCGGGGCAGCCGATTCGATATCAACCCTGAACATCTTCTGCGGATGTCGGTGTTGAGCGAGACCAACGAGATTCCGCTTGACCGTTGTTGGGCGATCTGGATCAACCACAAGACCATCAACCTCGCAGCCGCTCTGCTCCAGCGATCGCTTCAAGTGGCTGCCATCTCCGTCACCGCCGATGACGCCACAGCAGTGCACCTGCCCGCCGAGACCAGCGAGGCAGGCCGCAACATTGGAAGCTCCGCCGCCACACCGATCGATTCGATCCACGGTGAGAACTGGCACCGGCGCATCGGGACTCAAACGGGATGCATCTCCATGCACCATCTCATCAAGCATGAAATCACCGATGACCAGCACCCGAAATGGGCCAAACCCTGCCAATGCTGTCAGAAGACTGCTCATGCCGACTCCGGTTCCGCACTCTGCACAATGTGCCGCTTCAACTCTGGTTCTCCTGCCACAAATTCAATTTCAAGGCGGGGAACAAGCACCGGCACGCCCAAGTGATCCCAGTCTACCAGCGGACCCAAACTTGCCCAATCCTTCCCGGTCACAACTATCGCCTCTGCTTCGGTACTCGCCTGTTCGAGCCGCTTCAATTCACTTGGAGTGACCGGGGAGTGGTCCTTCGCGGGGAAGTCCGCAACGACACGGCCGCCAGCGGCCTTCACCTGCGAAAGAACGCCTTCCGAAGAGCCTACGCCAAAGCGGGTAATCACCGAGCACCCATCGAGTTCCGAAACGGGAACCACGGCCTCGCCACCAGCATCAATCCGGAGAATGTCCCTCCACACATGATGGCACCACGCGATTGGCGGCGCGCCCGCAAACTCCGTGATCTCCGCAGCCAACTGTGGGTCCGGCTGATCGGCATGCGTCACGATGATCGCGGTCGCTCGCCGCAACGATGACCATGGCTCGCGAAGCCGCCCCTCTGGGAGCAGCCGCTGCTCAGACATCGGTCGCCGGGCATCGACCAGCACAACATCCGCCTTCCTCGACACAAAGCGGTGCTGAAAGCCATCGTCCAGTACAACAACATCGCACTCAGGATGGTGGTCCAAATGCTGTGAAATGGCGGTGGCCCGATCTGGATCGACGAGCACAGGAACCCCACGGAGCAAGCGCATGTGCTCGGCAGCCTCGTCGGAAATGCCATCGGGGCGAGCCCTGTATCCCCGCATCGCAACCGCGGGAGTGCGCCCAACTTCCATCAATGTGCGAACGAGCCACTGAACAGTCGGTGTCTTCCCTGTTCCCCCCGCCGTCACGTTGCCGACCGAAATCACCGGAACGCCTACATCAGTCACACGATCACCGCGATCAAACCGGCGGTTTCTCGCCGCGATGGCGGCTCCGTACACTCTGGCGATGGGATTGAGCAAGAACATTTATGCAGCATCTTCTTCTAACAGTTTCTCTAAAAGCGGAAGCGGCATTCCCATGATCGTCGATGCGTGACCTTGATGACGAATCGGCCAGCCTGCGTCGATCCGATCAGCGAGGTTGTACCCGCCAGCCTTTCCTTGCCACGCTCCCGATGCCACGTATGTCTCAATATCCGCATCAGAAACCCACTTCAGTGTCACGGCAGCCTGGTCGACACCCATTCGTCGGGTGCCATCCGGGTACACGACGCACAACCCCGTCCAAACGTGGTGGGTCGCCCCCCGGAATGTCTGAATCATGACCGTAGCTTCCTCTGGAGAATCTGGCTGCCCCAGAATAAGACCCCGGTGCTCGCACACTGTGTCGCCGGCGACGATCGGAACATCTGCTGGAGTTCCCGAATCAATCAGTGCGCGATGGACCGCACAGGCCTTGAGCCAAGCAAGCGCACTTGTCCACGCCGGCGGACTGGACGCTCCCGGCGCAAGGTCGCTGTCATCTACGGGCGCCACGCTCACATGAACTTCCCAGCCGGCTGCTTCCAGAAGTTCACGCCGTCGAGGTGATCGACTTGCCAGCACCAACCGTCCCCGATTCATACCGACCATTGCTCGAACAACGAGAGCGCTCGCGCCGCAACAGCCTCGACCGTCAAACGGCTCATCACTGAGTCACCAAGATCCCGATCACGAAATGAAGGCTTCTCGCCGGGAAGCAATTCTGCCCGGATCGCAAGATCTGGGCGTCGCCACGGGCCCACGATCGCGGGATTCGTCGGTCCAAAGAGTCCGAGGCATCGCTCACCGAGCCCCATCGCCATATGGAGTGCAGCGGAGTCGTTCGACACCGTGATCGCCGCGTCTTCAATCATCGCCATCATCTGCCCAACATCAGTCTGCCCGGAATAGTCCACGGCACGAATCCCTTTGGCCCGCAAGGCGTCGGCCACCATCGCCACCTGCCGCCTCTCTCCGCCACTCCCCGGCAATGCAATCCACTCGACACATCCGTGGTGTATCAGCCGCTCTGCCAATCCGACCCATCGCTCAGAAGGCCAAGCCTTGGAACGCCACCTGCTTGTTGTGGCAAGAACTGCGAATGCTCCTGATGGCCGCTGCGCCGTGCTTCGGTTCCACCACTCAGTTGCTCCCGCCGGCACATACAGGGTCGGATTCAGAACCGGTTCGACGCCCAACGCTTCCGCAATGGAAAGCATGCGATCCACTTCGTGTACACCCCCTGGAACACGCGCCCGCGTATTACACGGAATCCAAGCACCCTCACGCGCCGAGCGGTCACCAGCCCGGACTTTTGCACCGCACGCCGCCATCATCAACCCGGTCCTCGCCAATCCCTGACAATCGATTGCGACATCCCACGGCGCCGAACGAAGCGATCTGAGCCACCCCAGCATCCGTCCCCACCGATCAGGTCGAAACATCCCGCCCCTGAACTGTTCTCTAGGAAACGGTATGACCCCGGTCAATGCGGGATGGGCCTCTACAGCGGGCGCAAAGGCTGATTGAACAACCCAATAGATCTCAGCGTTGGGCCAACGAACGCTAAGGCTCGCCAACACGGGGACCGTACGACAGACATCGCCCAGAGCACTGGGCCTCACAAGAAGAATGCGTTGGACTGGTATTGTGACCGCCATGAAGCATCGTGATTCCTGCTCTGAGAACAAGCTGACTTGTTTCGACTAGCCAACCGGCTCACGAGCGATCATACTGCCCGGCTTCGCCCCACTGGAAACTCTCCCACAGCCATGACCAACGAACAGTCAAACCACGACCTGCCAGACGACGACATCCCAGCTTTGGCTGACTCCTCAGCACCGCCCCCAAGGTCGAAACAACCAACACCAGGCTCAACTGACGGCCCTGGCCTGGACCGACCGGCGGGATCACAAGCAGGGTCGACAACCGGCGGGTTTGACACCGTTCTGGGGAAGCGGGTCTTGGCGGCTGGACTCGTCACCGAGGACGAGTTGGAACAGTGCCGCGCTCAAGTAGATGATGAGGACAGCGACCGAACGCTCTCCGACCTGCTGATTGAACATCAGTTTCTGACCGACCGACAGCTTGAGCGGCTCCGCAAGGAATTTGATGCCAAGAAGTCAAGCCAGAAGATCCCGGGATTCCGGATCATCAGGAAACTTGGGGCGGGTGCCATGGCGACGGTGTTTCTTGCCGAGCAACTCAGCCTGCATCGTCAGGTCGCGATCAAAGTTCTGCCTCGAAAGTTCTCTGAAGATCGAAACTTCATCGATCGGTTCTACAAGGAAGGACGAGCCGCAGCGAGGCTCAATCACCCGAACATCGTTCAGGCCTATGACGTCAACCATGCTGGCGACCACCACTACTTCGTAATGGAGTTTGTGGAGGGAGACACGGTGTACGAACGGATCCAACAAGCCAAGCGTATTCCCGAAGCTGAAGCCATCGACATCCTTATTCAGAGTTGTCGAGCACTCCATCACGCTCACGAAAAAGGCTTCGTGCATCGGGATATCAAGCCGAAGAACCTCATGCTCACAGCCACTGGGCAAGTCAAGGTCGCTGACCTTGGTCTTGCCCGTAATCTGGAGGACACAGAGGCAGCAGAGCAGGAGAAGGGCCGAGCCTACGGAACACCGTTCTATATCAGCCCAGAGCAGATTCGTGGCGAGCTCACGATCGGGCCGGCCGCGGACATCTACGGGCTCGGCGCAACCGCATACCACATGGTGACCGGACACGTGCCCTACTCTGGCAAGAGTCCGAGCGATGTCATGCGGCAGCACCTCAAAGCCGAACTCAAGCCACCAGATCAGATCAACCCGGTCCTCTCGGCAGGGTTCTGCCAGATCATTGAGATGATGCTCGCGAAGGATCAAGCCAACCGATATCGCCGGGCATCTGATGTGACCGTCGATCTGGAGCGAGTCTCGCGGGGCGAAGAGCCCAATTTCGCAAAGCCAAAGCTTGATCTCGCGACGCTGGCTGTGCAAGTGGCACCGCCGGCCGACGCTACCCTGCTTCGTCAGAAGCCCAAGCAATCAAATAGTAGCCCCTCGCCGATTCTCGTCACGAGCATCGTGCTGAATCTCCTGCTGCTTGTGATGCTTGTAGTGGCCGCCCTCATCTGAAGGCCAGTGGCCGTGGCAGCCTCAGTCGTTGATCGCCACAGTCATCTCGACTTCAACGGCTGCGCCGAGGGGCAAAGCGATGCATCCCACAGCGGCGCGTGCATGCCTCCCTGAGTCACCAAACACATCCACGAGCAACTGGCTTGCGCCATCTGCCACCGCAGGTTGTCCAAAGAATCCCGCATCCGATGTCACAAACACTCCAACCCGCACAACTTCCTGAATCCGATTGAGGTCCCCATCAAGGGCCGCCTTCAACGCTGCCAAACCATTGAGGGCGCATAGCCTGGCGGCCTGGGCTGCTTCCGCGACCGAAACCGTACTTGGAACCGATCCTGCGGCCTCAAGAGCCCCGTCCCGCATCGGAATCTGACCACTCACAAAGGCGATTGAGCCCACTATTTTGACTGGCCGATAGGCCGCCACAGGATTGGGAGCCGGGGGAAGCACGATTCCAAGGGCTTCAAGGGCGGTTTCTACGCGGTTCATCGGCGGACGCCTCCATTCCAAGTTCGATACACGCGTGGCGCTTGACTCACAGTGAGAACAAGGTAGGCTGGAGAGGTCGGGTTTGCCCCGACAGACCGGTCGGCTTCTGTCGTCCATACATATTTAGGTTCTATACCCCGTTCTTATTCGTCTTCATCGACATGCCTCGTCTCACATGGGCCGAGGAACGCAAGACAAATCATCTGGCGGCCGGTCGACAACTCATCCTGCTCCCCACACATGGACACCTGTCTACTTGTGTACTTGCTTGTGAAGTGCCTGAGAACCCTCGCACGCTCATAATCGGGTACCTCGTACAACGCAGGAACGGGGCACATGAGGATGGTCGCCAAGCGATCTTGGCCTGATGCAAGCTCAAATTGAGAAGCATCTTTAGGGACAATCGCACCGCTACTGAAACCATCCAGCCAGCCTGTGCGAATGTTCTGTGTGTGATTATCTGTCTCACGGCAGGGGAGGCCTATCACCATCCGTTTCTTGGATGCCCCGCCCTTTCAAAGGCACCCCGCCAGCGAGGCCCTCCAATTGTCCGTACTCTCTTTCATCCTTCATTATGTATTGAGTCAAACTCAGGAGAACTAAAGGTCATGTATTCACGACCAAACACTAATCGCGGCTTCACGATCGTCGAGTTGATGATCGTCGTTTCCATCATCGGCCTCCTCATGGCCTTGTTGCTCCCTGCGCTCTCATCAGCGCTTCGCAACTCCCGTGCGGCCCACGACAAGGTCGTACTCAAGGGCATCGGCTCCGCAACAGCCAACTCTGCCGAGGACTACGACGGTCGCTTCATTCAGCCCGGTCTCGTAGCCCGCCTGGATTACTGGCATCGCGGCAAAAACTTTGGCTATGTAGCTGGCAAGGGACCCGAGGGAAGGCCTTGGAACTCCACCGAAAGCCTCTACTCGGTCCTGTGCATGAAGGACTACCTCATGCCAGAAGCCCTGGTCAGTCCGGTAGACAACAACCCGTTCCTCATGGCGATGGGCGCAGACGGCTCCGAAGCCTACGACTACAACGCATGGGCCCCAGGTGATGCGGATGTCGATGTGGCAAGTGAGCCAACCGGATTCTGGGATACCAACTTCAGTTGCCAGCTTGACGACCAGCATGACGACAATGGCTCCTATGCCAACCAGACTCTGGCTGGGCGACGAGGCGACAAGAAGTGGCGAGGTGCAGCCACGACGGTTATTCCGCTTTACGCCACCCGATTCACTGCTGACAGCGCTGATAGCGGAACCTTTGCTACCTCTCTTGCAACGCCTTATACGCAAGGCGATGGTGGTCTCTTTAACACCGAGGCGGATGGTCACAAGTTCTCTCGAGTGCTGGAGCAACTTGGTCCCACAAACCAATGGCAAGGCCATGTCTTTAATTCAGATGGCAGAGTCGACACCGCCGAAAATCCCTTCCGATACAA
>JAAERN010000048.1 GCA_024230295.1 Planctomycetota bacterium
ATAGGTCCGCCCGACCAACGCGTCATCACTATGGAAATACAGTTCACAGCCCTCAAACGAAAGGAGTTCGTCGTACACCAGGCTCAGCCCAGGTTGCCGCGCAGCCTGCAAGAGCACGCGGGTGACGAGCTCGGAAGGCTCGACTACCCGTACATCGCCCACCCGCGAGACAGCCAACGCATTCTCGTGGTCTTGCACCTCGGCAATAATCGGGCAGCCATGGCCAGCTTTTTCGGATGATCGCTGCAGTGCCAGAGTGCGTTTCAGAACGAGCGAGTCGCCGTCACTGCCTTCGCCGGCAAAGAGGATGGCACTTCGGGCGAATTCGGGTCGCATCATGGCGAGATCTGCGAGATCGCAGGGGTCGCCTCGGCGGCAGATGATCTCGGTCGGGCCGAGATTGTCGACGTGGTCGGCGAGGTACTCCTCCATCTCAACCTTGTCGCGATCAGCCAGCACGGCGACGACCGCTCTGCGGCAACTCTCGTTGGCAATCGCGAGTTCCCGCACCGCGGCGGCGATCTTGCTTGACCAGCCGAGAATGATGGTGTGGTTGTGCTCAAGTACTTTCGAGCGCCCGCGGCGGAGATCGTCGAGTTTGCCTTCGATGCCTGCAGTAAGGACACCGATGATGGTGCTGACGATGAGGACGCCGAGGATCGCAACGCCGAGCATGACGAGCCGGTAGGCCCAACCAGGATCGTCAACGGCGCCAGGATCGAGCGCCATGTTGAGGCTGGCCCAGAAGGCATCGAAGTAGCTCAGCGTGTCGCCATCGGTGGGACGAATACCGATCGCCAGCAGAACTGCGGCAAGGGCCACCGTGCCAGCCGAGATCGCGGCGAGCCAGAGCATGAGCTTGCCCGTGCCGCCGGACATTGTGCGGTCGAATCGATACTGCCATTGGGTGCGAAAGCTGGGTTTAGATGATTGATTGGGCATATCTCATCCTAGATACGTCTCTATGCGGAAACCGCGGCGGTGTAGGGCAGAGCCTACTTGGGAGCCCGTCTCTCTATAAACGCATCTGCTTTGCTGAAAGGAGCTTATGGACTAGGCGGTGTCGTAAAATGCCTAGCCCGCCGAGCGATCAATTACCCGTCGGGTCGGGGCCGCTGGGTTGAGGCCTCAATGACGCACGCTCCGGGCTCGAACGTGATGCGCCGCACTCGGACCTGCCGCTTGTCTACCAAGGGCAAGACGGCGTCAATTCGCTCACCTCGCAGGAGTTCGGCGAGGAAGGTGAGGTCCTCAGCCTGATTGATGGCTTCCTCCAGCGAGGAGCGGATCCAGTCCATGGGTAGTGGCAACGGCAACCGGCCAACGCGGAGCGTGGGCGAGGAAAGGGCGAGTTGATTGCCGACAATATTGGGAAGCACCCGCAGCCGGCCGATGCGATCACCCAAGTCGGCGCTGGCAATGGCGACTTCAATCCCGGAAGGAGTCATGCGAATCTGCGGTGGGCTGAGTTCGGCGGGCCACTCGACGCCCTGCCCAGAGAGCCACTGCGGTAGGCGCGAGGCGAGCCAGGCATTGACGGCATCCTCCGGAATCCGAAGCCGCCACGGCTCCTGCGGCGGCCGGATCTTCTGCAACTCTTCAGCGAGACGGTACTCAGCAGTTTCGCCGAGTTGTAGGGCCGCCTTGTCGTTGGGGTCCAAGGGCTGATACCACCCGGGCGTTAGCCCGGCGAGCCACCAGGCCACCGCCGCCAAGAGGAGTGTGGCCAGAGCGGCGCCGAGAAGGGCATTCATCAGCGTTCGCCGCGCCGTCGATCGAGATGTCTCCAGAGATGGCATCGCCGGGGATAGTACGATCCCGGCATGGGTAATCCGAAAACGACCAGGCAGGACGATGTGATTGAGGCCGAGGAGGCCATCCTTGAAGGGGTCGTGAGTTCGCCCGATGTCGAGTCGATGGATCACGGCGGCCAACTCGAGTCGTACGAGGAGTCGAGCGGCTATCCGGAGGACCCCGCCGACATCGATCGTCCGGCACCCCCAGAGGAATCGCTCAGCCCCGCGATCGTGACGTGCGTCGACTATGGCCCCGACGGCATCCAGCAAACCAACATCACCGACGTTCGCGCGTTCTTCGCCAACACGCGTCCACCATTCGGCGTCGTCCGGTGGATCAATGTGGTGGGGGACCCACCGACGTTTCTGCTCGAAGTCATTGCGGAGCGGTATCACTTGCATCCGCTCGCGCTTGAAGACCTCATTCAGATTCCGCAGCGACCGAAGGTGGATGAGTACGCAGAGTTCTCGGAGCATCCGTATCTGTTCGTGACCAGCCGCGCGGTGGATGAGGAAGACGGGCATCTGCGAAGCCAGCAAGTGAGCATGTTTGTAGGCCAACATCAGGTGATTTCATTCCACCAATACGACCCCGATCTGTGGCAGTCCATCTTGACGCGGCTCGAAGATGCAGGAAGTCGTTTGCGGCAGAGCGGTCCGGACTTTCTGTTCTACTGCCTGCTTGACCGAATCGTAGACGTCGTGTTTCCACCGCTTCAGGACATTGGCGAGCAACTCGACACGCTCGATCGACAAATCACCAGCGACAACGACGAAGAGGCTGCCGACGAAGTGCACGAAATCAAACGCGCGCTGCTTGTCATGCGGCGAGAGTTATGGCCGATGCGGGAACTGCTCGGCACGTTGTGTACCAGTAAGTGGCCGATGATCTCCGGAGAAACTCGCACGTACCTCCGCGACGTACACGATCACAGCCGCTATCTCGCTGACACGGTAGACATCTACCGCGAGGCAACCAGTGGCATGCTCGCTGTGTACCAGCAGGAATTGAACCAGAAGATGAACGATGTGATGAAGGTGCTGACCATCATTGCGACGATCTTCATCCCGCTCTCATTCCTTACGGGGCTGTTCGGTATGAACTTCAACGACTCACTCCCCGGACAGCAGAGTCCGAACGCATTCTTGTGGTTCATTCTGGCTTGTGGTGCCGTCGTTGCTGTCATGCTCGGCGTGTTTCGCTGGCGGAAGTGGTTGTAGCGGACCCATGGTTTGGTGGCGTGAGTCAGAATCCGACGCTGAACTGGCGAGGTCTTGCATCGAGCGGGCAGTTACGCAGTAGACCACTGCAAGCGATGGCCGCGCGCACTGCGGCTTCGGATACCGAACCACGCCAACCTGATGGGCTTGGTACTTGGATGGATGTCCACAGCGCAGGTGCGCAGCGGAGCGATCCCAAAGCGGGCGACCCGAACGACTGGCCCTATGGCCACGGGCCTCAGGGCGATGAGATACGGATCTACAATCTGGTCCGCGCTGTTTGAAGCACCACGACTCCGTGCCTCGGCGACTTTGAAGGCAGCGGCGGTGTTGAAACCAGCGACATCCTCGCCATGATCGCGGCGTGGGGCGACTGCTAGCCGACCTGCCGGGTGATCTACGGTGCTATCTGGCAACGACGTACGTGGGGCATCGCTACCCAGGTGGTGGTGTGGCAAGCAGGTACATCACCCATCGGGCTTGAGGCTTCTGATGTAGGCGTCGAGTTTGGGCTCGCGACCGAGGTAGTCGCGCAGCATGTCGCTGGCGTCGGCGGAGCCGCCTCGTGAGAGTACTTTCTCGCGGTACCAGGCGCCTGCCTCGGGGTTGAGCATGCCTAGTTCCTTGAAGCGTTCGGCCATGTCTTCCGCGAAGACCTTGGACCAGAGGTAGCCGTAGTAGCCACCCTGGTAGCCGGTCAAGTGTCCAAAGCCCGCCTGAAACCATGTGTTCGGTACGGCCTCGAACATTGTGCACTGTTCCACCATGTCAAGACCGACTTGTGTGGTATCGACGTCGCCGTCCGGGCTTGTGTGATAGGCCTGATCGATCGATCCGAGCCAGACCTGTCCTTGATCGAGCATGCCTTTGCACAGCGACTTCGCCGCGATCATTCGCTCGAGCAGATCGGTCGGCAACGGTTCACCCGTTTCGTAGTGCCCACTCATGAGTGGCAGCGTTTCCGGGCTCCATACCCATGACTCCAGCATCTGGCTTGGAGCTTCAACGAAGTCACGCTCTACGCTCGTGCCGGCAAATCGTGTTGTGTCGGTCTCTGTGAGCAATGTGTGCAGGCAGTGGCCGAATTCATGGAAGAATGTTTCGGCCTGATCGTGAGTCAGGAGGCTCGGACGATCTTTGGTCGGCTTTGGGAAGTTGCATACAAGCGCGGCAACAGGCCTTTGCACGGAACCATCGGGCCACACCTTCCGGGGGACGATGCCCCACTGCGCCGCATGACCATACTTGCCTTCTCGCGGATACATGTCCATGGTGAACTCGCCGAGCACCTCTCCGGTATTGCGATCGACGACTTCAAAGTACTCCACGTCCTCGTGCCACAGAGGCGCGTCGGCGGGTGCATCGATCGGCCTGTAGTCGATGCCGTAGAGATTCTGGGTAATCTCGAAGATGCCGTCGCGAACGGTGGCGAAAGGGAAGTACTCCTTGACGACATTCGAGTCGACGTCATAGTCCCGTTCGCGAACCCGTTCCATCCAATAGCCGAAGTCCCATGGTCTGAGTTTGGCCCCGGGGTCTCCCGTTGCTTCGCGCTTTGCAGCGGTGAGCATCGCAAAATCCTCTTTGGCCTTCTCGGCGAGAAGCGGCCGCAGTTTCGCGTAGAACCGCTCGACCTCATCGGCGTTCTTCGACATGCGGATTTCGTTCTCGAAGTCACTCGCGTGATCGAACCCGAGAATCTCCGCCTGCTTCGACCGAAGACTCAGAATCTTTTCCAGCACTTCGACATTGGCTTTGGCCCGACGTCTTCGGGAAAGCCACATCTTCTGCCGCGTCTCTTCATTGGGCGAATGATTGAGAATCGGAAGCGATGTCGGATAGTCCATGCCGAGCGCGTACATGTTGCCTGTGTGTGTGAGTCCGGCGATGTAGTCATCCGGCATGCCTTGAAGTTCCTCTTCGGCCAGGAACAATGTCGTTGCATCGTCAAGAATGTTCTGGTCGAACGCGATGGTCAACTCATTGAGTTCTTTCTCAACGTCAGTGAGTTCGGCTCGCGCACTGGGCGAGAGCTCCATCCCGGCGCGGCGGTAGTCACGGAGGAGAAACCTCAGAAGCCGAGCATCTTCCCCGTCTAACTTCGGGTTCGTATCCGCAAAGGACTGGATCGATTGGTAGAGCGACTCGTTCTTTCCAAGGTCGATGTACCAGTTCGTCCATCTTTCTTCGCATGCACGGGCGGCATCACGCATCGCAGCGTCCGGGTGGACGTATCCCATGAACGCGAGCAGATTGCCGTCGCGGTCAAAGTGCGCGTTGATGGCATCCATCGCGTCAATGGTGTTGTCATAGGTTCGCTCGCCCTTCGGGACTGCAATGATGGCGGCGACACGCTCATCTGCCTCGGCCATGGCCGCGTCAAACCTTGCGGTGATTGCTTCCGGAGTCTGTGGCACCGCCGGCATAACCGAAGCGATGGTGGGAGTGCCGAGTCCGAGCAGGGTTGCAAACAGTAATCGAGGCATTTTGTTGGGCTCCTGAATCGTTTGTGGGGCGTCAGGATAGGGCGTCAACGGCGTGGTGGTTATTCGCTGTGTATGAGCAGTGGGATGTACTGCCGTCGCCGGGCGAGGGAGAGGAGACACTATGTCTAACTTGAAATGCGGGGGGGTCGATTCCGCAGGGCTCTTTGGCACGACCGTGTTCTCTCTGTCGGAGATCGAACCTCCCGACGGCCTTCCCTAATTGGGTCACTACCGGGTACCTGGGAGATTCATACGACGCCATCATTACGTCAGGAATCTCCGAGACCACAGCCCCTGCCCCGGCAGATCTGGGCGTCTTGGGACTCGGGCTACTCCGCGGCCGGCGTTGCCGACGCTGAGGTGGCCGAGGTCGCGTTTCCGACGTAATCGACGTCCACGATCAATGTGCTCCCCGCAGGAAGTTCACCCATGGGGTTGAACCCCGCGCCGAGATCCGGCGGGACGATCAGTTTACGACTGCTGCCAGGAGCCATTCCCGTGAGGCCCTCTGCGAGCGCAGGCATCAGCGAGTCATTGATGGTGACCGTGACAGTGGCGGTTGTGCGCCACGGGGTTCCGTCGGTCAACCATCCGGCGCACCGAATGGTTGCGGTGTCACCGGCGGCAAGTGGTGTTCCGGACCCGGTTGCAGTGTCATACCACCGAAGCCCCGAAGAGGACCCGTTCTTTGCAGCGTCACCGATAGACGCGCCCGGCAGTGGGTTAGGCATGGCCGGCTCAATGCCAAATGACACCAGTTCGATATCCATGACCAAGTCCTGGGGGTTCGCGCCGCCAAGCGGCCAGTGATCTCGATCAGCCGCGCTGATCCACACTTTGCGAGTCTCACCGATCTTCATGTCGCTCACCGCGGTTGACCAACCGGAAAATGCGGCATCGTCACCAGTCGGCAGCGTAAGTTCGTCCGGTCCATCGGGTCCACCGAAGTACTGGGTTCCGTTCATTGACCACCCGTTGACTCGCATCGTCGCCGTGGTCGGCTCAACCGGCAGCATCTCGCCAGTGCTGGGCGTGACAGTCCAAGCAAGAATGTCTTTGCCGAGTTCGGTTCCGTCTCCAGTGACCGGCGCGCCAGGGAGCCCTGCAGGATCAACTGCAGGCTTGGCTGGTGGCGGCGGCACCTTGGCCGTTTTGGTGGCAGTGGGCTTTGAAGCCTCTTGTGAAGTGCCGTCACATGCGATCAGGCTTGCGGTGGCGATGAGGCTGACGGTGATCGTTCGGGGCATGTTGATCATGGCGAGGTTGGGCTCCAAGTTGCGGGACAGAGCGAGGGTATCGGCTTCCTGTCTGGGCCGCACCAGCGGTGTTCAGACTGTGGACATCCTCGGTACAGATCGTTTGGAAGATCCCATGCAAACCGTATATGTGGGAGGCATGACGGGGTCGATTCGCAAAGTGATTCGGCGGTGATGTCTGCGGGGTAGGCAGGGTGTGCCGCAACCCAATGAAACAGGCGAGCCCACGTCGCGGACTCGCCTGTCATTGATTTGAAGAATAGGGAGATCAGTTGGCAGCTTCGGCAGCCATCTTCTCGGCCTTTTTCTTGGCGTCGTCGAGGTTGCCGACGTACATAAAGGCACTCTCCGGCAGATCGTCACCTTCGCCGGCGACCAGTCGCTCGAATGAATCGATGGTCTCTTCGAGCGGCGTCGTGATTCCGGGGAAGCCGGTGAACTGCTCGGCCACGTAGCACGGCTGGCTGAGGAACCGCTCCATGCGGCGAGCACGCGACACGGCGAGTTTGTCCTCTTCGGCCAGTTCGTCCACGCCAAGGATGGCGATGATGTCCTGGAGATCCTTGTATCGCTGCAGGATCTGCTGCGCTTCGCGGGCGACGCGGTAGTGGCGGTCGCCGACGATCTGCGGATCGAGAATTCGTGATGACGAGTTCAGTGGGTCGACCGCGGGGTAAATTCCCTTCTCGGCGATGCCACGCTCCAACACGACGAATGCGTCGAGATGGGTGAATGCCGTCGCCGGGGCAGGATCGGTCAAGTCATCAGCAGGCACATAAATGGCCTGCACTGAGGTGATCGCGCCGCGGGATGTCGAGGTAATCCGTTCCTGCAACTCGCCCATCTCGGTCGAGAGCGTCGGCTGATAGCCCACGGCCGAGGGCATCCGGCCCAGAAGCGCGGACACTTCCGAACCAGCCTGCGTGAAGCGGAAGATGTTGTCGACGAAGATCAACGTTTCCTTGCCGGAGTTGTCGCGGAAGTCTTCGGCCATGGCGAGTCCGGAAAGCGCGACGCGAAGACGCGCACCTGGAGGCTCGTTCATCTGACCGAACACCATCGCCACTTTGTCGATGACGTGCGAGGTGTTTCCATCGGCGTCGGTGTATTCAGCTTCCTGCATTTCTCGCCAGAGGTCGTTGCCCTCACGCGTCCGCTCGCCAACACCACAGAACACGCTGTAGCCACCGAAGCCACGGGCGACACGGGCGATCATTTCCTGAATGATGACGGTCTTGCCGACACCAGCACCACCGAAGAGACCGATCTTGCCACCACGGACAAACGGGCAAAGAAGGTCGATGACCTTGATGCCTGTTTCGAGGATCTCGGTCTTTGGGTTGAGTTGATCAAGCGCTGGCGGCGGCTGGTGAATCGGACGCGAGCGATCGCAGTCGACATCACCACGCTCGTCGATTGGCTCACCGAGCAGATTGAAGACGCGGCCGAGCACGCCCTCACCAACCGGGACGGAAAGCGGGGCACCGGTGTCAGTGCAAGGGTGTCCGCGGCGGAGGCCGTCGGTGCTTCCCAGCGCGACGCAGCGGACTTGTCCGCCGCCAAGGTGCTTGCTCACCTCGCCGTAGAGTGTCAGGGCCTTGCCATCGACCTCCAACTCGCTCGTGACCGCGTTGTAGATGTCTGGAAGTGCGTCCTCTGGGAACTGCACATCGAAGGTTGAGCCGATGACTTGGATGACGGTGCCGGTACTGGCCATGTCTTGTCCTGCCGTGGTAGGGGATTCAAAGGGGGAATACACACGATCGAGCCGAGCAGGATAGTGGTTTCACGCTGGTCTTGCCACCACTGGGAGCGGTTGGTGGGTACCATTCGTCCCCTAGGACATGCACTTCAATCTCATCGACAATGTGTTGGAACTCGGCGATGATCACATCGTCGCTCGGAAGCAGGTCAGCAGTGCCGAGGAGTACCTCGCAGACCACTTTCCAGACTTCCCCATTCTCCCCGGCGTCATGATGTTGGAGACGATGGTGCAGGCTGCTCGCCACTTGCTTGGGGCAACCCGGAAGGGGGCCTGGGTTGCCGGCGAGGTTCGGGCCGTCAAATACGGTGCGATGGTGCGACCAGGACAGTCGCTTCGGGTGGAAGTGTCGATTTCCGATCCCAACGAGGCGGGCATTATCTCCTGCCGCGGAACGGGAACTATTGAGGGTGACCCCGGCGATGGGGCCACCGCGATCTCAGGCAGGTTTACTATGCGTCCGCCGAAGAATCTCACGGCGGCGGCCGCCCAGATGCAGGAGTCGGAGACGACATGCTCATGACCAAGGACGACATCTTTGGAAAGGTCGGCGAGGTCCTCGAAGAGGCCCTGGGCTGCGACGATGACGAAATTACGCCCGAAGCCAGTTTGACCGCCGATCTCGGAGCCGAGTCGATCGACTTTCTCGACATCGTGTTCAGGCTGGAGAAGACCTTCGGGACTGCGGAGAAGCCCTTCAAGATTGATCAGGGCGAACTCTTTCCCGAGAACTTCATGGACAACGCCGACTGGGTTCAGGACGCCAAGTTCACCGACGCAGGGATGGCCATGCTCGAAGAGCGAATGCCACACGTCGACTTTGCTGCCTTTGACGCAAGCCGTGAGGTTGTCAAGGTCGGCGATCTCATCACAGTGCAGTCGCTTGTCGAGTTTGTATCTCGGAAATTGGAGGGTGCGGGCTGAGGCTCGCATGCTGACTGATGCGGTGGATGTGGATTGACCGAATCATCGAGCACGATCCTGGCAAGCGGCTTGTGGCGATCAAGAACACAAGCCTCGCCGAGGATCACCTGCACGACCATCTGCCCGCGACTGCGGACAAACCGGCGATGCCGCTCATGCCCGCCTCGCTCATCGTGGAAGGAATGGCGCAGACCGCAGGCATCATGGTCGGCGCGGTCAACAACTTCCGTGAGAAAGTGATTCTCGCCAAGATCTCCAAGGCGGAGTTTGCTGCCGACATCCTTCCAGGAATGACGCTTCGATACACCGCCACGATGGATCGCATAGACGAGGCCGGAGCGGTGACTCGTGGCATTGTGGAAGCGAGAACGAACGATCCAGGGCTAGGGGGAGATGTCTGGCAATCGATTGGTCGCATCAACCTGATGTTCAGTCACGTTGATCAGAACATGGCCGGTCTGGAGTTTCCCGAAGAGAACTTTGTCTTCGGCGAGAACTTCAAGGCTGTCTGGGGGGCATCCGGGCTGGTGTGCTGAAGCGCGGCGTGCGACTTGCAACTAGTTGCTCTTGGTGCGACTCATTCCACCCGCGATGCCACCGGCGACGCCGCCGCCGACCGCTCCGCCGATAACGCCGGCGTAAGAGTCAGCCCCCAGCATTTGCAGAGTGAGAACGGCGAGGACTGCTGCAACAACAGCACCGACGATGGCAAACAGAAGCGGCTTCATGGCTTGTTCCTTATTTTTGTTCTGCGAGGTCCGATTGTCGCTTGGCAATCTAGCCGCCTACTGGCAATCGTGCGTGGAGGTGATATCGAGGTGCAGGATTGCTGCGATGCCACTGGCTGTGATAGCGGCCCCCGCGGCCGATAGGAGAATCTGCCGAATCGTTGTTGCCATGCCCGCCCTACTGATTCGCTTGGTCGAGGTGGTGCAGTACCGCCGCCGGCACGATGTTGGCGAGTTTCTGGATGTCTCCACCCAGTTCCACGATCTGCCTGATGAGGCTCGATGATGTGAAACCGTACCGCTCGTCCGTAATGACGAACACACTTTCGATATCAGCGACCTGACGGTTGGCAATCGCGAGTTGGCACTCGCTGGCGAGATCGGTGACGTTGCGAATACCTCGAAGGAGCGCCGCAGCACCGATTGACCGGGCAAAATCGACCGTGAGACCGTCATAGGTCTGCACTTCGACCGGAGCCCCAGACGGGGATGCGTCGAGCATGTCACCAACAACTTGCTGCATGAGTGCGAGCCGGTCATCCGGCGAGAGCATGTGCTGCTTCTCGGGGTTCTCGCCGATCCCCACCACGATCCGATCGAAGAGGCGGCGAGCCCGGCTGATGACGTCGAGATGCCCCAGCGTTGGTGGGTCAAATGATCCCGCATACAGGGCGATGTGCTCGGCCATGTCCGGGATTGTACGGGCTTTGGCCGAGATTTCGCCCCAAGTGCAGATACAGGCCCCCCAGACTGAACGCGACAACTGGAAACTTCTCTCATTCCACGGGTTGCATGCTCTAGATGTCTGAAAGAATCGGAATGTAACTAGGTCGAGGCCGTGACTTGGCATAGGTGCGAACTCGGCGACTCCCCGGGCGAGTCTGCGAAAGCAGGCTTCCCCCGATTTCTTCTCTCCTCTCCTCTCCTCTCCTCTCCTTGCGCTGGGGATATCCCCCGGAGCACACGCAGGCGACCACGCCGTCGCCTGCGTTTCGTTTTAGCTCAGCAGACCGACCGCATCGGCACTCGCCACGACCCCCGAATGCAGAGATGGCTCCGGCGCCAATCCACAACAACTGCATTGCCTAGGACGATGTGATGTATGGAGATAGGGTGACCGGCGGTCGGTGCTATGTGTTCAGCAGGAGGTTGTCTCGGCCCGGAATAATGATGTCGGCGATCTCGATAGCCTCGCGGAATGACTCCTGCGACTTCTCGCGATCCCAACAGGTCGGCAAGATTTTTGCATCGGATAAATGTTCCTGCGTTGCAACGGCGTCGCCGGTGATCAGAACCGTGTGCCTTGGCTGGGCGAGCAGGAGGCCGCAGGTGCCGGGCGTGACGCCAGAGAGTGGAAAGATGTCGACGCCCGATGCGATGGTGTCTTCGGCTGGAAGGACTCGGTCGAGAATCGACAGGCGGTCTTGCAATGGTCTGACGCCTCCGTCCTCGGGGTTCTCCTCTGCGAACTGCAATGCTTCGCGGAGTGCGGCCTGAGCCGCGGCGATTTCCATATTGAAGGCGAGCCAGGTTGCCGTGGGAAAGGCAGCAATGCCGCGCATGGTGTCGTCGGTGAAACTCGTCAGGAATACATGCGTGACCTCTGCCGGCTTGATCGGGGCTCGCTCTGCCAACTTTGCCGAGACGATCTGTGGCGGCAGGCCTGGATCTACGATGAGGTTGATGGCATCCCCTTGAACCAGCGTGGTTGTGGCGTGGCCGGTTCGAACGGGCGTACTCTCGTTCCAGAGCGGGTGGGCTGGCAGGGCTCCGATGGAAATGACGCGGGCGGTTGGAATCATGGGCGGAACGGTACTGCACCAGCATGGGGACAGGGCGAATGGCGGCGGTATGCTTTCTGGATGAAGAGAAAACTTCTTGCGGCATGTGTCCTTGGTTCGCTGGGCCTTGCTGCCCCTGCGCAGCGTTCAGAGCCGCTGCCTTGGTTTTTGAAGCTCGGCGAGACCTCTATGCAGTTACGAGCTCGGGTGCCTGTGTCTCAGCAGGTTGTACTCGTTCCGGATCTGGCCACGCTCATCGATGAGGTTGGCAAATGGACTCCCGAGGCCCACTGGCCCGTGCTCTTCGATGATGCCTTCTTTGCGCCCATGTTTATCAGGCGATTTGCTCCCAAAGTCATCTTCCGGAGGAGTTCCGTTGGACCGCCTCCTTCGGATTCGGCCGCGATCGCGGCGGCAATCACATCTGCCGCGTCCAAGGCATGGGGCGGCGCAGCACAATCACCTCGCGAAGCGGCAACCGCCGCCGGTTTGCCGGCTCCGGCGGGTCTGGTGATTTCCGACCCGGCGGATCCTGCGGTTTCTGCCGCACTCCTGCTCGCAGCTGGCCGCGGCCAAGACATTGCATGGATCTCCGGGAACTTCGGGAAGCCCGACGGTGTGTTGGGGCAGTCGGATACAGCGTCGTTGGTTCAGCACATTCAAGATGCTGCGGTGGCCACGGGGCTGTCGTGGGATCAACTTGGAGACGAGATAGACACGCTCAGTGTGTGCCGAACGATGTCGGCAAGGGCCAAGACGGCCGCCCCAGTTGCGATGTCCGCGAAGGCTGGAGAGCCGATGGCGATGACGGACATCATTGGCCGTACTTCCGAGGGCAGGCGGTGGGCGGTTGCCGGATGGATATTTGGAGATACGGCCAGAGCAGCTTGGATGGCGAATTGCAGCCTGTTTCTGCCTCGTGTGAATGCGTGGCTCTGCGGCACATATCCCGCTCAGCTACCGTGGTTGAACTGGAGCGTTGCTCCGGCGGCGAGTGCGTTGGAGCAAGAGACATACAAGGTCACGCTGCTCGAACACGAAACACTTCCAGCACTTCGGGCCGATTCCATGCGTGGGGTGCAGGCGGATTTGGCGGTGATGACAAGCAAGGGCAACGCTGACTTCTTCAGAATGGCCGATGATCAGGATGCGGATCCTGGCGGCGTGCCGATCCTTGATTCGCCTGCGGCCCTGTACATGATTCACAGTTGGTCGCTTCGGTCTCCAGAATCGCTCGAGTCAGTGGGGGGCCGCTGGCTCTCGCGTGGCGTCTATGCATACGTTGGTTCGTCTGCTGAACCGCAATTGCAGGCATTTGTGCCGCCGTCGCTCTTGGTGAAGCGGATTGCTGGTGGCGTCCCACTATTGGTTGCGTCGCGGTGGTGGCCTGCGACGGACAATCCGATGTCGCGGATCTGGCGCATCAACACGCTCGGCGATCCACTCATGATTGCACCCCATCCAAAGGGATCGCTGCGTCGTATGGTGACGCCAGTTGATGCGCCGCAGCGGAGTGGAGTGGTCGATATCCAAACAGAGGCTGTGACGTCGATGCGGGAGGCCGAGAAAGCTCCGAGCGATACGGCATTCGGGCAGGCGATTTCAGCTGTCGTACTTCTTGGGAAGGATGAGATAGCGGGCAAGCTCTGGGAGGCTGCCGCAGCGAAGCAGGTCAATGGACCCCAGTCAGCCCGCGCTGTGTTTGGCTCTTTGTTCAGACTGGGCGAGCATGTCATGCTTCTTGAAGCGTGGCAGAAACTCGAAGGTCCAAGTGCGCTCGAGGGGGACATGCTGTGGGCTTCGCTTGGGCCGCTGCTCGGCGACGGGACATCCGAGGCAGCACTGGCGGCGCTCTCAGAGGCAATTTCGCCTGGAGCAGTCGTCCAGCGAATACTCCGCATTGCACCTGAGATGGGTCGTAGGTACGGCGGAGGAGCCGAGCGGGCGATGCTTGACCGCGGTATTGCGATGGCGACGACATCAAGGCAACGGCAGGTACTCACAAGGGCCCTGAAGAAGCTCACCAACTGATCAGCGGGTCAATGCGAGATGCGTGCCCGACTCGTTGGGCATGATGGTCCATGCAACGGCTGGATGCTGAATTCGAGCGCGGCGAGCTGCGATCGTTGGTGGGATGGCGGCACCGTGATTTTCCAACATTTGACGCCCTAAGGCATCGCCCACAGCCAGCGAAACTGGATTCGACGGACCGATGGGGCGTGTATTTACGGCATCCTGGTCGGTGGGAGGCACCACGTTGTGTGCTGGAATGAGGCTGAGTCCTAGAATAAGGGCGTATGCAGAGCTGAGGATCATGTTTGAATCTCCAAGTGGCCCCGGCGAATCCGGGTCCCGCTTTGTTGTCGATCCAAGGGCCGCAGTGAATCAGTCAAGGTCATGGAAACCTGCCAAATCGGTACTTATCAGGCTGCGTGACCTTCCCCCTTCGGTTGACGCGAGCGAACCACCCTGCGATCCTGCCGCCCTACCGTGCGGCAAGGGCGGTGGGCTCCCAATACGCCGCACCAAAGCGTGGACAGGAATCTGACCCATGGGGCTGAACAGGATGTTTTCGGGGCGACTGGTATGGCAGGGCCTGTTGACCATGCTGATGGTGTGCGGGCTGTGTGTTCATGCGGCAGCAGCCACCAGCACTAATTCATATCTGATTGATCATTTTGAAGTCGCCTGCCGCTCGGCGAGCGGGGATCTTCCGCCCCTGAGCGATCTGTCAAAGGCTCCGCTCACACTCGATCGTACGGCGCGGGGGTATACGTCTCTCGCCAAGGGGCGTCCCGGTGTGCGAACGGATCTTCAGGCATTGAATACGCAGCGGTCGGTCCGAATCAGTGGTGATGGTCTTGTTGAGATCGCCGCGACGCTCAAGGGCATGCTCGAAAGAGACGGTCTCATGGGCGTCTCCGTCGATGTAGCCCTGCAGCAGGAAATGGCTGGTCAAACAACCTCTCATGTTGTGTGGTTTCTGGTGGATATCCCACTTACCGGTTCTACGCCCAACCTACAGATTCCGAAGGACCTAGCGCCGCTGGATTCGCTCCTCTCCGCCAACATGCAGGTGAGTACGATTCACCTTGCGTGGCAGGGTGACGTGGCGGACTTGCCAACGCCGATCGACTTCCTTGAATCGTTGAAAGTACCACTCGTTGTGCAGGCTGGGACCGTGATGGATGCGCCCGGCACACGCACCTCACTAGAAAGGCTCCGTTGGGAACGCGGGTTGCGTTGGACGCCCCAGGCAGTCAAGACCCTGACCCGCACGATCGCGGGGTCCACAGGTTCGCTCGGCGCCGATGTCAGCACTTCGGTTGACCTCAAAGTTACACCGGGATCTGGCCCCTCGAAGGTGCTGGATTACACAGTGACGGTGACGCCTCGCATAGACCCGGTGCTCGCCGCCTCCGATGTGCCTGCAGCAACGCAGTCAGAAGCAATTCCACCGCCACTTCCAGCGGCAGACCCTGCTTGGCAGGCCGCCTCGGCGAAGAGTCAGCCTGCTGCGAGTGAACGTCAGACGACGCGAGCGACGCCAGCCAAACAGACAATCGTCATGCCGCAGGTTGACGGCGTTCGAATCCGGTGGGCTCAAGGTGACGAAGGCCGCGGCGATCTTGGTCGGGCGATGGCAGCTGTCCCAGTTCAGTTGCAACTCGTTGATGGCGAAGTTCAGGCTGGCTGGGGCGACCGTGGTGAAGAGTCACCACTTGTCACCTTGAGGGAGTTTCCAACCCGAGGCTGGAGCCCATCCGCTACTCGCGCAGTCCGCTTGGCAATCGAGGATCAGCTCACAACCCTTGGCATGACGAAGACAACCGTCAGCGATGCGAAGATCGAGGACGGTGACCGCCGCTTTATTGAGTTCACGGTGACGCCACCACCCCGAAACGCAGCGATGCCACCACTGGCATCAGAGAGCGAAGAGATCGACGGCACGTTCTATTACATCGTTTGGCCGTTTGAAGTTGTGTACGGCGCAGCCCATCGTGATTTGCCTACCGAGGCGTCATTTGAACGCATGGCGATCTCGCTGAGCCCAACAGCGATCGGATGGACGGCTCCAGGTGATAACGCCATTGAGACGACCCTTGGTCGCCTCAATGAATCTGGATCGATGCTGTACGACTCCTCGGCGATCAAGACCATCGGGCAAGTGATGTCGGATCACCTGACCGATCAGGATCTCATGGGTGTCTCGGTGCAGCCGCTCGCCGACCAGATCCCATCGGCTGGTCCGCAGATGGGGCAGGACCTCCGTGAAGGGAGCACCGAGTTGCCACTCGTCGTGACGGTCGGCCGAGTGGCCGACCTTCGCACGATTGCGAGGGGCGATCGGATTGATTCGACTGAAGCCGAGAACCACCCGTCTCATCAGGCAATTCGTGAGGGGTCACCGCTCGCGGTCGCGGACGATGTGTCCGACGGAGCATTGCTGAGGCGGAAAGCCTTGGATGACTATCTGTACTTCCTCAGCCGTCATCCGGGACGCGATGTCGAAGCATCTGTTACGGCCGGTTCTAATCAGGGCGATGTGGCGGTTGACTATGTCGTGTCCGAATCCAAGCCATGGACTGTCTGGTATCAGTATGGAAACACCGGCACCAAGAACGAGGGCTACCAGCGACACCGGTTCGGATTCAAGACGACCCAACTGACCAACAATGACGACATCCTGTCGTTTCAGTACGTCACGTCCAACTTCAGCAAAACGAACGCTGTCATGGGGCGATATGAAGCGCCGCTTGGACTTGGTGGCAGGCTTCGGTGGGGCATTGAGGGATCATGGAGTCAGTACTTCGCCGACCAGTTTGGCGCGTCCATATTTTCGGATGCGTATACCGGCTTTGCGTGGTCTGGCGGCGGCGATCTGCGGCTCAACGTCTATCAGGATGGACCAATGTTCATCGATTTCGTTGGCGGCGCTCGTCTGCAGCACATCGGTGTGACCAACGAGCTTCTGTTCGGCTTATCGGATCAGGCATCCTTTGTCATTCCGCATGGCTCGGTTCAGATTGAACGCACCGGCAATTGGTCCAGGTACCACATGAGTGTGGGTGTTGAGGGCAATGTGCTGAGCCACAGTGAGTCTGAGTTGACGCGTTTCGGCCTTCTGACCGGACGACTTCCTATTGCAGACAGGTGGGCGCGGCTCAACTGGGCGGGCTCGATATCGACCTTCCTCGAACCACTGCTCGATCCTGAAGGATGGGGCGATCCAAGTACACCGGCGACTTCGACGCTGGCTCACGAAGTGTTGTTTGGCGTTTCGGGGCAGTACGCGTTCGGGAGTCGGTTGATGCCACAGTTTCAATCGGTGGTCGGAGGCCCGGGAACCAATCGTGGTTATCCCGTCAGCATCGTTGCGGGTGACAATGCCCTCAACCTCACCGGCGAATATCGATTTCATGTTCCTCGGGCCTTTGGTATTCAGCCCGAGCCCGGCACACTGTTCGGCGAGCCGTTTCGCATGGCGCCACAGCATGTCTATGGAGTGCCGGACTGGGATCTGGCTCTGCTTGGCTTCGTGGACTACTCATGGCTCACGCAAAACGACAAATTGTTCTATGAGTCCGATCAAACGCTGCTCTCGGCCGGGATCGGATTTGAGCTGATTTATAAGGCAAACCTGAAGGTCCGACTTGATTGGGGATGGGCCTTACGGGCGTTGGAGGGTGGTCTGTATGACTCGGGCCACAATCGTGTGTACGTTCAGGCAAGCTTGTCCTTCTGAATTGCTGCTTTGGCGGGTATTGTGATACGGTTGAGCCGCGTGGCGCCAAGACCGTTACCGGACGGTATGTCACACCGGGGCATGGGTTTATGAGTGAGACGAGGTAAGAAGATGATTTCATATATCGACTGCGCTGGACGTATCCGCACGACGAGCTTTCGCACCGCGACGAAGTTCGCTCTCGCGATCGGACTTGGTTTCGTAGCACCCTCGGCACTTGCCACACCATCGGGGTGGGAATTCGTCACTGGCGACGGGTATGGATTCATCAATCAGATCGGCCCTGCTGGCCAGACTGTGACCAACGTCTTTCTACCAGGGGAAACGGTGTGGGAATCCAACCGCCACATCATCAACTGGGAGAGTATCGACTTGGGCGTTCAGGAGTCGCTGAGTTTCAACGGCCAGACCGGCTACATGGTGCTCAACCGAATTGCAGATCTCGGCAGTCCGACACAGATCAACGGCGCGCTCAACGCCATGAGCGGCAATGTCTACATCATGAATAGCGCGGGCGTGATGTTCGGTCAGGACTCGGTCATCAACGTGTCCGGCCTTCACGCTGCGGCGGCGAACTGGGCCAACGGCGATCAGCTTCAGACGGATTTCCTCAATGGCAATCCGCTGTCCTTCCATACGTCAGGCGATGTCGATTTTGCCGGCACGCTTACGGCATCCTCCGCGGTCTCCCTGATCGGACAGCGAGTTCGCAACTCCGGCACCATCAATGGCAGTGCCATTGTGATGGCGATCGGTGACACAGTGGTGATCGATGACATGGGCAGCCGCATCTCAGTGAAGATCATTGATGCCGACGGCACAGTCCATGAGATGAATGACGACTTCGTGGCTCTCGCGGGCGACGAGACGGCGGACATCACGACGGGCGACCCGGGCATATTGAACACAGGAACAATCACGGCGTCAGCTGGCGGGCAGGTATCGCTCGCAGCTGGCGACATGTTGGGGCTCGGGCTTTCGATCCAGCACTCCGGAGAGATTCATGCCGATGGCGGTGACGTCGATCTGCTGGCTGCAGGTGGTGCAGTATGGACGACCATGGCGGGCGGCAATCCTGGCCTCATCGACGTCAGCGACTCGACCCAGGCGGGAAGCATCGACATTGTCGGGCCGGCCGTCGTATTGGAGACTTCCTCGCAGGCGAACGGCCACGCAGGGCGGGTTTCGGTTCAGGGATTTTCCAATGTCATTCTGACTGGAAACGCTGCGGTTGTGGCCGACGGCGGAATAACCTCGGCCGATGGTGGAACCATTTTGGTGGAAGCCACAGACGGGACAGTGCTTGCTGAGGCTGGTTCTGGACTCTCCGCCAAAGGCGGACTGTTTGGCGGCGACGGCGGTTTTATTACGATTGCTGCACAGTCGCTTGAGTTGGCTGCGATTACGAAACTCGGGGCAGTGGCAGGCGATACAGGGCGGCTCCTGATCGAGTCTGAAAATGCAGTCACGGTCGACGCGGTCGATCAGGGCCTGACGCCCTATGACGCTTCGGATCTTTCGATCAGCGTGCTTGCGCCGGGCGATGTGGGCCGTATTAGTGCCTACGAGGGCCAGACGCTTTTCTCGGTCGATGGCAATCTCGAGGTGATAACCGGTGAGCCGCTTCGATTTGAAGCCTCCCTGTTCGGGCTGCGTTCAAACGCCACCTTCACATCCGACGAAATCCAGATGGCCATCTCGGACTCGTTGCAAGGGATTCTCGCCACCAACTTGACGTTCGACGGCCATGTGGTCCTCGAGGATAGCGTCCATCTTCTTGCAGATGACACACTGAGCATGCTTGGCGGGGGCGCATTGGGCGACGGCGTGTCGCATCTCGACCTGATCGCCGAGAACGAAGTGCGGTTGGAGGGAGACTATGGCAGTGGAGATGCCAAACTCGGCAGATTGTGGATCGGCGGTGGCTCACACATCTCATTCCTTGGCGGAACTGATCGTAATGATCAGAAAATTGTCGTCGAAGGTGACTTTTATGTCGGTTCGAATGTCGAAGGCCAAGGCCCCGAAGTGACTGCGACCCTGGCGGATGATCTGGTTCTGCTTGTTGGGGGGAACGTGGTCTTTGGCGAGGATGCGGGGCCGAAATTCTCCATCGAGCAGGGGCAGGGTGTTTACGTCGAGAGTGGCGGCGATATTGACAACTTCAGCGACTTCCTGATCGATGGCGACCTGTACTTCCAGGCGAATTCTGTCACAAACAAATCAACCCTCAATGCCACAGGTGGCATCACGCTTGACGCCACCGTCGGAGATCTGACGACGACCGGGCAACTTGTGACCGAAGGCGACATCTCGCTTGCCGCAGGAACGACGCTGACGAACGACGTCTCCTATGGTCAGGCTGGCGGCAGCGTTACGTTGCGATCGTGGAATAACGATGTAGTGAACTCGGCAGCACTTTCGGGCGGCGCCGGCGTGACGCTCATTGCCGAGAATGGTTCGGTATCGAGTTCAGGTGATTTGAATGCACTTGAAGTGCTGCTGCAGGGCGGTACGGGCGTAAACCATAGCGGTGACATTACGTCCACGGGCAATGTGACGCTGACGTCTGTGAATGATCTTGGTACCGGTGGCGGCCTGGTGGATTCTTCTGGCACGATCAGTGCCGATGGTCTCGTGACGCTCGCTGGCGATGCGGGCGTGCATGTGCAGGGATTGTCGACTGCTGGCGGCCTGTTCGAAGTGACCTCTTCGGACGGCAATATCACAATCGATGCTGAGGTTATAGGTGAAGATCTCGTCACGATGACCGCGGAAGTAGGAGAGGTCGGCGGATCCGGCTCCGTAACCGGGTCGGAACTGAGGATCTCGGGCGGCTCGATTGCCTTTGACGGAACACTCTCAAGTGACGCGAGCCGCTCTGCTGGCGACATCACGCTCACATCGACCTTGGGTGATTTGGAGATCGCTGAAACAACTGCCGTTGGCGGCTCGGTAACAGCTACCTCTGCTGGTGCCATTACAACAACAGGCGCTGTGTCTGGCGATGGAGTGACGATGGTCGCTGCGACCGATGCCTCGATCAACGACATGGTGAATTCCAGCGGCACGCTGGATGTGACGGCTACAGCCGGCGACGCGTCCATTGGTGGAAATCTTGATGCCGCAGGCGATCTCACGATTGCCGCGGACGCTGGCACGCTTGCTGGCACAGGCACGATCTCGGGTGGTTCGCTTGACTTGCACGGCGGCGACGTCGATCTCAGTGGCGACCTGACTGGTGGCGACATCACGCTTCGCTCGCTCTCGGG
>JAAERN010000049.1 GCA_024230295.1 Planctomycetota bacterium
GTTCCCTCGAGGCAAGGTCGTGTAATTTGGCGCTTCCTTGGTGATCTGAATATCGTGAGCATGTGACTCCACGAGCGATGCGCCGCTCACCCTGACGAAGCGAGCACGCTGCTGGAGTGCTTCGAGGTTCTCGCAACCGCAATACCCCATTGCCGCCCTGAGTCCTCCGATCATCTGGTGTACAAAGTCGCTGAGAGACCCGCGATAAGGAACGCGTCATTCGACGCCATCCGGCACCAGCTTTGTGGACTCGGTCACGCCGGCCTGCCCGTACCGATCCGCAGATCCACGGCCCATGGCGCCGATGCTGCCCATTCCGCGGTAGGTCTTGTATCTCCGACCGCCGTGGAGCACGAGTTCGCCGGGGCTTTCATCAAGTCCTGCAAACAGCGATCCGAGCATGACGGCGTTCGCGCCGAATCCGATCGCTTTGGGGATGTCGCCGCTTTGGCGAATACCGCCATCGGCAATCACAGGGACGCCGGAGGCCCGGCACGCCACGCATGCATTGGCGATGGCGGTGAGTTGTGGGACTCCCACGCCGCTGACGATTCGCGTTGTGCAAATGGATCCAGGTCCAATTCCGACCTTGACCGCATCGGCACCGGCGTCGATGAGATCCTCAGCAGCTTCGCCCGTGGCGATATTGCCAGCAATGACGTCAATGTCATGCGCGGCCTTGATATCGCGAACCGATTGAAGCACATTCTCGGAGTGCCCATGGGCGGTATCGACAATAAGGACATCCACATCGGCGGCGATAAGCGATTCAACCCGATCCATTTGGTGTACGCCAACGGCAGCCCCGACTCGCAGTCGGCCTCGCGAATCTCTGCAGGCATGCGGGTGCCGTCGCACATTTTCAATGTCCCGCATCGTGACCAGACCAGCGAGGCAATCATTTTGGTCGACGAGAATCAACTTCTCTATTCGACCACGACTCATGAGAGACTCTGCGTCCGCCAGATCGACATCGGCCGCAGCAGTCACGAGGCGATCGCGACCGGTCATCACATCCCCCACTCGATCCATTGTGGATTCAACGAAGTTGATGTCTCTTCGCGTAAGAATGCCAGCGACTCGACCCCGCCCACTGCCATCGCTGGTGACCGGGAAGCCAGACACGTAATGCGACTCCATGAGATCGATGGCTCGCTGCACTAAGTCATCGGGATTCAAAGTCACCGGATCGGTAATGATGCCGTTTTGGCTCCGCTTGACCCGGGCCACTTCCGCTGCCTGTATTTCAGGCGAGAGATTCTTGTGAATGATCCCAATGCCTCCCTCCTGAGCCAAGGAGATTGCCAGTTGGGACTCCGTCACGGTGTCCATCGGGGCCGAAATCAACGGGAGTTGCAGGGTGATTCGACGGGTCAATCGGGTCGAGACGTCGGCCCGATCGGGGGTCAGATGGCTCCGCTGAGGAACCAGCAGAACATCGTCGAATGTGATGCCTTCGGGGATCGATATACGCTCCATCTGAGGATGATCCGGCACAGGGCCTTGGGTGTCAAGGTCTCCCGCTCTCAACTGCGTCCTGTGGTACGATCGCGGCTTCCAAATGCCCATGAGAGCCCCCCATGCGAGGGCCGTCTCCAAGGAGTAATCATCGTGTCCAACCCGCTTCCGGACGCCCGGCTCGTCCATCACGCCAAAGGCACGACACCAGGCACTGGTGAGACGCAGTTCCGCAAGTTTCTCAAGGCATGCATTACGTACGCGGCCTCCGATCTGCACATCAAGGCAGATGGACCTCCTCGGATACGAGTTCGAGGCGAACTCCGGCCCCTCGACACTTCCCATGTCACGCACGACGAGACGCATCAGATAGCCAAAGATGTACTGGATAAGTACCAGTACGAGATCTTCGCCACCCACGGTCAGATGGACATCGCCTACGACTACGACGATGACCATCGATTTCGTGTGAATATCTTCATGAGCCGGGGAAAGGTGTCTTACGCCTGCCGGCTGATCACATCTGAAATCAAGCGGTTCGAAGATCTCCATGTGCCAGACCTTCTCGGTGATGTCGCACTCGCAGCCAACGGTTTGATTCTCTTCGCAGGGGTCACGGGCAGCGGCAAGAGTACATCCATCGCCGCCATGCTCCAGCACGTCAATGAACGACGAAGGTGCCACATCGTGACGGTCGAAGACCCGATCGAGTACATCTTCACCGAAGTCAAGGCGACGATCAATCAGCGCGAAATCGGTATCGACTGCCTGAATTTCAATGAGGCATTGCGGGCGCTCGTTCGAGAAGATCCCGATGTTGTCCTCGTGGGCGAGATGAGGGACAAAGAGACATTCGAGGCCGCTATTCGAGCGGCCGAAACCGGCCATGTTGTGTTCGGGACCATCCACGCCTCGTCCGCATGGCAGACCTTCGGTCGTATCTATGACCTCTTCGAAGAGGGTGAAGTTCCCCAGATCAGAAAGCTGCTGGCTTTCAATATCCGTGCCATTATTTACCAGAAGCTGCTCAAGACGCTTCGCCCCGATACCACGCCTCGGATTCCGGCTCTTGAGATCCTGCTCGGAACACCCTCGGTCCAGAAGTATATTCTTGAAGGTCGTGAAGGCGAACTTCTCGACATCATCAAGCAGAGCCACGAGGAAGGCATGGTCGACTTCACAACGGCCTTGGTCCGGCTAGTCGAGAGCGAATGGATCCACCATCGCGTCGCCATGGATGCCACCCCGAAGCCCGAAGAACTGAAAATGCGACTCAAGGGCATTTCCTGAACAGATGACACCACCCATGACTGAACTCGCGCAGACCGCAGTATTTCTCATCAGCCCCTGGAAGCCCGTGTTGATCTGGGCAACCTTTATTGCATGGGCCTGGCTGGTTGGCAGTCGAATCGATCCGGACGCCCGCAATTATCAACTCGATCCAACAAAATGGAATCTCATCAACCTCTGCACTGCCATCATTGCATTCACAGTCATGCTGTTCGCGGGTTCGATCTACATCTCATGGATCATAGGCACAGCAGTCCTGCTCACGCCGATCTTGATCTACTGGAAGATCCGAAACCAAGCAGTCCCGGAATCGCGACGCTACACGCTCTTCAAGAAGAGCGAATCACCAGGCGAGCGAAAGAGACGCCGCAAGCAATCCAAATCAAAGGCATCGACGATGGTCTTCGAGGGAGCGGAGGGCGAGTTCCCCATCCCGGAGCCAAACGACCCGCTCTTGGACACATATCTGCAACTCGACAACCTGATGCTTCCAGCCATCCTGCAATCTGGCACACGGGTCGATCTCGCGCTCGGCAACAGCGGATTGGCGTCAGCCATCACCATTCAGTCGGTGCGAAATCCACAAGAACCGATCTCGGCCAGCGATGGCGCCAACGTCATCAACTTGATCAAACAGATTGCCGGTCTGGATATGACCGACACCCGGCGAACCCAATACGGTCACTTCACACTTTTGACCGCTTCAAATCAGCATAAGGTCACCGTCACTGTCACCGGTTCCTCGAAAGGCCAATTTGTTCGGCTCGACATCGACGAAGAAGGTCGAATCGTCAAACCTGTCGATATGCTCGGCTTCCAGCCCAGGCAGCGAGAACGCTTGGATGCATTCCTCAATCCCCAGCACCGCCATGGGATCATCTTGCTCACAGCCCCCAAGGGTCAAGGTCTTTCAACAACAGCCATCTCGCTGCTGCAACAGCACGATGCATACACAAGCAACTTGAAGATTCTGGAACGCCGGACGCTTAAACAACTTGAGGGCGTCGACCACGTGCAGTGGGATCCGTCGAACCCAAACCTTGACTTTGCAACGAGCCTGCAATCAATTCTAAGGCGCGACCCCGATGTGGTTCTGACTGAAGCGCTCGATCCTGAAACAGTGCAGACCGCGTGCAGGTCTGGACGCGACGGAGCGCTGCAGTACATGGTCTTCAACGCCGACAGCTCAGCGGCAGCAGTCCGTTTATGGTGCCAGATGGCAGGCGATATTGAACTGGCAACCAAGCCATTGCGAGCCGTTGTGTGCCAGCGGCTGATTCGCGTGCTGTGCCCCGACTGCAAGCAGTCGTATGCACCAGCCGATCCGAGCAAACTCGGATTCCCGGATGGCACGACCCTGTACCGATCCAGTGGGCAAGTCCAAGTTCGGAATCGCGTGGAAGATTGCCCGACATGCCACGGCACGGGCTATTCGGGCGTCACCGCAATCTTCGAAGTGTTCCCAGTTGACGAAGAGTGCCGACAGATCCTTGCTTCCGGCGATCTCAAGGCGGCGTTGATGCATGCCAGACGAAACAAGATGCTGCTGCTGCAAGAAGTGGGATTGCAGCGAGCAGCCTCGGGGATTACGTCAGTAGAAGAAGTATCTCGAGTGCTGGGCGGCGGGAAGCCAAAATCGGCATCAACCGCGAGCGGCAACGCCTAGGCCGGAAGGAAACACCATTCATGCTTACCAATGTTGCCGTCATTCTGGTCATCGCTCTCCTCGCATATTGGTGGTCTAATCAAGGCTTCCTCAGTGCATTGCTGCATTTCATTTGCGTGGTGTGCGCTGCTGCAGTTGCATTCGCATGGTGGGAGCCTCTTGGCTTTGACATCATGCTTGGCACGTCAAAGTGGGGCGGATTGGCTCCCGGATCTGCCCTTCTGCTCTTGTTCTTGGTGTCGCTCCTTCTCTTGCGATCCATCTCCGACAAGATTGTAATTGGGAATACTCGCATTCCTCGACCGGTTGATCTCACCGGCGGTGCCATCATTGGCGCTGGTGCTGGAGTCATCACAGCAGGCATGCTGGTAATCGGGACAGGGTTCATCGCTATTCCGGCTGGCACAGGCGGCCACACAGGATGGAGCACCACGCTAGATGGCGGCGTCCATGTGGAAGCTGGAACTGGAGGAACCGATCAGGCCAAGCGTCTCTGGATCCCAGTTGACTGGATTACGGCGAGTCTCTTTGAAACAGTCAGCACCGGCTCGCTGCATCCAGATATCGGAGGCACACCGATGGCCGATTGGAATCCATACTTGGATCGCCAAGCCACTCTCCTGCGTACGCGATTGGAAACAGCTGATCCATATGCAGCCACGCAGGTATTTCAAGCTCCAGGAACTGTTGAAGTGTCCCCCATGCTTCGATCAGTCGAAGAAAACGGTACGACATGGTGGATGTTCCCATTGAAGTTCTCCAAGAAGGGCATGGACCTTCAACGAAGTGTGGCCATTGGACCGACTCAGGTGCGGCTTGTCGGCACAACCGACGACGGCACCGCCATTCAATATCCACAGTATTGGTCTCAGACAATCATTTCCAAGAACGATGAAAATGGATCAAAGGTCTCGAGCAAAGGCTTCTTCCAATTTGCTAACGAGTCGCCCTACTTCTACGGGACCAGTCGCGACGAAGCAGACATAACGCTTCTGTTTGGTTCTCAGGATGATTCATTCACACCAAAATTTCTGCAGATTCGCGGCACCCGCTTTGATCTTCCAGAATCCAGAGAAGAGGCTGATTGGGAGGAGTTCTGCCAGCGCGTGGGTGCAACCGGCTCGACAACCGACAGCGATAATCCATGGGGTGGAGACATTTCCCATCTCGTCGACATGAGAGGCAGCCTCCCAAGAGGCGCCCGCCCGAGTATCGGCGACTTCCAAGGCGGCTCCCCCGAATTCTCTGAGCGAGAAAGTCGCATTCTTCGGGCAGAGGCAACTCGCGTCGGCAACAAGTCGCGTGGCAAGGGCAAGCTTCGAGTCGGTGGATATGCCATTGAAAAGTTGGTCCAGCTCAGCAATGGAGAGCAGGAACGCCAACTTGACAAAGACATGGCGATCATCAAGATTCGAGTAGGCCCGGGCACCACCGCTGACATCGCCAAGCTCGCTAGGCGTATGGGGGGAGACGGAGACATTCGCCTCCTTGATTCGGAAGGCGGGGAATACGCCCCCTACGGCTATGAACTCAAGAACGACTCAAAGACGATCATTTCATTCAATGTGCCATTGTCGCGGTGGAGTACCGTCCGACATCGACCCAAGAGTGAGTCGGATGCGTTCTCCCTCATCTTCGTCATGCCCGTGGACATCGCGTTAGACCGGCTGATGCTCGACGAGGAGAGAATTGGATTCTTCGAGAACACGACTGCCGAATCCCCGAAATACCGTTGAACTCAGACTGAAATCGAGTTGCCACAACACTCAATCTGCAGCAACGGGTTCCGGCTCTTCCAACAATCGCTCGACCCAGTGAATATCGAAATCATGTTTCACAAATGGTTCGGATGCAATCAGCCTCCTGTGGAGAGGAAGCGTTGTCTTAATCGGCCCAACGCGAAACTCGCTGATCGCTGAGTCCATCCTCGCGATTGCATCCGTTCGAGTGTCCGCATGGACGATGAGTTTGCCGATCATAGAGTCGTAGTTCGGGGGAATTCGATATCCGGGGCGTACATGGGTATCCACTCGAACACCCATTCCTCCAGGAACGTTGAACTCCTCAACAAGTCCTGGCTGCGGCATAAAACCTCGATCGGGATCTTCCGCGTTGACACGGCATTCAATTGCATGGCCCCGCACCTCGATCTCATCCTGCGATTTCAAGAGCGGCTCGCCCGCCGCAACGCGAATGGACTCTTTGACGACATCCACGCCTGTAATTGCCTCGGTAACAGGGTGCTCAACCTGCACGCGTGTGTTGACTTCCAGCATGTAGAAATTCTGATCTCGATCCATCAAGAACTCAACCGTCGCAGCTCCGCTATATCGAGCATTGCGGATCATGGCAGCGGCGGATTTGCAAACTCCGTCACAGACCGCCGGATCGACGCCTGGCGCGGGGGCTTCTTCAATCAGTTTTTGGTGCCGCCGCTGCGATGTACAGTCGCGATTGAATAGATGGATGGCGTTGCCATGCTTGTCGCCGAGACACTGCACTTCAATGTGCCGCGCATGCTCGAGAAACTTCTCAACATAGACCGCCCCGTTTCCGAAAGCTGCTTCAGCTTCCTGACGAGCCGACGCCAATCCGTCGACGAGTTCCTCCTCCGTCCTCGCAATACGCATTCCTCGGCCACCACCGCCCGCAGCTGCCTTCACAATGACTGGGTAACCAATATCCTTTGCAACCTGAATTGCTTCATTTGGATCCTCAATCGCATCGTGGCTGCCCGGAAAGATGGGCGTCCCGGCTTCTCTGGCCATGTTCTTGCAGGAGATCTTGTCACCGAGAAGGGCCATCGCCTCGGGACTGGGTCCGATGAACTCGATATTACAGTCGCGGCATACCTCCGCGAACTGCGCATTCTCCGCCAAGAATCCATAGCCGGGATGAATCGCATCGGCGTGCGACGTTTCTGCTGCCGAGATGATGCGATCTATTCTCAGATACGACTCGGCTGAAGGACCGGGGCCGATGCAAACTGTGTGATCAGCTTGCTCGAGCCATGGCCCATCGCGATCGGCTTGGGAAAAGACACACACGGTCTCACAACCAAGTTCGCGAGCAGCGCGAATAATTCGCAGCGCGATCTCGCCGCGGTTGGCGATTAGGATGCGTTCAAACATGCCGGTGTCCTCAAATTGGCCTGACCAACATCAGTTCTTGGCCAAATTCAACAGCGTCACCATTCTTGACGAGAACCTGTTCGATTGTGCCGCTGACCTCGGACTTGATCTCATTGAAGATCTTCATAGCCTCTATCAGGCACACGATGCTCCCATCGCCAATGTCCATGCCCAACGCAACGAACGGGTCTGCATCTGGCGAGGCCGCCGAATAGTACGTCCCCACCATCGGACTCTCGATTGCAACGAGTCCGCTGCGGTCCGGAGCCGACCCAGCATCGACAGGAGGCGGCGTTGCCGCTGCCGCCGCCACGGCTGGCGGAGGCGCGACCGCAACGGAAGCCTGCGGAGCCGCGGCCTGTTGAACAAGCGGCGTCGCCCATTGATTCGGACGCTGCAGCGTGACATGCTCTTCGCTGTCCCGCAGATCCATCTCAGTGAGATCATTCTGCACCATCAGCTTGACCAGTTCCTTGAGTTTTCGGATGTCAATCATCGCGTGTGGCCTCCATCTGGAATCGGGCGGATCGCGCCCTCCAGGCTCGAGTCGAGTGCCGCGGACAGTACACATGGTCCGTCCTCAGTCACAAGAATGTCATCTTCGATTCTGACGCCACCCCGGCCCGGAATATAGATACCCGGCTCGATCGTCACGACCATGCCGGGCGCCAACTTCGTCTGCTCCCCTTCTCGGCCAAGAAACGGACGTTCGTGGACATCCCGTCCAAGACCATGCCCAACGCTGTGCGCAAAGTGGTCGCCCCATCCAGCCGCTGCGATGATCTCGCGGGCAGCCGCATCGACTTCCGCCGTGGCCGTTCCAACTTGACAGGCATCAATTGCGGCCCGCTCGGCCTCGGCAACGACCGAGTAGATGCGCCGCATCTCGTCATCCGGTTCGCCCAGAAAGAATGTCCGAGTCAGGTCGCTGCAGAGCCCATCGATTCGTGCCCCCCAGTCAATCAGCAGCACGCCCGGCCCGATGGGATGCGCCCCTGGCACGTGGTGAATCACACTCGCATTCGGTCCGCTGGCGACAATCGGCTCGAATGCCTCGCCCTCGGCTCCGCGAATCCGCATCTCATAGATGAGACGCGCTGCAACCTGCCCCTCGGTCATTCCGACTCGAAGTTCGCTCAGCGTGGTCTCCAATGCTGCCGACTGCACTGCAATCGCCCGCCTGATCGCTTCAACCTCTTCGGGCGACTTCCTCATTCGGAGCGTCGCCATCAGTCCATGCACAGGGGCAAGTTCGATACCGTCCAACGAAGCTGCGAGCCCCGCCTTGGCATCAAGGGTCAGATGAGCTGCCTGAATACCGAGCACGCCGATCTTCTCATCACCCAGCACCGAAGCGACATGCTGAAGTTGCCCAGGCCGATTGAAAATAGCCACCTCGAAGAGGCCGCACTCCGCCCAAGGCGCGAGGTACTCCTCGTACCTGCGGTCGGAGATGAGAATGGCCCGCGAGTCAGTGACGAGTACTCTCGTGTCATGTCCGAAGCAGCCGGCAAGGAATCGAACGTCCTGCTCGCCAGTCACCAGAAGAGATGGCACGCTCTCCGAGTCAAGGGCGGCACGAACTGCACCAAGCCGCGCTTCGATCTGCAACGCGGCTTCATCGCCTATTCTCATCTCGCTCACAGCAGTCATGGGGCGGGAGTATAGCGATCTCTCGTCGATCCGCTGCAATCTTGCTTCGATCAGGCGAGATCTTGAGAGAATCAGCTCTCTCACAAGCTTGATGGGCTTGCCTACTGAGCCGGCCTGCCTTGGCAGGCCACGCTCAATCGTGCGACTCGCCCCAGCCCTTGATGGCACGAGGCGGGCTCAGCACAGTCCTGGCGATAACGGCTTGCTTCCAGTTCCAGTGTCGCTCGCGATTGGATCTACTCCCGGACTGCGAGTAGGCGGCATCAACGAATTTCGGTACAGCAGGGCCGCTCGCTGCCTCTTCAGCGGACATGCTCCGCATAGGCGGCCGCGTCTCAGCCGCGCGTGCACGGAGCGGCTTTCCGGCAGCGGTTGGGACGGAGACTCCCGTTGTTTGAGGCGTCACAACTCGCGGCAGGGATGTCGCAGGCTCAACTGCTATCTGCCCAAGCGCCTTTGCGGCCGCCGCCTTCTTCTTCTTCGCGGCGACTGCGCTGGCAATGCCCGAGATGACCACCACAGCCAGGACAACAATGTCGACCAGTTTCATAACCGAGAGTGTAGCCGCTCAGGGGAATCCAGCCTGTCGGACGAGCGGGGAGCTTGGCACCAACCAGTTGGTCCCGTCCCGGCGAGTGGCCCATTCAAACGATGCGCCAAAGGCTTCGCCAAGGGTTTCTGGCTCAAGCACCAGCTCGCTTGGTCCAGACGCCAGGAGCTGCCCTCCTCTGAGAATCCATGCATGATCCGCTGCGTCGGCAGCAAGCGCGAGATCGTGGACTGCCACGAGAACTCCGCCGCCCGAAGAAACGTGCTCCCGCAAGAGCGACCACACGGAACTCGCCCATCGGTGATCAAGTGGTGCCGTCGGCTCGTCCAAGACCAACATGGACGTCGCGTTTCGCTGAGCCCAGACTCTCGCAAGGTGCGCTCGCTGGGCTTGTCCTGCCGACAGTGATGACACCGGGCGATGACGAAGCTCCATCAATCCGAGCCGATCCAATGCCTCGGCAACTCGCTCTTGCGATCCTCGCACCGCGTGGCGAAGCCTTCCAAGTTCCACCAGCCGCTGGACACTCAGCGGCACATCGACCGCTGGCCGCTGTGGGAGCAACACCAACTCGTCCGCGCGCGACGACCGGGTCTTCCTCTCCTCATCGCCATGGTGCTGGATACGGCCACCGCTCGGCGCAAGAATCCCCGCAACCGTATGCAGAAGCGTCGTCTTGCCGCTTGCGTTCGGCCCAACAACTGCAGTGATCCGCCCCGCAGAAGCGTCGCAGCTCAGTGGGCCGAGTCGAAAGGCTCCTCGGCTGAACTCAATCTGATCACACCGAAGCAACGTCGCCGCCCCCTCTCCACGCCGATCCGCCTCCGCGGCGGAGCATCCATAGGAACACTGGCCCGCCGCCAAGCGTCGTGAGCACACCGACTGGCAGTCGACCAGACCCCACATCAATCAGTTGGCGCAGAACATCAGCACCGCATACCAGCACAGCCCCGCACAGAATCGTCGCCAGGATCAGTTTGAGGTGCGCTGCCCCGACCAGAAGTCGTCCGAGATGAGGCGCAATGAGCCCGACAAACCCGAGAGGTCCACACAGGGACACGGTGATCGCAGTGAGGACTCCTGCAAAAATCAAACACCACAACCTCGCGCCGCCGGGTGCCGCTCCAACGGCTTCAGCGGTGGCATGGTCCACCAGAAGCGCATCGAGCCGGCCGTGGCCCACCAAGCTCCAGAGTGCTGCAATCGCCAACACAGTCGCGATCGCCACAATCGCGCCGGATGGCACGATCTCCGGAATTGTTCCAAGCGCCCACGAAAGAAACCGCCCGCGCAGACCATCAGGAACCAGACCCTGCAACAAGACCATGCCGGCGCCGGCCATCGTCGCAACGATGACTCCCGCCAAGATGGTCGATACCGGGTCCGGCCAACCATCGCGGCGGCCCAACAGCACGACCACAAGCACAGCGACAGCGGCCCCGAAGAGAGCCGGAACTCCCCATGGGGGCTCGGCAACGCCCAATTGATGCGCGATGAACAGGGCCAGCATGACTCCGAGTCCTGCACCACTGCTGACGCCCAGCACTGAGGGAGAGGCCAGAGGATTCCGCAGCGCCGCCTGCAGCAGCATCCCCGCCAACCCAAGCGCCGCTCCAGAAAGCAACGAGACAGTGACCGCGGTCACTCGAAAACTGCTCCAAGCCGCGTCAGGCCAGGCAAGTCCAAGTTCACCTGTGACAGGGTTTCGATCAATGAGCATGCGAAGAAGACCGACCAGTATGACGGCCACGACGAGGAGTACCAACGCACTCCGAACAGATAGTCGGCTCACGTCTCCACCGCCACGAGCTGCGTCTTGATAAGCCGCTCGTAGAGGCCGCACCTGGCCAGCAAGTCAGCATGAGGGCCGCAATCCACAACTCCGCCAGCATCAAGCACGAGAATTCGGCTGCATTCAAGAACCGTCGTCAAGCGATGCGCAATGACCAGAACCGTGCAATTCGAGACGCCCCGAATCGCCTCGGCGATCGCGGCCTCCGACTCACTGTCAACCTGACTTGTTGCCTCGTCGAGAATGAGCAAGGCCGGATTGCGAAGCAAAGCGCGGGCAATGGCGATTCTTTGACGCTGACCCCCCGAGAGCGTCGCGCCGTGTTCCGCAATGGCCGTGTTATAGCCATCGGGAAGCGCATCGATAAAGGAGGCTGCACAACTGGCACTGGCTGCCGCCACGATGTCCGACTCTGATGCATGCCGAACACCAAATGCGATGTTCTCGGCAATCGTGCCATGCATGATGAAGGACTCTTGCGTCACCACGGCGATCTGCGACCGCAAGTCTTTGAGGCTCACGCCCGTGATATCGACTCCATCGATGAGAATCTGGCCGCTGTCCGGATGCAGGAGCCGAGGCACGAGGCTCAGCAGCGTTGTCTTGCCCGACCCATTGGGGCCGACCACGGCAACGTGTTCGCCGAACTCGACATTGAGGTTCACCCCTTGCACAGCTGGCACCGGCGCTCCGGGATAGGTGTACGTCACATCACGAAGTTCAAGCGACTCCGCGTGCCGCTTCAGCGCCGCGCCCGCTTCTGGTTCGACAGGTTCGCCGAGCACGTCAAGAATCCGCTGGGCCGGCGCGGACGCCGCGCTGATGTCGTTGACGATGTTCGCCAGTGGTCTGAAGGACGCGCCAGCGACGGCCAGCGCCCCCACCGAGAGCAGGAATCGCTCGAATGGCAGGCTTCCACTGAGAATGCTGTTTGCCGCCAACAATGCGAGGGATCCCAGAACAAAGATCGCCAGCGTCTCCATGATCGGACTGCTCATAGCCTTGGCGGTTCGCATGCGAAGTTCATTTCGCACGACCCGCCTGTTCGACTCTTCGAATTGCTCGCCCGCGGTCGATTCCGCAGTGCTGGTCTTGACGGCCCGCAACCCCTGAATGCGCTCGCTCGCGAGCCGAAGAAGATCCTGCTGCGCCGCAAGAGATCCCTGCGATCCTCGGCGAATCCGTTTGGCAATCTTCCGGAGCGTCACACCAAGAATGGGTGCCACGAAGCACGCCACAACAACGATCTTCCAATCAAAGATGACCGCTACGGCGAGGGCAGCGATCCCCTTCGAAATCTGCGCCACCGACTTTCCGAGCAGTCCGATGAGTCCAGCTTCGAGCCCTGCCGTATCTCGAATAATCCGAGACGTGTACTCACTAGATCCCTTCCCGGTCACATGGGAAAGTGGAAGTCGAAGAACATGATCGAAGAGGTCACGGCGTATCTCTGCAATCGTGATCGTCGTCAGCGTCTGGCTGAGATACTGATGCAGGAAGTTCGCCGTGGCGCCGACGATTGTCAGGCACCAAATTGCAATGATCAGAAAGAGCACGCTATTGAATTGCCCTTCCGGGAGAATCTGAACAAGACCATCGGGGACATGCCAGAACCCACCCGCGGCGTTGGCCTGCTCAGCCAGGTCTCGCAGGCCACCCCCAGCTTCCGGATGAAGAATCTGCTCGAGTATCGGGCCCAAACTGAGCAGGCCGATGCCGAGCCCGGCAGCTGAGAGAAATGCCAGCGCCATGGCCGAAACCAACATGCCTCGCCGCTTCAGGAGCCGCCGCGCGATGTGCCAAAAAGGTCTCATGGCTGGGCAGTATCTCCACTCGGAGCCGACTGGGCAAAGTGGGCCAGGTCTTCCCAGAAACCGGGATAACTCTTGGCCGTACACCCCGGGTCAGCGATTGAAAGACCGCCCCTTCGAAGCCCCAATATCGCCATTGCCATGGCGATCCGGTGATCCTGCCAGGTTTGAATGACCTCCGGCGATTCAGGCAGCGGGGTCGGGACAATCGCCAAATCGTCTCCGGCCACTTCAACCGATGCCCCGGCCCTTGCGAGCTCGGATGCAATTGTTTCCACGCGATCGGATTCCTTGACCCGCAACGTCCCCAGCCCGGTCAACCGAGTCGGCGCGTCGGCCATGCATGCTGCAACAGCCAACGCTGGCGCAGCATCGGGCATGTTGCGGCAATCGATGATCCCTACCGATCTGAGTCGCTCGGGCGACTCGACGAGAACGCCGTCCTCAGTCGCCTTCATTTGAAGACCCATCTCAGAAAGCACCGGAAAGGCAGCAGCATCAGGTTGCCCATCACTCAGACGAAGGCCTGAGAGTTTCAACTGTGTACCCGGAAGAATGGCCGCGGCAACGGCCCAGAAAAGTGCCGAACTGGCGTCGGCGGGAATGCTCACATCCCTCGCTTTGATCGGGCCCGGCGACACTGCGATCCGAGCTGCATATCCATCGCCGTAGGCGGCCGTCACCTCGACACCCCATCGCCGCAATTCCGCGATTGTCATCGCCAGATAGGGGGCACTTGTCGGCGCGGCAAGAAGCCGCATCTCAAGCCCAAGCGGCATGCGAGGTGCCACAAGCAGCAATGCCGAGAGAAACTGACTGGAATCAGTTTGGCCGACTTCCACAACTCGTTTCGACCACGGCTCACCGGACACTTTGATTGGAAGGTGTGCGCCGTCGTCTTCGGCAGACACCGCAACGCCGAGCGACCGAAGCAGATCGACCAGATCCTTCATCGGCCGCTCACGCAAGCGATCGCTTCCATCAATAACGGTCTCGCCTACTGCCAGACTGGCCACTGCGATCATGAACCTCGCAGGCGTGCCCCCATGTCCGAGATTGAGCGGATCTACGCTCGCCCGCAACTCGCCCCCGCCGCCGAGAGTCGCGTGATCTCCGCTCAGTTGCACCTTGACACCAAGGGCGTCCAGCGACCCTGCAAGCGCGTCTGTGTCCTCACCCCGAAGCACGCCCCGAAGATTCGAGGTCCCCTCTGCAAGGCTGGCCAATACGAGGGCGCGACATGAGAGGCTCTTGGATCCCGGCACCCGAATTGAGAGACCCCTCGGGGCCGCGCAGGCTGGCACGAGGATTGGATCAGACACCTTCATTGCGGATCAGCCGTCCCGCCGAAACACGGCGACGATGTCCTCGACTGGCACAACAAAGAGGCGATTATCCCCCTCAAAATCGACCGGCACTGACCGCTTTGGATTGAACAGCACTCGGTCATATTGAGCGATGGGCCAGTCGTCGTCCGACTCTATCTGCTGACTCACAGCGACAATTCGCCCGGTAATGGTCGGAATCTCGATCTTGTCAGGCAGATGGATGCCCGCCTTGGTCGTCTTGCGATCCTCATCCTTCCGGAGCAGCACCCGCTGCCCCAAAGGCTCAACAATCTCTAACTTCGATGTGGTCTTCTTGGCAGACATGGCCAACACATTCTACGATCCCCGGCGACCGGAAGGAGCCATGCATGCCGGAACGCCTTCGATCGCTTGTTCGCGACATCTCTGACTACCCGCAGCCGGGGGTGCTGTTCCGCGATATCACCCCACTGCTCCGAGACCGGGCTGGGCTGGCACTCGCGGCAGAACTCATGGTCAATCCATTCAGGAACGCCGACATCGAAGTCGTCGTAGGGGCCGAATCTCGAGGATTCATCTTCGGCACCTTGCTCGCAAGGGCCCTCAACGCTGGATTTGTCCCGATTCGCAAGCCCGGCAAGCTTCCGGGAAACACCGAATCCCGCAATTACGACCTCGAGTACGGAAGCGACACGCTCGAAATCCACGCCGATGCCGTCACGCCGGGGCAGCGCGTCCTGCTCGTCGATGACTTGATCGCAACAGGCGGCACCATGGAAGCGAGTTGTCAGCTCATCGATGCGCTGGGCGGCGAACTCGTCGGAATCACGGTCCTGATTGAACTGCTCTCCCTCGGTGGCGCCTCCAAAATCACGCCACGGGAAGTACACAGCGTGCTGAAATACTGACCTGCATCGGTCTCGGCGGATATACATCCTCGATTCACGTCTTGCAGGTGCTGTATGATGCGCATCCATTCGGATCGTTCCCTCATAGGAAGGGGAACCCTATTAGGGAGCATCGGTATGACCACTGCAAACCTTTCGCAGGCGGAGATCGCCACCGGCCCACTCGATCTGATCGACGTCGATCACGTTCGTTTTTTCGTCGGCAACGCCAAGCAGGCCGCCTTCTTCTATGCCCATACCTTCGGTTTCATCATCGAACAAATGGCAGACCTCACGACTGGAAGTCGTGACCGCGCGAGGTATCTGCTGACGCAGGGCAACATCAGACTCCTGCTTGAAACACCGCTGTCTAAGAACGATCCAGCCTCGGAAGAACTCCTTCGCTATGGCGACGGTGTCAAGGACATCGCCTTCACTGTCGAGGATGCTGAAGCAGCGTGGAAGCAGGCCATCGCCAACGGCGCCGAGCCTGCCTATGAGCCCCTCACGATCTCGGACGAATGCGGAGCCGTCACTACGGCAGGGATCAAGACCTATGGACGCGCGGTGCATTCGTTTGTGAGCCGCACAGGCGACTACGACATTGCCAATGTCAAGAAGGGTGGCGCCTTTGAACCGGGCTTCAAGAAGACTGGCAAATTGTCTGTCAATGAATACAACCAGCAGCATCCATGCGGGCTGATGTTCCTCGACCACTGCGTTGGCAATGTGGATGAGGGCAAGATGAACCACTGGGTCTCGTGGTACGAGAACATACTCGGCTTTGCGATGTTCAAGCACTTTGATGACGAGGACATTTCAACAGAACATTCCGCACTCATGTCAAAGGTCATGGCATCGGGCAACAACCTGATCAAGTTTCCGATCAACGAACCTGCCACTGGCAAAAAGAAGAGCCAGATTCAGGAGTATCTGGAATGGCACGACATGACACCGGGCGTCCAACATCTCGCATTCCGGACCAACGATTGCGTTGAATCGGTTGCAGAACTTCGCCGCCGTGGGGTCGACTTCCTCCGCATTCCAGACGAGTACTACGAGTCGGTATGGAAGCGTGTCGACCGAACCCTCACCGAGCATGGGCACGAGGCGGTTCGCGAGGATCACGAGCGAATCAAGGATCTCGGCATTCTCATCGACGCCGACGATCAGGGCTATCTCCTGCAGCTCTTCACCAAACCGCTGCAGGACCGCCCCACGCTCTTCTTCGAAATCATCGGCCGCCGCGGCAGTCAGTCATTCGGCAAGGGCAACTTCAAGGCCCTCTTCGAGTCGCTTGAACTCGAGCAAGACCGGCGCGGGAATCTGTAGCGGCGATCCTATCTCCACCTTGGGGAGAGATGTCCGCGCAGCAACCAAAGCAAAGGGGTCAGGTACCGAAGTGGTACCTGACCCTATTCTTTGCTGTGATGCTCAAGGCGTTCAGCGTCGGCGGCGACGAGTGCCGGCGATACCCGCAAGGCCGAGTAGAGCGAAGGCGCCGGGCGCCGGGACTGAGTAGATCATGGGGTTGTCGAGCCAGCAGTTGCCATCCATGCCGTCGACGGTGTCGGCGGTGATGAACATGCCATTGACAACTGCCAATACGCCACTGATGTCGGCGCTCGTCGCAGCGACGACGGGCGCGCCGTTGATCTCAATCATCCATGATGCCGTGGAATCAAACGCAAAGTCGTAGTTCGTCCAGCCTGGGCCAATCGTCGCCGGCGTTTCTGTCCACAGCACCGTGCTACCGAGATATGTACTGGTAAAGGCGATCTGGAGCATTTGCGAAGCCGAGCCCATGTCGGTGCCCCAATCAAAGGACACGCCACCGTTGCCGGCCGCTTGGGAGAAGTCGCCGCTGCCCAGGAAACTCGACGAGGCTGAGAAGAACTCATAGTCGTAACTCGTATGATCCCAGTAGTTGATATGCCCGGTCGGCACACCACCGGTGGGATTCCAGTTCACGGTATACGGACTGCCCGTCGGCCCCCGCTGCGAGATCCAACCTTCGTCACCTGTGTCAAAGGTGCTGATGGCGAGCGTCGCTGCGGATGCGGTCGCTGAGAGCGTGCTGAGAACTGCCAGGGCGGCGATCATCGCTGTGGTGTTGGTGTTGGTGTTGTGTGTCATGGTGTGAATAATCCTCGTGGTGTTGGGCGGACCCCGTTTTTTGACGATTGGGCCTGCGGTCACAAGGAATCCGTTGATCCAAGGTATTTCTGTCAGCAGATTTGAAGAAACGCAGTCGTACCTGCCCCCTTTGCCCGCCGCACTGTGGGCAGGAATGAGGTCGCTCGGGGGCAAAAACCTCTCTGGGGCTAGATTCCTCGCAGTGGATCCCCCGCAATCGGGAGAATGGAACTCATGATCCGCCGCAACGCTTGATCAGCAACGCCTCACCTGGCGTCACCGACTCAATCGCTGCGACGATCGCCTCGGCGGCGTGGCCGTCGCCGTAGGGATTGACCATGCCTTCCAATCGCGCCCGAAAGTCCGCCGAACACGCCTCACCAATCGCCGCACGGATCGCGGTGGCCTCCGCTGGCGCATCGATGATGTTTGCTGCCCTGGTACGCCCCTGCTGCCGAATGCCGACGTTCACAACCGGCAACGCGATCGATGCGGCTTCCATGATGCCGCTGCTTGAGTTGCCCGCCAGGCAAACGGCGTTGCGGAGCAGACCCCAGTAGTGAAGATGGTCGAGGTTGACGCGAAGCACCGCATTGCGGCGACGCTCGCAGATGCCCTCGGCCATCGCGATGATGCGGGCGTACCCGGCGTCGGCGTTAGGGAAGCAGAAGACAAGCGGCATGCTGCACTGCTCGATCGCTGCGAAAAAGACCTCCGCTTCGTCCACAGTGTCGCGGTGCATGGTGGTGGGGTGGAAGGCGACAACGACCGGCGGGGGCTCGAGCGGCATGCCGATGGCAGCCTCCACCTGCGCCTGTTCAGGGATTGCGTCGAGCCGCAGATGATCGAGCGAGGGTGCGCCCGTAACGTGTACCCGCCACAGCTCCTCCCCCATCGCCACAACGCGATCGCCCGCATCCTGCGTCGGTACCAGATGCACATGACTCATCTTGGTGAGCGCATCACGCACCTGCTGGTCAATTGCGCCTTCGCTGATCTCGCCGCCCTCGATGTGCGCAATCGGAATGCGAAGTGCCATTGCGGCTGCGGCGGGCGCGAGCATTTCAAAACGATCGGCGATCAGGAGCAGCAGATCAGGGCGAAGCTGGTCGAGCGCCTCGGTGAAGCCGACCACCCCGCGCCCAATACCCTCCCCCATGCCGCGGTCCGAATCGTCAGCGGCCAGAAAGGGAATCTTCGCCGCGATCTCGTAGCCGGCCGCCCGGACGGCCTCGATGGTAAGCCCGAACCGCGGTTCAAGGTGCGCACCGCCGACGAGCAGCGATGTCCGCATCCGCCCCCGCATCGCCCGCAGAACCGGTTCGACATGGCCCCAGTCGGCTCGGGATGTTGTGACCACCGCGACATGCTTCATGATGGCCAGCATAGCCGTAGCGGAGTCTGGATCAGGCATGCGGATCTCAATTGAGCAAGCCACTTGTGTGCGAGAGGCGTATCAGTCGTCCTGGGGAGCGAAGGGGCTGCCAACATTGCGTTCCTCTCGTGCAATTTCGAAGATCATGTCGGCCGGGGTCTGCACGTCGAAGGCGAGACTTTGATCTCACTCTCTGACTGTGACTTCAGGGAGACAGGCACACCGGCGGCGTGTCTGCTTCCCCTTTCCCATGGCGAAGTGGCAGGCTCCTCGTTCTGCGGCAACACCTTCGACGACGCGTGCCCCTGCTCGGGCGACGCGAATGGCGATGGTCATATCGACGTCCCCGATTCGTTCGGTCTGCTGGCCGCCTTCGGCTCCAGCGAGCCCGATTGGGATCTCAAGGGCAGCGGCGTCGTGGATGTCAGCGATCTGCTTGGCGCTGATCGGCATGTGGGGGCCCTGCCGAGCGGCGAGGCAAGCCGCCCGCAGCGTGTTGAGGGGCGAGATACCCCCCACCTGGCGAGCAGCACGACTTCCTGAAAGGTCCGGACCACCACCGAATCGTCCGGGACTCTACAATCTGCAACTGGAGGTAGAGGATGCCCTATTACACCAAATTAGGTGAGATTCCCCCGAAGCGACACATTCAGTTCCGCCGCCCCGACGGCGTGCTGTACTCGGAAGAGGTCTTCGGTACGGAAGGCTTCGACGGACCGACATCAACGATGTACCACATCCATCCGCCCACGCAGGTCACGGGCTGGACGTGCGAGTATTCGACCAAGGTCGAATACCTCGAGTCAAACGTCATGCGGATGCGCCACCTCAAGTCGATGGACCGAGCGCCTAAGGGCGATCCGATCACCGGGCGAACCGTACTCTTCGGCAACGCCGATTGCGAACTCGGCATCTGTGTTCCCGACAAGCCGATGGACTACCACTTCAAGAACAGTCAGGGTGACGAGTGCCTTTACATCCATCACGGAACCGGCACGCTGTACACAATGTTCGGGACGCTCAAGTTCTGGCCCCGTGACTTCGTCGTCATTCCCAAGGGAACGATCTATCGCATGGAGTTCGATCCTCGCGATGCCGACGCCCCTGCCGACAGGTTTCTGTGCATCGAAACCGCCAACGCTTCGCACATCCTTCCGCCGAAACGGTACGTCGCCGAGAAAACGTCGCAGTTTCTTGAGCATGCGCCGTACTGCGAACGCGACCTGCGTATCCCAGAAATGCCGCTGGCCTACGACAAAATGGGCGACTTCGAGGTCCGCATCAAGGCGGTCAACAGCGTGCACTCATACACGTACCCGTATCACCCGCTCGACATTGTCGGATGGGACGGCTGCTACTACCCGTACTGCTTCAACGCGGATGATTTCAGCCCCATCGTGGCGAAGCACCACATGCCCCCGCCAACGCATCAGGTCTTCGCCGGTGGCGGCTTCGTCATTTGCGCATTCTGCCCACGGATGCTCGACTTCCACCCCGAGGCGATCAAGGTCCCGTACAACCACAGCAATGTCGATAGTGACGAAGTGATGTACTACTGCGATAGCAAGTACACCGCGCGGCGGGGCATCTCGGAAGGCTCGATCACGATGCACCCACAGGGCATCCCGCACGGCCCGCATCCGGGGACAGTTGAGAACACCCTTGATCAAACGTACACCGACGAACTCGTCGTCATGTGCGACACCTTCAAGCCGCTCTACCCGACAGCTGCGGCGCTGGAAATTGACGATGTCGACTACCCGGCGTCTTGGGCCGACTGGAAGCCAATTCCGGTCGGAGAACCCGTCGCCTCGACGTGATTCATGACGCCCGTTCGAAGTTGGCCCTTACATATCGCTCCCCCTGAACGATGCTGGCGTTGATACCCACAGAGGGTTGTCTGGAAGGATTGGGAACCGAACTTCACGGGCATCGAATCGGATGCCACGCGAATCGACATCCCACCCACAAATCCGACTCATTGAGTCCGAACCCTATTGCTTGGGAGACGGCAATCGGGACCGCTAAATCGATGTGGATGACTCAGCGGGCGGGCAGAATCGTCGCTTCACACGAACCAAACCCCACTCGAGCCGCGCCTGGACGTTCACAGAAGGCGCTGATTGTCAGCGTGTCACCGTCCTGCAGAAATCGTCGCTGCGTGCCATCGGGAAGATCTATCGGTTCCTGACCTCGCCAACTGAGTTCCAGCAGGCAACCCCGCGAGTCCTTCTCGGGACCACTGACCGTGCCACTACCAAGCATGTCACCCGGCCGCATCGGACATCCGGTGCTTGTGTGATGCGCGAGCATTTGAGAGAACGACCATGAGAGATTCGCCAGCGTCCCGCGGCTCAGACGCATCGGGGGGATGTCCGATTCCCGCATTGCCTGCGAGCACACGTGCACTTCGGCAGTCACATCGATCGCGTCGCCGCTTCCGCGAACCGGCGTCAGATACTCAAGCAGCGGCGGATCATCATCCTGCCGAGCGGGCCCGTCGCTTCGGAATGGCAGCAGCGCATCCATTGTCACCACCCACGGAGATATCGTGCTCGCAAAGTTCTTGGCGTTGAACGGACCGAGCGGTTGATATTCCCACTTCTGCACATCGCGAGCCGACCAATCGTTGAGGATCACGACGCCGAAGAGATGGTCCATTGCCTCGCCGATCGCGATCGGCGTTCCCATTTCATTACCCGTGCCAACAAAGGCGCCGAACTCCAACTCGTAATCAAGAAGTTTGCAGGGGCCGAAGACGGGCGGGCCATCCTCGGGCTTCAACTGCCCACTTGGCCGCGTGACGTTCGTTCCTGATACCGCAATACTGCTCGCCCGTCCGTGGTAACCGACGGGAAGGTGCAGCCAGTTTGGCATCAACGGTTCACCGTCAGGGCGAAACATCCGACCCACGTTCGTCGCGTGATGGCGGGAGGCATAGAAGTCGGTGTAGTCGCCGATGGCGGCCGGCAACTGCATGGTCGTCTCGGCCATTGATCTGAGCAAGCGATCCTGACGCGGCGAGTCTTCCTGAAGCAGCGAAAAGAGCGTCGCTCTCACGGCCTTCCAAGCGGGCGGACCGAGCGACATAATGTCATTCAGCGTCTCCGCTGACAAGGCAGACGCGACTTCTCCCGAGAACGTGACAGCCTCCGTCTCAATGGCGCCGGCCACATCGAGCACCTGATCGCCGATTGCCACACCAATGCGACCTCGGGAACCTTTTCCTGCGAATACGCCAAACGGCAGGTTCTGGATAGGAAAGTCGCAACCTTCCTCATTCGCTAATTCAACCCAGCTGCGAGCAGCCGGGTCATGCGTAGCGTCAATACTCACGAGACATGCTCCCTCGATTCCTCGCCCAGCAGGCCGAGTGCCTGCAGGTCCTCCCATGGTTCATCAATGCTGCAGGATCCGAAGGAGATGGCGTAACTCAACCTCGCTTCTTCGAGTTCCTCCAGCGTGATTTCATACGATCCGAGTTTCGCCTCGGTCTCGCCGAATTTGAACCCCCCAATATCGGTCAGTTCCAGAAGACGCTCAATGTCTTCGGCTGCGAGTTCATGACGCAATGCCACCGCAGCAGCCAGAAAGACATTGAGAAATCCGGGCTGCCGGGCTGGCACATCCGGATTGTCATTGGGCAGCGGGCGGTGCAAGCCCGCCGTCGCCTTGAAGGGAACGCCCGCCGCGGCAGTCGCAGCAATGAACTCGGCAATCTCTCGAGGCGATGGATACAAGTCCGGGCTCACGCCGCCGGTCCGTATTTTCGCAGCCGCTTCGGAACCGGCAAGCACAGCGATCAAACCGCGAGGATCGCTCTCAACCGGGATCTCCACAAATGGGAATACCGCGTCGGGGAGCAAATCCAGTGCCCGGTCAATCGAGGCAGCATCGGATCCTCGAAGTTCGATGACATCGATGATGGCCTTGCCAGCAGAAGCCTCCGCGTGACGCGCATTGAATGCGTCAATCGCGTCGAGATCAGAGCCCAACGTCTCGTCGCCGCAAGGCGCGGTCAGCACACTGAGGCACCAAGGATCGGCTTCTTCCTCATCTGGAAGCAGCGATGCCGCAGCTTGTTCGAATTCACCAAGTCGATTCACCGGAACAATGATCCGCCCCACCATCCACCCACGAGGGTCCAGCATCACACGGCGATAGGTGTCGACCATGGGCTGCATGTCGAGTTTCGCCGGTGGAAACAGTCCTGCGTAGTCAATCAAGCCATCGAGCAGCACGCTCAGCGTCGCCGGAGTACTCATGTGGAGGACTCCTGCATGGACTCACGCTGTGACAGACATCGATCGATCCTCGTGAGCGTTGCGTCCTTACCAAGAATCTCGAGCGTGTCAAAGATCGGAGGGCTCACGGATCCACCGCTTACTGCCACACGAATCGGCTGCGCCACTTTCCCAAGATTGCCCTCACAGTGTGTCTCTGCCCATGTCGTCAGGATCGTCTCAAGATGTTCGGGTGTCCATGAATCCGCCTCGGCAAGGATGTCCCGCACGGCAGTGAGGCGGTCGAATCCACAAGGTTCACCCTTGCAGAGCGCCTTGCGAAGCGGCTTGGTGAGCGGCCACTCAATCTCATCGTCACCCTGAACAAAGAAACGCCCCGACTCGATCGGATCGAGGAAGGTTTTGCTTCTTGCCTTGTTCGCAAGCGCAAAGACTTTGAACTGGTGCGTCGTCATAGCTTCCAAAAAGGCTGGCTCGAAGTCTTGGCAGAACGCCTGGAGCCGCACGACAAACTGATCGTCGTCCATGGCCTGAATGGCGTCGAGGTTGAACGCAAGCAACTTCGCACGATCAAATTTCGCCGGACTCTTGACGATTCGGTCCAGACTGAAGTTCTCCCGGATGAATGCGAGATCAAACTGCTCTCGGTCGCCACCTGGGGACCAGCCGAGAAGGGCTAGATAATTCAGCAGCACCTCGGGCAAGTATCCCGACCTTCGAAAGTCATCGACATTGATGGCGGGAAGTTGAATCCCCAGAAGGCCTGCCAGCCGCGTTGCTTCCTCGGTCTCCAACTGCATCGTCTTATCGCCAAGCCACGCCTGCCACCGATCGGCCTCGATGCCAGCCCCCTCCGGCGGATTCTCGATCCCCTTCGAACGCACTTCCGCTCGGAGGGCCTTGTCCTTATCGCGTTTGGACATTTTTGAGCCATCCGGATTGAAAATAAGCGACACATGCGCCCAGATGGGGCGGTCAAAGCCCAGCGCATCCTGAAGCAATGCGTGCTTTGGACTGTTGGCAAGATGCTCCTGACCACGGATGACATGTGTCACGCCCATCAACTGATCGTCCACGACAACTGCGAGGTGATAGGTCGGGAATCCATCGGCCTTGCGAATGATGAAGTCTTCCAATTCGCCCGGTTCGACCCGCACTTCGCCGAGAACCGCATCCTGTATCACGATCGGGGCATCGCCAGGGACCTTGAACCGAACCACAAACGGCCGCCCTTGGGCAACCCACGCGGCCACGGTGTCCGGATCCAAATCGAGGGCTGCGCGGTCATACCGGTAGGCTCGTTTTTCCTGTCTCGCCGCACGGCGAGCCTCGGCGAGTTCCTCGGGCGTCTCGAATGCGCGGTACGCGTGGCCGGAATCAATCAATTGAGCCAAGTACTTCTCGTAGATGTCGAGTCGATTTGACTGCTCGTAGGGGCCGGTATCGCCGCCGCCACGCCCATGCCACTGCGGACCTTCGTCCCAATCAAGCCCGAGCCACGCAAGGTCTTCCAGAAAGCCTCTGCTGGCCGCGTCGCTCGATCGTTTTTGATCGGTGTCTTCGATTCGAAGCAGCAATGTCCCGTCATGGTTGGCGGCATATGCCCAACAGAAGAGCGCAGAGCGAGCGCCCCCGACATGCAGGTGACCGCTCGGACTGGGCGCAAATCTGGTTCGTACACTCATACAGCGTCCTCCAGGGGCGCACCGCGCTCAACTCGACCGGTCAAGATCCGATACGGTCCCGAAAGAACGTAGAGCACAAACACAATTGCCAATGTCTCTTGAAGCCACCAGATCGCGCACGAAAGCACGATGGCTGCTCGAACGAGATAAGAGAATGATCTCGCCCCGCGAAGGTACTTGTTGGCCATGTGCGGGTAGGGAACCGCTGACACCATCATGATCGCGGCGAGAAGCACGATGATTGGAACGATCAGCACAATGGCAGCAGCAATTCCCGAGAGGATTGCCGACTCTGATCCCTGCCGGATCGCCTCGACGTGTTCATGCAGCAGCACCAATCCCACAATCGCGCCCGCAGCCCCTGGGCTCGGCAAGCCTCTGAAATTCATATGGTCACCCAAGCGACCGCTGGCCGTCTCGACGTTGAATCGTGCGAGCCGGAGCGCGCCACAACATACGTAGATCGCCGCAATAGCCCAGCAGAACTTGCCAAGTGCATGACCGGCCCCTGGGCTCACAATGGGCTCCGCAGAACCAAGATATTGGCTCAGCAGGTTGAGCATGATGAAAGCAGGTGCCACGCCGAAAGTAACCACATCGGCCAGTGAGTCCAACTGCCCGCCCATTTCGGTCACGCTGTCCGTGAGTCGAGCCACGGCGCCATCGAAAGAATCGAGCACGATTCCAAGCAGCACCAATGAAGCAGCTACGGTCAAAGAACTCCACGCCCATGGGCCATAGACACCGGCTTCAGTGGCCGGCTTGGCTGCGTAGTGGATGGCAGCAAAGCCAGCGACAAGATTCCCAAGTGTCAGCAGCGTCGGCCAGACACCTGCGGGACCAATATGACGCAGCCGCGAGAGGCCGCTGATCGGCTTCGACGAAAAACGCCTCCGCATTTCCGGTGACCTCAGGGGTGGCTGTGATGTTTCCTCTTCCAATCGCATCGAGGCATTCTATCGCTCACGGTCTCCGCCGATTACCTGGGCTCGAATCTGGGTACGAGCAGGATCATTCCGATGGCGGCATCCGATTGGTCCCGCGACCAGCCCATGGCGGCTGCAGCCATCGAAACGGGAGGGTCTCTCAAGTCGGGATCTGCCGGCCACGTGGCCGCACCCGCCATCAACACAACGGCTTGGCCTGGCACAACCAGGAGTTCTCGACGTGCTGCGGTGCCGCCATCACTGACTACCCGGTATTCCACGACCGCTCGCGGCCCGAGCTCCGTAATCAACGGCCAAGATCGAACCTGGATCATCGAGGCCGGGCCGACAGCCACGCGGTGCCACTGAACCGGAATTCCCAGCCAGTCCGGCACAACCATTCGAGCACCGGTTTGCGCACGAATGAGCGCATCGATACCGTCCACGTCAAGAACAGCCAATTCCAGACCAGCTTCCCCGTCGGCCTCGTTCGTAAGTCGGCGCGCGGCTGATCTCAATACGGCTCTATGAATCTCACCGATCGTTGCATTACTTCGGATCGCATGAACTTCGGTGCCTTCGCCAGCCACATGAAGTGTCATGGGCGTTGGCCCAGACATCTCGTGCGGCGCCGTGGCGACCTCGGGATTTGCAGAACACCCCGCCAGAACGAGGATGGCCGAGGCGAGGCGAGTCAGCATGTGCCGTCAAGCGGCAGTAAATTGATTCGATCGATGAGTTCGCGAACCCGCCCCCACCCACGGCGGGTATGGGCAAATGCAAGTCGCGGCAGATCGAGATGATCGGTTTCGCCTGGCAGAGCATCGCACTGACGCATTTCGCCCCCGTCAACTAGATCCGCGAACTCTTCACCAAGCATCGCAACCTGCGCGTCGCTCAGTGGAGTCACAAGGCGAAGAACGTAGGTTGCTCCGACGTAGCGGGCCGAGTGATACCGGCGATAGAAGAGTCTGACGTGCCTGTCGGCATCCTCTGGGCTCTCCGCAATATGAAGAAGCGAGAGATCCTCGGTGGAAATCCACCCGTTGTCGCAGAGGTGCTCGGTGATGAAGGTAAGCCAATCCTCCCAGTAGGTGCGGCCCTCTCCCTCCAGCAGAACCACAGGGATGACATTCGACTTGCCGGTCTGGATGAGCGTCAGGCACTCGAAAAGTTCGTCCATCGTTCCAAAGCCACCGGGGAACACGGCGACCGCATCGGCGTGGGCCATGAACATGAGTTTGCGAGTGAAGAAGTACCGGAAACTCACGAGCTTTGGATCTCCCTCGATAACCGCGTTGGCGGAAGTCTCAAAGGGAAGCCTGATGCGAAGTCCGAATATTGATTCCCTGCTCGGCCCCTCGTGACCAGCCTTCATGATGCCATCACCCGCACCCGTGATCGTCATCCAGTCATGCCCCGCCATGAGCGCGCTGAATTCCTTCGCCGCGATGTAGTCCGAGTGATCTTCGGGCGTCCTCGCTGAACCATAGATTGTGACTTTCCGTGTTCCGCGGTACTGATTGAACAGCACCCAAGAGTGGCGGATCTCACGAATGGCTCGACTCACCAGGCGAAGTTGGCCGTCGTCGCTCCCATCATCGAGTAGGCGGATCCCCGTTCGCATCAAGTCCTCGACATGCGCCCTACTTTCGGCGGGCACATCAGGGGCCAGTGACTGAACGAATTGCTCGACTTCTCGTCGAAGGCCTTCTCTGGTTGTATTCGGTCGGGGTGGTTGTTTATCCATTGAACCGCGTACTGTACCCGGCAGATCCGCCCGCGCGCGATTCACCGCCCACTGCGGCCACCAAGCAGCCCTGGGAAGGCTTGAAACCCGACGTCAGGATCTCCAATATGACCTGTCATTGTGACGCCGTAGAGTTGATCTTGAATCGCCCCGATCACATCACTGACAATCGGCCAGGCGCCTCGTGGCCGGAGGTCGGCATCGACCTCCATGGTCTCGATCTCAAGCGTCCCTTCGCCCACCAAACTGAATCCTCCCTGCCCAGTCGGGCCACTTGCCAATGTAATGGTCTCAAGGATCGCATGGCCACCCTGGATTACGAAATCGACATCTACAAATGCCAATGCTCCGACGACTGGCGACGAGAGGTGCAGCACCTGTTGAATCGCCACGAACGCTGGAAGCGTTCGCAGATGACCACGCAGCACTCGAAATGACCCTGCCCCCGTCAACTTCTCGGGATGCCCGGGCTGACCCCGTAAATGAATTGCTGCATCAACCTCACCTGTCGGTGATGCCTCGCCGTCTTTCGCATCCTTGCTTGGGAACAGCCGAGCAAGACGACCATTTGCCAGAGCGATATCGACGCGCCATGAGTCGGACTCGACAGCGCCGTCAATGACAACACGGCCTCCCCCCAACTCTCCGACAAGAGCATCGAGTTCCAAACGATCGGGTTCATCAGGGGTTGGAGCGCTGACGATCCGACCTCGCAGACCCTGAAACGGCGCCTTGATAGCCAGCCCTTTGGCATCACGCACGACAAGATCGAACAGCGGTTGATCGTTCAAGAGTTGGATCCCCACCTCAACATCCGCAGATACTTTTGTGAGGCGAACTCCGGTCGTCATGGCGGCTTCATGTAGAGCTATCTCACAGCCGATTGCCCCAGACCAGCCGCCCGCTCCCTCTTCTAGATTCACATCAATCGCATCGATGGTGGTGAGCGATTGATCCGCGAACTCGAGATCCTGAAGAACACGGCTCCACGATGGCCCCGCAAACGCCGCCAACAAACTTGACTCCAAACTCCCATGGCACACGCCGCCAATACGCACGCGATGTGGCTCGAATCCAAAGAGGCCTTCAACATCGACGTCGATTCCGCCCGCCTCCCCAGCGAGCCGATCAATCACCAATCCCTCCGGCTGAAGCCGAAGCCGACTTCCGCCGCCATCGGCAAACTCGAGTCGCGTTTCTCGCCACATGGCAGACACGTTGCGGGGCTCGATCTCCACACCCCAAGTATTGTGATGCCGCGTCTGTTGCCACATCGCATGCAAAGCAACGTCTCCACGCGGAAGCATGGATTGCCAAACACGGTCGCCTTCATCACCTGCGAGAATCGCAATGAGATCGCCGAGCATCGGCAATTCCAACACCATGTATTCGGAGTCAATCTTGAGGTCAGTATCTCCATCACCAAGGTGCACAACGCCACGCATCTCCAATTGTGACACACCGACGTCAGGAACCATGACCGCGGCGCGGACAGCGGCGAACTCGACCTGTTCCTCCTCGAAACGTATCACGCCGTCGCGGAGTAGAACCCGTTGGGCCGGCTCCAACTCGACATCTACATCGACAATTTCGAGCGAGGTGACACTCGGGGTGCCTTCTGAATCTGCCTTGAGCAGCGTTGATATTGCAAACTGCCCGGCCGGGTTTCGCACAGTCCACAGATCCGACAGTATTGACCGCACGCGGCCTGATACATAGTCCAACACCCACCGACCTATGTTCAGTCCAGTTGCATCCACCCGAAGCGCGTCACGACCATCCAGTGTTCCAACGATCTGGGCATCAATGCCGCCCGCTCGCACCAGCATTGGATCAAATACCACGCCACTCTCATCCCCGAGACGAATCGTGCCGTCCAAGTGAAGAAGACTCATGCCTCCAAGTGGCCCGTTGAGATCCATTCCAATCATTTTCGTCAGCGAGGGCGTAACCAAGAGCGAACCACGTCTCAGCGTGGTCGAAACATCAAACCCAACATCGTCTCCTTCAATGGCCACATGACCCGTGGCCTGCAGAATCCCTTCAAGCCCCCCTTTGCTCAACGGCTCAGTTTCCCCCCGGCTGACGTGAAGCATCGCCTGTCGCAGATTCGCATCAATACGTTCATCGTCAATGGCGAAGTCGATCGATCCACCCCCTGGGCCATCCCCCTCGGGAATGTGAATCGCTCCGGCAAGTGTCCCCTGGCCGCCGCCCTGCGATGTCTCAATTGAGATCGGCGTACCGTCTTCTTGCTCCAAGAACATCATGTCGTCGGCCCATCGAAGCCAGCCCTCTTTCAGATCGAGCGTGACCGGAAACTCCGCCCAGGTCATTTGCAGATCTTGAAACGGAATCGTGCCAGTAATTCTGAGTTCATAATCTTCATCCCCAGAAGAAGTCATCACAAGCTCTTGTTCGACCAACAGCGCCAGATCGACTCTCTGATGAGCGAATCCATTGCCCGCGGGTTCATTGATGTGCTCTCGACTGAACACTTCTCTGAGTGTCACCTCGGCCCGAGGAGGCACGGCATCAAGCAGAACCTCGTCGAGGGGCACGTTCTCAGCGTAGACCTGTACCTCTAGATCAATCCCACGTTTGGCGTCGACACGACCACGAATACGCACCGTCGACTCATCACTGCCTTTGGCGACCAGAGTCTTCACAAGAATATCATCGTTTCGAAGTTCGATGATGGCGTCAAGATCGTGCAGTGGGTAGGGAAAGTTTTCGTATGCACCACGACCACCGGAAAGATCCAGCCTGCCACTCGCCTCAGTGTCACCACCTTGCTCCTGACGATTCAGCGTGAGTGCCATGTCAACATCGCACTGGCTCACTTCGAACATCTTGAGAATGCGTGCCATTTCACTAGGAACGACAGCCCCTCGATCGGGCAGGAAACTGAAATCGTGCGCGCTGACGCTCAATTCGAACGGAACATCGGCCAAAATCCCTGCGGCCTGCTCCATGTCGTCCATGGAACCAATGTCTGGGAGTTGATACACATTGAGATCAACGTGATAAGGCAATTGCACAGCGTCAATCCACCTCGCGCCAGCATCGATATACCCTTCTGCACCACTGATGCTGAAAGTATCGCCCTCAAATTTCATCCATCCAGATTCGACAAACAGTTTGGGCGGAACCGACTCCTCGTCCACCTGCCCATTTCTGTACATCTTCCAGAATCCTGAGTCTTTCGGCTCACCAAACACCGAGGGATCTAGGCGGAGCGAAAGCGACAAGAGTTCCATTGATGCTGTTGGAAGCACATTCCGACCAACCTCAATGTCAATCTCCACCTCTCCCTCAAGTTCAAGCTGGCTGGCAATCCTGCGGAGCGATCGAAAGGGCACAAGTTGCTGAGAATCAATGCCAAGCGACACGCCTCGCGCTACAGCATGGAGATACTCGGTCGCGAGATCCACGGTTCCAGCGAAGGAAGCGCCCCCCTTTCCCCGCTCACGCAAAGCGAAGGACGCACTGTCGGGCTCATCCGCAAGTGGCGTCACAGTCCCGGAAAAGAAGGCGTCGCCTGCAACAGTAAATGAATCCCCTACCAATTCGCCGCTGATGAGTCGCACGGACTCGATTGAAATCCGGGGAATGCCAGACGATGAAACTGGCGGGGCATCAACCTGACCTGCATCACGCTCCGATGTCGCCGGTCGATCCTGTAGAGCGGATCTTAGATGGAGACCACCGAGTGTCAGTTCCCAATCGCCCTGCTCCACCAAGCGAACCAGCGACTCATGGATCACCATGTTGTCGACGTGGAAACCATCTGTGCCATATGACCATTGGAGGGTCATGTCATTGATCACAATGACCTCGCCAGCAGGTCCGGCCAAATCTGGGACACGCACGCTCACCCCACCGATCGCCACATCGCCCCCGTCGATCCACTCGATCCGGTCAATCTCAACGTCGCCGCCGATGATCCTTCCGAGTGCGCGTTCAACGAAACCCGCGAACGTCACCGGCCGATAGGCCAGAAGAACCGCCAAGACACCAAGCACCACGACAATCGCGATGCCGCCCCAGATCGAGAATCGGAGAACGCGTCGGAATCGGATCGATCGGGGCATGAAGATGGCACGGATTCTACAGATGCGGGAGCCTGCGATAGGCTAGGGGCATGAACATTGCCATAACCGGCGGCAGCGGCTTCATCGGCTCGGTCACAATCCGCCTTCTCGCTGAGCAGGGACACCGGGTTCGCGCCCTCGTGCGGCCTCAGAGCAGGCGTGACCACATCGCGTCCACGGTTGACTCATTTATCGACGGATCGGCCGAAGATCGCGTCTCACACGGTCGCCTGCTGGAGGGTGCGGACGGATTGATTCATAACGCTGTCAACTGGAATCTGATCCAAGACGGCCACATGGCGGAGCATCTCGACACCAACCTCATCGCGTCGATCGAACTCTTCGACCGGGCAGCCAAGATGGAGCTCCCAGTCGTATTTGTCAGTTCGGTCGCCGTCCACAACAGCATGCTTCCCGCCTGGAACGGCCGCATCGACCACGCGCACCCAACACGCCCCGGAAGTTATTACGGTGCCTGCAAGGCAGCCATCGAGGCTCACCTTTGGGCGCTTGCCGCTTCACACAATCTGCGATTCACGGTGATTCGCCCCGCAGCGGTGTACGGCATCGACCCGAATCTCACCCGCTCGATCGGTGCCACGATTCTCGAACAGGTACGGCGCGGCTCAGCATTCACACGCCCCGGTGGTGGAAAGTTCGTGCACGTCGATGATGTCGCAGCCGCCATTGCCGCCCCCTTCTCGCGTGATGTGCCGACGGCGAGCATCTACCACCTCGCCGACTGCTACGCACGATGGAGTGACTGGGCCGCAATGGCGTGTGAACTGCTCAATACGCAGGTCGACATCGATTCATCGAGCCCGAGCCAGCCGCAGAACATGTTCGAAACTGATTCGCTGGCCGAGGACCTTGGCGTCACACTCGACCGAGGCCACGAAGGCATTCGCTCACACCTTGAGGATCTTGCAACACGGCTGCAGTCTCAGTCGGCTTCGTGAACAGCCACCTCGGCAAGATCAATAGCCCTGCCCAGCGCTGCTGCCTTGGCGACGGTCTCTTCATATTCCTTCGCCGGAATTGAGTCGAGTACGACACCCGCGCCCGCCTGCAAGTGGAATGACCACGGCGGTCCTGGCTTCGAAGCTGGGACGACAATCGTTCGAAGCGCGATGGCGACGTCCAAGTCTCCGTTGAATGACACGTAGCCGATGCCACCGGCGTACGGCCCTCGGCGGACGGGCTCGAGTTCGTCGATGATCTGCATGGCACGAATCTTCGGCGCGCCGCTGACCGTTCCCACCGGGAGCGATCGTCGCAGCGCATCCCAGCAGTCGAGTTCCTGCTTGAGCTGACCGGACACCGTCGAACTGATATGCATCACATGGCTGTACCGCTCGACGTCCATCAATCGGTCCACAGCAACGGTTCCGGATCGGCACACCGTTCCCAGATCGTTTCGGGCGAGATCCACAAGCATTGAGTGCTCGGCACGTTCCTTCTCGTCCGCCAAGAGGTCCTGCTCAAGCGCCACATCGGCAGCCTCGTCGCCGCCCCGCCGCCGAGTTCCGGCAAGCGGCCTGCTCGTCACTTCATCACCCTCGACCTTGCAGAGTATCTCCGGACTCGACGCGATCAGAATTGCGTCGGGAGATTGCATGTAGATCATGTATGGGCTCGGATTCACGACTCGAAGCGAGCGGTACACGTCGAAGGGATCAACATCGCTGATTCGTTCAAACCGCTGCGATGGAACCACCTGAAAGATGTCGCCTGCGCGGATGTACTCGATGCACCGCTCCACGGCACCCTCGAATGTAGCACGTGGCATGCTCGGCGTACCGGGAAGTTCGGCTGCTGACAACGACGACTCAAGATCCACTCGCCCAGCAGGCAAATTGATCGAATCCTCTGCCAAGAAGGCAAGCGTCGAGTCAATGTTTTTCTGCGCGTTCCGCCATGCGTCCTCAGGCGACAAACTTCGCAGATCCGCCCAACAGGTAATCGAAAGCGTCTTGTCCACATGGTCAAAGACAACGACCGACTCGTACAGGCCAAGGTGCATATCCGGCAGACCACGGTCATCGGTCGGTGCTGCGTGTTCGCCAATGGCTTCTGGCTCAAGCCATCGAACCGTGTCATAGGACAGCCATCCAGCCCAGCCTCCTCGAAATGTCCCACCCGGCACCAGATCGTCCACCGGAGCCGCACGAACATCCGAGGTCATCGCTCGAACCGCTTCAAGTGGATCGGCATGGGTCTCGCTGCGGGTCGTGCCGTCTCGGTGATCCACAAGCGTGACGTCATTTCGTCTCGCTGACACTTCGAGCACTGGCTTAGCCGCCACGATGCTGAACCGCCCAACCGATCCGCCAACCTCGACAGACTCCAGCAGGAAGCTGGTATCCGTGCGAGCGTCGCCATGAACCAGTCGCCGGTACGCCAGAACAGGGGTCAGGTGATCGCTCAGTACTCGCCGTGAGACCGGCACGAGGTCGTACTGCGCTGCAAGATCCACAAAATGCTTGGGAGCAGAATCGTTCATCGCGCGGGCATGGTAGCGGGCCTGCCCTATCATCCATCTATGCCCCTCGATCGTGACGCGATCATCGAGATTCAGGACCTCCACCGCGAGTATTGCAGGCCAGACGGAAGTGTCTTGGTCGCAGCACTCCGCGGCGTTGATCTCACAGTGGAGCGAGGACGCTACATCTGCATCATGGGGCAGAGCGGCTCGGGCAAGAGCACGCTCATGAATATTCTGGGGTGTCTGGATCAACCCACTCGGGGAACCTACCGGCTTGAGGGCGAAGACGTCTCGACGCTCGACGACTTGGCGCTGAGTGCCATTCGTGGTCGCCGCATTGGGTTCATATTCCAATCATTCAATCTCATCCCCGAATTGACGGTTCTTGAAAACATCGAAGTACCACTCTTCTATCAAGGCGTACCGCGAGATGAGCGTCATCAACGTGCAAGAGAAGTGCTCAACCGGGTCGAATTGAGCGATCGACTCACGCACCGGCCGGGACAACTTTCTGGCGGCCAACAGCAACGGGTCGCCATCGCGCGTGCGCTCGTGGGCAACCCTGCCCTGCTGCTCGCCGACGAACCGACCGGAAACCTCGACACCGCCACCGGAGAAACCATCCTAGGGTTGCTTGACGAACTTCATGCTGAGGGCAGGACCATTCTGATGGTGACGCACGATGACGCGATGGCCGAACGGTGCGAACGCGTTGTCCGTCTTCGAGACGGACTCATCGAATCAGACACGCTGGCAGTGAACGCCTCATGAAGGGCACCCTTCGAGTGCTCGGAATCGATCCTGGCCTGCGCTATACCGGCTACGGATGCATCGAAGTAGACGAAACTGGCACGGCGACCAAAGTTATCGAAGCTGGTGTCATCCGTGTTCCCCAGCGCAAGCCACTACCCGCGCGGCTGGCCTTCCTGCACGACTCATTGACCACATTGATGATCGACACCACGCCGACGCTCGTTGTCATCGAGTCGGTCTTCGTTCACCGCGAACGCGCTCAGACCGCCATGCAGATGGGGCATGCCCGAGGCGTCATGTTGCTCACGGCCGAGCAGCGAAGTATCGCCATCGACGAGTTATCACCAGCCGAAGTCAAACGCGCGGTCACCGGCAGCGGACGAGCGAGCAAAGAACAGGTCCAGCACGCCGTCGCAGCCCTGCTCGGTCTCTCCCAAGTACCGGACCAACCCGATACCGCCGACGCTCTGGCCGTAGCACTCGCTGCAGCGCAACGCGCCGTGTCGCCTCGCGGAAGTGGCGAGTCGGAAGTCGGGAGTCGCTAGGACACCCGCGGGCAAGACCAATGCCCGCCATCCGGCGGAGGTACTCGCAAAAAAAAAGGCCCGGCAGCGGCAAAGCCGCATACCGAGCCCTTCCGGGGGCAAACTTGGTGCCGGGTGGGATACCCGACGGGCGAAATAATACTATCCAAACGGACCGCGTCAACGACTGCTGATAAGAAATTTTAAGATAATTTCCAACTCCATCTCCACGAGACTGGTGCCCTGCTGTGAATGTCCCTGTGAATGCAGCAACAAGCACAACACCGACAACGGAGTAGGGGTTTCGTCTCCGATTTTTTTGTAACTCTCGCAGCGGCATCCTTCTACTATTGCCAACGCTCGGAGGCCACACGATCCGATGCCCACTCACATGATTCGAATTCTTCTCTTGTTCTTGGCGTCCACATGTGTCATGGCCGCCCCTCCGCTCACGCCATCGGCTTCGCCGCAGGCTGCAGCCAGTTCTGAGGCGCCTATTGATCGAGCAGCAGCATCTTTGGCAGCCGAGATTGCGGCCATCTCCCCACCATCACCTGATGACCCCGCCTGGCGGACGAAGGCGGCAGCGCTGATGGAGCAGGCACGCTCATTCAGTTCCGACTTCCCGAGCGACCCTCGCGGGATGGAAGTCATGGTCACAATTGCGATGATGCTGGGCGACGATGAGCAAGTCGACGCTTCCATGCGATCGCTGCTCGCAATAGCGCCGAGCAAGATCTCCGCTGGGCTGGCCTGGGCGGAGTACTGGCTAGGCAAGGATCCCTCACGGGGGCGCGAGGTGCTGGAGGAACTCGTCACCAGCCGCCCCAATGCGATTCGCTACGCCCAGCGGCTTATGAAGACCTTGCTCGCGGAAGGGCCTGCGGCGGTTCGGGCCCGGTTCGATACGCTCGCGGCCAACCCCGCAACCCTCCCGCAGGCTGCCCGCGAACTCGACATTCTCGCCCGAGTCAATGGCTTGGCGGCGGCCTCGATCGGCGAGTCGCTTCGAGCCAACGAGCCGGACGACCTCCCACTTCTGATTGCAACGGCCCGCGGCTACCGGCATGCCAACCAATTCGCTGCAGCACGGCGACTCATGAATAGCGTCCCGGAAGCGCTGCTAACGGATCCGGCGCACGTCTACCTCTGGTCGGATGTGCACTATGCAGATCACGAGTTCGAGCGGGCCCGCGAACTGCTCGAATCGATTGACATGGACGCGCTCGAAGTTTCGGGACGACCGGGGCTGTTCCGCCGTCTGAAGTACATGATCCCACTGAGGCAGATCACCGCCGAGGGCTGGCCGGCAGAAGTTGAGAAGCGGGCCGCCGATGCCGCCAATGCAGACAATCCACTTGCCATGCTCGTCATCGAGGGACGCGAGGTCACAGTGGAACTCTTTGAGGACGATGCGCCGAATACCGTTGCAGCCTTCATCGCTGCCGCGGACCGGGGTCACTTCGACGGACATCCTGCGGGTCAGGTCCACCGCGGATTTCGCACCATCTTGGGCGATCGCCGCGAAGACGACGGCATGCCTCCATGGACGATTCCCGATGAGCACGAACTGCCCCAATCTCGGCCGATCCTCGCGGGCAATCTCGTGGCGTACCGCACCAGTCGACTCGACAGCGCCGACACAACTTTCTTTGTCCTGCACTTCCCGGCGCCGCACCTCAACAATCAGCGAACGACGTTCGGCCGGGTCCTGACTGGTCTCGATGTCATTCGCGAAATGAACGAGGGGGATGTGCTCGACAAGGTCCGCATCACTCGCCGACGAGCGCACCCGTACGACCCGATCGTCTTGGACGATCAGGGCGACCGCGTGCCACTATCAATTCTGCTTGAACGCCCCTTCGCCCCTACCGAAGATCCGCCGCCCCCAGCAGTCGAAACTCCTTCCTAAGAAGGACCTGCCCGGCGAACTGGTTGTCGTCGCAACAGATTGCCATTCTTGGTCCGGCGACGGGCTGATCGCCCATGATGGGATACATGAACTGGATGTTCAGTTCTGCCCCGAGCAGGTAGAGGCACAACTTCGAAAGTTCGTGATCCTCGTCCAATTCGGTCACGATGATGTCGATCTCGGAGAAGGCGAGGTCACGCTCTCGTAGAAGCAGGCGGGTCGCATCGGCGTTGTCTGGAATCATGCGAACGACGGCAAAGTCCGTCGCTTCGAGAACGGCCAGCGAGTGGATTTGCACATCGATTGCGTCATCGAAGGCCCGAAGCACATCGAGCAGCCGCCCAACGCGGTTCTCCAGAAAGATGCTGAATTGCCGCACTACCGGGATGTTGAATCCTGCCGCAGTTCCAGGGGGCCCCATCGCGCTCATGCTTCCACTCCTGCCGCGCCGCACTCGCCGGCACCGGCCGGCTCTGAGTGAGCAAAGTCCACAATACCCGGCCTGTCAAGTATGCCGGCCTCATGAGCCGCCGAAAGGAAGTCCTGTACGGCAGATTCGCCCTGCTGGCCGAACTCAAGCGTCCAGGCGTTGACGTACATCTCGACAAATGCGTCGGCGTCATCTCGGGCGATGCCACGACCAAACGTAAGTGCGTATTCCAAAGACGTTTCCCGTTCCTTCATCGCGTGAGCGAGCGAATTCGAGAGCACCCGCGTGAGCGCGGCAAGCGTTCCTGGGCCGCCACGATCTTCAAGGTCCCGCTTGGCCGCGTTGCCTCCGAGGGGCAGCAGCCAGCCTCGGGTTGCTTTCCACCAAGCCCCAAGATCCACCAGAATTTCGAGGCCGATCCGCTCGCAAGTAAGTTGACCCTCGTGAATCACGACGCCAGCGTCGAACCGGCCGCTGAGTACGGCCTCATCGATCTCGTCAAAGGCAATGGCCTCCCACCGCATGCCCTCGCCGAGCAGAAGCCGGCTGGTTGCAAGCGCAGTCGTCCGAGCCCCTGGCACGGCGATTACGGGATGATCGCGTCTGATGTCATCGAGGCTCAATCCCGGCTTGGCGACGAGTTTCGGACCGTAGCCGTCGCCTACAGAAGCGCCGCACGCCGTCAGGATGTACTTCGACTTGATAGCGGGATAGTGCGCAATGCTGATTGCGGTGACGTCGTATGCGCCGCGTTCTGCCGCAGCATTGAGCGACTCAATGTCACCGGTCACGATTTCAAAGTCGAATCTGCCGGTGTCGATGGCCGGATCACCGTCCAGTCCGACCAGGGGCCACCACATGAAGGCGTCGTCCGGATCAGGACTGTGCGCAAGTGTCAGACGCATTCGATCAGGCACTGGTCGTCTCCACTCCGGTTTCAGGGCTCAGAGCTCGACGCTGCAACTTGCCCGTCGGATTTCGCGGAAGCGCGTCCAGAATACGTACTTCCCGAGGAACTTTGAATCCCGGAAGTGGGCCGCGACAGTATCTCCGCAATGTATCAGGCGTGACCTCGGCGTCGTCGATGATTTCCACGAAGGCCAGCGGCACTTCGCCGCGGACGGGATCCTGCACGCCGATGACGGCGGCGTCGAGCACCGCTTCGTGCCGGCGGAGCACATCTTCGATCTCGCGTGGGAACACGTTCTCTCCGCCGATGATCAGCATTTCCTTGATGCGTCCAGTGATCGAGAGGAACCCGTCCTCAGATAACCGACCCATGTCGCCCGTACAGAAGAATCCCTCATCGTCGAAGGCTGCTGCGGTCGCATCGGGGTCCTTGAAGTAGCCCTTCATGATGTTGGCCCCGCGAATACGCACCTCGCCGTCAATGTCCGGTCCGAGGCGTGCGCCGTTGTCGGGGCTGACGATGATTTCTTCGACGCCATCAAGTGGTCGCCCGACAACCCCACGGCGTTCCTCATCGGGGCGTGTCCAGTTGGTGACTGGGGCCGTCTCCGTGAGTCCGTAACCCTCACAGATTTGGATTCCGAATCGCTCGGCGAATCCGTCATACACCGCATCGGGCAGCGGCTCCCCGCCCGAGACCAGATACCGAAGCGACTGCAAGTCCTCGACCTTGGCGGACTTTGACTGCAGAAGCGCATTGAACATTGAGGGGATCGCCATGAAGGCGGTTGGCTGGCGGCGCCGAAGCAGATCGAGTACCCGGGACATCTGGAAGCGGGCCGTATAAACCGCCCCGCAGCCCAGCACCATCGGAAGGACCGTCGTCACGGTGAATCCGAAACTATGGAACTGCGGAAGCACGCCCAAAAAGCAGTCTTTGGATGTGAAACTTGCCCACTTGATGCATTGATCAACATTTGCCGCGATGTTTCCGACCGAGAGTTGCACGCCCTTGGGCATACCCGAGGTCCCGGAGGTATAGAGGATGACCGCGTTGTGATCGTCTCCGCACTGAACTGGGCGAAAGAGCGGTGGCATGCCCTTGAACTTCTGCTTATCCAATTCGATCGTCTGGATGTGCGCAGGCATCGCGCCGAACTTCTCAAGCATTGGCCCGGCGGTCACGACGAGGTCAAGTTCGGCGTGGTCGATGATGTAATCGAGTTCGCGGCGTGCCAGCAGATAATTCAGCGGCACAATGGTCCGCCCGAGCATCCAGGTCGCCGCGAGCGCAACGGGGAACGCCCCACCGGTCGGCAGCAGCACGCCGATGTTGGGTCGATTTGACTTCGCTCGAATGGCCCCCGCGAGATGCCGTGAGGCCGCCCAGAGCATGTAGCCCTTCCACTTTCGAAAATCGTCCTCCACCCAGACTCGCATCGGGTGGCGGATCCAATGCCTCAAAATGGGCTTGATCAACCGCATGAATGGGCAGGCTAACACGCTGATTGGAAACGCTGGCGTGAGGGCCCGCAGGGAATCCATCCCCGCGAGGGCACTGATCCGCCCACGATGATTCGGGCTAGAGGGTGGTTCCGACCGATTCAACTGGGAGAGTCAACAGGAGATACGCTGCAACCATGCGCCGCACCCTCATCTTCGTCATGCCCATCCTGTTCGCTGCCGCCACACTGACAGCCTGCCAACCAAAGCGCGGTGGCTCAAGCCTGCAGCGGGTTGAGCGGCTCTACGGCGAAGGCCTCAATGGGGCAGCCAGCGCAGCGGCCTCGGTGGTTGCCCGCGGTGGCTCCTCGGATGCCTCGGCGGCGGCTTGGTATGGCGGACTGGCCGAGTTCAAACAAGGGCACGACGAGCAGGCCCGAACCTTCTTCAAACAAGCCATACGATCATCGTCTCCGAGAATCGCTGGCGGCGCCGAGGCCATGCTCGGCCAACTCGCCACACAGCGGTGCGACTACGCCGAGTCGCTGCGGCGATACGAACGGGCGTGGTCACTGCTTGAGGGCTCCGACCGGCGGCAGGCCGCCGTCCGCGGGCTCGCTGCGGCCGAGACAGCTGGCAACACACTGGCCACGGGCCGCTGGCGAAGCCGGCTGGAGGGTGACACCACTTCGACATCGCACGCGTATGTCTTGCAGGCGGCCGCCTATCGAAAACGCGCATCGGCGGACGCCCACGCGGAGCGGTTGGAGGGATCGGCAGGCGGTGCCGGTCTCGGGCCAGTCGTCGTTCGCTCACGGCAGGACTCGGGTGGTGACTGGTGGCTGGTGCAGTGCGGCGGTTTCGCTTCTCGGGCCGAAGCCAATGTTGCTCGGCGACGACTTCCCCGCGAAGAACTCATCGTTGCGCGGGCTACGCAGTAGCGGCCAGCACTTCAAGAAGCCGGGCCACGTCTTCGGCCCGTGCCCATGGCCCGAAAGACATTCGCAACCACCAATCGCCCACGCTGTCGTCGATGGCGACCTCGACCCGATGATCGCGAGCTAAAAGATCGCGAAACACGAAGCGGTCTGAATAGCGGCGTTGGTATTCGCCGGGCAGTTTTACCGAGATCATCGCAGCAGTCAGCGCGCCGCCGGTTCCGTCGGCGACGCAGGTTCCAAGTGCGGACGACACTTCCCCCCCTGCCCAGAAAGCCATTTCATGCTGCCATGCCTGTAGCCGCGTCCAACCCCACCGCCGCTCGATCGCCTCAATCGCCGTGGGCGCGACAAGCCACGGCGTGTAGTCGCGCGTGCCCTGCCAGAGAAAGGCTTGGGCATACCCCTCATTAGCCTCGTGGCTCAGCGCCAGCGGCCTGGTGGTGTCGCGATGCTGCGGAGCGGTCCAGAGGAAACCCGCACCCGCCGGAGCGCCGACCCACTTGTGCAGATTGCCGGCGTACCAGTCGGCGCCGATCGCGTTGATGTCGAGGTCCAGCATGCCGGGCGCGTGCGCGCCGTCGATAAGCACTGGCACGCCCCGCTCACGGCACGCTGCGGTGATCTCGGCAACAGGCTGCACCAGTGCCGTTCCGGAAGTGATGTGGTCCACGATTGCCAGCCCTACGCCGCCCGCATCGAGGGCATCTTTCCACGCAGCCACGATGTCGGCGGCTGACATCGCCGGCAGCGGCACCCGCACTGTCTGTACGCCCGCGGCACCGCCGGTGCGGGTCACCCACTTGGATGCAGCCGCCACGGCCCCGTAGACCTGATCGCCGAGAAGAATGCTGCCGCCCCGAGGCGGATGGCTTGCCAGCACCGCATCAATGGCCTCGGTGGCATTGCTCACAAAGCCAAAGCCATCCACATCGGCTCGCAGAAAGGAGGCGGTACGCTCAAGACTCGACTGGTACAACGCAAGCGACTCACGCTCGATGAAATCGACCGGCTGGGCCTCCCACCTCGTCAGCAGTTCCGTGCGAGCGGTTTGCACCTCACGAAGCCGCAGCCCGAAACTTCCAGGGTTGAGAAATGTCCAATCCTCAGGCAGCGACCAGCACGATCGCTCGGAGCCGGGAAGTGGTGTCGGGGCGGTGCTGCTCATCGCGGGCGGACGATACCAGCCCCCAACCCCGCCTTGCAGGCCCCCTCAGGCACGATTTGCCTCACACTTGAAGTTTGGGCCCTGTTCGCCTAACGTATCCCTACCAAAGTGGTCGATGGAATGCTCAAGTCATCACAACGAACTGGACGAATAGCCCTGCTCATGCCAACCGAACTACTACATCTTGTGTCTCCACCCCAAACTGCCCCCAGCGGCAGGACTGGTACAGGCAGCAAGTTGTGGGGTTGCTTGAGCAGCATCTTGCCCAGTACACGGATCGGGAAGGAAGCGAGGACACCGATGAGCATGCCACTGGTTCTGACAGGCCCTGGAGGGGATTACCGCACAGCCGTGGTCGAAGAGAACGGCTGTCTCGTGCGGCGGACCGTCCACCAGCCCCTGCATGAGGTCAGCCAGACCGTGGCCTGCCCATCGGCCCTCGCTCGCGATCCCCGCGCAGCAGCGCGTTTCGCCCAGGTGCTCGGCCTTGTTGCCGCGCACCGCCCCGGCCCCGAAGACTGGACACAAGCCAAGCCCTCATGCGCCACCCAGCGTGTCGTCACGCTCGCGCCAACGGAGAATGCTCAAGATGAATCTCACGCCCAAACAACTGCACATTGCCCAGCTCATCCGCGACAACCTCGTCGCGCATGGCTATTCGCCGACGATGCAGGAACTCGCCGACACACTCGGCGTCAGCAAGGTCACGGTCTTCGAACACGTCGGCGCACTCATCAAGAAGGGCGTACTCGTTCGCGAGCCGAACAAGGCACGCTCTTTGTCGCTTGCTGAAGGCACGAGCCTTCCCGACGAGACGAGCTCACTGCAGTTCCCATTAGTCGGCCGGATCGCCGCGGGCTATCCGATCGAGCAGTTTGAGCAGAGCGATACACTTGATCTTGAACACGTCTTCGGGCCGCGGATCGGCAGCACCGGTGCCACCTACGCGCTTCAGGTCACTGGTGATTCGATGCAAGACGAGGGCATTCTCGACGGCGACTACGTCATCGTTCGCCGCGCCGACACCGCGAGACCAGGCGAGCGAGTCGTCGCGCTCCTTCCGGATGGCGAGACGACGCTCAAGACGTTTTTCCGCGAGCCCGACGGCAGCATTCGCTTGCAGCCTGCGAACGAAGCCTTCGAGCCGATCATCGTCAAGGAATGCCGCATTCAAGGCATCGTTGTTGGCGTCATGCGGCGTTACGACGGGTAGCGACGCGGTGCGATCCTTACTCGCCCTCATCGCCCCGGCGAATCGCCGCGGCGACGGCAACCCCAGTCGGCGTCAGCCTGACCAGATCACTGCTGCGAGCAACCAGCCCAAGAAGCTCCAGATGGGTGAGCGCCTGAAGCGCCGCGGCTGGAGAACCGCCAGACACTTCAATCAGTGATGGAAGCGGCGCGCCGCCTCGGCGGAGTCCGTCGATAACGTTTCGCTGCGCCACATCGAGCGCGGGAAGCGGCGTGGGCCCTGGCTCGTCTGATGGTCCAGACGCGGGCGCGTCCCGGCCGAGCACATCGGCAAGCACATCTCCCGGGTCCAGCGCGCACGCGGCCCATCCATCACGCACCGCTTCCATTCCTCCGCGTGCCCGCAGCCGCTCCGCCCCCGCAGCGACCACCCAGCAATCGCGTCCGTGCTGCTCAACGGCCAGCCGCGCAGTCAGCATGGCACCGCTTCGAGTCGGCGCTTCGACGACCAGCACGCCTCGCGAGAGCCCACTAATGATGCGGTTTCGCCGCGGGAACTGCGAGGGCCTAGGCGGCTGCGATGTCGGAAGTTCACTCACGAGCAGTCCGCCGCCACCGCGAACATCATCGAAGAGCGAGGCGTGTTCGGGCGGGTACGGGCAACCAAGTCCGCTCCCGAGCACGACGACGGTGCGGCCACCGGTTCGCAGCACCGCACGGTGCGCCTCGGCGTCGATCCCCCGCGCGCCGCCCGAGACGATGGTGAGTCCTGCGGCGGTGAGCGCTCCGGCAAAGCGAGCGGCTTGTTGAAGTCCGGTGGCGCCGCATCGCCGCGTACCGACAACCGCGACGCCAATATCACACAATCGCTCGACATCGCCCGCAACTCGAAGCAGCGGCGGCGGGTCGGGAATCTGCAGGAGCGGCCGCGGGTACCGGGGATCATCGAACGGCACGAGACATCCACCGATGCGATGAAGGCGATCGAGTTCGCCCTGAGGATCACTCCTTCGGATGGCCGCGGCGATCGTGCCGCCACACCGACTTGCGAGATCATCGTCCAGAGCGTCCAGATCCCCTTGTGATGCTGCGATCACAATGTCGCTCGCCGTGCCGTAAGCAGCGAGCAATCGGCGGATGGTGTGCGGCCCCAGGCCGACCGCGGCCGTGAGTCGAAGCCACGCATCGTCTTCATTAGAGGACCTGGGCGGGCCGGTGTGCTCGTAAGCGGGCATCGCGGCACCCTACGGCTGGATCGTACGGTGTCGCGGCAAACTGCTGTATTTCGTGTGCGAGCGCACGCCGTTCGGCGCGATCAGGCAGGCTCGGGCGTCGCAGCCTCATTGCACGCAGGCGACACCACCGGAAGCCCAACAAGTCCAATAAAGATCATGACCGCAGCGACCGCAAGGACCCAGAGTCGCATCGGCCCAGAGACGATGTGTTCGAGCATGGTCGGAGCAGGCGGCGGCTTGGGCGGGGCGACTGGCTCGACGGTGCTGTCAATCCAGCCAAGAATGCCACCGGCGTGAAGTTCCCGAGCAACAGCGGTCTGGTCGGCAGGCAGCAGGTTGAGTTGCCAGGCAATGAGCCGCTGCTGCAATTCCGCATCGGGCTGCGCGAGCGCGGTTCGCATGTGCCGCGTCGCCGCGAGCCGCCGCGTCTGGTAGGCGGACGCCGCCTCAAGGCGATCACGCTCAAACCGAACGGCCTCCACATCCCGCCACGCTGGCACAAGCATGACGGCCCCGGCAAGCACAAGCCCAGCGAGCAAAAACAGCCACGCCGCCGAGACGCGAAGGATCGGCGGCAGTTGGTCTCCGGCGAAATCGCCCGATCCACGCAACCCACGAGCACTACTGACATTTCGAGAGGCCGCCATGCCAAGTTCTATCGGCGAGGTTCATCAAGCCGGACCACAATCGCCCCTTCTGTCAGGAGCCTCGCCCCACGGCCCTTACCCCGGGGGCCGCCCCCGCACTTGACCCCCTTGTCGCAGCCCTGCTACAATTTCCGCTTCGACTGCGGGGTAGAGCAGTCTGGTAGCTCGTCAGGCTCATAACCTGAAGGTCGTAGGTTCGAATCCTGCCCCCGCTATTACAAACAGCCCCGGCCTCTGGCCGGGGCTGTTTGTAAAAACAGAGCCTCCCGCAAAGTGAGGCGTGCGGTCTCCTGATCGCCTGCTCTTCCTTCCCGCGGCCTGCGCGACGACACCACACTCTCGACGGATATCGCAGAGTTGATTCGGTGGGTGTCCGGTATTCCTCGTTTCAGCGGCACGAGTCCATGGGACATCTATTTCACCGCCGGATTCCGAGGCAGGAATGCAAATGGCGTATTGATGTGCCTGACACTACGCCACCTGCAGACTGCCAGATCTGCATCTCCATGCTGCACAGGAAGCTACATTACGAGTCGAGTCGATGGACAGTTCCGCTCGCATGCGCCGCATGGAAGGAAGCGATGGGATGATGATTCTCGCAGTGTTGGCAATTGGGGGCGTGCCTGATTTCTCGCGGGCTGGCTGTGATGAATTGCCACGCCCTAGGCAGGTTGTGAGCGTGCTCGACTTCGGCGCTGTTGCCGATGACGAAACTGGAGACGCTTCGGCGATTCAGGCGGCGATAGATTCAGTTGCCGATTCTGGTGGTCAAGTGCAGATTCCGGCGGGCCGCTGGGTGCTTGATGCGCCCCTGCGAGTTTCTACGTCCGGTGTCCGAATCTGCGGCGATGCTGGCGGCGGCACGGTACTGCACTGCCCGAAGCCACTGGCCGAACTTCGAGGGCCACATCGGCGATGGAGTTGGTCCGGCGGCATGCTGGAGTTGTCTCCACGTGGTACCGAAACTGTTCTCGCAACAGTAATTGCAGATGCCGCAGATGGCGCGACGTCTCTTGATGTTGCGTGGTCTGATGATCACGATCGACCTCGCGTTGGCGATTGGGTACAGGTTCGCTGGTACAACGACCGCGATGCCGACACACTCCTTCACTGGCTGTATGGCGGGGTGATTGATCCAGCGGACTACGGCAGTGAACTCCAGGCTTCACAGAAGCCGCGTGTCGTCAGTTGGGCGCAAGTGATGTCGATGGATCGCGGCCGCGTAGAGATTGACCCACCGCTTCCGGCTCCCATCCGCAGCGCGTGGAAGGTAGAACTGCTTGCAAAGCCCCACCTTCTTGGATGCGAAGTGCGTGGCGTGACCTTCGACTTTCCAATCACGCAATATCCGGGGCATCTCAAGGAACGGGGCTTTAACGCCATCGCAGGAAACGGGCTGGTTCACTGCAACCTGACTGACATCACAATCAACAACGCCGACAGCGGAATTCTTCTTGGTAAGTGTGGCTTCACAACCCTGCGAGACATCGCTATCAGCGGTCGCAAGATGCATCACCCCATTTCACTCAGTTGGTGCAGCAACTGCTTGGTCGAAGACTTCTCGATCGAAGCGCCGCACGTGCATGGCACGACACTGTCCTGGTCAAGCCACTACAACGTCTTTCATCGTGGTTCTGGCCAGGCGCTGGCGATGGATTGTCACCGCGCCTGTTCCTTTCGCAATCTTCATCAAGACATGGTGGTTGATCAGGGCCGCAAGTTGCAGCAGCCACTTCGAAGTGGCGGCGCAAAAGGCCGCGGCCCGCACGCTGCTCGCGAAAATGTGTACTGGAATATTGAGTTCCGATTCGAGGGTGACGGGCCTCCCTTCCAAGTCAGCCGCCTCTCTCAGTGGCCACTTGGCACTTTCGTCGGGTGGCACGGAAACCGCGACATCGACATGTCGGCGGCGCGTAAGGACCAAACGGTCACGCTGATCAACGAACGGCCACGCCCCGGACCATGGGCAAGCAATTCCATCAGCGGCCCGTAGGCCAATCACAAGGCGTGGCGGAGTCAGCGTCGTCAATATCGACGACCTGCTCAACCTGATGTCCGCATGGGGACCATGTCTGTAAACATCGCGATGCCACGTACGTCGCAAGCCGCAACGAGACATGCTCGGCACATCCCCAAATCGGCTATTGATGATGCACTCGACACACCGTGACAATCAGTAGTACGGGCGATCAGCGCCGGACTACTTGCCGCCGCGACGCTGCTTCGACGACGGCTTGCCGCCGCTCCGCTCATTTTGCCACTTCGCCTTGAATCCACCCGATCGCTTGGAAGAACCACCAGCAGTCTTGCCTCGCCGCGCGCCGCCACCCGAAGCTGGCGCGGAACGCGACTGGCTGTCCTCACGCCACGCAGGCGTGTACCCAGCCGAAACCGGAGTCTTGCCGCGAGAACCCTTAGTGAACTTCTTCTTCCCTGCGGTTTTCGACTGAGACATCGCCTCATCGCGACCTTTCCACGCCGGCCTAGAGCCGCCCGGCTTCTTCGCCTTCGCGGGCTTGCTCTTCTGATATCGCTTTCCACCAGAACCGGTTCGCGGCGCAGCGCTACCGCCGGAGTCCTCACGCCAAGCAGGCGTGTAACCGTCGGATCGCTGTGACTTCGCGTGGTCCTGCGTGGGACGCTTGCTCGCTCCAGAAGTCCGGTTACCCGTAGCAGAACTGCCCTCATCCTTGCTCCGCCAACTGGGACGACCTTCCTTGTACGGCGCACCACCGGATCGCTTGGCGTACTTTTTCTTGCCCGCTGCGGGCTTACCGCCCCCGGACTTCCAACTGGGCTTGGCGCCCCGATAGGACTTTCGATCGCTGCGATTCCAGGACGTCGATTCCGAAACTGGGCTTGTCGCCGCACCGGTCGACCGCGGCATTGGGGCCATCGTTGGGAGATTCTCTGCAGCCGGCAGCGTGATATTTGCCCGTCGCTCGATAGCCCGAAGCATCTTGCGCTGGTCATGGCAGCAGAAAGTGATCGCCTTGCCACTTGCCCCAGCTCTGGCAGTACGCCCAATTCGATGGACATACGTCTCTGGATCGATCGGCATGTCAAAGTTGATGACGTGCGTCACGGACTGGACGTCGATTCCCCGCGAAGCAATATCTGTTGCAACCAACACCTGCACATCCCCCGAACGGAATCCCTGCATGGTGGAGTTGCGAGCCGATTGCGACTTGTTGGAATGGATGGCATCGGCTGCGATTCCACATTGCTGGAGGCGGCGAGTGACCTTGTCGGCTCCGTGCTTGGTCCGCGTGAACACGAGTGCGCGGTGCACCTGCTCCGTGCCAAGAACATGGGCGAGCAATTGAATCTTCTGTGGCTGCCCGACCACGATGACCCGCTGCTCAACCGAATCGACAGTCGTAGCCTCAGGCGCGGTCTCGACGATCTCAGGGTTTCGCATCAGATCACCAGCAAGTTTGCGGATGCTCTCTGAGATCGTGGCCGAAAACAGAAGCGTCTGACGGTTCTTGCGAGTCATTGCCTCGATCTGGCGGATATCGGCGATGAAGCCCATGTCGAGCATTCGGTCTGCTTCATCAAGCACGAGCGTTTCGACCGCTGAGAGATCGATGAGCTTCTGCTGCACAAGGTCCTTGAGTCGTCCTGGCGTTGCCACCAACACATCGACACCGTGACGCATCGACCGAACTTGGTGATACTGCTTGACGCCGCCATACACAACGGCAAACTTCAACTGCACATGATTGCCATAGTCCTTGAAGCTGCCGTGAATCTGTGTCGCGAGCTCGCGCGTCGGGCACAGAACAAGCGCCCTTGGAAAACTCACTCGACGATGGCGCTCCTGTCCCTTGACGATGCGGGGCTGTGGCCTAGTTCGCCTTTGCGAGAGGCGATGAAGAATCGGCAAAGCAAAGGCGCACGTTTTGCCAGTGCCGGTCTGGGCCGTGCCAAGCACGTCTCGCCCTTCCATGGCTGGAGGAATTGCCCCGGCCTGTATGTCCGTGGTGGTGGTGTAGCCCTTGGCGGAGACAGCGCGAACAATGGGCTCAGCGAGCCGCAGTGCTGAGAAACTCATGTGAAAACATCCAATTTTTATCAGTGGCTGCAAACCGCAAATGCGTTGCAGCCGAACAGGGGGAGTGGGCGGCCTTCCATGCCGACCTTAAAGCACGCATGTGACGCCTCCCCCTACGGTTTGTGCCGCCCTGTACTGAGCGGCATTGGCCGTTGCGTCACCCGAAGCAGCGAATCGTACATGAAATCTGCCCACAGCGGACGTGTATTCAAACAATTACCAATAAACAGCCAATTTGAATCCCTGTGCAGTGTCCGCGCACCCGAACACGGCCATAACCCCCGGATTCGGATTCCTATGACAAACTCGCATATGGACCGGGTGGACTGCCCCTGCCCGCGGCGACCGCACATATTGGACTATGCGGCCCCCTCCTGCTCATTCACGCCCTCGCTCTGCTCGCAGTTGTTCCATGGCTGTTCAACTGGAGCGGCGTAATCGCCATGTGTTGTCGGTGTCTTTGTCTATAGACAATCGATCAATCTCCGCACTGGTACTACAGCACTTAAAGATTTGCCACTCTGTAACCCCTTGCTTCACGGGGAAACTATCACTCGTCGGATCGGTGCGGCTGCTTGTGGACGAACATGCATACCGCCACCGCGAACTTGGGCGGCAGCAGACGATGCATCACCAGCAGCATCCGGTAGACCAGCACACGATTGAAGTGGTAGGCAGGCTCGGAAATGTCGTAGTACCAACTCACTTCATCATCCGGGAAGTATCTTTTGAGATCCCGCGGCGAATTGAGTTTGTACACGGTCGGGAACACATCCTGAGCCTTGCGAAACGGTTGAATGTAATGCAGCAGCCGATCGTGCAGAGCATTGGGAATGAGGCGGGAACACATGACCAGGTATCCGAACTTGTTCGGCGTTCGAACACACAGCCGACCACCCGGCTTGAGAATTCGCCGGAGCTCCAGCATGATCACTTCGGGATTTTCGATGTGTTCAAAGACCATATCGCTCACGATGACGTCGAACTGCTCATCCTCGAAGGGCAGCGGCTCGTCGGGATCGAAGTGAATCTGATGATCGCTGCAGGGATGTGATTTGACGACCGGATCGATGTCTGCAGCCCACACTTCAGCCCCGGTGTGGCGTAGATCCTGCAGATGCTTGGAGTAGGCCGACTTTCGATTGTCGTGAAAGCAGCCCCGTCCTGCGCCGAAGTCCAGCACCTTGGGGTCCGACCCAGCCTTGAGAATAGCGGCATGTACGAATCCGTAGAAACGAACTCCACCATCCATCTTGGTGAATGAGTCAACTGCGTATTCGGAATGTACACAGGCTTCAACCCGAACACGATCGGCCATGGTGTGTCTGCCTTATGCCCCAGTGGTCAACCGCAGTCTAACAACGCTGCGAGTTGGTACACCGCCCCGGATGCTCACTCATCGGCTGGCCATCAACCCGCCACAAGAAAATAGACATGGAATACAAACGAATGCCAGAAAACGGACGGTCTCGCGTGTAATCAGCGATCCCGCAGCACCGCGCGGGCGACGGGGTAGGCCCAAAGAAGTGCAGATGCTGGCACGGCGGGCCGAGTTCCTCTGTGTCGCTCCCCCTCACCCCTCTTTGGGCGGGTCCATCCCAAACTGGTCGGTGGCCATTGAGCGACCGGCAAGAAGCAGCTCCTGTGTGCTGCCAGCAATCAACCCCCCGTCTTCGCTCGGCGGATGGAGGACTACCAATTATCGTCTGAAAGCCATTGATGCGACTCGGATACAGGGACGCGTATTGGCGACGATTGGCAACCCAGAGTCAGGCTTATGAACACCAAAGCGGCATGCCTTGTCTTCATCTGAAACCTCGATCCATTGAGCTACATGTTGATCCCACCGGAGATGATGGCGGCTGCCAGATGCTCAGGCGTAATGCCCTGAAGACCCGGGGCCCTGAGATCGATGCGAGTGAAGTCGGCTTCGCGGCCGGCAACGATCGTCCCCGCATTGAGACCGAGCGACGCTGCTCCGGCGGACGTTGCCATGTCGATGAGCGGCCCGTCAATCCGGCCGTCCGCATCGACGCAGGCGCCGCGACGACCGTCTCGAAGACGCTGGCCGTATTCACACCATCGCATCTCCTCGATCATGGAGATCCGCGCGTTCGAGTCTGTGCCCAGGCAGATCGATGCCCCGCTGCTTCGCATGCCTGTCACGTCTGCGATGCCGTCACCGAGATTCGCCTCGGTCAGTGGACACAGGCACACGTGCGCCCCGGTCGATGCGTACCTCGCCATGTCCCCGGGATCCGTATGAGTGCAGTGCACCGCCGTCATGTCAGGCCCGGGATTAAGGTGATCCAGTACCAGCCGCATCGGCGTACAGCCATGAGCGTCACGGCACGCCTGAATCTCAGCGGGCTGCTCCTCAAGATGCAGGTGAATCACCACGCCCCTACGCGCGGCCTCGGCTCGCAGATCCGCCGCCACATCAATTGGCACCGCGCGAAGCGAGTGAATGACGACTCCGATTGTCTGCTTCGGCCCCCGACAGGCCGAGGCTGCGCGATCCACCGATTGCCACCACGTATCCAGATCAACACCGTTGAATCTCCGCTGCGCTCCGGCGATCGGAGAGCCGAAGCCGCCAGCCAGATAGCAGGCGTGAAGCAGCACGATCCTGATGTCTGCCTCGTCGGCAGCTGCGAGCAATGCCTCATCAAGCGCAAAGTCCACACCTGCATCACTGTGGTGGATGTAGTGAAACTCGCCGACGCTCGTAATGCCTGCAGCCCGCATTTCCTGAAAGGCTCGAAGACTGTGTTCGTGCGCGGACTCCGGAGTCAATGTCTCCACCAATCCATACATGGCCTCACGCCAGGACCAGAAGTCGTCTTGTGGATTGGTGAACACCTCGCCCTGACCACGGAGCCCTCGTTGAAATGCGTGGCTGTGGGCATTGACGAATCCGGGAAGCAGTGCCGTGTCCGGTTCGGTGGGCTCAGCTTCCGACTTCCGAACCGCGATAATGGAATCACCGGCCGTCTCAATCTCGATCCCAGCACAAAAATCGCCGTCGACCCACGCCAATGCTGGCCGCAGAACAGTGGTCATGCTCCACCTCCGCATCGACCCGCGATCAAACGCTTCAGATGGTCTCTCGCGGCGATCATGTCCGCCTCGGGCACGTACTCGTTCGGCCGATGCGCCACTGCGATATCGCCCGGGCCAAAGAGTACGCAGTCAAGTCCCAGCCTCTCGAGATGCCCACCGTCGCTGCAATACGAAACTCCGATGTCCTGTTCCTGGCCTACCAGCGCCCTGCATGCGACTTCAATCTCACTCCCACGAGGCGTTCGCATCGGTGGATTGTTGTTGTAGACGTCAAGCGACCAGTCAAGCGGCCACGCAGCAAGGGCCGCATCGATTGCCGCGCGAATCTCGCCGAGCAGCACCGCGGCGTCCTGATCGGGAAGTACGCGAAGGCCGCAGTCCACCGCAGCCTCATCCGGAATGACATTCCACGCGGTTCCTGCCCGGAGTCTGACGGGCGCAAGCACCGGATGCGGAACACGCACAAACGCGGAGGATTCATCGCTCCGCATGTCCTCAAGTCGCACCCGTTCCTCGTCAATCGCACCGAGAACCCGCATCGCACCGTCGATGGCATTGACCCCGCTCAGCGGTGCGCCAGTGTGACCGGTAGCGCCCCTTACCGTAATCGTGAACTTCAAATGACCCTTGTGCAGCCGCACGACGCGAAGCGAAGTCGGTTCACCTACAACGCACGCCTTCGGGAGCAGCGGCAGCGATGCGGCATTCTCAGCAAGCACACCGGCCCCGAGGGAGCCAAGTTCTTCATCGCTGGTCAAAATGAGCGCGAGTGGATGTTTGAGTTGCCCCGCCTCTCGAAGCAAATTCGTCGCCATCGCAACAAATCCGGTCATGTCACAACTGCCCCGCCCATACCAGCCGCCGTCTCGCTGCGTCAGCGTGAAGGGGTCGCTTCTCCATCCCTCTCCCACCGGCACCGTGTCGATATGAGCCGAGAGACTCAACCCGCCGGGCTCGTCAGTCGGGCCAGCAACTGCAATGAGGTTGTCCCGGCCCTTGCCTGCCCCCGGAAGCCGGCACACCTCGCAGCCTGCATCTTCCAGAAGGTTCCCAACACGATCAAGCGCAGGATCGCTCGGACCACCCGACGTCTTATCGATCGCCATAAGTTCCGCCAGGAGTGTTCGATCGGCGGCCGTTCCGGTACGCTGCTCAGGCATCAGGGCAGGATACCTCGCAGGACCCGCAGCCCCATTAGGAAGGACATCTCCATGGCCAGCCACCGCACACCAATAACCCCCGCGGATCTTGAACAGATCGTCGTTCCTTCGCATCCGCAGATCTCACCAGATGGCAGGACTGTGCTGTATACCCGCCAGCATGCCGGCCCGAAGAACACCAAGGCAACCAACCTCTGGGCTGTGCCTTCTGAGGGTGGTACGCCCAGAATCATGACCAGCAGCGACAAGGATGGCCACGGTCGGTGGTCGCCGGATGGCTCCCAAATTGCGTTCATCTCCGGCCGCGATGGTGGTTGCGTACAGATTCGCCTTCTGCCAAGCGATGGCGGTGAGTCACGCGCGCTAACCAGCCTCCCCGACGGGTCCATCGCCGGTTTCAAGTGGTCGCCGGATGGCCGATCGATCGCGTTCCTTTGGAGAAAGGCCGATCCCGATTGGACCAAGGCGGCAATAAAAGCCCGAGAAGATGCGGGCGCCAGTGCCCCGCCTCGCATTGTCACCACCCCTTGGTATCGCATGGACGGCGATGGCTATTTCATGGACCGGCGGCACACTCTGAAGATTGTCGATATCGCTACGGGCAAGGTGAGAACCCTCTGGAACAAGGACGGCCTGGGATTCGTTTCGTACGATTGGTCACCTGACAGCAAAACTATGGCGATTGCCACCGTGCGAGGCAAGCGGGCCATCTTCAACTGGCAGTTCACCGAAATTCGCCTGCTCAACGTCGCTTCGGGAAAGTCGACTTTGCTCGACTGGCTTCCGACAGGCCCCAAGGGCACCGTGCTCTGGTCACCGGACGGCAAGTGGCTCGCCTGGTCAGGCCGGGAAGGCACAGACAGCGCCTACTCGACCGACAACCTCGAACTGTGGATGTGCAACCCGAAGAAGAAGAGTTCATTGCGGTGCCTCTCGGGCAAGACGGACTTCTGCCTGCTGGCCGCGACACTCGGCGATACCGCAGACGTGTCGTTCGAACCATCGATCCAATGGACTGCTGACAGCAAGGCGATTCTCGCGAGAATCGGCATCGAAGGCGCCCAGCAGATCTACCGATTCAAGCGAAGCGGTGGAGTCCCGACCCCGCTGACCAAGGGACGCGCGATTCACGATCCGGGCAACCTGTCTGCAGATGGCCGCTTGCTGACCTTGACAGTCGATACACCGAACACTCCGCCCGAAGTACACATCATGGACCTCGGAGCGGGAACAGCATCCCGCAGACTCACTGACGAAAACGCGGAGTTGCGCAAGACGCGCAGTTTCGCCAAGCCTCGATCATTCTGGGTCACATCCGAAGACGGCACCCGCGTCCAGACTTGGATGCTCACGCCTCCTGGAAGCAAGAACGTCCGAAGAAAGCCAGCCGTGCTCCAGATTCACGGCGGCCCACACGCGCAATACGGCTACTCGTTCTTTCACGAGTTCCAGTGCCAGGCAGCAAAGGGCTGGGTTGTGGTGTACTCCAACCCACGAGGCTCAAAGGGTTATGGTCGCGACCACTGCGCCGCCATTCGAGGTGACTGGGGCGGCGCCGATTGGGTGGATGTCCGCGCAGTCATTGATTGGATGCGAGATCGGCCAGAGATCGATGCCAAACGCATGGCGATCATGGGCGGCTCGTATGGCGGCTACATGACAAACTGGGCCATGGGACACACGAACGAGTTTGCGTGCGCGATCACCGATCGCTGCGTTTCAAATCTCGTCAGCATGGAGGGCAACAGCGACTTCCTCTCCAAGCCCGGTGACTACTTCCCGGGAAACCCATGGGATCAACCCGAGGGCCTGTGGAAATGCAGCCCGATTCGCTTTGCAAACAAGTGGAAAACACCCACTCTCATCATTCACTCTGAGGGTGACCTTCGGTGCAATGTGGAGCAGGCCGATCAGGTCTGGGCGGCGCTTCAGATTCGCAATATTCCGTCTCGCTATGTGCGGTATCCAGAATCAACCAGCCACGGCATGAGCCGGTGCGGCCCGACCGATCTGCGAATTCACCGACTGCACGAGATCCTAAATTGGCTCGATCGATACATCGGCAGTGGAAAGAAAAAATGATGAGTATCGATCTCTCGGACATCTTCGGGCGAGAACGGGACATCCTGGTCGGCATGGTGCACGTTCACGCCTTGCCGGGTACTGCCGGCAGTGACAGCGATCCGATCTCGATCATCGAACAGGCCGTCAAAGAAGCCTGCATGCTCGAAGAGGCCGGATTCGATGCCGTCATAGTCGAGAACATGCATGACAGTCCCTACATGCTTCGTAAGGTTGGACCTGAAGTCGTAGCTTGCATGACGGCTGTCACATCGGCGGTGCGATGCGCGATTGATCTGCCGCTTGGCATACAGATTCTGGCGGGCGCCAATAAAGCTGCCCTCGCCACCGCACACGCCAGCGGCGCCGACTTCATCCGTGCCGAAGGCTTTTGCTTTGCCACGGTCGCCGATGAAGGCATCATGAATGAAGCCGACGCTGGCCCCCTGCTGCGATATCGCCGCGCCATCGATGCCGACCACATCGCTATTTTTGCCGACATCAAAAAGAAGCACAGCAGCCACGCGATCACAGCGGACCTTTCCATCGCCGATTGGGCGCATGCCGCTGAGTTCATGGGCGCCGATGGCGTCATCGTCACCGGACATGCCACCGGCCAAGACGCCGACCTCGCCGAGGTTGCCGATGCTCGCGCCGCATGTACGCTGCCGGTGCTCGTAGGCAGTGGTGTCACGGATAAAACCGTGCGAGCAACGCTCGATGTTGCCCACGGTGCGATCGTGGGTTCGTCAATCAAGTCGAATGGGGATTGGCGGAACGCCATTGAACCAGAGCGAGCGGCATCGCTCATCGATGCCCGCTGAGAAGGCTGCAGTCCAATAAATCATGCCTCCCAGCTCCACACGAGCACTTCTGGCGGTAATTGACCAGATCTCTGAGCCGCTTACTGCGCCATATCCGCGTTATCTCATGGCCCCACCTCTCACAAGGTACTACGTTAAGGGACAAATCAATCGGGCCGTGGAGATACGCATGTTCATCACTGCACTAGCAAACATATTCCATCGATTCGTTCGGCACTTTCAACACCTTGCGACCCTCGCGGTCATCACCTCACTGAGTACGGTGGCCACTGCGCAGACTGCTCCATCAGAAATATTCGTTTTCAACGGCGGACAATTTTTCTACGGCTGGAGTTCCAAAGACATGAATCCCGGCAACGTCGCTTCGTACGGCTGGGTCATGACGCAACTGGGCCTTCTCGACGCCACCGGTAAACCGCCCGAGTGGGCGGACGACAACACCTTGCGCCAAGGTAACGTGGTCGTGGGTAGAGCCATCGTCTGCCAGGTGACTGAGCACATCACTCAACTCTGCGGCTTCGAATCGCTTGACGGAACAAAGCGAGCCTACGATCTGAACTCCTTGCCAGAGAGCACGTCGACCGATCGTGCAACCTTCCTCCGCGCATGGAATGAGGTCGGGGAGAACGGCACGATCGTCATCGTCAAACATGGATGGGAAAACCGGGATGACCAAGGGAATGTGACGGAGCGCGGTGGAGCCGTGGCGCTCGATAACGGTGTCATGTATGACGGCTTCAGGGAAGCCTCGGATACGGAGTCTCCAGGAACCAACATTTCCATAAACGGCCCGTATCCCATTTCTGGGAGACCTGGAGCGAACATTCACATCGAGTTGCATACGTGCTACGGAGCTTGTGACTGGGATGGCGCCGACCCGGGAACCTCAGTTCTAGAAACTCTTGAGAACATTCCGGGTGTCGGCAGTGCTGAGGGCGAAACCGATAGAGTCATCATCAAACGCGATTTATACTACACCAACGATCCCTCCGACCATCAGGTTAAGGTTTTCTATCGGGCACTCGGTCCGCTTGCTGCTAAGGCGGGGTTTCGTAATCGGGAAGGGAAACCCAACATCGGCGTCTATCTGAACTCCCTCAGCTATCTGAGCATGTTCGTCGTACTCGACTGGGCTGCGGCACAGGCGGGCATCGAGTACCGCATCGAATACAGCATGGTCGATGATCCGACCCATAGTGTACGATTTGAACTGGTTGCCCCTGGCGTAGGCAACTCAGGTGGCCTGCTGTTCGATGCCGTCCCTGATGTTGACGGTCCAGAGATCTTGGTCACTCAACTGCAGGTTCCCGAAGGCGCCCTCTCGATGAAGACGCCTGTCCAGATCGTATCTGGGGCGATCGACCCGACGGCCATTCCCGAGGGCCTCGCACCGGTGTCGCCAGCGGTCACGGTGTCTCGATACGGCGTGGACGACATGCTCGAATTCGCGATACCGTCAGAGTTGATGCTCGAGTACCCGGTTTTTGGCCCCGACCCCGTGGGGCTGTTCCGCCTCGAATCCGATGGCACGCTCGTGCAGGTCTCGGACGCGTGGATCGATTCGACAGTCGATGTCGCCGGCGCCTCGATCACCGGCAACGGCACCTGGGTTCTGCTGGGTGAGGCCATCGAGGATCGTCCCGCCGACTTCAATCTCGACCGCCAGGTGAACATCGACGACCTTCTGGAACTCGTCGGCGCGTGGGGCGAGTGCGACATCCCCTGGTGCCAACACGATCTCGATGGCAATGGTGATGTGGGCATCGACGACCTTATGGCTGTACTGGACCAGTGGGGCAGCGACTTCATGTGATCGCCCCTGACCAGTCAAGAAGCATTGCGGCAATCGCGATGGAACTCATTTCGAGCGGACGCTTGCTCACGGCGATGGCCTGGGCAGCGTCCTCTCGGAGTTCCACAGCTACCACCTGAGATCTCAGGGCTGATGGATGCCCAGTATTCGCGTCAGGAGTAGCAGCATCATGCTGCGGAGAACGTAAAAAGTGCCCGCACGTGAGGTCTCCTTCTGCAATACACCCCAAAGTACCTCGCCAGAGCCTCAAGAGTAGCAACGAGTACTTCGCTGGAGCCACTCAAACTCGTACCATCCATGGCGTGCCCAGCAACCCGCACGAAACCGATATCACCACCCTGCTCAATACCGAAGGGACTGAGCAGGCAGCGGCACTCGACCGCGTTGCCGCCGCCCTCATGAATGATCTGAGGCGAATCGCCGGGGCGCACTTTTCTCACGAACACCATCAGATCACACTGCAGCCAACGGTCATCGTCAACGAGGCGTGGATGCGGCTGACATCGCAGGAGCGATGTCAGTGGCAGAACCGAAAGCACTTTCTGTCGGTGGCATCCATCGCGATGCGACGGCTTCTGGTCGATCACGCAAGAAAGCGGAATTCCCTGATCCGTGGCGGCGACAAACGACGCGTTCACTTGACAGCGAGTCATGCATCGGAGCCTGACTCGTCTGTGGAGTTTGATCTCGAGGCGTTGAGTTTGGCGTTGGATGATCTTGACGCTCTCGACCCGGAACTCGCTCGAATTGTGGATCTCCGCTTCCTCGCGGGACTCACGGTCGAGCAGGTTGCGGAAGCCACCGGGCTCTCCCCCGCTACAGTCAAGCGGCGATGGGCGGTCGCCCGGGGATGGCTTCGAGATCGATTGGAGTCCCCTGATGGTTGATCAGCAGTTTGTCAAAGCCCGCCGCATCGCCGAAGAAGTGATGGATGCAGCCCCCGATGAACGTACCGCCCGACTGAAGGAAGCCTGCCGAGGTGACGATGCGCTGCGGGCAGCCACCGAGCGCCTGCTGAAGGGGGCCGATGAATCCTGGGGATACCTCGAAGGGATGAGCCCCGAACTGGCTGCCGCGCCGCCGACCTCTCAAGCGTTCCCCAAACAAATTGGCCCCTTTGAAATTACTCGCGTCATCGCCGCAGGCGGCTGGAGCATTGTCTACGAGGGCGCACAGGAGAATCCTGCTCGCCGCGTGGCCGTCAAAATGCTGCACGCCTCACTCTCCAGCACATCGGCAACCGAACGATTTCGTTACGAAACAGAAATCCTCGCCAAATTGCACCACCCCGGCATCGCTGAGATCTATCAAGCGGGAACCTTCGAATCTCCGCTCGGCCAATCACCGTGGTTCGCCATGGAATTCATCGAAAACGCATTACCTATCGACGTGTGGGCGGCACAGCAGCACTTGAACATCGACGATCGCCTTAAATTGTTCGCCCAGTTGTGTGACATCGTGCAGTTTGGTCATACGCGCGGCATCGTGCATTGCGATCTCAAGCCGAGCAATATTCTCGTCGATGGGCAGGGCCGCATCCGCGTGATTGATTTCGGCATCGCAATGGCTGTTGGAGGCGAAGGACTGCAGCCCGAGGACATCACCGAAAACAGCCGCGTCGTCGGCACCATCCAGTACATGGCCCCCGAACAGTTCGCGGGTGATTTGGAACACGTGGACCCCCGTACCGATGTTCGCGGCCTCGGCGTGGTGCTCTATCAACTCCTGACCAGCCAGAAGCCATGGGATCTCTCGGGACTGCCCACCCACGAAGCTATTCGCGTTGTGCAGGAGCAGAAGCCACTACCGGCGGGCCAACTCGACCCTGCCTTCCGCGGCGATCTTGAAACAATCATCTCAACCGCCATGCACAATGAGCCATCCGAACGATATGGCTCGGCGCTTGAACTGCGGCAGGACATCGATCGCTACCGCGCCAGCCTGCCGATTCAAGCGAGCCCCCCTTCGACAATACGAACGGCAGCTCTCTTCATACGCCGAAACCGTGTAGGTGTAGGCATCTCCACAGTTGCAGCGACAACGATTTGCGGAGCACTGGTGGTGAGCCTCGTACAGCGTTCCGAAGCCGTGGCCGCCACCATGAACGCCGAATATCAGACCACCCGCGCCGAAATGACCACCGAGTTCCTAACGGGCATGTTCAGCCTTGCACATCCCTCCATCTCGGCGGGCGGCACGCTTGGCGTGCAGCGAATGCTCTCGGAAGCAAGCACGCTTCTCGCAGAGACGATCAAAGATGATCCCACCGCCGCCGAACCCATTCAATTGGCGCTCGCCCGCATTCAATTGGGTGTTGGCGACGTCGATGGGGCGGCTTCAAATCTTGCAGCGCTGCCAACAGCGTTACCTGAAGCCGAGGTCCTGCGGGCCCGGATTGATCACATGCGTGGCGATATCGAACTCGCCCAGTTCAAACTCGGCAAGATCATCGAGAACATCTCGCCAACCGATCCGGCCACCATCGAAGCACGAGGCGAACTCGCGTGGGTGTTGACCGAAGGACTGGACTATTCCTCCGCCGCCCCGCTGCTTCAGGATGCCAGCGCATCTGCTCAATTACTCCTTGGCAACGACGATGCCCGCACCCTGCAGTGGCAGGCCATGCTTGGCCGCGCTCAGGCAGCACTCATTCTGATGGAACTTCCCGGGGCGCCCCCAGCAGACACGCCGCCTCCATATGGCAGTTTGGAACGGGTCATCGAACTTCTCGGCCCCACGCACCCGACAACATTCCTAGCCAGGCTCTCCGAACTTGATCGTGGTTACATCACCGGCGAGGGCGATCCGCTGACAACCCTGCAATCGATCTACAACGACGCCCACGCGGCACTGGGACCATTGCATCCTCGAACGATGGAGACGCGAATCGAACTGGGCGGCATGCTCAGGATCAAGGGTGATCACCAGACAGCATCCGACATGCTCCGCGGTTCCATCGGCGATTACAACGACACCTTCGGGCCGGGACACCCACACGCAGCGATCGCCAGCGTGCATCTGGGACGCTCGCTGCTGGAACTGGGGCAGTTCGGCGAAGCGATCGAGGTCTTCGCCCGCGCCTGGGAGTCCAACTATTCGCTGTGGGGTGAAAACGACCCGCGGATGATCGATTCAGAACTCGGCCTGACGATGGCACTGTTGGCGATGGACCGCATCGACGAGGCGGCAGCACACATTGATCGCGTCAAGCAGGCCCTCGCTGATTCCACATGGTTTGGCCGCAATGACGCATACTGGGATCTGCAAGCCGCCTTTCTCGCATGTGCCCGGCAGACCGGGCGAGAGGCTCTTGCCAGAAAGGCTGCCACCCAACTGCGGGAAGACATCGAGTCCTATCTTGAACCGAACGATCCGCAGGCGATCAACCTTCTTGCCCTCATCGAACCACCCTCCTCCTGAACCCCGTCCACTGGTCAGGCTTTGAACTCCGCCTTGAGCTGCACGAGGTTCTTGACGAGCCGTTCGAGATGCGCATCCTCGTGGGCTGCGCTGATCTGGACGCGGATCCTTGCTTCACCCTCAGGCACGACGGGGAAACCGAAACCAATCGCAAACGAACCCAACTCGAGCAGACGCTTGCTCATGGCGATGGCCTTGGCCGTGTCGTGCACAATGATGGGACAGATGGCCGTAGGTGACTCGAGCACATCGAAGCCCGCTTCACGAATTCCCGCACGAGCCTTCTCGGTGTTCGATCGCAGTTTGGCCACCCGCTCTGGCTCGCGTGCCACGATCTCGATGGCCTTTGCTGCAGATGCCGCGACCGTGCAGGGAAGCGCGTTGCTGAAAAGAGTCGGTCTCGCCCGCTGGACAATCATCTCCATCGCGGCGCTGGACCCCGCGAGATACCCGCCCGCCCCACCGCCGAGGGCCTTGCCGAGCGTGCCGGTAAAGATGTCGATCATCGCAGGGTCCATGCCCCAGTACTCGTGGGTACCGCGGCCGGTCTCGCCCATGACACCGGTACCGTGCGAATCGTCGACGACCAGCATCGCGCCGAATTCGTCGCACAACGTCCGCAGGCCCGGCAGGTTTCCGAGATCGCCCTCCATCGAGAAGACGCCGTCAGTCACCAGCCAAATCACGCCGCTGTCGCCTGCGGTTTCGCGGGCCTTCACGAGCACCTCGCGGCAGTGATCCATATCAGAGTGCTTGAAGACGGCCTTGTTGACGCCCTTCTTGATGACAGTCGTCAGTCGCATCGCGTCGATGATGCACGCGTGATTGAGTTCGTCGCTGACGATGACGTCGCCCGGCTCACACAGCGTTGCAAAGCATGCCTCGGTCGCGGTCCAGCAGGACACGAAGGTGTACGCCGCCTCGGTGCCGAGAAAGGAGGCAATCTGTTGCTCAAGATGTTCGTGCGCCGTAAACGTACCGCAGATGAAACGGACCGAAGCAGTGCCGCCCCCCCCCTTCCGGAGCCCTTCGATGCCCGCTTCCACAACCTCGGGATGGTTGGCAAGGCCAAGGTAATTGTTTGAGCAAAAACAGTCGACCGTGCCCACGCCGCGGATGTCGATGCTCGGGCCCATCGGGCCTTCGATCATCTGGAGGTGCTTGTACTGACCGCTCACTTCGAGTTCATCCAGCACCCCGCGGGTTCGCTGATCAAAAAGGGCCGCGCCCGATGCATTGGTGGTGGTCATGATGTCGCTCCTTCTCGGGCTGGCGCGTCGCCGTAGCGGGCGCGAACGGTTGGCACGATGTACTCGGCCATCGCCTCATCCAGATTCCAGCGTGGTTCAAATCCCCAGTCTTCCCGCGCTCGCATGCAGTCAACATCGGCTGGCCACGTGTCGACGAGCGACTGCCTGCCCTCGTGCGGATCGAATGTAATTTCGGCGCCAGAGAAGTGCCGACGTACTGCGGCGGCGAAGTCACCTGCCGTCGCCGAAAATGCAGCGACGTTGTAGACGCATCGAGAGAGCACCGGGGCTTCGGCGAGCGACAGGATCGCTTCAACACACTCCGGCATCATCATCCACGGCAAAGTCGTGTCTTCACGCACGAAGCACACGCAAGATTCTCCCCGCGCTGCCGCATGAATCATCTCGGGCACGTAATCGCTCGTTCCACCAACGGGCACGGTGTCGGCTGAAATGATGCCTGGCAATCGCAAACAGCGGAAGTCGATCGGCGGGCGGCGATCGCCCCGCGTGATCGATCGGTAGTACCGACCGTAGTACCGCCCCATTGCCTCGCAATACAGTTTGTTCGCCCCGTACATGGTGATTGGCCGCAGGGCCTGATACTCGCGGACCGGCGGCAATTCGTTCTTCTCGCGAGGCTCCACGCCATAGATTGCGATGGTGCTCGGAAAGACAAATCGAATTGGATCGTCATAGATCTGCGCCTGCTCGGCGGCAGTCCGTAGGAGATTGAAGGTGCCCTGAACATTGACCTCATGGGCCTGCTCCGGTGCCCGCTCGGCCGAGGTGCTCAGGAGGGCCGCGAGATGGATGACCTCATTGATCTGATGCAGCGAAATCACATGCTCGATAAATGCTCGGTCGCAGATATTGCCCACGTGGACGGACTCAACCTTGTGTTGAAGTTCCGCTGGGATTTCCCTCAGATCCATGGCAATCAGTCGCACGCCCGGCCTCCCGGCGAGGGCGTTGATGAGCCCGTGGCCGATCTCTCCGGCGGCGCCCGTAATCAGAATCGTTCGTTCCATCATTGGCGGCTCTCCTGACGTTGGAAGACCCCCAGTGTACCGCGCAGGGCTGCTATCCTCGCCCCGTGCCACACCCAGATCTACTTCTTGGGTCCACACTTGAGGGTTGGGTTCGTCTCGATGACGCCCCCCACGGTGCCGAGGCTGCGGACATCTATCGGCGGTACTTCCGCCACGGTTCGCACGCCGCTGTACCCGGCGATGGACGCGTCATCACGAGCACGCTCGAAGATGACGGGACGACGAAGTTCTTGCTCAAACACACCGATGGTGCTGAAACCGAGTCGGTCATCATGCCGATCAAGGGGCGGTCCGGCCGCATTCGCCACACGCTCTGCCTCTCGAGTCAAGTCGGCTGCGCAATGGGATGCACCTTCTGCCAGACGGCCACGATGGGACGCGTGCGGCAACTCACCGCGGCCGAAATCATCGCCCAGTGGCACCACGCCACACATGTGCTTGGCGCCGCGATCACCAATGTCGTGTTCATGGGGATGGGCGAACCGATGGACAACCTCGCCGCAGTCCTCACATCCATCGAAGTGCTCGTTGATCACAACGCTGCGGCCATTCCCCCGAGCCGAGTCGGCCTCTCGACAGTCGGACACGCGGAGGGCATACGTCAGTTCACACGATTTATGCAGCGGCCCGGCATGCATCAAGTCAGACTTGCGGTGTCGGTCAACGCGGCCGATGAAGAAACACGCAGCTCCATCATGCCGATTACCCGCGCGGTGTCGATGACAGCGCTTCGCGACTCAATGCAGGAGTGGATCGAAGCCGGAGGGCGACCGATTCTGATTGAGTACGTGCTCATCCCTGGGGTCAACGATCACCCCGATGCCCCTGACATGCTCGCTGAGTGGCTGAGTGACCTGCCGTGCCGCGTCAACGTGATTCCGTATAACCCCAAAGTCGACTCGCCCTGGCCCGCGCCAGATGAGCAAGACGTCAAAGCGTTCATCGATGCGGTTTCGCTACGAGGACTTCCCGTCAATCGCCGCCGAACAATGGGCCGCGGGGTCATGGCGGCATGCGGACAACTCGGCGTTTCCTGAACCGATCAATCGCTTACTGGCGCCGAGCGGGTACCGGGAATCGACTCCCACTGGGCCTCGGTCAAGATAGCGCGGAGCCGTAGCATCGTGTCGTCAATGAGTTCCTTTCGCCGAGCCTTGGCCTCATCGAGATTCGGAGTAGGCATTCGCTCCCCTCTTTCAACTCGCATGAATCGGACTGCCTGATCCACATCCTGATCCATCAACACTCGCCCTTCTTCAAGAATCATCGCATTCTGATAAGCATGTGCCAATGTCTTCTCGAGCGTCTCATGCTCCATTTGCAGCGCAATCACCATGCCCCGCTGCGCCGCGTCGAGCCCTCCAGCGGTCAACGCCGAGGCCAACGCACGATCGGCGCGATCTCGCCGCCATACACCCGGAAAGGCATCGCGCCTCGCACGCTCGCGGTATTGCTCCGCTGTGCCAGCATCAAGAAGAATGGCGAACATCTCAATGCCTTCGATCGCATGATTCCGGACGGACTCTCGTCTCGCCATGGCATCATCAAGGGCGTGTTTCCACGCATTCAGTTGGTTCGCTGAAATGGCGTCCGCTGCTCTTATCGGCAAATAACGCAGGGCATTTTCTCTGGCAGCAACGAGTTGGGCGTGCTCGCGAATCCAGTGTGATTCGATATCCCGAAATACTGCCGACGCCAAATCCTCGGGTGCAAGTTTCGAAGTGGGGTCAAATGCCTCCGCCGAGAGCCGGCCACGCTTCATCATTCGCCGTGCAGCTGACTCTAACCACCAGACATCCAATGCCGCCTCACCCTCATCCCCGACAATGCCGTAGAGAGTTGCTCGTAGCGACGCCGCGTATGCGTCCTTGAGGTCGTACCACTTCGCTAGCACGTTGGCTTGTTCTTTGAACGAGTCACCCCATCCAGGAAGCCGCTCGCCAGCCTCCACCGTCAGATCCAACGCCGCCTGCGCTTCCCGAGCCGCCTCCTGGAAGGCTTCTCGCAGAGCAGCCTCATCTCCGGCGAACTCTCCTGCCCGCCGACGCGCTTCGATTCGATCGCGGACCGATTCCATCGCCTGCGTCCAGCGAACTTCATCGCTGGCCACCTCGACCGCGCCTTCCGGCATTGCTGCAGCGATGGCAGCCCGCGTTTCACTGGCTCCCTGACGAACCGAGTCCTGATAGGCGGTCATTGCAGCATGGGCTGCCTGCAACTCCTCGCCGCTCAACTCAAAGGTCAACGCAAGCGTTCTCAGATCGCTCGGTTTAATCTCCGCCATCGCCAATGACTGGGGTCGGTAACCAGGCACACTCGTGCCAGCTCGACTCTCGGAAGCCACGAAGAAGAGCAGGGCAATACTCAGCAATCTCATCATCAAGAGCTCCGTACACGCATGGTTCTATTGAATCGGGGCAAAGCGAAGCGGTTCGCCGCTGTCATCTTGGAGCGTGCCGCGGAGCACCTTCGGAGGAAGTCGCGTTTCGCTGGGAACCGCGTTCCATCGCTCGGGCCCCAAAAGGTCCCTCAGGTTTCCGAGCCACGATACATCCAACTGCCGCCGCCTTTCCGCCATCTTCAAGGCCTCGACCAAGGCCTCATCTTCGGGAGTATCTGCCAGCCCGAAAAGTGCAGTCGGGCCGAAGACTTGGGCCATCGCTCGCTGCTCAGCACGCGCCGTCAGGACACGCCCAGCAGCGGCGCGCTCGGCAGCTCGTTCATTGGCCGCAGCACGCAGCCGCGGTCCACCAAAGCGGACCCGGAGCGCTATCGCAGCTGCACGCATCTCTTCCGGCACGTCACCTTGGCCGAGCAGCCATTCGCTTACTCGCGCCGCCTGAGATGAGCGAAAAATGTCGGGATGCATGGCCTCACTGACGTCCCGTTGGAAGTCATTCAAGAACGCTACGGGAAGTTGCCCGCCGAGTCTTTGGAACCACTCAAGGTTGACATCCCGAAGGCGCTTTCTGGCGACAACCTCCTCTTGGGTGATTGCGAGAAGGTCAATCTCATCCCTTCGCTCCTTCGCATCTAGACGTCTCGCATACAGGTCAGCGAGCACATCGTCCCTCACCTTGGCCACTGTGGCCCACGCATGCTCGTAGGCGGCCAGATCATCCCTCATAGACTCAATGACGCCGGGATCATTCTGGAAGATCCGGCGTATGAGCATGCCAAGGTCGAGATCTTCGCCTGTAATCTCGCCCGTGAATGGTGACCGCTGCCGCCGAATGGCCGACTCAACGCGATCCCACCGAGCCGCCTGCGCGGGGCTGACGATGAGGTCAATATCTCGTTGCAAATCCTGACGAAGTTGCGCTCTCACCGCTCGCCAATGTTCAAGTGTTCTGGCTCGCTCGGAAGGGAGCGGTGGTGGCCGATTCTCGAAGGCATCAGCAAACTCTTCGCGTGCCTGCGCCTCCCGATAGCGGAGCCACGCGGCTGCTTCAATCGGATCATCCATCGCGGAGGCTTGTGCTCTCGTCTCGGCCCACGACGCTTGATGCGAAGACCAGTCGCGGGGATGCCAATCAAGGTGAAGTGAGTCAGGGTCGATGCTCAATAGCGCTTCGGATGCATTCCCGCGTGCCGCCTCGTCTGCGGCGATGTACTCCGATAGCACATGATCGAGGACAGCCCCCTGCTCCTTGTCAAGTTCCAACTCCTGAATGATGACCGGCAGATCACGCTGAAGCATGATTGGCCTGAGCAGTGGATTCGCGGCCTCGGCAGTAGTCGAAAGACAGAGTGAGATGAGAACGCACAGCATCCGGGAGGACTCCTTCGCGGCACGGTAGTCTACGCCGACGAAGTCATGTGAGGTTCTTATTGTCGGCACTGGCCCCATAGGCCTCGGGACAGCGTGACATATCCGCTCGGCCGGTGTCGGCGTGCTTCACTGGATCCATCGGAGAGACAATCGCCAGCCTGCTCCCCCACCGACTCGATTCTTCAACTCCCCGGAACGCATTGCCATTGCGGGCATCGATCTTCCGGTGCCCACACAGGAGAAGATCACGGTCCCCACATCGCTGCCGCCATTTCCGGAACCCCACACCCGCCCGTTCAAAAAGCGCGAGTCCTTCCCGAGGCCAGAGAAGTACTCGCGTTGAGCACACTCACACACCTCAGATCAAGGGCACGCCCCCCAGCCGGCCAGCGCTTCGAGGAGATCATTGGCTCCGACGATCCCATCGCCATCAACGTCGCCCGTTGGTCCTGAGGTCCCCCAGGCATCGACAATTGCCAGTAGGTCATTGACGTCAACCGTTCCATTGCCATCCTGATCTGCGGGACACGGCTGCGCCACATCCAGATGCCACTGCAGATCCCGAGTCATCAATGCGGCACGCGCGTCTTCGTCCTTTACCCACTCGGTTGCATCGACGACATGCACTTCAAGAGTGTGATTGCCGCTGGAAATACTGATCGCCCCGAGATCCAATTCGGGCTCAACCGCCCCGGCAATCGCCTCGCCGTCGATGGACCACTGCACGTCGAGCGCATGACCGCCAGGGTCGACCGGATCAACAAAGACGGTTTCCGTACCATCCAGCACCGGCCCCGTCGGCGTCCAATCATCCAGAGGATCCACGATTGCGTACATTTCGAGCACGAGCGCTTCTGCAGAAGGCGCGTTGAAGGGGCGAGCGAGCGACCGCATCATAGAATTATCACTCGGTCGATAGATACCAAACTCACAGTAGGCAGCACCTTCATAGGTATCGACAGGGCCGTCCCATGGAGCCGGGTTCAAGCCAAGCCATGCAGCCCACTTCGTTCCGGAGATCGCCATTTGCGTAACGTTCAGCGTGGAGATATTCACAGTCGAAGGCTCACCGCCAGTCCAAGTCTCACCATCCCCATAGTGGTATTCGTCGGCGAGGTCGCCGAAACTGTGGCCGAACTCGTGAATCGCAACCCAATACGCACTTCCATTGCCGCCAGATACGGTGCCGAGATTTGAGCTCGAATATCCCGCTCCGCCGTACTTCGTCGAGTTCGCAATCGCAAGCACTTGCTCTCGATCCGGCGCGGCATTGGCGAACCCGATGGCCTTGGAGACGTTGATACACAAGAGCCGTTCGATGTTGCTGCACCAAAACGCCATGTCCATCGCGGTGTCACGGTCGATGCCGTCATTTGGATCATTGTCAACGCCGGACTCATTCGATACGACATCGACTCGGTGCGCGAGGAACAGGCCGCCATAGGACGCGAACGGCTCCTCAGAAAACATCGCCTGAACCGTCGCGTTCGCCTGTGATTGATACAGCGACATCTCGGCGGCCGTATATCCGTCGCCAACGATGACCAGATCGATCCGATTACTCGAGGGCCCCGATCCAAAGATCAACTCCGAACCAACTCGCTCCGCCAGATGGCCATGTCGCTGTTCGGCCACAGGAACGGAAAGTCGGCCACCAAAGAGCTGTCCATCCGCATCAATGGAGTCCCAGTACAGCGTCTCTGTCTGGAGCGGTGAATCCGACGCGTGCGCCGCGCCGAGTCCAAGTCCGAGGGCGACGATCCCAATTTTCGCAGTAATGATTCGCACCAACAAGACTCCCGAGCCCACCCGATCCAGAGCGTACACGACTGAGGCTTCCACGCAAGCAAAGATCGACGGCATCAACGATATCGGAGACGCGTATCGTCGAAGGCCGCCTCCATCATCCGAACGCGGCATCGCCACCTGCCGACCTCAACACAGGCGACATCAAAGCGAAGTCGGCGGTTTCGATTCCATTCATGGGGCAATCGCTCAGCAGCCCGCGCAATTCGTCGCTGCTTGGGAATATCAACTCGTCGAAGTATTGGATCGGCACCGCTGGTTGCCTTGACCTCCACAATCGCGAGAACACCGCCACCTCTCGGAACCGCAACAATGTCCAGTTCATCCCGCCCAAGTCGAATATTGCATCCCAAGATCCGCCAGCCTCGAAATCTCATCCACCGACGAGCGGCTCGCTCACCGCGGGGTCCGATTGTGTAGCGATTCGGCGAGAAAATCACCGCGGAGGAAATCGTGAAGCCGCAATGCCGACTGCTCGCTCCGCCATCATTTCCATATCGTCATAAATCCCCCGCTGCAGAACTTGCCCAATGAATCTTGACTCTTCTTCTTGGCCACGCTCCACAGCGATCTGCCGCTGCAATTGCCGCTGTACATCGGAGTCATCGAGCGACCGATGAGGCGGCTGATTGACTTCAATCACTGACACCCAGATGGTCCAGCGGCCGCGAGCAAATGCCTCTGAGGTCTGACCGGGTCCGAGCCCCTCCATGTGAGGAATGTAGAAGTCTGCAAGAGGCAGCCCCGCCATGCCATCCTTCGGCATCTGGAACGATTCCCACACTCCAGAATCCGGCATGCCTGCCTGTTCAGCCACCACTGCGAATGGTTCGCCTGCCTTCAATTCCTCACCAAGCAACGAAATCTGCGCCTCGTTCCCTTCCGTGCGAAGTCGAATTCTGCCGAGGGTCACGGTGGCTGAGGGCTGATAACTTTTTAGGTTCGCTCTGTATTCCCGTTCAATGTCTCTCCAAGACACCACGGTAAACGGCGATATCTTCTTGCGAAGCAATTCGCCGATCAGAATCTTCTGCCGCTCAGCATCCATGTACTCATCGATCGTCTTGCCCTCTTCCTCGAGCAACGCACGCTCAGCTTCATGCTTAACACCACCGCGTTTCCGAACAGCATCCTCTCGAAGCGAGTCCATGAATGCCAACAGCCCGCCCTGCTGCTCGGAACTGAGGGAGGCACGGGACTCCGCAACAATCAGCTCATTGATGATGACTGCGCGGAGTTGATCGATAACCAGTCCGATGAGCCGCTCTCGGAACGCCTTATATGGCTCGTCGCGATACATCGCATTCAGACGATCCATCAACGGGGCGAGAACCTCGTCTGCAAAAATAGGGCGACCATTCACTTGCCCAATCAAACTGTCGACAACGACCGGATGGCCCTCAACGGCCTCGACGCTGAAGAATGTCTCCAAGTCCTGCTCGTCAGGCGTGATGTATCGAATGGGCGCTGCGGCTCGAAGGCCGGACTCCGCCAATGCTTCTTCGGCAACTGCTCGACTGGGTCGCTGCTCTCCCGCTCGAGCCGGATCGGAAAAATCTCCCACGGCCAGCGATGGCCCCGAGCTTCCGGCCGGGCCGCATCCCACGAGAAGGCTGGCAAGACCTCCGATTGCCACAGTCATCCATGAATGGCTTTGCATCGCGCCGCGATGATACCGCAGTCGGATCCCTATACTGGGCAGCCTGCCCTTTGGTATCACAATGACGAGGAGAAGCCATGACATCCGACGACGCACCGCAGATCCACATTGACTCCGATTGGAAAGCCGAAGCCCAGGCCGAGAAGGAGCGACTCGCTGCTGCCGAGAAAGAGAAGGAGGCGGTGGCGTCATCAGACTCCCCAAAGCTGCCCCCTGCCAACTTTCAAGGACTCGTCGGCATTCTCGCCTCACAGGCCGTCATGGGGCTTGGCGCAGTCCCGGATGAGTCCGGAAAGGGCGTGTTGATTGACCTGGACGGCGCAAAATTCGCGATCGACTTGCTCACCGTGCTTGAAGAGAAGACTGCAGGGAATCTCACCGAGGACGAGGCCAAGGAGATTGGCGTTGTCCTGACCGAGTTGAGAGCCCGGTTCGTCCAAGTCACTCAGTTGATTGCTCAGCAGATGGCCCAGCCGACCGCCGGTGGCGAAGCCGGGGCTGGGCCTGGAATCGTGATGCCAGACTGACTGGCCTCGACAGCCCCGATCTATATCAGCCAGGTGTTGATCGACCAGAACGCCAGGAAGGCCATGCCGACAATTTGCAGCCCGGCGAGCCATCGTGGCAGCAATGCAATCCACGCTAGGGGAAGCAAACCCGACCAAACCAGCAGATAGCGATCAAAGACTGCACCTCGGGTCAAGGTGTAGAGGGCCAGCCCGAAAGCAAAGGTCAGGACCTGCAATTGCAACATCATGCCGAGCGAGGTTCGATTCGAATGCCCGTATCCCATGGATGCGAGTGCCCCGAGACCCCCGAGACCGATCGCTGCGGCAATTGGCATGAGCACGGCGTGGGGGATGCCGCAACTCGCCGAGATCGCCCGAACCATCGTCGAAGCAATGCCCGCATAGTGATCGAACTGCCTATCGAGGTCCAATCCATCCATAGGCGTGAGATCGGGCATCGCGATGGCGCTGAGCACCAGGCCCAGACCAATACCTGCCAATGGCATCCACCGAAGAACACGGCGGTCCCGATCGAGCACCCACGCAAGAAGGAACACGCCCAGCGGCACGGAGAGTGCAGCTGCCAGATACACAAGGCTCTCCAGCCGGAACCCAAGGCCGTGCAGATTCTGAAAGTCGGTGCTGACCAATCCATCCCATCGAACCCAAAGGGGAATACGGAGCAGCACGGCCACAACCATGGCGAGGACCCATGGCCAGCACCTCCACGATTCACGCTGCCACACAACGATGCAGATTGCCGGAGCGAATGCCGCTGCGTGCGCCCGACTATGCAGCAGAACAACCATCAGCACGCAGGCAAGGATCGGCCCGGCGACAGGATGTCGCGTTCGCGTGCCCTCGCCGCTTCCCAGAACAACCACAACCCACAACACAAGTGATCCGAACACAAATGAAACTTCGCCCATCACCAACTGTCCCAAGACAGCGATATAGGGCAGGGTGAGATAGGCACACGCCACCAACATCATCGGCGGGCCTCGAATACCGGCCGACTGTCCGAGCATGAGTAGCGGAATGATTGACAGCACGAAGAACAGGATGGAGAACGTGCGGAACATCGACAGCATGCGAGGAGGCGCAGGTAGCGGACCTCCCGGAATCGGGGATGTCCAAGCTTCCAACCTCGGGTCTCCGGGTTCGAGCATGACAACCTCGTGTGGATCGTCCACCAGCAGCCCGCCGGCCGCCGCATACGGCCAAATCAGCCCGGGGCCCTTTGCTTCCTGAAAGTCGATCGCTGTCTCGACTGTCCATCCACGCCGTATCAGTTCAGCCATCGGCCGCGTAATCCACCGCTCATCGAACGTGAGCGGCTGCGACGTCATCGAGGCACCCCACTGCAACGCAAATGCGGCCAAAACAACCAGCAAGAGCGAAGCCGTTGCCCAAACACGATCACGCTGGTTCGATCGAGCATCGTCTAGCCGAATCATGGTCGCCCCCGCTTGGCGAGCAGATTGACATAGCCATGAGACGGACACGCCGCCATGATGTCATCGCAAGTCGCCGCCGCACGAACTCCGGTCCGCTCGTCGATGAGTTCGAGCGAGAAACCAGATCGTGTCAATTGCAACAAGAACTCGACCGGATCGCTCTTTGCGGCGCGAAGCATGGCTGGGGCGAACTCCAGCAGTATGGCAAGTGGACGATCCCCTTCGAGCAGGCCGGACATTCCTTTGATCACCAAGGGTTCTGCACCCTGCACATCCATCTTGATGACGTCAGGTTCGATGCCCCGAGAATCCAACCATGGAGCTAGGGCAATGACATCGACAGTCACGCCACCGCGGGCGGAGCCGTTCACCAACCGATGGTCGCCCGTGTTGTACTGAGATCTCGCTAGCGTGAGGGAGCCTTCTGTATCCGCAACCGCCTCGGCATGGACCTCAACATTGCCCGGAGTATGCCGGGCCACGTTACGTTCAAGGAGTTCGCGGTTCTCTGGGGCCGGTTCAAATGCAATCACTCGGCCCTCGCTCCCAACGGTGATTGCCGCTGGCACGGCGAAGAGCCCGACATGAGCACCGATGTCCACAAAAGTCATTCCCGGTTCGAGGAGTTCTATGCACGCCGAGCGAGTGGCGGGCTCGTAGTCACCAGTCCTGGCAATCTCGAAGGTCACGCCGAAGTCGGCGGGATGAACCTCATAGGCAAGACCATCCACCTTCGCTTCAGAGGGCTGCTGCCGGCCAAGCCACCACATCGCCGCCCACCGAATCGGCGGGACGTACTCAAGAATCGGTCGAATCGCTGGGGCCAGCGCTGAACGAACTTTGCAAAAAGTGGTGACGCGGTCCATCATGTCTTCAAGCCAGACTCCCTCCATCGGGCCATCAGTGGTCCGGCCTGAAGGATATCGCGATAGGGAGAGCAAACCACCCACAGGGCCCGATCAGAGCAGTTGACCAATGACGCTGTCGGCCAGCAGCACCCCTTCCGAGGTCAGCGACAGCCGATCGTCCGCCCACTGCAGCAAGCGGTCCTCGATGGCTTGAGCAATAGAGGCCTTTCGGGCCTCCCCACGCGCTGGCGTCAGGCAGGCCGCCGTGACCCGCTCCCGAGCGACCCCCTCCATCAGCCTGAGTCCAAGCATCAGCATTTCCCCCGCCCGGCCGTCTTCATCCAAGTGTTCCACTGAGTCGATGGCTGAGAGCCCACTCCCAGCCACATACGCCCCAAGCCGTGGCCGGTTCCGCCATCGCCGCCCCTTGATGTGCCCTGAGGCTGACGGGCCGAGCGGCCACCAATTGCCGTTGGTCCAGTACAGCAGATTGTGAAGGCAACGGTGCCCAGGATGAGCCCAGTTGCTGATCTCGTACTGCTCCATACCGGCCGAAGCCAGGCGGGTTCTCGTGAGCTCATACAAATCGGCCTCGATTTCCTCGGCAACCCGCACGACCCCCCCCCGATCCAGCCGCCTCCGCAGCGGCGTCCCTGCCTCGTAGGTCAATCCATAGCAACTCAAATGCTTCGGATCGAGCGACAGGGCCGCGTCCAGATCACGAGCCCACACGCCCAACGGATCGCTCAGTTCCGGAACCGCGAAAATAAGGTCGAGCGAGAGATCTGTGATGCCTACGCCCCGAAGCCGGCTCATAGCCTGCTCCACGTTAGCCGGATCGTGCCGCCGCTCCAACATCTTGAGCGCTGGCTCATGAAAGGACTGCGCCCCCAAACTCACTCGAGTCACGCCAGCGGATGCAAGTGCGTCCGCCACCTCGGTGGAGACTGTGTCGGGGTTAGCCTCAATCGTCCACTCTTCGAGCTGGTGTCCACCCGCATCCAGCCGTTGGCGAAGTCCAAGGAGCAATTCCTGGAGCGACTGCACCGGCAGGTGCGTCGGAGTGCCGCCACCAACAAAGACAGTTCGGATCCCGGCAGGCAATTGCTTCAGCACCACATCGGCTTCGGCGAGGAGCCTACTCACGAAATCCGATCGCTCATCGTCTCGACCGGCAACCGTAAAGAAATCACAGTAATGGCAGCGATGTGCACAGAAAGGGATATGCGCGTAAAGTCCTTGCACACCACCATCTACGCAAATTGCAGCATCCAACATGTCCTCTGCAACTCGGGCAGGAGGTTCAGGGCTGTTATCATCTCGGGCGTGAACGCGGGGCATCGAAGTGTGTCCTGGCAGTAGTAATCAAGGTTGCGAACCGGTCCCGGGGGTGGACCCGCAACTGGATGGGCATCCTACGAGGACATTCGCGTGAAGTTGGCATTGATCATGCAAACTGGCAGCACCGGCGATCGGACCTTCCCGATCAGCGGCGACCGAACCGTCATTGGACGGGATGGCCGCTGCGATCTGCGTCTGCCGCTGCCCACGGTTTCACCCCAGCACTGCGAGATTGCGATCGAAAACCGCAGGGCCATACTGCTCAGCAGCGATCCTGAGAGCGAGACGCTGCTGAACGGACTCCCCGTCAGCAACGCCGAACTCTCGGACGCGGACACCGTCTGCATTGGCCCAGTCACGTTTCGAGTGTCCCTCTCGCTGACCACCGAAGACGGATCAACCAGATTGACGGTTGAGCGGGACAAAAACTGAATCGGGCCGGGGCGGCAGCCTTTACTATCCGCACCATGCACACAGGTTCAAGCACAGCCGTGGTCGGCCTGCAATGGGGTGACGAGGGCAAGGGCAAGATCGTTGATCTGCTCGCAGCCGAACACGATGTCATCGTCCGCTACAACGGCGGCGCAAACGCCGGACACACGGTGGTCATCGACGGCGAGCGGTATGCGCTTCACCTTCTTCCGTCGGGCATACTCTCGAGTGAGCGAACATGCGTCATCGGAAACGGTGTCGTCGTCGACCCGCGCCAACTCCTGAGTGAGATTGAGTCAATCGAGGCTCGGGGAATCACAATCCAACCGGGGAGGTTGCTCGTATCGGATCGCGCTCATGTGGTCATGCCCTATCACAAGGAACATGACGCCGCGCTTGAAACGGTGCTCGCAGGCGCCGCTGATCGCGGCGACGAGAATCTTTCGATCGGCACAACCAAGCGCGGCATCGGGCCGACCTATGCGGACAAGATTCACCGCTCGCTCGCGATCCGCATGGGTGACCTGCTGGACGAAGCCGTACTGCGACGGCGGCTCGACATCGTGTGTGCTATTCGGCAACGTGAACTTGAAGCGCTCGGCGTCGAAGTCACCCCGCTCGACCCGGCTGCACTCGCGGCGGAATACCACACACTCGGCGCGCGACTGCGGGATTTCATCACCGATACGGTCTACGCCTTGCATGATGCCCTTGGCGAGAACAAGCGGCTTCTCTTCGAGGGAGCCAACGCCTGCCTGCTCGACATCGACCACGGCACATTTCCCTATGTCACAAGCAGCAACTGCTCAACGCTCGGCATTCCACCCGGAACGGGACTACCTGGAAGTGTGATTGACCGAACGGTCGGGATCGTCAAGGCCTACGGCACCCGCGTTGGAGAGGGACCGTTCCCAACAGAGGATCTCGGAGAGGACGGAGCCAGAATCCGAGAACGCGGACACGAGTATGGCACAACGACTGGAAGGCCCAGGCGGTGCGGCTGGCTCGATCTCGTGGCGGTTCGGTACTCCGCAATGGTGTGCGGATGCACATCGCTGGCGGTCATGTTGCTCGACGTCCTGAGCGGGTTCGACGAACTCAAGTTCTGTACCGCGTACCGGATGCCTGATGGCACGGTGACGGACCGATTCCTTCCGGACGCAAGACGACTTGCTCAAGCGGAGCCGATCTGGGAGACGGTTCCCGGCTGGGCCGATGAAATCGACTCCGCAGTCTCGGCAGATGATCTGCCACATCAGGCCTTGGCTTACCTCGACAGGATCGCGGCGTTCGTCGGTTGCCCGATCGAGATTGCAAGCGTTGGGCCAGACCGCAAGCAGACTATTCGAATGGCGCAGTCGGCCGGATCTCGGGTGTGAGTCAACCAATCGATTCTGAAGAAGCCACCATCGACTTCGATGTGCCAGCAAAGGATCGACCCAGGCACATCGCCATCATCATGGATGGCAACGGCCGATGGGCGGAGCGGCGGGGTGTAACGCGCATCGAAGGGCACCGAGCCGGCACGCAAGCTGCAAGAGCAGCCATTCGAACGTGCGGACAACTTGGAATCGAGGCACTCACGCTCTATTCCTTCTCCACGGAAAACTGGAGTCGATCGGCGGAAGAAGTTGCGGCGCTCATGGCGCTCGTCGTGGAACTCTTGCCCGGGGAACACGATGAGATGATGGAGAAGGGAGTTCGTTTCCGCGCAATCGGCGATCGCACCGGCCTCCCCAACGAGGTCGAATCCGCACTTCACCATGCGGAGCGGATTACTCAGGACAACGACAGGCTGCACCTCACGATCGCCATGAACTACGGATCAAGGCAGGAGATCGTGCAAGCTGCGAGAGCACTCGCCACGCAAGCGGCAGCAGGAGATCTCGATCCATCGAACATCGATGAGACCCTGTTCGCAGAGGCCCTGTGGACGGATGGCCTGCCTGACCCGGACCTGCTCATTCGAACCGGAGGCGACTACCGCGTATCCAACTTTCTGTTGTGGCAGATTTCCTATGCCGAGATTCATGTTGATACACGATTCTGGCCGGACTTCGATCAAACCGCCATGCTGGAAGCGATCCGGGAGTACGCGCGGCGCCACAGACGATTCGGTGCTCGCCCCGGCAAGTAGCTTTCCCTTCGAATCACTGGCGCAATGGATTCGGCCGATGCATCATCGGAGGCCGCGAAACTCTAACCGCCTGCCATCAATCGGCCACGCGTTGCATCATGAGGATGCGGGGACGATCACCAGGGTGATTCACTTCGCTTCGATCAACCACCATGACGTAGCGTGCATCTTCAACGATGTTCTTCGGATCGGTCGCATCCCAGATATTGGTTTCGGAATCGCGTTTGAATGTCCGCACACGCAAATGCACCGTAAAGACATCACTTCGTGTCGTCACGATGTTCGAGATGCCGCTGAAAAGCAGCCCCTGTTCCTCGGCATCCGATGCAACACGATCCCCCGTCAGGTGGACTTCTCTGGACCTCGGGTCCGCTTCAGGGCCTCCATCCCGAACATACTGAAGCGGATCATCCCAAAGACCGTTTCCTGGACCGGCAGCCACATAATTGGACTCGCGAAGATCGTACACCTGCGTGTCATACAACCGCCCCGTGTCCGTGGACAGGAATGAGCCAGGGTTATCCAGCGGGCCAGACTGGCCAACCATACTTCGGGGGTCGAACAGTTGGCTCTGGCCCGAGAAGTTGCCAAACTCGCCATGTACTTGCTTGTCTTGGAACCCGAACGGATTGCGGCTCGCCCAGTCCATCCGCCATGCGTCCGCTGCAACGGCGCTGCCAATTGCCTGCCGCATATCCTCGTAGTCATCCTCGATATCGCCATCGGCATTGTGGTCCCAAGCCGCAAAATCGTAGTAGGCCGGACGGCTCAACTGGAACAGTTCGCCGATGCCCGCGAATCCTCGTTCACCTCGGCTGAACCGAATGGTCTCATCGGCGTCAACATCTCCCAGCGATGGGTATTGCGGGTCGATGGAGAGCGCCTCATAAAACTGATCCATTTTCGCGAGCAGGTCGTCATCTGTATCAGGCAGATTGTCACTGCCCCACCATGCATTTGGCAGACCGTATCCACGATCAGGATAGGGAGCGCCATCGGGGATGCCTGCCAACAGGTAGCCCGCATCATTTCGCAGCGGATCGAAGATTGACGAACTCATCCAACGGGGTATGTGGCCGTTCCCATCTCGAAACTGCACAATGGCATCTGCCACCGCTGATCGCGGATGCGGACTGATAGGCCTGTCCGTGGTATGCAACATTGCAGTCACCGAGTCATCGAGGATGGGCTGCTTGTTCCACTGACCGTTCCCATTCGATGTTGGATCGGCGTGGACCAATCGATGCATATGCGGCATCGAACGCAGCACTTCCGCTGGCGCTGTATTGATATTGATCATTCCGCTGGTCGCGCTGCGGTCGAACCCTCCCGCATTATCAAAGTTCGAAGTACGAGCATCGAATTGCGGATTGGTGTACTGAGAGACGAAACTCGACCAAGTGTCAATGTCATCAATCCGTCCATCGGCGTACTCAAATTCGGCGTTACCCCCCGGCGTTGGTGCCCACTGGCCATTGTCTACGAGGTCGTAAATGCCAGGGCCATCACAGACAAACATATCGAGCAATCGCTGCGATGCCGGAAGGTCGGGTTCCATGTGAGACAAGTCAGTTGATTTGAGAACCCAGTGCGGCACAGCCTGGGGATCCATTCCACCGAAGCCGCCAGAATCGAAGTCGACATGCCTCAAGTCATAGGATGCGTCGCCGCCATCAGCAAACCATTGATGGTACGGATCACCCACAATCGCGTTAGGTCCATGCTGCGTGCCGGCCAACAACAGTCGCCCCGCTCGCACAGTATCGCCACCCTCTGCAAGGCGATCGGCGATCCCCTCTGAGAAAGTCCGCAATGTTGCGATGCGATCATTGAACGGTGTCACTTGACCATCTTGCGATGACATCTGCCCGGATGCGGGATGGACCTCGAATCCGCCATCCTCAGGAATGCTCGGTTCGGGCGGCCATACCCACCACTCCGAGGGAACTATTCGAGGAACGGGATTCGTCGGACTGAAATTCTGGGTCTTCAATGGAAGATACAACTCATGGGCCACGGTCATGGCGTTGAGTACCTCGCCCACTTGCTCAAAGTTAGCATTCTTGGGCTGCACTTGAAATCCGTGCGGCATCAATAGTTCGCCGTCGATCTCCGCCGGACCGTACCAGCCCTTGTCGGGATAGGACCAACTGAAGTTATACGCGCCGTAATTCCCGGCCTGGTCATACCCGGCGTCTCGTTTGCGAATGAGATCGTTCCAGTCGTCCCGATCCATCTGATCAAAGCCAAAGAAACACGGCTTTGCCGCTTGGAATATTCGGTACTCAGCCTCTGGAGTTCCGTCAGAGGTGTTGTCTAGCGTCCAGGTCCACGGAAGCCGGACATTCCGAGTCGCCCATGGATATGGGTAAGGGTTCTGCGAGGAATATGGATCCGCCGTCTGCCAGCCATTGCTCCCCGTGTCCCACCATCCGTCATCATCAGCATCGATGCGACCGATTCCATCGGGATCCCAAGCTGTGCTGTAAATGTGCCCGTGTCGATAGCGAAGAAGCGTGGAATAGGTATCTGCCATCTCGAAACCACTCTGGCCGTACTCACCGGTTGAGCCAGCCGTCGTGCGATACCACCCCGCGCCCCAGTCTGAAATGAAGTCGCTTTGATCGAGAAACGGCGGCGGAACCTGTGGCGCATCGTTGGTCGTATCGCCATCCAGAAGCACGCTACTGTTCGGCAGATTTCGATCCAGTTCAGGATCTCCCTCAAAGAGAACCCGCACATCACGGGTCTGATTGGTCTGATTGGAGTCCGTCACCAGCCACTGCTTCCAGCTATACACATCATCAACGTCTTCGACCCAGGGCGCATCTATGGAGAAGTGCGAATATTGCCCTTTCTGCTCGGCCCGCCGTCGATCCAGTCGGAGCGGAGAAGTCGTCGCTCCAAGCGACAAGGGAACGCTCATTGCGTTGTAGGGCTCCAGCTTTGGAAGATTGGCGTCGATGAGCAGCGGGTCCTCCGTAGCGACAACGAGATGCTGAATCTGGTTGCTCGGATCATTGGGCGGGGCCGGATCCGTCTGAAAAGACGGACCGACAGCCGGGCTGTTCGAATCCCAACTCGCCATGCGCAAGACATTCCACCACTGCTCTTCATTTGGATCTGTATTCTCGCGCCCCTCCGGGAACGTGATGGATGGATTGGCGCTGTTCACATCATCACCATCAACATCCATCGCTGTCGGTGAGTTTGGAAGTTCGCCAAGTTGCGCAGCCCAGTCGCGTGACCAGGAACGCGTCACTCTCGAATTCGCAGGGACAAAGCGTGGCGCAGCCCGATCGGGGCGCCATCTTCGAGACGTCACCGGCGAATCAACCCAGTCGAGCAAATTGGTGGCATACTCAGCGTCAGCAAAGCTCGGCTGGCCCACTTGTTTCTGATCGGCAAAGTCATCGACTGCCCAAGCTCGGCTATACCGTGCCCATTGCATCCATCTCGCCTGAGACGGCGCAATCCGATACATCGGATCAAGCGTCGAGCGACCCTCGACCTGATCCTTGTTGCCAGCAGCCGGATACAAGGCGCGAGGATAGAGCCAGCTCTGAGCGGTATCCACGGTCGCCGCGGCCGTTTCCCCCTCCATCGTCAGACTGATTTGCGAGTGGACGGGGAAGTGAGTTGAAATTGTACTTTGCACTGGTTGAATTGCTTGCGGATAGTCAGCAAACGACGGCTGCCGGTGCTGCGCAAGTTCAATCTGCACGGCATGGGCAAACTCGTCAATTCCATCGGTCCCGACCGTACGGTCAATCACAACCTCCGCCGTGTAATCGTTCAATCCGCTTTCGGCATGGGGGTCTTCATTGCCATTTTGATTCCAGTCACGCGCATGTCGCCGAACCAACTCGATGCCGACACCAATCTTGGCATCGATTGCCAGGTTTGAAAACTGCGTGTCCGACACGCCTTTTCCAACGCCTTGGCCGTACCAGAACTTGGCCAGCGAAGGCATCGATCGACCAGACATCTCCACGTTGGAATAGGACGGATCATCCGAAGACACCTCAGTCGGCGACGTCGGATGATGATTCGGGCGTATAGACCAGATCAGTTCCCCCGGCGCAATCCAGCGGACCTCATCTCGAAAGTGTGGATCCCTGAAGCCGTAATCGAACTCATCGCCACCAATGTTCCCGTCTCCATCGACATCGCTCGATGGGTGCATGCCCTGCTCCGCATCCAGAAAGTCCAACCAGCGTGCCGCTTCAAATGGCTGGTTGTCAAAGTCGTAGTTGGCGGTGCCTTGATCCCGATCATCGAGTCCATTCATGATGATCGTCAAACTGTATGGACGGTCATTTGTGGCTGGGGGGAGCACGGGCGTGAGGTCCATGATGTGGTCATTGTCGCGATCCCAGATCACGTCCCCATCAGGAAGGCCTGTATTACTGTCTATGCTCGTCATCGCATCGAAAACGAGTGTGCCGTTGTAGGGCTGGCCTGCATGCTCGGCACCTGACAGATATGGCCGAGGATCAATCGGAATCGTCCACAATGGTGGTTGACTTGCATCATGCCTGTTCGGACGGAAGAAGTTGAGCGAGTAAATCGGTTGCCCAAACTCATCAAGGAGGGGAACGGGTTCGTCGTACGGATTGATCAACTGAACAGCGAATACGACGCGCGGCGACTGTGGACGGTGTTCCGGTTTCGTGAAGTAGTCTCCTGCCGCATTCTGTGCATTGACGACCGCCCCCCACTCGCCATCATTATTCTCGCCGGGTGGCGTATACGCTGTCGCCCAAGTCCATAAATCAGCGTTCTCGTATTCGTTATAAGAGTTGTCTTGATTCTGACCGGGCTGAAGCAACGGCTGCCCCGGAATCTTCCACGGGCGACCGACCACTGCAACGAATGCCTCGGCAATAAATGGCTGCGCCTCAACTCCGAGTTCGTGAATCTCTGGGCTGTACTGCCCGGTCCAAGCATCGTGTTCGGCGAAGAGGCGGTCCTCTTGATAGGCGACAGGGTTTTGTGGATCAGCGGGATCGACCCACTCAAGGTCAGCTTTATAGACATCCCAAGGCGCCACTGGAGGCGCGGCGGTTCCGGATCCCGATACCGCAGCGTCCAACACATCGCGAAGGCTGGCGTCACTGAGATCAACGAAGTCGTCGATCAAGTTGCCTCCGATCGCCTGCAGGTTCGCATCGAAAGGAAGGCCGTCCAAGTCATCGGGCAGAAGATCAACTCCACCCAACAGTTCGGGACGCGATCCATTCTGAAAGGTATCGCTCCACGGATTCTGATCCCAGTTGCCCAGTCGATCGGGAACATAAGCCTGCTCGAAAATCGGCAGTGCAACGGCGCCCCGATCACCGATCCACATGTACTCTGGATCGCTCTGGGGGGGCACGAGAGGATCGTTGCCTTCCATTGAGTACAGGGGCGACTCGCTGTCTGGATCTCGCATAGCCATCATGTTGGCGGCCATAGCCGCAGCCATCCGGCGAGTCTTCTCCCACGCAGCATCGCCCTTACCGAAATACGAATCACGGCTTCCGAGTTGCAGCGTGCCCTCTGGGGATCCGCCGCTGTTTTGCGGCTGCGTATCGCGATCGACAACATCGCCGCTCGTGAGGCCGAGCATGAGATTGTGTGCCAATAGATCACTGAAGGCATAGGGCTGATATTCGGGTGGTGGTTGCGAATTCGGATCCGGATCCGGATTCGAGGGTGGCGATGGTCGCTCGTATTCGCGGAGGTCGAGTTTCAATCTTGATTGTTCGAGAAACCGCTCATGAAGATTACGGACGATGACGTCGTTGAGGTCTCCCTCAATGTTGCCCTGTTTATGATTAAGTACAAACTGCCACGCCCGCGGCTCTGGTGCCCGCTGCGACCACCAGAGATACGGCGGCCGAGTTTCGTTCCGTGCAGCAGAAAAGAAGGTCATTCGATGCCGCAGATCCGATGCCAGTTGACGATTGTCGAGCGGTTCACTGTGCTCTGGCCAGTCCAGTTTGCCGCGAAGGATGTGCGGAGTGCTGTTGCCCTGCGATCCACCAATCGCACGCTCCAACCGAGAGTAGACATATCCGCTGTTACTTCCTTCGTGCGCGCGGAGCTCGAACTCGTCGGCTAGACCAAATGGCGTGAAAATATTCTGCGGATGCTGCGACTCCTGCCCACTCTCCTTGAAGTAAAACAGCCTGTTGTCGCGGTCTGCGATGTCGTAGAGGCCGCCGCCACCATCGGGAAAGAACGGGTTCGCCAAACTGCCCGAGTCGATGTTCATCGCTTCAAGCCACGCTCGGTTGCTCTGACCCCGCCAGTAGTTCGCATTCCACGCAACAGGAGTTTCCGAGTAGCCGTGGCCACTCATGATTCCAGGACCGGGGAATGTAAGCATCGGTCGGTCAAGGCTTGGATGCGGCTCCTGCAGCAGATCCCAAGTGCCTCCACCGTAGAAAGGCGCTTCAAGAAGCCACGGTTGGTGCGACTCAATGTCGAAGAACCCGGTATTCCAAACCGGAATCCCGTCGCCTCCTGCGGTCACTGGAATTCGGGCGCTGTCCTGGCCATAACCAGCAGAGTTCTGACTCACAAGCGCGGTCGAAGCTGGCGTCCAGCCACGAGTGCTCTCCTTGCTGGATCCATCATCCTGCCGCTCAAACCGTGTTGCGACATTCGCGTTGATGCGGCCGCTGTTATCGGTGATCGAGACTCCCACGATCTGCCGCGTGTCGTCCACACCAACATGGGGCGAGAGCCACCAGAAGGAGTCGGTAAACCCGTCTCCATCGGTATCGGTCAGGATGCGATTGACATGCCAACGGGCGGTACCGGGGATGAACTCGTCTGCCTCTGATTCGCCAAAGCGAGGATCGCCGGGCAGGGGTTGAGTAGTCGGATCACCTGAGTATTCAGGATGGCTCGGATCGGTTTCCGGATCGTAGTACTCACTGACCCCATCGCCGTCGAGATCATTCAGATCATAGAAGTTGGAAGGCAACATCGTGCCGTCGCCATTCCTCGCCGCCAGAAGTGCCTGCTTGTATCCCTCGGGGCGAAGCCAGTTGAGCCAGCGGTCCCAAAAGTCGAGGTGCCCGGTGTACTGGGTCATGTCAGTAGGCGCTGCGGACAGTGACACTGATTCCGTTTCAGGCAAGAACGTCGTGGTAGCAGTGTCACCCCAGTGGAATCCGTCGCCTGAGAGTGTCGTCCAGTTGTCGGCAACCCGAGTTTGCTCACCGGCCGGGCCGAGCCAACCGCTTGGGACCATCGCAGGCCACTGTTCAATCGGAACATCGGTCCGCTGAACAACGCCACCGTAATACCTTCGTCCGTCGGCCCACGCTGCATCCGTGTAAACATTGTGTCGGATGCCATCCTCAGAGATGGCGCTCCGCTCCCCCGTCACATCCGCGATGTCCGGGCACATACGCCAACCGTTGCCAGCGCGGCCGAGATAAGTCAAATGCCGCCAGTGGCTGAAGGCATCGGCGTTGCGGTCCATGAACGGATTTGCCAGAGACGGAAGGACTGCGGTCGGGTTTGCTATTCCCCGCGACGGCACACGCTGTGGTTCGATATCGCGCAGCCACCGGGTATCAGAAGTACCGGGGCCACCCAGTGGATTCTCGCGTGGCTGCAGCACTTGGTTGGTCAGATTGACAGCAGGCCACAATTCAGGCGCCTCGGGCCAGTCAAAAAGGGCGACATCCTCATCGGCCCGAAGATCCGCCCACAGCCACTGCTGTGGATCCCAGCGGCCATCCGGATTGTCTGGGTTGTCATAGACAATTTCGTGTAGGGGGCCCGGTCGGAGCGGCCATGTCAGCCAGTCCGGTGGATTGGTCCAAGGCGACACTTCCCACGGCGCACGGTTCCACGCAAAATCCGGATCGACGCCATAGCGAATTGCCTTCGGATCGAGCGACTCGCGGCGGCTTTCATCGGGCGGCAGCGCGGCAGCGAACTCGGCGGGCGTGTAGTCGATCTCTCGAACAAACAAGGCATCGGCCACTTCCTGAGCGATTTCCAGAGCAGCGGTTTCGGTTCGATCTCGGCTGAAGGCGCGTTGCCGATGAACCCGTCCCATATCCCGAAGCGACTGAGTCCTCGAGAGGAACACGGTCGCAATGATGACCAGTAGCACCAGCATTCCGGCAACCAGAATGAGCGTATTGCCCCGCCGCCCGCTCGACTGCCGTCGGCGGTACACAGAGGTATCGACCCGAGAAATCATTGCAAACGCTCCTTGGGAAGTTCCACTACGAACTGAACGAGTTTGCCATGCTCAAGGTTCGTTTCGGTATCGTGCAGAACCATCGTGAACCGCAGGGCCGAGGGCCAAGGGGTGTATGAGGGGTCGGGGTCCAACAAACCATCGTTACCGAACTCTTGGGTATCGGGATTTGCATTACCGGCCAGAACATCTCGGTTTTTCAGGAGCGGCCATCGTCGATTCGGGCCGAAGATCGCCCAGTATTCGCGGACTGGTTCCTGCCCGGGAAAGGCCGCTGGAACAACAACCTCATCAACCGCTAACGGGTTGAGAAGCGAAGGAGCCGCCATCGACGGCTTGGCGTTCTCGGGGTACACCTCCTCGGGAGTCTTCTGAGGTGCCAGGTTGGCAGGATATGAGGCGGCATAATCACGAAAGCTGGTCACACCCCGGTCCCACTTGTCGGCAGCATCCGCCGGGATTCTCTTGTCAGGCATGCCGAACCAGAATTGCTGCCCAGATTGTCTCACATCGGTACCAGCCAATTGCCCACCCAAAGGGTCAAAATTGCTGTCCGCAGAGTCGTACCTAAATCCATGCCAGGTCACCCGGTCTCGACGGCTGATGGAACGGTCAGGCTCAACCCATTGCCAAGCCCGCGTCTCTCCGACGTTGTCATCCCACGTCCACTCGACAATAAAGTCGCTACAGGCCGATCCACAAATCTGATTGGTGAGTGACTGGTCATAGCGAGATGGTCCGGGGGCCGAACGCTCTACCCGCGGCCATGCCAAGAGTGTCTTGAGGAGATGCCGCTGTGTGGCCAGACCGGGCACGGCGGTGTCCTCCAGAATTGCGTGCGTGCCATCGGCGACGTCATCGTGCACTCCATCGTCGTTCGCATCGAACCATGGACGTCGACCAAAGACCGCATCGGGCTGGGTTTTGTGCCGACTATGGAGAAGTGATTTACGGACATCGCCAAGCAACATCGACGTCATGTCAACTCTGCCCATGTCGATAACTGCGGCATCACGTTCGAACCCAGTTGCTTGCGGCGTAGTACGACGAGGGTCGGCCGGAAAGAGCGACTTCGTTGAATATGTCGATGCGTTGTAGATCTTCTTGGATTTGTCAGCCGGGTTTTGGGAGTCGTCGTCACCCATCACAGCGAGCCGCCGCGCAAGCAGCCAACGCCTTGCCTCGGGCTGATCACCGCGAACCAACCTTGCAGTATCGACAGCAGGGGCTTCCTGCTTGTACAAGTCATTGGTGTTGCCACCGGCAAAGCCATACTGGCTGTAGACCGCTTCGAGTTCGCCACCCCAGCCTCCGCTGGCGAAATCGCCGTTGACATTCGATCGATAGAAGGGCGCCAGACGAGCGAGATTCGCTTCGAGTCCTGACGAGTCGGCGAATTGTCCTTCAACCGTTCGGAAGGCATCGAAGTCAATATCGTGCCCCTTATATTGCGGAGGCAGTTCGCCAAGTAGTGACTCCGTGGGGTCGGGCGTCGCACCTGTGGTGTAGTCGTACACGGAGTAGGGCGAGAGCAATGGGAACTGCAGTCCGTGACCATAGGTAACTGCAGATGTTGATCCCATCGAGCGAGACACACCACCGAGCAAACTGTTGCCAGAGAGCCTTGCGCCAAGAGGAACAGACCGCTCGAACCCACCAATAAAGAACATCAACTGATCGCACCGTACCGGCGCATCGGCTGGCAGCGAGGGATTGATGAGCGGAGGCCGCGGCCCGGGCTTGGTGTTGTCCCAGTGCACGCGGTTGTAGTCATTCGGAACCTCGACCGAGTGGATAATGAGGCTTCCGTCCGGACTCACTCTGCTCAGGTCATCTCGAATCTGTTTCTCAATCGCCCACGACTCCTGCAGCACGCTGCCAGAGGCTTCGCCCATCCGGGCAACACCAGATGCCGCCTGAAATGCCTGTCCGCAGACCAGCACGACAACAACCAGCACCGCAACCGACACAAGAATCTCGATGAGTGTAAAGGCCCGAGATGTCCGACAAGTAGATCGCATCACAGATTCGCCACCGTTGCATACACAGGTATGAGCCGATACGTCAGCCCCTCTTCGGTCGTCACACGGGGTGGCACATACCACAGCCGATCGACGACTGGCGCGGCGCTGCTAGGCGATACGAGCCCTTTGGGGTAGTCGTTCGGTCGTGACATTCCAGACATCGCCGCCGCAGGCAAGATCGTGCTTGAGGTAAACATCTGGGGATCCACCTTGTCGCCGTCTGCGTCGAGATCAAGGCGATCGAGTCCACACGATACGAGCGGCGAAGGAACCGGGGCCGTCAGCGACACAGGAGTTTCGCCACCCCCTGCCCGCACGCGCCCGGTAGCAACACGGTGCACCGTTCCATACTGATCAATCAGCCACTGAGAAGGCCACTGCCATCCGTAGGCTGGGTTATCTGGATCAAAGGGATCATCCGAATCCGCGCCCGGAAGTGGCTCGACGTTATTTTCCCCTGAATACGCAGGCCCCTTCATGTCCACTGTCCATGGTCCAAATGCCACCGCAGGATCATTGAGATCCTGCATCCATGGAACTGGAGATACCAACTGGGATGAATCATCATCCAGCCGCACTGGCTGAGGATGCCACGGAGGAGCGCTCATGCTCTCCCGTTGCACGCGGTACACAAAAACGGCAACCTGGATGGTGCCACCAACGCTGCGAAAGGCGCAGTCCCAGTAATACTTCGGCGTCCGTCCCGCCTGATCCTGCAGCGGCCATTGGCGTTCGCTCGCCAGAATGAAGACCTTTGGGACGGACAGATATGGCATCGTCGGATCGCCGTTGAGTTCGATACCGTTGGCATCCTCGCGAATGATCTCACGAGAGTGGCTCGGGATACCCAACGTACGGCTCCCTCCGTCATAGGGATTGAACGAGAGAAACCTCTGCCAAGGATTCAGTACCGGCAACGTGTGCTCGCCGATTGTTTCGCCAGTCCCAGTCCACTGAAGTGAGTTGAAAATATCCAGCGAACCACGCTCAACAGTCTCACTGTCCGCCGAAACAACCATTGCGGGTCGAAGCCAGGGCCATGTGTCCCGCGCCAGCCATGCAGCAGGATGGACCGTTCGCTGGCTGTAGAGTTTGTTCATGGCATCCAGTTTGGCCTGCTCGCCACCCTGCCACTCGTCCTGAGCGTCGATGTAATCCCACCAAGAACCGAAGTCTTCGCTGGAGATTCTGCTGCGAATGAGTTCGATCGCATGCGAGGCAACCAGTGGGCCGTTGAGTTCATCCTCAGCCCGCTGCTGAAGCATCACGCCGGCCGGAAAGAGCGCGGCAATGCTGATGAGGCCGATCCCCAGGATGAAAATCGCCATCAAGAGTTCGATCAGTGAAAAACCCCGAGGCGGATTGGATCGGTGTACGCAATTCATCGATTGGTCGCCTCCAACGGAACGCCGCTGAACTTGTTGAAGTGCAGTTGCCGAGCATTGGCATCAATGAATCCCCGCAGTGCGTCGGAACGCGTACTGACCGCCTTACGACGAAGCACATCGGTTGGAGAGTTCAGCCACTCCATGGGATCGAGTTGCTTGCGGGCATCACGCTCGTCATAAATCGCCAACCAAGATCCGGTGACAACCAACGGTTCATCATCGAGCCGCTGTTGACAAACTGGCAGCCGCTCGGCTTCGTTGTCCTCCCACATGTCCTTCGCTGGAATATGAACGCCATCGGTCAGCCGATATCTGGCGCCGACGTAGCAGCCTGCCGAGGGGGGGGACCATGGAACCGCTGCCTGTCCGTCCTCGACGGGCGGGCAGGGATCGGGGCCGCCGAACCCGGGAGGATCCTGACGATTGCAATAGTCGAGCCCTTCGTACCGCTGAAGTCCATCGGCATTGAAATCGACCCACAGCCAATCGGCATCTGCCGTGTGAACAAAGTTGGCGACCGATCCATCACCCGAAAACAAGATGCCAATCATCTGCCCAGGCACTTCCGGAAGTTTCGTTGAGAACTGGCTTGGTGTGAGATATTGAATGTCCCCGTCGTAGGCCATGGGGTCTGTCGTCGGCGAGTTGCTGTAGTCACTCAGATTGGAAAGCCTGTGGCCGGGCACGGCGACGCCGATTCCTTCGGCAAGTTGCATGGGCTTGCCCGAGTCGACCGGAACGAAACGCGATGTTCGCGGTTTACTGCTAACACCAGGATCACTCAGGTCAGGGTTAGGCACCCATGGGAGCGTTTCGCCTGAGTACTGGGCAACAACACCCTCCAATTGCTGTACCCCCGACGATGTGAGAACCGGGCGGAACACCAAGGCCGTCGGCCGGGCATCTTCGATTGCCCGCTGCCTGGCCACAGAGAGCATGTTCTTTACTTCCTCGACCGCGCCTGCTCTACGCACATCGGATGCGATCGCCTGGTACGAAGCCACGGTTGCAAGACCGAGCACGCCGATAATTGCAACGACCGCCAACAGCTCAATGAGCGTAAAGGCGGTTCGGATCACCTGGCTGTACCCGCATCTCACCATTGACGCACTCCGTACGAGTAGAGGTTGTCTTCGGTTCTTCGGAAGCGAACATCCTCCTGGGGCGGCGTAAAGTCAGTTCCCAATGGATGGACAAAGCCAACCCAGCCATACCGCTGATCAGCCCCACTGCTCATGAAGTAGGTACGGTCACTTGAGGCCGGACCGAATGCTCGCTCTTCAAATGTTCGGATTGTCCCGTCTTCATCCCGCAAGGATGTGTTTGGGCCCGCCAGTTCCTCATCGTTGACGCCAATCCCATCCATCGCCCCCGTGTACCAATCACGCCCGGCAAAAACGACCACCACAGGTCGCCCCCATGAATCGACGAGCAACTTGTCGGTCGGAGATGACCCCGCACCGACTTCCTCCCAGAAGTCGCTTGGAAGCTTCGCCAAAATGGCCCGGCAAGACTCAACTGACTGCAATCGCTTCACGACTTCGACCATCAATTTCCGACCGGCCCGATTCGACGCGGCAGTTTCCCAATTCGCGTAGTCGTCAGAATCAATGGAGTAGTCCTCTAGAAATCCAATGCCGTCGAGTTGATCCTGCGCATACACACCCCGAACGGGAATGTCATAGCTGCTCTGACCATTAAGCGGCTCGTCGTCGTATGGCTGGGCTAGGTCCCCATCTCCCTGCCCATAGGTCAGTGCATGCCCCGTGTGTTGCTGGTACTCGACCATAGCCGCATCAAGAAGGCTCAGCATGTCCTGGGTCTTGCGGCGATCGGCCGAATCAAGAACGGCCGAACCGATCGAGAGTGTGATGGCCGCAAGAATGCTGATGATCACAATCGCGATCATCAACTCGATCATGGTGAAGCCGTGATACCTCGATACCGCTCGCTTTCCACTCATTGGCCGATCTCCACAATGTTGTCCCGGTTGGCTTCCTCGGTAGCGACGACACCCGTGTCAAAGGCCGGCCTGCCAAGCCACTGAAGATTCAATCCGTCTTCGTACCACCCGTTCGCGGCATTATCGAAGGCCGCATGATCACCGCGACCATCAGACAATCCAGCAATGGGTTCACCTGGAAAGTCAACTCGCGCCCAATCGTAAATGCGTCGATTGGCGCCAGCTGACATAAATGCGAATCGACCGGTCAGCAGGGCACGGGGAATCGAAGGATCGCCGTGTGGATCACCACCATCTCCGACCAGCCCGTAGTCACCCCACCGCTCCCCATTTTCATTCGTGAACCACCAAGTGGTTTCCTCGCCGTCGCCAAACTCCCACGGCCGCAGTGCGAAGTACTCGGCCATCGTCGGGGCATATGTCCACTCCGGGGATGGCTGGTAGTCCGAGGGATAACGCCGCCCCGGCTCACCGGGCGGATGATTGATGCGGTAGTAGCGAATAGGCGTGCCCCAGGCATCGACGATCACCTTCGGAGCACAGGACTTGTAATCAGAATCACCCGGAAAAACGACCAGCGGCTGGTTTGTCGCAGGGTCGATCGAACCATCCCACGCACCAAAGTCCCAGTGGTCTGCAGCAGTGTCATCTTCCACGCTGCAGTCGCCATCCCAACCGATCGCGCCGACCATTGCTGGGTCGTCGAGTTCTAGGTATGGGCCGAGCACGGTGCCTAACTGACCCAAACGCGCAGGTCGCCGCTCACACAATTCTGGGCGGCCCTCGTCGGTCCCGACGTTATCTGACCAGCCCGCATTCCAGAAGCCGTCGTCACCGGGGCGATGAATGCCCAGAGAGGCTGCCGTCGCTTCCGTGGGGTCATCGACGTCGTATCCATACCCGTCATGCTCCTCGTCGCCGTACCCGAGCAAATACTCTGCTGGCGAGGTATAGGAGTACCGACGCTGCATGGCAGTTAGGTACACGGGATAATCACCGTCCATCTTTCGCGTTGGCTCCACGCCGTCAACTCCAGCGCGATCGTTGTCGAGGAGTGGCGGCAGATAACCGGCTTCCGATTCAAACCGCACAACTGCCTGAGAAAGTGCCCTGAGTCGAGACTTGGTCGTAGCGACCATCGCAGCCTCTCGAGCGCCGCCTGCGGCGACAACCAACAGGCCGATCAATACGACGACGATGCCCATCGTGACCAGAATCTCAACCATCGTGAAGGCACGGCGAGGCATGACTACTGGTTCTCCGAAACCGACTGAATCATCTTGACCAGCGGCATAAAGAGCGCGAGCACAATACCACCGACAATGGTGCCGAGGACCACGACAAGCATTGGTTCGACCAAGCTCAAAAGTGACTGCACTGCGACATCCACTTCTTCGTCGTAGTTATCTGCGACCTTCATAAGCATGACGTCGAGATCGCCCGTCTCTTCACCCACATCGATCATGTTCACGACAATGCCATCGCACACTTTCGATTCTCGAAGCGGCGCCGCAAACGACTCACCCTCACGGATCGAGTCATGCACACGCTGAAGGGCTCGCTCAAAAACCCAGTTGCCACAAGTGTCGCGAGTGATATTGACGGCTTCAAGAATCGGTACGCCGGCCGAAACAAGCGTGCCGAGCGTTCGCGTAAACCTTGCAACCGTGGTCTTTTCAACCAGCACACCAACAACGGGAATCTTGAGAACGACCCAATCAATCGCCGCACGCCCGAATCCAGTCTTCTTGAATACCTTGAGGCCAGAGAACAACACGAATGGCGACGCAACGATAACGGACCACCCAGGCACTAACTGGCCGGGCTGCTTGCCCGCAACCCACGAACTGGCTTGGATCAAGAACTTGGTCAGCCCAGGCAACTCGATTTCGAAATCTGCAAAGATCTCTTCAAATTTCGGAATCACAAAATACATGATGCCTGTCACGATCGCGATCGCAATGATCACGACGACCGTCGGATAGATCATCGCACCCTTGATTCGAGCGCGAAGCCTCGCCGCCTTTTCCATAAAGTTGGCGAGACGCTGAAGGATGACATCCAGAACACCACCGATTTCGCCGGCCGCGACCATCTTGCAGTAGAGTCGATCAAACCCCTTGGGGTGCTTGGCGAACGCATCAGAGAGCGTTGAGCCGGCCTCGACATCCGCCACGACTTGCGTGAGAATCACCTTGAGCTTGCCTGGCTTCTGCTGCTGTTCAAGAATCTGCAGCGAGCGTAGCAGCGGCAAACCTGCGTCCTGCAGGGTGGAGAGCTGTCGAGTGAACTGAGTCAGCACCTTGATCTTGACTGGACCGAAACTCGGCAGCCTGATTTGAATGCCCTTCTTTTCCTTCTTACTTTTCGCTTCTGGCTTTTCCTTCTTCTTCTTCCGCTTGCCACCAGCCTTAACTCGGGCTTTCTTGCGACCGCCCTCGCCATCGCTCTGCGTCACAGACGTCGGAAAGAAACCCTGCCCGCGAATCTGCTGAATTGCATCTTCGCTGCTGCCAGCCTCCACAGATCCGCTCGTCGGTTTTCCAGCGGAATCCAATGCTTCGTATTGATAGGTCGCCATGGGTTGTTCTCACCGGCACATGCCGGAACTACTCCTCGCTAATGGTCTCACGAAGGACTTCGTCGATGGTGGTGCGGCCGTCATAGATAGAAAGAAGGCCTGACTCTCGTAGCGTTCGCATTCCGCGTTTGCGACACTCAGTACGGAGCAGTGCTGTCGACGCTTGCCTCATGATGAGTTCGCGGATCGCATCATCCATCGTCATAATCTCGAAGAGCGCAAGCCGCCCCTTGTATCCACTGCCGTTGCAGCTATCACATCCGCTTCCACGGAAGAAGGACTGGCCAACAACATCTTCTGGGCGAAGTTCGAGCTCCATGAGCTCGGCCTCGCTTGGCGTGTACTGCTGCTTGCACTTCAAACAAATCCTGCGAACCAGCCGCTGGGCCACGATGGCTTCAATCGTTGCCGTAATCAAGAAGGCCTCAACGCCAAGATCGACCATACGAAGTACGGTCGACGGCGCATCGTTGGTGTGCAACGTCGAGAACACAAGGTGGCCCGTCAGCGCAGCCTGAATTGCGATTTGCGCAGTCTCAAGGTCACGAATCTCACCAATGAGAATCGTGTCGGGATCCTGACGCAAAAACGAACGAAGTAGCCTGGCGAACGTGAGGTCCTGATCAGTATTGACCTGACACTGCACCAGGCCGTCGATGTCGTACTCGACGGGATCCTCAGCCGTCAAAATCTTGGTCTCGGGGGTATTAAGCGCACTGAGCGCGGCATACAACGTTGTCGTTTTGCCAGAACCAGTAGGCCCCGTTATCAGCACCACGCCATTGGGCCGTCGAATGAGTTCGTTCATTGTTCCGAGTTCATCATCCCGAAGCCCGATTCGGTCGATGGCCAACTCGACATTGCTCCGGTCCAATACACGCATAACGACCGACTCGCCATACATCGTGGGGAGGACCGAGATACGCAGATCAATGGGGTTCTGGTTAACGGTCAACTCAATACGCCCGTCCTGAGGTAGACGCCGCTCCGCAATATCCAGATTCGCCATGACCTTGATTCGGGAAACAATCGGCAGTGCCAAATGCGGCGGTGGCGGAACCATCTCATAGAGCACGCCGTCAATGCGATACCTCATCTTGAACTCGTCTTCAAACGGTTCGAAGTGGATATCACTCGCCTTGTCTCGGATCGCCTGCAACAGAACCAGATTGAGCAACTTGACGACCTTGTTGTCTTCGGAGGCTGCCGCGAGTTGATCGAGGTCGATTGACTCTCCACGCCCCTCGAGTGCCGCCAAAGTATCGGACTCTTCGAGAGCCGCCATGACGTCGAGCATCGAGGAACCTGATTGCGATGCGGACGCGTAGAGCCGCTCGATAGCCGCATCGACGGCCGCCGGAGGCGCAACAACCGCATTGACTTTGAAGCCCATCAGCAATCGAAGGTCATCAACCGCGCGATAATTGTCCGCGGACTTCATCGCAATCGTGATCGCCTTTCGATTTGCATCGAAGGCAACCGGCACGATTTGATAAGTGCGTGCCGTTTCGCCGGGCAAGTGTTCCGTCAGGGCCTCGTCGATCGAATCTGGATCCAGCTCGACGAATTCGAGCCCGATCTGGCCAGCCAGAACTTGCAGAATGTCCTGCTCGGTGATCTTGTCGAGTTCCAGAAGTATCTCGCCGACCTTGGTCCGCTCCCCCTTCTGAACGCGGCGCTTCTGAATTGCCAGGGCTTCATGTACTTCGTCTCTGGTCAGTTTCCCCAACTTGACCAAGATCCGCCCGAATCGCCGCCCCTTCAGTTCCGTGGCAGCACTGCCGTCACTGCGACGGCGGCGGCCTGATCGTGAACTTCGGCTGCTGGAGCTACTCCTGCGGCTCGAACTGCTCCGGGTCGTTTCCGCCTGGGCTGAATCCGACTTGGATGCGGCGTTGCTACTGCTTGATTGTTCTTTGTTGGACAAGGGCCAGTTCCCTATACACCCGAGCAAGGGCCCCTCGCCACGCTCAACGCTCTCCACTGCCCGACACCGGGCATCAATGAGAGCGAATAGCCACTAACAAGTATGCTGTGCTCGATATCCTATTGCAAGGCCCAACATGAGCCTTTCTTGCTATTGCCACCGGCCCGATGCAATGATTGCATCAGGCGCTAGCCTGGTCAGCCTGGTCGAGTTCTGTCCGACCAACCGACTTTCCGACCCGATGAATCCGATTCGTGAGCTCTGAGGCATCCCGGGCCTTGTCGATCATCTCTTCTGCGTCAATCACGCCACGCTCGAAGAGGCCCCAAAGGTGGTCATCCAGCAACTGCATGCCGAATTTCTTGCCTGTCTGGATCGCCGAGTCGATTCGGAAGGTCTTGTTCTCACGAATCAGGTTGGCAATGGCAGGCGTCACAACGAGGAACTCGTAGGACGCCACCCGTCCGGGCTTGTCAGATCGGGACAGCAACTGCTGGGAGAGCACCGCAAGCAGCGTCACCGACAACTGCACCCGGATCTGCTCCTGCTGATTCGTAGGAAAGGCGTCAATAATTCGGTTGATCGTGCCCGACGCCCCCGTCGTATGAAGTGTCGCAAACACCAAGTGCCCTGTTTCGGCCGCAGCGATGGCTGCTTCGATCGTATCCAAATCACGCATTTCACCGACGAGAATGACATCGGGGTCCTGCCTCAATGCCCGGCGAAGCGCCTCGGAGAAGGACGGGACATCCACCCCGACTTCGCGTTGATTCACCACCGACTTCTTGTGGTAGTGGTAGTACTCGATCGGATCTTCGACCGTCACAATGTGTCGGTCGTAACTCATGTTGATGTGGTCGATCATCGTGGCGAGGCTGGTCGTCTTGCCCGACCCGGTCGGCCCAGTCACGATGAACAGGCCTCGCGGGCGCCGAATCAATTCTCGAACAATCTCAGGGAGACCGATCTGATCAAACGTCAGCAGTTCATTGGGAATGAGCCGCAGCACAATGCTGATATTGCCTCGCTGGCGAAACACCGCGACACGGAACCGAGCCCGGTCGCCATAGGCAAAGCCGAAGTCGGTGCTTCCATGCTCCTGAAGTTCCTGCTGACAACGCTCGGGCGTGATCGACTTCATCAGCGCCACGGCGTCTTCGTTGTCCAAGACCTTGGTGTCGAGGCTCCTCAAACGACCACTCAGGCGAAGCGTGGGCTTCCGCCCAACCGAGATGTGAAGGTCCGATGCATCTTGGCGGATCACCGTATCGAGAAGTCGATCAATTTGAATACTTGACATTGAATCTGCGCTCGCCGCAAACGGCGAGATCACGCCTCCTACTCAGAATCCATATTGGCCGTCACGAGAACTTCAGCTTGTGCGAATCTGGCGATCTCGTTCATGGTCGTCACGCCGTTGAGAATCTTGACTTTGCCGTCTTGGAGCAGCGAACGCATGCCTTGTCGAACCGCAGCCGCTCGCAGTTCGGAAACCGGCGCCTGCTCAAACGCCATTTCCCTGATTTCGGTTGTCATTTGCATCATCTCAAAGATCGCCTTACGACCTTTGTACCCGATACCGCCACATTTACCACAGCCGGTTTCACGGAGAATCTTGCCTTCTCCTTCTGATGCCGTGATGTCAACCAACCGCATGACACGGGAATCGGGGGATGGATCCACCTCAGCACACTCCTTGCAAAGCACACGAATGAGTCGCTGGGCCATCACCGCTTGAATGGAACTCGCCGCAAGATAGGGCTTCACGCCCATGTCAACCAGGCGGGTAATCGCCGAGGGGGCATCGTTCGTATGCAACGTCGAGAACACCAGGTGACCGGTCAATGCTGCCTGAATGGCAATGTCGGCCACCTCTCGGTCTCGGATTTCGCCGATCAGCACGATGTTCGGAGCCTGACGCAACATCGACCGAAGAATTGATGGGAACGTCAAGCCAATGCCCTCGTTGACCTGGCACTGGTTGATCCCTGCGAAGCTGTATTCCACCGGATCCTCGGCCGTGATGATCTTGCGATCCGGTCTGTTGAGTACATCAAGTGCCGAATACAACGTCGTCGTTTTGCCCGAACCGGTCGGCCCCGTCACCAGAAAGATGCCGTTGGGCCTGCGAATGATTCGATTGAAGTTGTCGAGGTGATCCTGCTCAAAACCAAGGTTCTGAAGGCCGATCCGAACGGAGTCGGGACGGAGAATACGAAGCACAACTGACTCACCGTGATAAGCCGGACATGCGCTCACCCGGAAATCGATCTGATCGCCGTCTACATCCATTTTGATGCGGCCGTCCTGCGGAATTCGCTTCTCCGCAATATTGACACCCGCCATCAACTTCAAACGCGCGAGCAGGGCAGACTGCATTCGCTTTGGAAGATTGTCGCGCACATGACACACGCCATCAATGCGGTACCTCAGAAGCACACGATCTTCCATCGGCTCGATATGAATATCAGAGGCGCGGCCGCGGACTGCTTCCGCAATCGCCTTGTTGACCAACTTGACGATCGGGGCGTCTTCTCCACCACCGCCAATGTCCACAGAAGCATCAACCGAACGGTCAACCGACGTGTCAACCGACACATCGATCGACTCCGTCACCAGCGAGCCACTTTGGACTGCCGAGCCACTCCCGAGCTTCTCGTCGATATATGCCTTCAACGCACTTCGGGGCGCGAGAATCGGATCGATCTCGGCCTTGAGGCGGAAACGCAACAGATCAAGCAGTTCCAGATCCATCGGATCATGAATGATCAGCTTCATCCGACCACTGGCCATCCCAGCCGGGGCGACAAGATGCTTGCGGACGACATCCTTCGGAGCCGCATCGAGGTCAATACCCTCGAGGTCAGCGGCGCTGGCCATGGGATTGAATTCCATCGCAAACTGCTCGGCAAGAGCCTTGGTTACTTCGAGGTCCCCGCAGGCACCCGACTCGATCAGGCATTCGCCAAGACGCTTGCCGCTGCCCTTAGACAGCTTCAAAGCCGTCTCCAACTGCTCGTCGGTGATGACCTTGGCCTCCAGCAGCATCTCACCGAGCTTGCGTCGGACTCTGGTTCGCCGTGCCATGATGAGTAAGGACTCCTGATCGTCGAGCTGAGACGGGGTGGATGAAGGAACCGTGGCACCATATCCCTGAAAGATGCGAAGCGTTGCATCCTACAGGCTGGGGACCCCCGAGAGGAACGAAGAGCCGGTACCCTCCCGCCACGGTCCACTGAGGGGCTTACCGCAACTGGCTTACCCCTCACAGCCGCAATGAGAGCACGCCGTGAGAATACTTGTCACCGCTGGACCAACCCGTGAACCAATCGACGCTGTTCGGGTGCTCACCAATAGGTCATCCGGGACTATGGGGCTTGCGGTTGCACGCGAAGTCCAGGCCCGTGGGCACGAGTTGTGCCTTCTCCTGAGCCAGAGCGTGAGCCCCATTCCTGAGGATCTTGCCGCATGCACCCGCTCCTTTGACACGACTGATGAACTCCGAGCCCAATTGGCCGTTGAGTTTCCAGCGGCAGATGTCCTGATCATGGCCGCCGCCGTCGCCGACTTCATTCCATTGCCGGAGCCTCCTGGCACCAAACGAAGTCGCCGTGACGGCCCATGGGATCTGCACCTTGAACCGGCCCCGGATCTGATCGCCGAGCTTGCGAGCCAGAGGCGTGACCAGCAACGAATCATCGGATTCGCACTTGAACCGGCCAGCGAACTGGAGCAGCGAGCCCGGGCCAAACTCATCCGCAAAGAACTCGATGCGATCGTTGCCAATCCGCTCGAAACCATGGAGTCGAACCGGATCTCGGGGCACTTCATCACAGCGGAGGGCAACACATGGTCAGCCCCACCCGATGTGCCAAAGCCCGACTTCGCAGCATGGCTTCTCGACCGCATCGACGGCTTGCTGCGAACTTGACCGGCCACAGCCGCCCCCCTGTATCCTCCCTCAGCCCATGTCGACAGATCTCACCAATAATGAACTGCACAGCCCCACTGGACCACGCACTTGGACGATTGCGATCTGCATCGGCGGATCGCTGCTCATGGCCTTCGCTCTGTTCTGGGGGGTCTTCGGTTCGCACCATGACGCCCACGCGGAACCATCGCACGCGCCCACTGCCTGGCTCATCGGAACAATCCCCTTCATCATGATCCTCGGGGCGATCGCCCTTCTGCCGCTTATTCCCAAGACTGCCGGATGGTGGCACAGCAACCTGAGCCGGTTTCTCGTCGCCATACTCTGCGGACTCGGCACGCTGATCTATCTTTGGATTGTGGAAGGCTGGCAGGCAGTTGGGCTGACCCTCGACCACGCCGTGCTGCAGGAATACGTGCCTTTCATCATCCTGCTCTTCAGCCTCTACGTCATCAGCGGTGGTATTCATATCGGCGGCGACGTCCGGGCGCACCCACTGGTCAACACAGGTTGGCTGGCCGCGGGAGCCGCCATCGCGAGCTTCATCGGCACGACCGGGGCCAGCATGCTCCTGATCCGGCCGCTGCTCAACACGAATCGGGAACGCACGCACAAAGTGCATACCGTCATCATGTTCATCTTCTTGGTGAGCAATATCGGCGGAACACTGCTGCCGATCGGCGACCCCCCGCTCTTCCTGGGATACCTCGCAGGCGTCCCGTTCTTCTGGACCATGGGACTGTGGGCACCATGGGCGATCACCTGCATCCTGCTCCTCATCATCTATTACGCGTGGGACTCGATACTCTACAAACGCGAGCCGGAAGTCGTTCGACTCTTCGACAAAGCGAACGTGCAGCCCCTGCACCTCACTGGCAGTATCAATATCGTCTGGATGCTCGGCGTCGTCGCATGTGTCGCGTTCATTTCACCCGGAAAGCCCGTGCCGGGAACCACGCTCGAAGCCTTTGACTTCCTTCGTGAACTGACGATGCTCGCGTTCGTGGTCCTCTCACTGGTCACGACGGCAAGGCACATCCGTGAGTCGAATCACTTTGATTACGGGGCCATCATCGAAGTCGCGGCCCTGTTCATCGGCATCTTCATCGCCATGCAAGTTCCCCTCGCCGTACTCAAGGCGCAAGGTGAACAGATGGCGACCATGCTCTCCGAGCCTTGGATGTACTTCTGGATCACCGGCGGCCTCAGTAGCGTGCTCGACAATGCGCCGACCTACCTCGTCTTCTTCCATCTCGCCGAAGCAGGCACGCCGATGGAGGCCGAAGGCGCCATAGAACTGCTCGGCGGCGACTGGATCGACGAGACGCGGCTCGCCTTCATCTCGCTCGGCGCCGTCTTCATGGGCTCGATGACATACATCGGCAATGGCCCAAACTTCATGGTCAAGGCCATCGCCGAACAAATGGGCGTCGAGATGCCCTCCTTCTTCGGCTATGTCATCCGGTACAGCATTCCTGTACTGCTCCCGGTGTTCATCCTCATCACGATTCTCCTCCTCGCCTTCTGACTTCCATGGGATAGCATGTGCCATCCCATGAAAATCGACATCAACGGCCAACCAATGCATTTGGACGACTCGATCTCGATCGAGCAGTTGCTTGACCGACTGGATCGCTCGCCAGGGCCATGCGCTGTAGAACAAAACGGCCACCTTGTCCCATGGAAAGACCGCGGCTCTGTCCAACTGAGCGACGGTGATGCCATTGAAATCGTCACGCTCGTCGGAGGAGGATGACCATGACCACAACGATTACAGAATCGACGATCGAAACTGCCCCACTCAAGATTGGCAGTCATGTGCTCCGGAGCCGACTTATCGTCGGTACTGGCAAGTACGAAACGTACGAGATTATGCAAGACGCGCTGCTGGCCAGCGGATGCGATGCCGTCACAGTCGCGGTACGCCGAGAGCGTCTCGTGGACGCGCAGGGCCGCTCACTGCTCGACTTCCTCGATCTCGGTCGCTACACCGTGCTTCCCAATACTGCCGGATGCTTTGATGCTGCCGATGCCGTGCGAGTCGCGCGCCTTGGCCGCGACCTGCTTGAACAACTCGACAACCCCGGCGCGGATTGGGTCAAACTCGAAGTTCTTGGCGACCGCGCCACCCTGCTGCCAGACCCGGTCGGCACACTTGAGGCCTGCCGAGAACTCGTCGCCGACGGATTCACCGTGCTCTGCTACTCGAGCGATGATCCAATCATGGCCTGTAAATTGCGTGATGCCGGAGCAGCGAGCGTCATGCCAGCCGGAAGTCCAATCGGTTCCGGACGAGGCATCGCCAATCCGGAAGCCATCGCCATCATCCGGGACATGCTCAAGAGCCCCGAACACGGTGGATCGCCCGACTATCCAATGGTCGTCGACGCCGGCGTCGGAACACCGAGCGATATCACGCTCGGCATGGAACTCGGCGCCGATGGCGTGCTCCTAAACACCGGGATTGCCCATGCCCAAGACCCGGTCAGAATGGCGCACGCGATGCGGTGCGCCTGTGAAGCGGGCTATCACGGTGTTCGCGCAGGGCGAATTGGCCGAAAACTGTACGCGACCGCGTCCAGCCCATGGACCGGACTGATCGGAAGCATCCCGGGGGAATAGCGTTCACGCTCAGTGCGCGACGCGCGTTCCGAGCAGCGGCTCAATATCTGCAACGCGGGCTTCGACATCGGCATCCGTAGCCGCCTCAAGGTTGAGCCGCAGCAGTGGCTCGGTATTACTCGGCCGGACATTGCACCACCAATCACCAAGATCGACCGTGACGCCGTCCAGGCGGTCGATCTCGGCATTCGGGTAGGCCGCGGCAAGCCGCTCCATGGCAGCGGCCTTGTCTTCAACCTGGAAGTTGATTTCGCCACTCTGCCGGTATCGCCTGGCGCCTGCGATGATTTCGCTGAGCGGACGCCCATCTTCGACCATCGCCGTGCAGACAGATGCGAATGCCATGGCACCCGAGTCGGCGTTAAAGTTCTCGCGGAAGTAGAAGTGACCCGAGAGTTCGCCACCAAACACCGCATCGTGTTCGGCCATCGCCTGCTTCATGAAGACATGACCGACGCGGCTTCGCAGCGGGTCCCCACCGGCTTCACGAACCAACTCGCTTGTGCTTCGGCTGCTCCGAAGATCAAAGACGACCGAGCCGCCGCCCGAGGCTCTCAAAAACCGCTGACCAAGCCAGCCTGTCACGAGATCGCAGCCCACAATGCCGCCCTGCTCATCAACCACCATGCAGCGGTCAGCATCGCCGTCGAAGCAGATACCCAGCGCGCATCCCTGTTCCGTAGTCGCATCACGCACCTGCTGCAGGTTTGCCTCAACCAGCGGGTTGGGCTCGTGCACAAACGTCCCGGAACTATTCTCGAAGTTGATCTTCACGATTTCGATGCCCGGAACGTCGTCGAAAAGTTGCGGCACCATCGTGCCAGCCATTCCGTTGGAAGCATCGACCGCAACCTTGATGGTGGCCTCGCCGGTTTGAAGTTTCGTTCCGAGCATTTCAAAGACGTGACTTCGGTAGGCCTCCCACAAGTCGATCGTCTCGACGTCAGTGGCAGAGTCGCCCGGATTCTCGACCGCTCGCTCGGCCAGTGACCGGATGTCCTGAAGACCGGTTTGTTCGCCCACTGGCTTGCCATGCATGCGGCTGATCTTGAACCCGTTGTAGTTCGCCGGATTGTGGCTCGCCGTCGTTTGCACGCCTCCAATACAGCCCTCGTGATTCACCGCGAAGGGGACAAAGGGCGTATCGACGAGACCGACATCAAGCACGTCCGCGCCGCATGCCCGCATTCCCGCCTGGAGCGCTGCCACCAAAGCCGGGCTGGTCAATCGCATGTCGTGACCGACAACGATTGTCCGCCGCCGGTGTTCGGCCAGTTGGTCGAGCCCCGGCTGGGCCAGCAGAAACTCGGCTGTACCACACCCGATCCGGTAGGCCACAGACTCATTCAGCGGATCCGGAACCGTAGCCCGCACGTCATACGCCTTGAATACTTTGCTCAGCATGATCGGCATGGTACCGATCGTGGCGATGTTCTTATTCGGCAGCCAGATCTTCGACCCGAATGCCTTCGGGCAGCACGCGGGTGAACTCGCGGCCGTACGGTTTTCGAACAACACGCGAGTCGAGAATCGCGACAAGACCCGTGTCTTGGCTGGACCGAATCAGTCTGCCAATGCCCTGCCTGAACCGGCGCACAGCCCGAGGAAGGCTCTCGTCGCGAAACGGCGATCCTCCCGCAGCTCTTACCGCTTCGCACCGCGCCTCAACAATGGGCCGGTCGGGTGGATCAAAGGGCAGTCGTGTGATGATCACGTTTCGAAGCGAGGCGCCGGGAACATCGACACCCTGCCAGAAACTCGCCGTACCGACGAGCACACCACCCTCTCGCTGGCGGAACCGCTCAACCAGGCCGCCTGGCGTTCCGTCGCGGCCTTGGACCAGAACCTCTCCGCCAGCCTCTCGAAGCCTGGCCTCACCTCGCTTGGCGATGGCATTGACGATACGAAAACTTGTGCACAGCACCAGTGCATCTCCGTGTGTCCGCTCGACGAGCCGTACGACCCTGTCAATGAGCGCATCGATGTACCGCGGATCCGACGGCTCGGGCATCGCCGAGTCGATGACCAGCCGCATCTGCGAGGCGAGATCAAATGGACTTCCCTCCTGCAGTGAATCGGCCTGCTCGCACCCAAGCCGAGTTGCAATGTGACCAAATCCCTGCGGTGGGCTCGCAAGCGTAGCGCTTGTCAGCACAATGCCCTTGCCTCCTCTGAAGAGCGCATCTCGAAGGACCGGCGCCACGTCGATCACCGTGCACTTCAAGACCGGACGTGGAGAACGGCCCTCAGCCGAATCGATCCCGTCGAGGTAATAAACCGCGCCGGGAACATCCTGAGCCAGCAAGCGGCGTGTTCCAGTCGCCATGCCACCTGCCCGCGCCGCCCAGGATCCCAACTCGGCTCGCTCCTCGTCGTCCTCGCATTCGCTCCGCGCCGCTGCAATGGCCTCGGCAAGTGACTCCAATGGTTCCGAAAGAAGATCTTCGACCGGATGAGCCTTCCGAATACGTCCACCCGGAACGCCAACGCTTGACTGCCACTCCAGTAGTGAGTCAAAGAACCGCCGTGCAGCCGCCCGTGTTTCACGCACGTGGACGATGCAGCGAGCAATTGCCCCATCGCCGTCTTGACTGGCCAACCACCCTCGCCTCTCGTCCGCGCTGAAGAGCGCGTTGAGAAGCCGCTCCACGGCCGTCTCCGAGACCTGCATACCGAAATGATCTGCTGCCACATCCTCCACGGCGTGTGCCTCGTCCAATACCACATGGTCGTGCTCTGGCAACAACGCAGCCCCTCCGACCCGCAGGGCCAGATCCGAGAAGAAGAGCGCGTGGTTGCACACGAGCAGATTGCCCTGCTGCATTCGAGCGCGGTCTTGCTGGTAGAAACACGCCTCATACCGAGGACACTTGGACCCTAGACAATTGTTCGCGTCACTCTGCACATGCTCCCACACGCCCCCGCGGGGCAGTTGCGGAAGCGTCGCGCGAGTCCCGTCATCCGTTTCACGTGCCCATGCGTGGATGATGTCGAGTGTGGCTCCGGACGCCGCATCCATTCCAGCCCTCCGACGCCGCATCGCCAGTTCAAGCCTGCGGAGACTGAGGTAATTGCCCCGTCCTTTCACAAGCACCGGCTTGACGTTGCCGGCGGTCAGCGGCAGGAGCAATGGAATGTCCTTGTTGAGGAGCTGCTCCTGCAATGCAATCGTGTGGGTTGATACGACTATGCGTTCGCCCTGCGTTTCCACACGATCCATCGCGGCAAGCAAGTACGCAAACGACTTTCCGACCCCGGTCCCGGCTTCGGCGAGCAGCACATGACGCTCATCGAATGCCGTGGCGATCGCGTGGGCGAGCCGAACCTGTTCCTCGCGAACTTCGAATCCCGGAAGCACTTCGGCGAGCCGATCACCTCGCGAGAGAAACTCGACGAGTTCACCGCTGGTCACGGGGTACTCCTCCAATCGGCGCCCGAGCGGGTTCACCGGGTCGCCTTGGATACATTCGTGGCATCGGCCCCGTACGGCGTATGGCCACGATGGTCCCTGTAGGAGTACGGTGCGTGAGTTCGACCGTTCCACCGAGCGTCTTGAGCGCCTTGCGGGAAGCCTCTATCTCCTCTGCCGCACGCTGCCCCTTGATCGCAAGCAGGACCCCGCCATCGACGAGCAGTGGCAAGGCGAGTTCCAGAAGGACCGGCAGGCCCCCGACGGCTCTCGCGGTAACGACATCCCACGCGCCGCGGCCACCTCCGTCGGGAGTCCCGAGCGACTCTGCTCGCTCAGCGAGAACCGTGACATGTTCCAACCCAAGTTCGGTTGCAGTCTCCGAGAGATAGTGCGCTTTCTTGCCCGTCGCCTCCAAGAGCGTGATGGGGAGTTCCGACATCGTGACAGCAAGGGGTATTCCAGGCAGACCACCACCAGAACCAATGTCGATGAGATTGGTCGCGCCCGCGGCCTCGATGAACGGCATGAGCGTCAGGCTGTCAAGAATATGTCGATTCCACGCCTCTTCACGCTCAACAATGCGAGTGAGGTTCATCCGCTGATTCGCGGAGTGCAGCAGATCAAGGAATCGGCCAAGCCGATCGATGTCCTGACTCGTCAGTTCCAGCTCAAACGGCGCGGCAAGTTCCCGCACCTTCGCAACCTCATCCATGCACATCATCCTCGGGACCGAATTCAAATGCCTCTCGCCACAAACGGCTCGGCGGCCTTAACCCGACATTGAGAAGCAGGCCGATGAGCAACCATACCGCCACGAGACTCGACCCACCGGCACTGACAAATGGAAGTGTCATGCCAGTAATCGGCATCACACCGATTGTCATCCCGGTGTTGACCACCATCTGAGCGACCAGAAGCGTCGTCGCGCCGACAGCGACAAGCCTCCCAAATGCCTCCCGGCACTGCCCGGCAACCAACAATCCACCGAGTGCCATCAGGCCAAAAAGACCCCACGTCACGACAGCACCAACCAGCCCCCATCTCGCCACGATGACCGCGAACACCATGTCATTGTGTTCTTCAGGGAGATGATTCCAGTGCACAAGTCTCGAGGCCTGCTCGCGGCCGTAACCGGTCAATCCACCAGCTCCCACAAGCGTCATGGCCCGCTGCCCCTGATATCCGATGTCATCGACAAAGGTGGTATCGCCTTGAATCTGCGCCCACATGGCCATGATCCGGTCTCGCTGGTGGGGGCGAAGAAGCGGCGTCATGGCCCCTGCTCCAGCAAGACCGAGCAGCCCCACAATGCAGAGGTCACGAATTCTCGCCCCCGCAGCAATCAACATGGCGATGGCGGTCGGTAGGAACAGCAGCGCGGTCCCCAAGTCCGGCTCAAGAAGCACCAGCCCCATCGGAATCAGCGCAATCACCAGTGGTGGCAGGAGCCCACGAAGCCGCCGGTGATTTCGGCGAAATCGCAGCCATGTAGCAATCGCAAGTACAACGGCCACCTTGGCGAGTTCCGAAGGCTGAAAGTCCATCACAATCACGTTGATCCACCGCCGCGCACCGTTTCGGGGGCGGACGATCGCCTCGGGAACACCGGGCACGAGCAGAAACACCAGCAGTAGAACCACACCGACCAAGAGCGGCCAACTGACCCACTGCAGAAATCGGTGTGAGGGCCAGGTCACCAACGCGGCTGCGAGCAATCCAATAGCGAGGATGGCACTCTGCTTGGGAACCAGTTCCGGTCTGGTGGTCCCGATCGCCGCTAGGCCGATCACTGTCAGCATGAGCGCGGCCACAACACAGAGCCATGCGGGCGTCGTCCAGTGCACGCGATCAACCCACGTGCGCCGCGTCGTTCGGCGGAGCGATCCCCCTGGGCGAACCAATCCGTGTCCACTCCGGCTCATGGGGCGCCTCCACCGAGAAGTCCCTCGGCCTGCATCGCGCGGATCACTTGATCGGCAATCGGGCCAGCCACCCGGCCTCCGGACCCGCCATACTCAACGAGCACGGCTAACGCATACCGCCAACTTTCTCCCTCGTCCCCCAGCAATGTCACAACCCACGAATGTTCAAGGCCAGTCACGCGTTCACCTCGTTCGATAACGCCACTGCCATCAACATCTCGCTTCCATGGCGGCGCTTGCGCAGTTCCCGTCTTTGCAGCAATCCGCACACCGCCAACACGAAAGACAGGCTCTCTGCCCGTCGGCAGATTGAGATGATTGGCAGTTCCCCACGACTTGGCCACGACATCTTCAAGGCCATCGATCGCCAATGCGGCCACCGAGGGCGCAATCGGCCGCCCAGCGGGCCGATGAACTGGCACGTAGCCCTTCACGATGGTCGGCGGAACACGGCGGCCGTGGCGAGCAAGTGTCGCATACGCATCCGCAGCGTGCAGCGGCGTCCATGTCGATCGACCTTGCCCGATGGCAAGCATGATGCTCTCGAATGTGGCTTCGCCGGCCTGCTCAAGTGCGGCGATTTCTTCGAGCGAGGGGCGTGTCCCCGCCACCTCCACCGGTGAGTCCGCCCACTCGGGCGTCAATCCAATATCCAGCGGCTCGCCGAGGCCGAACGAACCCAGCCAGTCGGACAGCCTCCCTGCTCCGAGCCGGTCACCAAGTTCATAGAACCAACTGTTACACGATCGGGCGACCGCCTCGACTGCGCCCAACGGCCCATGCGTCGCCATGCCGTACTTGGGACGGTAGATCCAACACCTCGCAATGCCAGGGCTGTTCTCGAAGTGATGCCCGTTGCAGGTCAAGATGGAATCGGGCTCGATCACGCCTTCGGTCAGCGCAGCAGCAAGAACCAATGGTTTCACAATCGACCCAGGCGGCGCAACAACCTGAACGCCTCGAATGAGCCACGGCTGCAAGGCCGCGGCAGCAGCTGGGCTGATGCCATTCAAAGTAGCAGGGAAAGGCGTTGATGCCATCGCAAGAATCTCACCGGAGTCGATGTCCAGCACCACGACGCTTGCAGGAAGTTCTGTACCGACGGGAAGCGCATCGTTCGAGTGATACGGCTGAACGCGAGTCAGGCCGACCGACGGATCGAGAATGGCTTCGATGCGGGCTTGCAGCAACGTGTCAATTGTGAGAGCCACATCCCCACCGCCGATCGGCTGCTCCCTTGTCTGCTCCCCCTCATCTCGATTGCGGATCACCAGACCAACTTCGCCCCGGAGACGGTCCTCGAATGCTCGCTCGATACCTCGCGTGCCAACAACATCATCGACTCGATATCCACCACGATCGATTGTCCCGGACTGCGCGTCCTTGAATGGTCGGCGGGCGACATCCTCCTCCCAGACCCCAGTTCGGACATCGCCGACAATGGCATCGGCAACGGCTGGAAGCGGGACCGAGCGAAATCCGGCGTTTCTCAGCGGGCCGGGGAGTGTCTGCAGATCAATGTCAACTGAATAACCATCCGTGGCGCGACCACGAACCCGCGAGTAGTTCAGATCCACCAGGTCCGGATGCTCCGCCGCGAATGCTTCCAGCCCCGAGGCAGGAGCATCGAGAAGATCTGGAATGATGACGTGCGATTGGGCTTGTTCACGAATTGGGCGCGGAACAAAGTCGGGTCCGCCGCTGGCGCCGAACCGGGCTTCGTGGCGACGCCGCTGCTGCTCCCAAACAACGGCCGCCATTCGCTGAACACTCCCCCGAATCTCGTTGAGTTCGCTATTGAGTTCCTCCCGGGAAACGTGAGCAGTTGCAGCCACCTCAGCCCAGAGCGATTCAAGAATGGCATCCCACGGTTGACGCGCTGCAGCGATGGCTCCCGCGCGGACTTCCGGCGAGGCCATCGACCATGCGTCACGCCCCATGGCTCGCCGAGCAGCACGAACCGCTCGGTCCTCAGCCCATTGCCCCGTAATAGCATCGAACGCAACCCGCACCTCCCACCGAGGCTCGTCTCTAACAAGCACATCGCCATCGCGATCGAGGATCGATCCCCGCCAGGTTGGCAGCCATGTCCGCTGTTGGAGCCGCGATTCGGCCACCGCACGATGCCCGGCACCCTGCACCAGCGTGAGCCGAACGGCCTGTACCAACAATGCGAGCGTCACGACACAGACCGCTGCCGCGATCAATCGCAGGCGGCGGTGATACATGACGGGTGCCTTGCGGCGGGTAGCAGTGGACATCGGGCGAATTGGGTTCCAGGCGTACTCAGCTCGGTTCAACTGCAGTCTACGTCTCGGCGATCAACGATGATGGTTCTGCCACCAAGAATCCGATCTTGCGTCCAACCCCGGCTGGCTGGTATCCTGCTCCGTCTTCCATCGTGAGGAGCCGTCGGTGAGGGCCTGTAAGGGTCGGCGCCGCACGGGGCACAAGGTCGCGGCTGACATGTGCTCCAGCTCCGGGAAGTCCAGCCGCGGCACGCGTTCCGACGCAATCCGCGCCTTCAATCGTATCGACGCCGCTTCAGGCGTCGATTTCCAGAACGCGTTCGCGGAGATCGCAGGATCGCCCTATAGGCCAAACGGCCACAGTGAGAATCAGAGGACAATGCTCCCAAGTGGCCCGTGGTGTAATCGGTAACACACCTGGTTTTGATCCAGGCATTCCAAGTTCAAGTCTTGGCGGGCCAGTTCGATACAGCTCATGACGACTCAACTCCAACCCGATCAGCGTCCCTGCGCTGCCGTCATTCTCGCGGCTGGCAAGGGCACACGCATGAACAGTGATCTGCCGAAGGTGCTCCACGAGGTGCAGGGGCGGCCGATGGTTCACTGGGTCGTGGAAGCATGTCGTGAGGCGGGCGCCTCGCCGATCTTGCTTGTGATTGGACACCGTGGCGATCTGCTGCGAGACGCATTCGAGGGCCAATCGGACATTCGCTTTGTCGAGCAGCCCGAACAACTTGGCACTGGGCATGCGGTCGATGTGTGCCGGAGCGAGCTCTCCCAACTGAGCGGCGATGCGTTTGTACTGGCTGGCGACGGTCCCCTCATTCGATCCACCACGCTCAAGGCGCTCCTCGCCGCTCATCAGAATGCCGGTGCTGCCGCCACGCTCGCAACTGCCGAGGTGGGTAATCCAACCGGGTACGGACGCATCGTCCGAACCGCAGAGAATCGATTCAAGGCGATCGTCGAGCAGAAGAATGCTTCCGAGGCCGAATTGGCCATTCGGGAGATCTATCCCTCCTACGCCTGCTTCGATATTCCGCAACTTCTCGAAACCCTTGTCGATCTTCCGCGAGATCCGGTCGGTGGCGAGTACTACCTCACCGAGCTCCCAGCCATGATGGCCAGTCGGGGCGAGACGGTGGAACTGCTCCCCGGAGTCCCGGCAGAGGACGTTCTCTCGATCAACACGCCTGAGCAGCTCGCTCAGGTTGATTCTCTCCTTCACCAACGAATGCAGACGGAGGCCGCGACATGAATCTCGATCGCGATCACCTGAAAATCTTCGGCGGCCGAGCGGGGCGTGAACTCACCACTGAGGTGTGCGAACACCTCGACATTCCCGAAGGCGCGGCCGAAACAGAACTCTTCCCCGACAGTGAGCTGCTGGTCCACATCGATGAGGATGTGCGTGGCCGAGACTGCTTTGTCATGCAGTCGACATGCCACCCGGTCAACGCGAACCTGATGGAGTTGCTGATCTTCATCGACTGCCTGCGGCGGGCCTCGGCCAAACGAATCACTGCGGTCATCCCGTACTTCGGATACGCCAGACAAGACCGCAAGGACGCCGGGCGTACTCCGATCACAGCCAAACTCGTCGCAAACCTCGTGACGGCAGCCGGAGCTGATCGCGTGCTGTGCATGGATCTGCACGCAGCGCAGATTCAGGGCTTCTTCGATATCCCGCTCGACCACCTGACCGCATCCACGGTCATCGGTGGCTACTTCCAGAGCATCCGAAGCGAACTCGGCGATCTCGCCATCGTTTCTCCCGACGTCGGCAACGTCAAAGTTGCCAATGGCTATGCGGCCATGTTGAATGCCGACCTCGCCATCATCGACAAACGACGGGAGTCGGGCGAGCGGGTCGCGTCCAAGAATCTCATCGGCGACGTCAAGGGCCGAACCGTCGTCATGGTCGACGACATGATCTCGACTGCAGGGACCATTTGCGAAGCCGCACGACTTGTGCTCGATCGCGGGGCAGAACGCGTCATCGCGGCGGCCACACATCCCGTCCTGTGTGGACTGGCGATGGACCGCCTGCAGGAGGCCCCCATTGAGCGAATCGTCGTCACCGACACAATCCCCGATCGCGGGCGACTCGACCCGATCCGTGACAAACTCGTCGAACTTCCCATCGCCCCGCTCCTTGGCGAGGCGATCTACCGAATCCACCACGACATGTCTATTTCATCTCTGTTCCAACGTGGAACAGGTGTCAAGCGTTGAACCACTCGCTGCGACACAACGTCGCAGCGTTCTTTGGAGGACCCAACCATGGGCCACACTACCCCGACCATCGAGGTCGCCACTCGCGAGCGAACCGGAACCCGGTACGCCAAGCGACTGCGTGATGCAGGTCGTCTCCCAGCGGTCATCTACGGCCGTGGCGGCGAACCGAGCCACGTCAGCGTCGATGCCTTGCAGGCGATCGACCATCTCCGCCAGGGTGTACACATCATGGACGTGTGCGTTGATGGCGGCAAGAAGGAAACCTGCCTGATCAAGGAACTGCAATTCGGCCATCTGGGCGATGATCTTGCACACATCGATTTCGCCCGAGTGGATCTCGATCAGATTGTGACGGTCAAAGTCCCGGTCAATCTTTTCGGTACCGCCAAAGGAACAAAGGAAGACGGCGCCATGCTCGTGGCCGTCCGAAGCGAGATCGAAGTTCGCTGCAAGGCCAGGGACATTCCATCCGAGATCAAGGCCGATATCAATGAACTTACCGAAGCCCTGACAATCGGTGACCTTGATCTTCCCGACGGTGTCGAGCCGGTTCTCGATTCCGAGAAGCACATCGCCCACATCGCGTACAAGGCTGTTGAAGAAGCGGACGCTGATGCGGAAGCCGCAGACGTCGATGCCGACGGCAGTGGGCCAGAGGTCATCACAGAGAAGAAGGAAGAGGGAGCTGGCGGCGAGGAGTGATCCTCGTCCCTGTGAAGCATCATGCGTCTCATCGTTGGAATCGGCAATCCTGGCACCAAGTACGATCGCACCCGGCACAACGTCGGGTTCGAGGCGATCGATCGACTTGCCAGACGGATTGCGCCGGGAGAGGTTGCTCGCAGCCGATTCCAAGCCGCAACCATCGAGTCGATGTCCGGCGACGACCGCATCATGCTTCTCAAACCGCTGACCTTCGTCAATCGAAGCGGGCAGGCAGTCTCCGAGGCGGTCCGCTTCTACAAGTTGTCCCCGGAGGAAGACCTGCTCGTCATTGTGGACGACACAGCGCTGCCTTGTGGCCGCATCCGAGTTCGCCAATCCGGCGGCACCGGTGGTCACAACGGCCTCCGCGACATCGGCAACCATCTCGGTTGCGACACATGGGCCCGCATCCGAATCGGGATCGACGCCCCTGGAGACATCCCACTTTCATCCTATGTCCTCGGCACTTTCCGTCCAGACCAGCAGGACGCCGTCGAGCAAGGCATCGAACAGGCCGTCGAAGCGGCCAGTTGCTGGATCAATCGCGGCACCGTTGCCGCCATGAACGCTTTCAACGCCGACCGGGAGCAGATCAGCTCACCGGAGGAGATCAACTAAATGTCTGAAACAGCAATCAACATCTACGAGGGCATGTTCCTCTTTCCCCAATCCGCGACAGCAGACCTTGCCGCCGCGAGCCAGCATGTACTCGACCATCTAGAAAAGGTCGGGGGCGAGGTTGTCTCATTCCGTAAGTGGGATGACCGACGCTTGGCATACCCCATCAAGGGCAACAAGCGAGGGGTTTACTTCCTCGGCTTCTTCAAACTTTCCGCCGATAAGTTCGCATCATTGGAACGAAATCTGCTGCTCTCCGAGGACGTCTTGCGTTTCCTGATCACTCGCGCAGATCACCTTTCCGCCGAGCAGATGGAGGCCCTCGAAGGACGAACCGAACTCGCTGATGAGATAAAGCTCCGTGGCGAGCAGAAGGCTGACGAAGTCAGCGCATCGGTGCGTGCCACGACTCGAGCCGAGCGAGAGGCGGGCGACGAGGCGGGCGACGAGGCGACCGAAGCCCCGAAGGCCGAGGACAGCGAGGCTCCGGCAGAGGAAACACCGGCCGACACAACGGACGCTGAGGAACCAGCGGCATCTTGATTAAGATGCCGCTCTTCGGCGGTTCGACTGCCGCCTCCCTCGGGAGGCGGTACGATGGGCCGCCTAGAGCAGGAGGACGCACCCAATGGCTGGAAGTGTGAACAAAGTATTCTTGATGGGCAATCTCACCCGAGACGTGCAATTGAAGCACACCGCCAACAATACCGCTGTGGCAAATCTTGGCCTTGCGGTCAACCGCCGCTATCGGAACAACTCCGGTGAAATGCAGGAAGAGACGACCTTTGTCGACTGCGAAGCCTGGGGACGCACCGCAGAGACCATGGCGAAGTATCTCGGAAAAGGACGCCCCGTATTCATCGAAGGACGGCTTCGTCTCGATGAGTGGCAGGACCGCGACGGCAATCGACGATCCAAGCTGGTCGTAGTCATCGAGACGTTCTCCTTCGTCGATAGCCGCGGTGGTGGCGACACGAAGAAGCCCGAATCAACCTATCAATCCTCGGCGAGCAGCAAAGCCACGCCGGATGACATCCCGTTCTGATCTGCGAGTGTTCGCAGGTCGAAAACAAAGACGCTGGGGTGCCAACGCAACGGCACTCCTCAACTCCCTTGGAGGACACCGCACATGAGTCGAAGAACAATCAATCTGCTGTTACTTGAGAATATTGAGAGCCTTGGCATCATCGGAGACATCGTCAAGGTTCGGACCGGCTATGCCCGGAACTATCTGTTGCCGATGGGTATGGCCGAGCCGCCAAGCGATGAACGCATCGAGACTCTCCACGCCGAACGAATCGAGGCCCTCGCTCGAGTAGAGGCCCGCCGCTCGGAGCGAGAGGAGTTGGTCACCCGCATGGAAGAAGTCGAACTCACGCTCATCCGATCGTGCAATGACCGCGGTGGCCTGTACGGATCGGTTACCCAGCGTGACATCGCCGACGCCCTCGAGCAGGTCGGCTATCCAGGCGTCGACATCCGCGCCGTCCGCCTTCCTGCATCGATTCGACGGGTCGGGGCCTATGAGGTGCCAATTCAATTTGAAGCCGATCTTCGAGCCGACATCACCGTAGTCGTCGAACCCGACCAGCCCTTGGAAGAGCGGGAGGAAATGGAATTCGACGATGAGGGCGAACTCATCGAGAAGCCCACGCCGAAGCCAGTCGCTGCCGCCCCAGCTGAAAAATCAAATGCTGCTGCAGACGATGAAGCCAAATCCGAGGGGTAGCGGAAACACATCCTCGATCACACAACACCGTGAGCCGACCTCATATCGGCTCACGGTGTTTTTTTGTCACATGTACCGAGAGGTCGAGTCAGGCCACGCGGACCTCTGACGAAGGCGTCGGTGCAGGCCGACCAGCAGGTGGCGGCTCCGAAGCCACTTCACCAAACTGAAGTTCCAAATACCGCGCGATGTAGTCCAGGATGCTCGAAGCCTCTGGAATGTCTGGATTGCTGGTGCCACCAGATGGTTCGAAACGCATCCCTTTGAATCGGCGGACTGCATCATCAACCGGCAGCCCATACTGCAGTGAGATCGAGAAGCTTCGACAGAACCCCTGAATGAGTCCGGAAAGCGTCGACCCCTCTTTGCTCATCTTGATGAAGATCTCACCTGGCCGCCCGTCATCAAAGAGACCTACGGTCAAGTAGCCCTCAAACCCATTGACAGAAAATTTGTGAGTCGTGGACTCCCGCGTCGTGGGGAGAATCTCGCGTTGTCGATCGGTGAGCATTGAGGTCCTTCCGTGACCTGAGAGGCCGGCATGTTAGCCGACCGACACTCCGTTGAAACTGGAGCTATTCGGAATTAGCGACCGTTCACCGGCCCGCCTGAGCTTCACTCGCTGAAGCGTGCACCCAATGCACTTCCGACAACTGCATCCCTGCAGCCTTGGCGTGCATCGGTTCGCAGCGACGCTCAACTTGAATCACCGACTCATGGGAGCGTGGCCAAGACCACAATTGAGGCGATACCCGCCAACCACCCCACAGATGCGACGACTCGGCCGCGGCCAATCGGAGTTCGCGACCACCCTGCAATGATCCCGCTGAGTATCAGCACAGCGGCACCTGGAGCTGCCAACGCCTCCATCCCGTCTACATACGGGTACCCCACAACGGCGTACGCTCCTCCCAATGCAGCTTGAATTGCCACTCGAAGGCCGTCCTGCCCGATGACTCCGATCATGGCAACCGGCGCCAGGGCGGCGGCCCACCCCCCGGCGAGAATGGCCGTTCGGCGTCCAAGCCGCCGCGCGGCGAGTAGAGGTATCAGAACGCTCACAGCGAGTATGACGACGCGGACCGCCACGTGATCATCCGCTCGCCTTGCCACGACCGCAAGCCCAGTGGCCGCTCCAAGGCACACGAGCACCCACCCTGCCCCCGGACCACCGTGCCCCTCATACATCCTCGGGACCGTTTCAGCCCATACGAAGACCAGCCCAGCGGCACAGGCCACGATCAAGAGGAACTGCGGACCACTTCCCGCCACCGCCAAGAGCAACAACATCGTGCCGATCGCCGGCCAGGCCAGCGGCACATGGTCGTCTGCATGCCAATCTGGATGGCTCCAGCGGGACCGAAACAGCAGAATGGGGGGCACCGCCACGAGAACTCCCAGAGGCACAATCAATAATGCGTCCAGCGAATCAACAAGCGATCCGCTCCCACTCACCCCAATCGGTGCCACCAAGCCTACGGTCGGTATCACCATGCACAGAGGCAGCCACAGCGATGCGAGCACTCTTCGTGGCCGCCCGGGATGATCCGCAGCACGCATCAACTGATTGGCGGCGACCAGAGTCCCCAATCCGAGCGCTACAGCCGCCGCAAGTGTCAGAATCGATTCCATTCGGGGCGAATGGTACGTGGACCTCCCAACGGCCGCCAGAGATCGCATGCCGAGGCCCGCTATTCCTCAACGGTGAACACCCGCGTCAAATGCTTCAACACGCCGCCGATTGACCGTTGCCCCGCCGGAACCCGCCACCACACCTCGCTGAGACCCTCGGGACTGTTGGCCCCTACTCGCCGCACGACGCCTGGAACATCTCGCAGGCGTGCCAAGAGCGGTTCTGCTCTGGGCGTTTGAAACACCAGATCCTCGTCCCGCCGCAGCACCGCCCGAACGCCATGTGATCCTGCAAGGGCGGCCACTGATCGCACCATTCGGAGTCGGTCGGCTGGAGGTGGAATCGGCCCGTAGGCGCTTTGGAGATCCCCCATCACACTGTCAATTGACTCAAGCGAAGCGGCCCGTGAGAGGCGCCGATACGCGTCCAGTCGCCGTGACTCGCTCGGAATCCAAGGCTCCGGGAAGTACCCCGCCCAGCCGATGTCAACGATGCATGGGGGTTCGTCAACAGGTCGCCCTTCCTTGAGATCCTCAACCGCCCGTTCAAGAAGGCGGCAATACAACTCATATCCAACGGCAGCGATGTGCCCTGACTGTTCCGGCCCCAGCAAATTGCCCGCCCCTCTGAGTTCCAGATCCCTCAGCGCAATCCTGAAACCAGCACCCAGCATCGAGAACGACTCCACCGCTTCCAACCGCCGACGAGCATCTGGACGAACCGTTCGAGTCATCGGCAGAAGGAGATAGCAATAGGCGCGATGTCTGGATCGACCAACACGACCTCGGAGCTGGTGCAGATCAGCAAGGCCATACCGATCGGCCTCGTTGATGATCATGGTGTTTGCATTGGGAATGTCGATGCCCGACTCGATGATGGTGGTCGCCACCAGAACATCGGCCTCGTGACGCATGAACTCAAGCATCGTCTTCTCAAGCGCCTGAGGTGTCATCCGACCGTGGCCGGTGACAATGCGAGCATCTGGGATGAGTTGGTGCACAGCCTCAGCCACATCGTTCAAATCGCTGATGCGATTGTGGACGACGAAAATCTGCCCCTCTCGAGCCAACTCTCGCTTCAGCGCCGCCCGAAGCCGCTCCTTGTTCCAAGGCATGACTTCAGTAACGACCGCCCGCCGATCGATTGGCGCCGTCTGCAGACTGCTGATGTCTCTGAGTCCCATCATCGACATGTGAAGCGTCCGAGGGATTGGAGTCGCGGTCATTGTCAGAATATCCACAGTCGTCCGGAGTTCGAGAAGCCGCTGCTTGTGTTCAACCCCGAACCGCTGCTCCTCATCGATCACGACCAATGCGAGATCCTTAAAGTGGACGTCGTTGCTCAGAAGCCGATGAGTCCCGATCAGCACATCAACCTGCCCCGCCGCTAATTCCTTCAGAATCTCCCGCTGCTCACCCCGAGTCTTGAAACGACTCATCGATTCGACACGAAACGGAAACCCGGCAAATCGACTGCGAACGGTCCGCTCATGTTGTTCGGCCAGCACGGTTGTCGGTACGAGAATCGCAACTTGTCGACCTGCAGCAGCAGCGCGAAACGCCGCGCGTATCGCCACCTCGGTCTTCCCAAACCCGACGTCTCCGCAGATCAATCGATCCATGGGCCGCGGTGCCTGCATGTCATGCTGTACCGATTCGAACGCCGCGTGCTGATCGTCCGTGGGCTCCCACGGGAATGCTGCCTCGAATTCACGCTGCCACTCACCATCTTGCGGAAAGCTGACGCCGATGCGGCTCTGACGCACAGCCTGCACGCGAAGGAGTTCCGCTGCAAGATCGCGAACAGACTCTGCTGCCCGCTCCTTTCGATTGCCCCACGCTTTACCACCGAGCATGGATCGCTCAGGAGCACCCTTGAATGCCCCGATGTAGCGATGCACATCCTCAATGCCCGTCGCAGGCACAAGCAGCCGCGCCCCCTGGGCAAACTCCAGAACAAGGAACTCCTCCTGCGAGTCATCTCCTCCGTCACGGCGAGACTGAAGCCGCATTCCAAGGAACTCCGCCACGCCGTGCGCACGATGCACCACATGGTCGCCAGCGGAGATCTCAACAAATGCGTCCAGTTCACGCCTAGCCCCGACACCATGCACCCGCCGCCGCACCTGGTATCGATGAACAATCTCGTGGTAGGGAATGAACTGAACCGAACACCCGGCATCATCCCAGACGAAGCCGCGATGCAGATACCCCTCGACGACGCTGACGCCTTGCGGCATTGCCCCGAGGAGTTCCCGGAGTCTTGCCGCATCTCCGGACTGTTGACACACCAGCATGAGCTGATGATGGGCTGCCCGTTGACGAATGTCCTCCATCGCCTCGGCTGCTTGATCTGGAAATGGCGGCAGTGACGACACCGGGAGCTGCAATGCAGGCGCGTCAAGGCCCGATCCAATCATGCACACACCTTCGCAGCGAGACACGAACGCCGCTTGAACGTCCTCGATGTCGGCAATCCAACCTCCTCCGGCAACTCGATCGGAATACGATCTCGCCTGCTCCTTGATTTCTACCGGATCATCGAGAACAACCGTCCAGCGGTGATCGAGCAGTTCGGGAAGGATTCCATGAACACCCGAATCGTCAGCCTCTGCACCGTCAAGGCCGCTCCCTCCCACGACCAAGTCGACGCGGTCGAGACGGTGGGCCGACCCCATCGTGTCCAGATCAATTGCGTGGAGCGACTCCACTTCATCACCAAACACATCCATCCGGGCCGGTTCGCCAACTTCGGGGAACAGATCGATGACGTCACCACGAACGGCAAATTCGCCGGGTCGTTCGACAGTTGCCGCACGCACCCACTTTGCCCGGGTCAGCCATGCGATCAGCGCGGATTGGTCCAGCGTGTCGCCGACCCGAATCGTTCGAAGCTGATCACCGAGATCCTCAGCATTCGGGACCGGCTGCATCAGCGCGGCCACTGGAGCAACCACGATTGTTTCTGACATCGACGCGATATCGCGAACAACGCACAGCCGCTCGGCAATCAAATCGGACCTCGCCGTAGTTTCACCCGGAAGTGTCTCCAAGGCCGGGAAGCGGATGGCATTGACTCCGCGTGCAGAGAGCTCCTCAATCGCCTCGTCCGCCTGATCAAGGTGCGCCGTCACCAGCAATCGCGGCGCCACCCGCTTCGCCGAGACTGCTGCAAGGATCAGGCAAGTCGAAGAGCCAGCTCTTCCCTGCACCGACACCACTCCAGATCGCATCACCGAGTCGATGCGTTGAATCACAGGCGCCTCGTCAATGATGCGATGCCAACTTTCCTTTGCTGGCACAACTACCACCGAACACATTCCGCGATTCGCGTAGCCAACACGGACCCGACACCATCAACCCGCGGCAAGTCGAATGGGTGGGTCAATACTCGGTTAGATCCACAGATCGCCAAACGCTGCGCCAGTACCGGCCCAACACCCGGTATCAGTCGCCACATCGAGGGATCCCTAGACTCCGGATCGATCACGCCTATCTCACCCCAACCAACCTCCGGCAAGGATTGTGACGCGCGACCCTCCCACAATGCGCCTACGGCCAGAATCAGGCACACCAGCACGACACAGCCATGCACGCCACGACGGCCACGCCACGCGGTACGAGCCATCATGGATCCTGTGACTGAGACGGTTGGCCCAGGGGCTTGGAGAGCTTCTTCCGCCAACCGACGAGTTGCCTGAGTACCTGCTTGGCGGCGCCTCGTTCAGAAATGAGACCAGCAGTTGGAGGGCGCGTGTCAACATGATCAAACAGATCGGTCCAGATGATTGACTCGACATGCGGCTTGGAGAGAAGTATGGGAAGCACCCGGTTGGCCCACTGGCTTTGAAGCGTCTCGCTCCACGCTTCCCGCCAACGTCCCCCTTTCCCTGCCGCATCGACCGAGGGAACTCCGAGATCTGTCACCAGAACACGAAGATCAAGCAGGAGATACCGATCGAGCAGCCGGCTGACTTCCATCAAGTCACGCATGGGCCTTCCATCTTCACCGTCCCCGAGTTGAAGCCTCAATCCGACGCCATCAAGTCGAACCCCAGACTGCACGAGTTGTTCCAAAAACATCCACGGCGACAACGCGTCGGCGTGCTTGAACATGTACTCACTCCACGGCTGCTCAATCTCGATGATGACCCGCCGACCGCGATGCCCTTCTCGAACAAGGAGCGCAAGGGTGCGGGCCAAGTCGGTCATGTCCTTGGGCTTCAAGGAAATCGACGAATTCGTATTGAAGCCGGTGCCGATCGACCACATGCCGACATGGTCGCCGTACCGCGCGACAACTCGCTCAACATGCTCATAAGCCAGATCTCGGAAGTGTTCGAAAGACACTGCTCGGCTTGCCACCCAGCCAGGCAGGCCGTGCCGACCGAGATCGATGAGTGGTCCACCGATAACTCGGCATCCGTTGTCTTCAGCCCATGCAATCCAGTCATCGGCCTGCTCCCACACGTACGTGCCCTCTTCAGGACACAATCGGCCCCACTGCAGGGGGATTGCGAGAAGTCGAAAGTGACGGTGCGCGAGTTCCCGCAGGGCATCACCACTGCGGCTGGGGTCGATTCGGACACCAATCGAGGTTGAGGGGGCCGCCTTAGATCGAAATCGCCGCCGAAGGAGAATATCCGCGTGAGCAATGGCAAGCCGCTCAGAAGCTCGGATCGCCAATGCAAGTGACGCCCGACCAGCCTGATCAGCCTTGGCTTGGTTACTTGTCACCATGGCAGTCGTGAAGAGTCGCCTCGCCTCTTCCCAAAGCTGCATTGCCGGATGAGAATCGTCGAGATCAACCATCATCCACTCTTCGGCCTTGTGGACAAACATCGCAATTCGATGTCGTGCGAGCTCCACCGACAATACGTAGGGGAGATCACGCGACGGCAGCAAACACGTGCGAAGGGCCAGTTCACCCGGCTCACCGGCGTCATACAAAAGGCTCATGGCTGTCGCGCCGGGGGACCGTCGCAAGCACTCGATGACGCCTTCCCGACTGCGAATGCGCCCACCAACCACAACCTCATCCTTGTCAATCAGGATGGCTTGTTGTGGCACACTCGCGTCGGCATGCCCGTCGGCGTCATAGGAGGTAAATCGAAGCATCATTGCGGCGCGGCATTCTACGGTGAATTACCCATCGGACGGCGATTGCAGCCCAAGTGCTACACTCCCGCTCTAAGAAGGAGTCCCGACCCATGCAGGCCGCCCCCAACGCCCCGATCACGACCACGAATCTCCCCCTTCAGGGTCGGCGGCAAGGCAAAGTCCGCGATATCTACGAGATGCCGGCCACGGCGGGACGGCCACCGCAGGTTCTCATCATCGCGACCGACCGCATCAGCGCCTTCGACGTAGTCATGCCAACGCCCGTTCCGGGCAAGGGGCAGGAACTCACTGCGATTAGTACCCGCTGGTTTGACATGATTCGCTCCTGGAATCTCATCCCCGATCATCTGCAATCAACCGAGCCGGCGGACGTCGCCGGCGTAGACGCCTCCCACGCAGACCAATTGCATGGCCGAATGATGCTGGGCCGGGCGGCAAGGGTCATACCCGTTGAGTTCGTCGTACGAGGCTATATCACCGGCTCGGGCTGGAAGGAATACCAGCAGTCCGGAACGGTGTGCGGAATTGCGCTGCCCGAGGGACTGCGTCACTGCGAACAACTTCCCGAGCCCATCTTCACCCCGGCCACGAAGGCGGAAGAAGGTCACGACGAGAACATCGACTTCGAAACTGCATGCTCGATTGCGGGACGCGGTGTGATGAACCGGCTCCGCGATGTCTCGGTCGAGATTTACTGTCGCGCTGCCGAGTATGCCCGTGAGCGAGGAATCATTCTTGCGGACACCAAATTCGAGTTTGGTTTTGCTCTCGACGCCAAGGGCAACGAGACCGATGAGATCATACTGATCGACGAAGTCCTGACGCCGGACTCAAGTCGATTCTGGCCCGCCGAGGACTATGAAGTCGGCAGAGATCAGGATTCCTTTGACAAGCAGTACGTCCGCAATCATCTCGAAGGCCTCGTCCAGAGCGGTCATTGGGACAAGACGCCGCCCGGACCAACGATTCCGGACGACGTCGTCGTCAATACACTGGCGAGATACCGCGAGGCACATCGCCGATTATTCAGCTGACTCCATTCACGGCCACAACACCTCGACGTGGATTACCGATATGTCGCCGCAGTTTCCGAATCCAGCAAGAACGATCATGAGATCGACGAGATCGACATTTCTACTGCCATCAAGATCTGCAAAAGGATCACGGGTGCCCCACACTTCGAGAACATCAAGAAGGTCGATCGCCGTGGTCGAGTCATCCATGCCTGTATCACCATCACAGTCGGGGCATGTCGCATCACCGGTAACCGGAACGATGCCTTCGGTTGTTCCATGCGTTGAATGCCCGTTGCAGAATGCGTTCGCAGCGAGGTACGGACCTTGCGCCATACTCGAATCGTGATACCAGACATCGGCACTCTCGCTGGCTTGGTTAGAACGGAAGTGGCACGAGGACACATCTGCATCTATGACACCTTCAGAACCAACCGCTCCTCCTGAAGTGGCGAACCCACCTTGGAACAGGCACCGCACTGCCTGGAGTTCGTTCTCGTTGAAGTAGCAGTGCCCTCCCAATGATGCCGAGTTGCCTACGAGCCAACACTGCGACATCTCCATCGTTCCGCCATGCGCCATTATCGCACCGCCGTTGCCATCAACAGCGTTGCACTGCGAAAAGGAATTTTGATCCAGCAATACATTGCAACCGGCTGCTGCAATCGCTCCGCCCGACGGGGCTTCGCACGACGAGAAGTCACATCGCTCTACTTCGATGTTGGCGAACATGCCAAAGACCCCTGCGCCAGCGGTATAACTGCCTTCACCGGAGGTCATCCCTGCTGACAGATTCGTGAACTCACAGTTGGTCACGCGGACCGACGCCAAGCCAGCCGAAATCGCTACGCCATCGTGAAACCGCTGGACTACTGGCGGTCCACCGTCGAAAATATATCGCCGTACCGACGAAAAGGTCATGCCATCGAACTGCATCACGTGTCCCGGTGGGGTGTAGGTCACCCTGAAGATTGGATCGTTCGTGGCCGGCCACACGTGAACATCGCCATCACCGATGATCCGAACTGCCTTGCTGCTGATGACGACGTTCTCGTAGTACGTTCCCTCTTCCACAACGATGACGCAATCATTGTCAGCAGCATCAACCGCGTCCTGAATCGTGGGATACACAGACGGAACGTCGAGCCGACACGGCAGCCATGGCAAATCATCAAAGTAGGGGTATTCAAGTACTTCGCCACTGAACCCTGGAATCTCTACTGGCTCAAAGAAATCCCAGCCATCGGGAACAGTCGGAAGCGACGGCGGCAGCATCGGATCATCGTGCCAAGGCTCATCCGGATTCGGAGTCGTTGCAATCGCAGTAGATACAGCAGTCAGTACTGCAGCCATTGCTGCAAGAGAAGTGATTCGATTCGTGGCATAGGTGGGCATATCGTTGGCTCCAGTAGTCTGTTATGCCACTTAGTCAGCCACATGCCCCCGGTGTGATGAGATTGTAAGAATAGGCCCTAAAGACCCCTTAGGAGGCATTTAGGCTCGCGTACAGACTGGAGTACAAGCGAGATTTGCCAACGATCTGCTGCTGATCGTCAGCCGTGGTCCGCCGCCGCAACCGTGTTACGAAGCAGCATGGCCACTGTCATTGGGCCAACGCCACCTGGCACGGGGCTCAGCCAACCGGCAATTGAGGAGACGGACTCGAAGTCAACGTCCCCTACTGTTCGCCGGTCACCATTCTCGTCCTCGATTCTGTTGATCCCGACGTCGATGACGACCGCGCCGGGCTTCACCATGTCTCTGGTCACCAGCCCCGGCACGCCTGCAGCGACGATGACCACATCAGCACCGCGGACATGGCTTGCCAAATCAACCGTGTGCACATTGGTCGAGATCACCGTCGCCTGAGCCTCCATCAGCAGAACCGCCACGGGTCTGCCAACAATGGTGCTCGCCCCGACACACACAACTTCGGCGCCAACCAGATTTATTCCCGTTGCTTCGATCATCCGCATCGTCGCAAGCGCGGTGCAAGGAACCAGCGTGCGGCGGCCGTAGATCACGCCTCCGATGTTGGCGGGATTCACGCCCTCGACGTCTTTGCCAGCATCGATCATCGACTGAATTCGCATCGTGTCGACCCCGTCGGGCAAGGGCAGATGCACCATGATTGCCGTTACCGCAGGGTCTACGTTGAGCGATTGCACTGCATCGGCCACACAGTCGCTGTCGGCGTCACAGGCCACTTCATGCAGCCGGTAGTCGATTCCGATCTCCTCACACATGGAAGCCTGATTCCGGGCATACACAGAACCTGCGGGGTTGCCCGCGGCCAGAACTACGTCGAGGCGGACGGAAATCCCATTCGCTGCCAGTTCAGCCACCCGCGTGGCCAGTTCGCGTTTGACGGCATCGGCCAGCTCCCGACCATCGATAATTTTGGCTGTCTCAGCTGTGCTCACACTCGGGAGCATAACGAGCCGCGGTAGACCCCGACGGGGCCTACAATGGGCGGCATGTCAAGCCTCCAACTCGTCCTCATCGACGTGGGCAACTCCTGCTCACGCATCGCCGCCGCCAAAGATCGAACGCTCATCGAGCCAATCTCTGTAGCAAACACCGATCTTGCAGCGGTCTCGAGTGAAGTTCTCAGACACCGCGCCCTGCTCGACGCAGACGCGTCGAAGGCAACTGTCATCGCCTCAGTCAATGACGAATTTGCCGACCAACTCGCCTCTGCCCTGAGCGATCAGCTCTCTCAGGAGGTCTACCGAGTCGGCAATGATCTACCCGTACCGATTCAATGCGATCTTGCCCCTGAAACGATGACGGGCGTCGACCGCCTGCTGGCCGCCACAGCGGCCTTTGATGTGCTCAAACAAGCATGCATCGTTGTTGATGCTGGCACAGCCATCACCGTCGACTTCATCGACGGAGAGGGCACGTTCCATGGCGGCGCTATTGCAGCCGGAGTGTCACTTCAACTCGCAGCCCTGCATGAGCGGACAGAGTCGCTTCCTGAAATCACGCCTGCTCAACCAGACGATGAACCATTTGGCCGAAGCACATCTCAGGCAATGCTTCTAGGCGTGTACAGCTCTATTCGTGGCATGGTTCGGATGCTCGTCGAACGATACGCAGACCATTACGGCGCCTTCCCGCAGGTGATTGCCACAGGCGGCGACGCCGAGTCCGTTTTCGCCAGCGATGAACTGATCGACCGCATTGTTCCCGATCTAACCCTACTGGGTATGGCCATCGCCGCCGAACATGCCATGCGGGCGGCGGCTGGCGACGGGGATGAAGATTGATCGCCTGCGCTGCTCGCGTACTCACTGCACCGAGCCCAGGGGCCGTTGCCATCATCGAGGCGACCGGCGATATCACGCGACTCTGTAGCGAAATCGACCTCGCCCTTCCCGCGGTCGGAGCGCTTCGCCTTGCCATGATTGCCGGCATCGATTCCGCGCTACTCGCCCGTCCGTCTGAAGATCGCTTACACATCATGCCTCACGGCGGGCCGCACATTCTCACATTGCTGACACGCCGACTGGAATCAGTCGGCGTCATACTTGATCACGCATCGGAATGGCCGGAGGCTCAGGACTCCATCGAAGCGGCGGTCATGGCGACCTCGCCGCTCGCCCGCACGCCGCTGGCGGTCGATCTGCTGCTCGAACAGCCCACGCGATGGCGGGCGTTCCGGGACACATGGACCACAGAGGACGAGCAACGCTCAGGCCGCCTCCGACGCCTTCTCGATCCTCCCCGCGTCGTGCTCGCAGGCCCTGCCAACATCGGCAAGAGCACCTTGCTCAATGTGCTCGCCGGACGCCAACGGGCAATGGTTGACGACATGCCGGGAACTACTCGCGATTGGGTCGGGGCGAGAATTGACCTTGCCGGGCTCGTCGTTGACTGGGGCGATACACCAGGCATTCGAGAAGCAACTGACCAGCCGGAAGCAGAAGCCATCACGCGAGCCGCGTCATTGTGCGAAAGCGCCGATCTGCTGATTGCGGCAGCCGATTCACAAAGCGACTGGTCAAGCCTTCCACGGGCGCCAGACCTTCGGGTGGGCCTCCGGTCCGATCTCGGACATACCGAAGATGCCGACGTGAACTGCTCCGCCGAAAACGGAGATGGAATCGAAGCCCTCGTGATGGCCGTTCGCGACGCAATTGTCCCCAACGCTGATCTCAATTGCCCGCGGCCGTGGCGATTTTCCGCCGAGTTGGCCGGCCCGAATCACAGTCCCATAGACGAATAGCCGCAATCGACGTAGATCGTCTGACCGGTCACACCCGAGGCAAGCGGCGAGAGAAGCCACGCTGCCGAGTCGCCGACGTCCTGCCCGGTCACGTTTCGTTTCAGCGGGGCCTTTTGCTCAACCCAATCGAGAATCTGCGAGAAACCACCGACTGCCATTGACGACATCGTCCGGATGGGACCTCCCGAAATGGAGTTGACCCGAATATTCTTCTCGCCGAGTTCCATCGCGAGGTACCGGGTTGTCGCTTCGAGCGCCGCCTTGGCGACACCCATCACGTTGTAGCCAGGTACCGCCTTCTCTGCACCGTAGTACGACATCGCCACCATGCCACCACCGTCACTCATCAGCGGCGCTGCGCGATTGGCCATGGCCATGTATGTCCAGGCTGAAATATCCATCGCCTGCGTGAACACGTCGCGCGGCGTGCCCACGAACTTGCCTTCCTTGAGCCAGTCCCTGTCAGCGAATGCAATCGAGTGTACGAGATAGTCCAGCGTGCCATGTTGCGAACCGATTGCGTCGAACGCCACATCCATCGACTCGTCGCTCGACGCATCCATTGGCATGAGCCAGGGGTCCTCGACGCCCAGTGCTTCGACCGCCTTACGAACACGCCGCTCCATCTTCTCGCCCGGCAAGTGCGTGAACAAACACGTCCCCCCCTCTCGAAGAATCGACTTCGCAATGAACCATGCATATGAGCGATCATTTGCGATACCGACCACCAACCCCGTCTTGCCATCCATGCAACCCATTGCAAACTCCTCTGCGGCCGTCAACATCCTGCGGCGAGGGCAGGGTAGTCATGCCAGCCTCAGATGCAACCCCGCGCCCAGAACGAGTCCATGGAAGCTGCAACTTGAACCGTAGTCAGTCGCACTCGCCCCACCGCTCCAGCAACTCCAGCAGGTCGAATACATCCACAAGGCCACTCTCATCAAGATCTGCCTGGCAATCATCCGTATCGAACAGAATCAGGAGTTGCAGCAGGTCAGCGGTGGACACAACCCCCGTCCCGGTCAGGTCACCTTCACATATCGAACACACCGACCCGGCGCCATCCCAGATGCCAAAGCATGAAGCCTCGATCGTCTGCACGCAGGCATCGTCAATACAGCACGCCCCAACCGCCATGCCAACCATCGTGCCCTCAACACAGACATCCCGAATCGACACGCCCCATCCGCTCCAAGATCCCACAGGCGACCCACTGCTGGTGGCGCCGAATCCAAGCCACGCGGTCGAGCCACTGCCGTTAATGCTTGTAACCACACCGCCAACGCCCCCGCTTGATTCGAATGTCAACATGCCGGTTGAGGCGTCGTAGTAAAAATCGGTGACAGTGCTCTCCCAACTCCGACCAGCCGACGTCGAGACAGTACCGAGACCGCTCGACCAGTCAATGATGTCAATCGTGTCAATTCCTGCGGGGTAATACCCCGTCTTGACCGCAGCAATGCTGACCCCATCAATGGGAATGGGATACCCGGGATCGCCATTGCGCATCACCGCAAACATGATCGACGTCTGTGTCCCGGAAAAGGCTAGGTCGGGTAAGTCTGCACTCCACGAGACACTCGCCGACCAGTCCTGCAAGAGATCGACACCCCACCCATCCGACCACGCAAATGCCGTGTGGAATCCGTACACGATGGTCGGATTGAGCATCGGAAACTGAAGTCGCCCACCGGTCTCTTCCACATACACGTATCCCGGCGACGTCGCCGAAAGTACCCACGTATCGTAGGCGTCACCATCGGCGAATGCGTCGAATACGTCACACTCACCCGCTGTTCCATTCGAAACGGCAATTGCTACAACGCCGAGATGGCAGACCACTCTTCGCATGAGTACAAATCGTACCGCCGAATGCAATCATCTGAACTGCGACTCGGGAACTTCTACCATTCTGCTAGTCGCAGGCTCCCCAGTGCACGAGAAGTTCAAGCAAATCGAACACGCCGACAGAGCCATCGCCGTCTATATCCGCGTATGGGTCCAACGTCCCCCATGCACCTATGAGGGCGAGAAGATCTGATTCGCCGACGGTGCCGTCTGGGGCCACATCACCCCAGCACTGCGGACCGCACTCCGACTCATCAATACAGTCACCCTCATCACAGAGATACTCTTCGCAATTGAAAAACAGGTAGACGCCGGGAGGAGCATGGTCAAATTCGCCATCTTCGTATGGCCTTTCTGCACCATCATCACAGTATTCATCTCCAAGCCAATCCAAGACATCATTCGGAAAGCAGATCCCCGCACAATCCTCAAACCACCCGGACGGGCATCCGGCACCGCCGCCACATGGCGTCGAAGCACACGGCACACCATCACCGTGATACGAGCCTCCGGCGTCGAAGCACTCAGCCTCGGTCAAAGTCTGACAGGAAGTGCCGACACAGCACGCACCA
>JAAERN010000050.1 GCA_024230295.1 Planctomycetota bacterium
TCATTCATGGCCCCCTTCATCGGCATGCCCATTATTTTGCTGCGACTCATTCACCCAGTGGGCGAGTGGTCGGTGCGGCGAGTCGCTCACCGGAGCCTCGTGGTGCTGACCCATGCGAATCGTGTTCGGTCCCGGAAGCGGAAGAACAAGCGAATAGGCCGGCGCATGTGGGTCGTGGCAGTCTGTGCATTCGTAGCGAACTCGCCGCGGATCGCTCGCGTTCCAAGACCCGATGTCTTTTCCGTGAATCCCCCGCTGCCAGTTTCGCCATGTTGGCCCATGGCATTTTCCACAGAACTGTGAGACCTCGTCATAGCCGACCGTCTTCCCACCTCCCATGGCGAGCCGATCACGACGCTCGGCATCATGGCAATTGAAACAGTTGTTGTTCACACCGTGGTCCAACACGATGTTCCGATGCCGGGAAATATTTCGGGGGACCATCTTCGTATTCTCGAAGAGGGCGTGGCACTCCATGCACTTCATATCAAAAGTCGCAACTTTGATGGTTGCAGGATCATGCATGGCAACGCGAATCGGGCTCGCCCCGAGGCTCGCTCGATCTACCTGTACCGGTTCAGGTATCGGGTCATCCAATTGAAACGGGCTGAACAAGAACACCCCCGCCAGTGCCAGTAGCACCAGGGGAATGCCCCATCCAACAATGCACTCAAGAGGACGATCCGACATACAGGAGCCACCATCCATATCAAAGGAACAGTTGGTTACACAGGAATCAGAACGTCAACTGCAACTGAGAGCGAATGAGCCATTGCCCATCACCACCATCCTCGGTCCAGCCGGTGAAATTTGAGCCACCATTGCTGATGCCTGCACTTGTTGCATTTGCCGGGGAGA
>JAAERN010000051.1 GCA_024230295.1 Planctomycetota bacterium
CTTGTGGGCATGGACCAGTCGGTACCATGTCGTGGGCGAGGCAAAGACTCTGCCGAGCCGTTGAGCCAGTCTTGCCAGTGTCCCTGTTGACACGTGGCGGTACTCATCGCCGGTGACCATGTCTCTGATGGCATGGCTCTCTTCCCGAGTCAATTGCTGGGGAGTCGTTCTGGGACAGCAAGGTTGGTCATCAAGCCCGCATTCCTGTTTCCCCAGCCATGCGTGATAGCGAGTGCTCGACATTCCGATAAGTCTCAGCACACCACGAAGTGGCAGGTGCGTTCGTGTACGCTCAATGGCCCGCAGTAGCCTTTGTTTGCTGGTTCCATCGGGAATGCGAACTCGGTCGAAGGAGAACTCGGCCACTTTGAATGCCACAACCACAAGATGAAGCATAGTAAGGAGTCGGGTGACGCGACGTCGCAGAAAGAGAACTTCTTGTTGAAGCGCTTCGGCGTCCATATCGAGTACGTCGATCGAGATCACGTCCGTTCTGGATTGCTTGAGCCAGCCGCGAGCCGTTGAACGCGGGACGCCATGTCGAACGGCCAGGTCCAGATTACGGGTGTTCTGAATCAGCAGACGAAGTCGGTGATCGTACTGTTTTTGAGTTCGGCAATTTTCAGACATGCCGAGAATGATCCCGCCCTCATCGGCTCTGGGAAA
>JAAERN010000052.1 GCA_024230295.1 Planctomycetota bacterium
ACGATGAACGATTGGGGCGCCGACGGTTGTCGTCAAAACCTCGACACGATCGTCGAGTGGTTAATGGAAGAAGCCCAGCAAAGAGGAATGCCCCATGGCAAGTTCAGCCGAGTCGTCGCCAAGTCTCTCGTCACCACCGCCGTCCGCCGCTACGAACGCAAGTTCCCCGACGGTCCACCCGAGCCAGACGACGAAGAAGATCGTTAGTCGCTTTCCCGTCGAACGCTGCTTTCTGATCAATCTCGATCGACGCGAAGACCGACTGCGTGAGTGGATGCAACAACTGCCGCAGCCTTGGCCGCTGCCCGAACCGGAACGCTTTGCCGCGATCGACGGCCGGCGCGTGGCAACACCGCCGCAGTGGCGAGCCGGCAACGGCGCATGGGGATGCTACCGTTCCCATCTACTGATCCTTGAGAAGTGCCTCCTGGAAGGAATCTACTCGTACGTTGTCTTTGAAGACGACGCGGGATTCCGGGATGGCTTCATCGAGCGTTTCAACCAGTTTGCCAGCGAGCTCCCGGAAGACTGGGGAATGGCGTACCTCGGCGGCCAGCACCTCTACGCTGGCAAGCATCCGCCGGCGAAAGTCAGCGAGCATGTCTATCGCCCCTACAACGTCAATCGAACGCACGCCTTCATGGTTCGCAGCCGCCCGGCGATGAAAACGCTGTATCGACATCTGACCTGGAGCAATTGGCACCAAAAGCATCACATCGACCACCATCTCGGGCGGATCATTCAGCGCCGGTATCAAGCACTGGTTCAAGGCAAGAACGTTGAAAAGGAATCGGTTGCGGTCTACGTGCCCGATCGTTGGATGGTCGGACAGCTGCCAACGAAATCTAACATCTGCGGACGAAAGTGGAGTCAAACACGATTCTTCAACGACGCCAAAAACGCGGACCACGCCGACTCACCATTCTTCGCAGTTCTCGGTCCGCACCGCGCCGGAACCTCATGTGTCGCGATGGTGATGCATCACCTTGGTGTTCACATGGGCAATGAACTCGGTGGCTATGAAGCAACCGGTGGCGGTGAAGCTGTTGGTCTTGCGCAGTTGTGCGAAAAAGCGATGAAGTTCCCCGCTGTCGATCCAACGATGGGTGACGCACAACTTACCAAGCAACTGAAGTCCTGGATCGTATCGCGAAAAGCCGAGGCGAACCGCGACAAAACGGTGGCGGGCGGCAAGTACCCACACCTATGTCGATTCGCTGAGCACCTGCACGCCGGTATCGGCGATTCGTTGCGAGTCATCGCCGTCGATCGCCCCATCGAAGCCTCCATCAAGTCACTGCAAGACCGCAGCAACAGACATCGCGGCCAATGGTTCTCCGGCGCGGATGATGAATGCGAAAAGTTGCAGCGATCGTTACTCGCGCATCGCGAGCAGTTTTTAGAGGAGCATTCCGACGTGCCCGTTCTGCGGATCGACTTCGCTGAACTCGTGACCACGCCGGAAAATGTCATCTTGCAACTGATCGACTTTCTGGGAATTGAACCGACCGAAGAAGAGGTCGAATCGGCAATCAATCATGTCAATCCTGACCTCCGAAAGTTTGGGTGATGCAATGACAAACCATTTCTCTCTCGCTGACATCACGTTCTGCATCAAGACGATTCATCGACCCTGGGCATGCCAACGGCTGGTTGAATCGTTACGCAAACACGTCGATGACCCAAGGATTGTGGTTGTTGACGACGGACGTCCAGAGCTTCGCTTTTCCATGAAGTATCCGCAGACCGCCGCCCGCTGTCGTGTGATCGACCTCGACAAACACGACGTTGGTGTGGGTGTCGGACGCAATACGGCAATCGATGCCGCCGAAACAGAGCTGATCTTCTTACTGGACGATGATCACGTCATCACTCCCGAGCTGCATTTGGATCGCGTCCTTGAGCGGTTCAACGAACATCAACTCGACATTCTCGCTGTACGCCAAGGCGGAGGTGGCCGACCGTTGCTGTTCAGTCCCCTAATGAACGGCAAACGGATTTGGATGCACCGCGGTGAACATCAACGCGTCGGTCCGCTGGCCTGGTGCGACATGTCCAGCAACGCATTCCTCGCTCGCCGAGACACGATCGCTCGCGTTCGCTGGGACGATGCGATCAAAACCTACGAGCACTGGGAGTTCTTCTATCGCGCCAGCCACCTCGAGCACCTCGCCATCGCGGTCGCGGAAGATTGCATGGTGGTCCACGCCCATGTTGGAGCAAAGCCCTACGGCGATCTTCGCTGTCGCCCGAAATTTCGGGCGATGGGACTACGAAAACATGGATTCCATTCAATGCGTTACCCGGGAGGAGGAATCGTCCATGCGTGACCAAGTAACTTTTTGCATCAAGACGATCCATCGTCCACAGTGCTGCGCCGCACTCGTCCGTAGCATCCACGACCACTACGGCGACCAACGGCCAACGATTCATGTCCTCGACGATGGCAAGCCGGAACTTCGGTTCTCGGCTAACTGTCCCGATGAAGCGGCAATGGTCGATCGGTTGATCGAGACAGAATACGACATCGGCTTGTCTGCCGGACGAAACCGCCTGCTTGAGCTTGGCGACTCGCCCATGGTTGTATTCACCGACGACGATCATCTGGTCACTGAGAACACGCGACTCCCTGAATTAGTGGCCAAGCTCAGCAAGCACCACGACCTCGATCTATTGGCCGGCCTGAGCAACCAGGACGAACGTCCCAGACTGCTGCGGGTCAAAGGACGCACGCTCCGCATTCCATTCGGGCACTACCAGAAACGTGGCTCGATTTGCTGGTGCCATTACGTCGGCAACTGCTTTGTCGCGTATCGCGATGTCCTGCAAGCGATTCGCTGGGACGAATCACTCAAAGTCGAAGAACACTGGGACTTCTTCTGGCGAGCCAAGATCGCCGGCATGAATGTCGGAGTCGATTTGCAGCACTCCTTCAAACACGAGCACATCGATCCACCGGGCTACAAACGACGTCGGCCCGAATTCCTGGAAGCAGGACTCAAGAAACACGGATTGGAAAAGGTGGTTTGGCGATGATCGAGATTCCGGCATTGGAGTATCACCTCGCGCACGGCTGCAACTTGTCGTGCCAGCAATGCAGTCACTACAGCAACTTCCACCTCACCGGCGCAATGCCCACTCCCATAGATGCACGTGGCGAATACGAGCAGTGGGCAACGCGTTTGCGTCCCCGTCGTTTCGCGCTTCTCGGTGGCGAGCCCTTGCTCAATCCGAACCTGATCGAGCACTTGCATCTCGCTCGCGAGAGCTGGCCATCGTCCAGCCTAATGCTTGTCACCAACGGTTTCTTCTTCAATCGGCATCCCGAGCTACCGAAGACGCTCATCGACACCGATTGTCGTCTCGAAGTCAGCCAACACGGCACGCACCCGGCATATCTCGAGCGATTCCGCAAAGCGAAACACATCGTCTGGAAATGGCGAGAAGACTATCCCGGTATCCAAGTCAAGATTCGCCAATCGCATCGCGGTTGGATGAGGCAATACCACGTCGAGAACGGCAAACCGATCCCCTTCAAATCGAATCCAAACGCCGCATTCAAAGTCTGCATGCAAAAGACCTGCACCCAGCTTTTTCGAGGCATGCTTTGGAAATGCCCAGCGCTGGCCTACTTTGCACAGCTCGAATCCAAGCTGAACCTGAAAGCGATCACGGCGTGGCAATTATTCCGCGACTACAAAGCATGCCGACCGGACGCAAGCGACGCAGAACTCCAGTCATTCATAAACACGAAAGCGATCCCACAATGTGGCCTGTGCCCAAGCAAACGAACTGCGTTCCATCATCCTAATCCGACGAAGCAGAGCGTCCTGCAGTGACGCACTACTTGCATGACGCTCGTCGATAATCAAAACTTCTGCTCGGCATTCATATCCACTTCCAAGAGCAGGAGCACACGTCATGGCAAAGAAGAAAGCAAAGAAAGCGACGAAGAAGAAGGCATTAACCCTTAACGACATCTACGACCAGGTCTCGCGTAAGGCGGATACTCAAGGCGTGAAGATCAACGTCGCCGAAACCAAGCGAGTTCTCGCCTGCTTCTTTGATGTGCTCGAAGACTACAAAGCCGCCGATGCATTTGATTTCGTTGCGAAAGGCCTGAAGCGTGCCGGCGGCCGT
>JAAERN010000053.1 GCA_024230295.1 Planctomycetota bacterium
CCCTTACTGTTTGAATTGATGCATCCATGAGTGATCCCCAAAAACCGATCCCCGCGGAGGATCACCAAGCGATAGTCGAATCGGCTTCGAGCGAATCGGCGTCAACCGAATCGGAACAGACGCTCCCACCGAGCGAGGCTAATACGCACAAGGGCAGCATCAGCGACGAGACATTGCAGCCGAGTGCATCTGCCAGCAGTGCCGAACCGCCAGTCGACCAGACGATCCCTCCATCCTCAGGCGCTTCGGCCGAGACAAGTGCCGAGGTGGCTAGCGACCAAACACTCCAGCCTGGCGGAGCTGTTCAGGTAGGCGGCCAACTCGACTCCAGCACGTTTGGTGATTACGAAATCATCCAAGAGATTGCCCGTGGTGGGATGGGGGTCGTTTACAAAGCGCGGCAAGTCAGTCTGAACCGGACCGTTGCTCTCAAGAAGATCCTCTCCGGGCAACTGGCCGGGGAAGAAGATCTGAAACGGTTTCAGGTCGAAGCCGAGGCATCGGCCCAACTCGATCATGTTGGCATCGTGCCGGTCTACGATTTTGGTCAGGTCGACGGCCAGTACTTCTTCTCGATGGGCTTTATTGAGGGGGATGACCTGGCCGAGCGAATCCGCGAGCGGCCGATGGAGGCCGAGGCGGCCGCAGAGATGATGATTAAGATCGCCCAGGCGGTCGGCTACGCCAACGCGCAAGGCGTTATCCATCGCGATCTAAAACCGAGTAACGTCTTGCTCGATGCACAGAACGAACCGAAGGTGACTGACTTCGGCGTGGCCAAACAGCAAGGGAGCGATTCGGAGATGACGGCTCAGGGCCAGATCCTAGGCACGCCCAGTTACATGCCACCCGAGCAAGCGGCAGGGCAAGGGGATGGGGTTGACCAACGCGCGGATGTTTATGCGCTCGGCGCGATCCTTTATGCCTTATTGACGGGTCGTCCACCCTTCCAGGCTGCCACGGCGATGGAGACGATGATTCAGGTGCTGGACCAGGACCCGGTTCCGATCTCCCAACTCAATTCGTCGATCCCGCGTGACCTGGAGACGATCTGTCTCAAGTGCTTGC
>JAAERN010000054.1 GCA_024230295.1 Planctomycetota bacterium
AAGAATTTGCATCATAACTGTCCCAAAACTGTCCCAAATCAATTCGTGTTAATTCGTTTATAAAATTAGGAATTTATGTAACTTATTTATTTGATTGGACTTAGATTACTGGGCGATACAGGACTCGAACCTGTGACCTCACGGGTGTGATCCGTGCGCTCTAGCCAACTGAGCTAATGGCCCGGTGATTTGGAACAACGCAGTATACCTAGCCCGCCACGCTGCTCTGCCTGCTTGCGGTCAGGATGCCTCGTCCTGGCGGACTGGCAATTCATCGGCAGCAGGCGGCGGAGTCTCGGTCTTTGCAACCGTCTCGTCGGTCAACTCTCGGGCCTGAGCGGCATCAGACTTGGATGACTCCGACTCGATATCGTCGTTGATCCCTTTGATGCCCCGCTTGAACTCGACAATGCTCTTGCCCACGCTCCGCCCCACCTCGGGGAGCCGCCGACCGAAGATAAGCAGTGCGACCAGAAGAATGATGACCCACTCCCAGCCGCCGGGCATACCGAAGGCGAGTAGATCGGTGAAGTGTGGGGTCATCGAATGCATGGCGTGGGGCTCCTGCGCATGCCGTTCTTGAAAGGGCTTAGGAACCCCCCCAGTGTACCTTCCGAACCCGTACGTGTCGTACCCTTCCCCCACGCCTCCCATTCCCCGCCACATGCCTGAGGGGCTGCAGGTTGGATTGTCCCTGAACCGACCATTCGGCCGATGCAAGATGGGACGCCCACGTGAGATGGGTGCCCGCTGCAGTACTCTCTCCCGGAATGGAGTCCGGCCCATGATCACGACCCGACGCATCGCTCTGACCGCCACCGCTGCCCTTGCCGCCCTCGCTGGCTGCCAGGAACCAATAACCGAGTCGCCCACCATGGCGACGGGGCCAGATTATGCTCGGCCCCTACCGGCGGGCCGGGCACCGCTCAGACTCGTCATGCAGCCTGAGCGGCTCACCGCGATCGACAGGGCTTGGGACTCCCGAGATCTCTTCCTTCGCGACGCCTCGGATGAGTCGATCCAGTGGTTCGACAAGCCCTCGACGCTGCAGTGGTTCCCCATGTGCGATGTTGATCATGACCGCGCGCGAGCCAGTGTCGTGGCATTTCGAGAGTTGATGGAATCGTCGCCCGATGTCGAATCGTTCCGGAGTGAACTCCTCAAGCGGTTCGATGTCTATGAGTCAATCGGCTGCGATGATGACGGCACTGTGCTCTTCACGGCGTACTGCTCACCAACGTTCAGGGCCTCGCGCGAGCGTCGAACCGGGTTCGACACACCGCTCTTCGGTCGGCCGCAGGACCTCGTTACCGATCCCGAGTCAGGTACGCCCCTTGGCCAGCGGCGAAGCGACGGCGGCATCGATCCATGGCCATCCCGTGCCGAAATCAATCGCACGGGCATGCTCGACGGCACCGAGGTTGTGTGGATGGAAAATCCACTCGATGCCTATGTGGTACACATCAATGGCTCGGCGAAGTTGATGCTTCAGGACGGTTCCACGATGTACCTCGGGTACGCGGGCAAGACGGACCGGCCTTACGCGAGCCTTGGTCAAACCCTCATCAAGAATGGCGACCTTGATGCCGGCACGGCCAGCCTTCAATCGATCCGCCGTCTTTGGAAACGCGATCCAAGCATGGTCGAAGATGCCATGAACGCCAACGAGTCGTTCGTGTTCTTTCAGGAGTATGACGGCGGGAGTTGGCCCGCCGGTTCACTGGGGTTCCCCGTGACGCCGTCCAGATCGATCGCCACCGACAAGAGCATCTTCCCTCGCGGCGGCGTGGTGCTTGCCGATACGACTGCAGCACGTTTCTCCGGCGACCCGCAGCGATTTCAACAGTTCATGCTTGATCAGGACACGGGCGGGGCCATCCGCGCGCCCGGGCGGGCAGATCTCTACCTCGGCGCAGGCCCAATGTCCGAACTGCTCGCTGGGCGGCAGAAGAACGAGGGGCAACTCTACTACTTCTTCCTGAAGCCGCGCGAAGTTGCTTCGGTCAACGAAGGATGGCAGGGGCCAAAGTCGTCGCTCGCCTCACACTGACCAGCCGAGAAACGGCGGCCAGTCGCGGACAGTCTCGCCGTCACCAATCTTGCTTCGAGCATCAAGCACCATGATGTTCCCCTGAACCGATACGTCTCGCATCGGATCGAACCCTGCAAGCAGGTGGAACCACACGTGCAGTCTATTGGTGAGATCGACGTCGTCGTCCAACAGCACCACCAGACCGTTCCATCCATCCATCGCTTCATGCACCGAGCCGGGCTCATCGCCTGTCGAGATAACGACGCACCGACCACAACCCCAACTCGTAACCTCGCTGCGTGGGAAGCCCGCCAAGCGATCACCGATCTCCACGACAATCGGCGAATCAGCCGTCCCCGACGCCTCACCCTCCCACCGAGGCGTTGCGTCAAAGCCAACTTTGCCACCGGCACCACGCGCGGCCGCGGCGTGATCGAGAATATCCAGAGGACCTCTCGTCAATTCGACATCGCGAGCAAAGTCGACGTGCGTGAACATCGCTCGGAGAACCGCCTCCTGGTCGTGCACATCGACCTCGTCCGCATCGACGACCAACACGCACTTCGTCCACGCCATCTGCCCCGCGCCCCAGACCGCGTGCATGATGCGGCGCGCCTGGAGCGGATAGTCCTTGCGAATTCCGAGTACTGCCCAGTTGTGAAAGCAACCCGCCATCGGAAGGTCGTAGTCAACCAGATCCGGAATGAGCGTTTGTAGCAGCGGAAGGAAAACCCGCTCGGTCGTCTTTCCGAGCCAGAAGTCCTCCTGTGGAGGAGGTCCCACCACCGTGGCTGGAAAAATTGCATTGCGTCTATGTGTGATCGCCGTCACTTCGGTGATCGGATACCGATCCGGCAATGAGTAGTAGCCGGTGTGGTCGCCGAAGGGTCCTTCAAGCACCGCACCTGGCCCAAGGGGTTCTTCGCCACGAGCATCCCAGCCGCACGCCCCGGCATCTGTTCGCACAAAGCCTTCGATCACGATCTCTGAGTTGGCCGGAACTCGAAGCGGTACCGTTCTGGCCTGCACCATGGGAATGCCACGCCCTTCGAGAAACCCTGCCATCAAGAGTTCGCTCACGCCAGGCGGCAGCGGCGCCGTCGCCGCATATGGCAACACCGGTTCACCGCCAAAGCAGATGGCGATGGGCATCGGTTCGCCGATCTCCTTCCAACTCCGCCAGTGCGCTGCCCCGTCGTGGTGAATGTGCCAGTGCATAGCGAGCGTCGTCGGGCCCAGAAGCTGCGCACGGTACATCCCGATGTTGTGACTCGCAGGCTTGGCCTTGCCGCGATCTCTGGCGTGAATCGTGTGCATGCCAGCGAGCGTGATGTAGCGACCCTCACCACCAGCGGTGCCGGCCTGCTCAGCGGTCATCGGCCACCCGACCGCAGCAGGATCGCCATCAAGCGGCCAGCACTTGATGAGCGGCAGCCGGCGAAGATCGACATTGCCCTGGCTCGCAAGATGCACAACATCCTGACATACGCCGGATCGCACAGATTTTGGTGGCACCTTGAGCAGCGGTATCAGCCGCCTCCCCTTCGCAACGAGATCACGCAATCCGCCGGGCGGTTCCATCTTTGTGATTGCCGCTACCCGAGCGCCAAGACCATCGAGGCCGTCTTCACCACAGCGAAGCGCCCGCTCGATGCGGCTGTATGAGCCGAAGAGATTGATAGCGAGCGGAAAGTCGCAGCCTTCGACGTGTTCGAAAATCAGTGCGCGGCCACCAAGACTCGCGAGATCATGATCAAAGTGAGCAGCCGACTCGCTTGGCACGGCCGCGGGCGAAACCGACTCCGCGATTGCCTGACGAGCGATTTCAAGCATCGGCGACACCGGTTCTGCAATCCGGATCAACTCATCGTTGTCTTCGAGTTCGCGTACGAAACTCGCCAGTGTTCTACAGGGAGCGGGCATGTATAGGAGGATAGTCGGTGCTACCATCCTGCCGCTACATGCCCGCCGCCATCGAAATCCAAGACGTTCACAAGACTTTTCGGCGCGGCGTGAAGGCGCTTCGCGGAGTTTCAATGCGCGTTGATCCGGGGCAGGTGTTTTGCCTGCTGGGTCCCAATGGTGCCGGGAAGTCCACGCTCGTCAAGATTCTGATGACAGTGGTCCATGCCTCCAAGATATCTGGAACGATACTTGGCAAACCCGTTGGGCACACCGCGACGCTCAGACGCGTTGGCTACCTGCCCGAGCACCACCGCTTCCCGAAATACATGACCGCCGAGCAGGCGCTTCACTTCTATGGGGGCCTGACCGGGCTACGCCGCCGGGATCGTGTCCTGCGGATTCAGCAGATGTTGGATCTCGTGGGCATGAGCGACTGGCGAACGCACAAAGTCGGCACCTTCTCAAAGGGCATGCAGCAACGGGTTGGCATCGCGCAGGCCCTTCTTCATGATCCCGAATTGCTGCTGCTCGACGAGCCGACCGACGGCGTCGATCCAGTTGGGCGACGAGAGATACGCGACCTCATTCTGCACCTGCGAAGCGAAGGGCGGGCGATTCTCATCAACAGCCACATCCTCGCCGAACTCGAGTCCATCTGCGATCAACTCGCGGTGGTCGTCAAGGGCCGAGTCGCGCTTGAAGGAACCATCAATGAACTCACCCGAGACAATCGCCGGTGGATCATCGGCTACACCGATGCAGACCTGGAGTGGGAGGATGTCTCCGCCAAGCAACACCCACATGGTGTTCGCATCACGCTGCAGGGTGGCGATGCCACATCCGCGCAGCCGATTATCGACCGCGTCCGAGCCGCCGGAGGCATGGTCACAGAGGTCACAGAGGTACGCGAGACGCTCGAAGACCTTTTCATGCGAGCATTGGAACTTGCTGAGGATCGGGATGGTGCGACACTAGGCGCCGCACGAGGGCGGAACGCATGATTGCGATCCTCGCCATTCTCCGTGAATCGTGGCTGTTCCTGCGATCCGAGATGCTCTTCAAAGTGGTGATGGGGCTCAATATTCTCGTCATCGTCGCGTACGCGTCCGTCGGCTTCGATGACACCGGCGTCTCAGTCTTCTTCGGACTGACCCATTTTGACCATGACTTTGTGCGTGCTGGCACTGAACTCGCCCGGACGCTCTACCTCGGCATCTACTCGGCATTCATTGTCAACATATGGCTCGCGTGGGCTGCGTCGATCTTGGCGCTGATCTCGACGTCTTCAATCTTCCCATCATTCCTCTCCGAAGGCTCGGTCGAACTCATGCTCTCGCGGCCCATCAGCCGCACGACGATCTTCCTTACAAAATATTTCGGCGGACTTATATTCGTCATGCTTCAGGTCGGCGTATTCACGCTCGGCGCATTTCTGGCAGCAGGCTGCCGCATCAGCGAGTGGGACCCTACGATCTTCCTTGCGATTCCGCTGATCACGCTCTTCTATAGTTATCTGTTCTGTGTCAACGTGCTGGTTGGCATCATCACACGATCGACTCTCGTGGCGATCCTCGCCACGCTGCTCTTCTGGTTCGGAACCTTTGGAGTCAGATTTGCCGACGATCGAGTCAACCGATTCGCGATCGTGAACGAAACGATCATGGAACGAACGTCGAGCCGCGTCGAGCAACTGCAGAAGGAATATGACGACGCACTCGCGACGGGTAATGAGAAGGAAGCTGCTGACGCCGCCTACTGGCTCACCGGCCCGGAAGAGGAATACGAGCAGGCGCAGACCACACTCGGTCAACTGCGTATCTGGGCGACCACACTGGACACCCTCAGAATCATCATGCCTGAAACGGCGAGAACCCTCGGCCTGCTTCACCGAAAGTTGGAACAGGACAAGGATTTCACGATCCAAGATGTCTTGAGCGGCCGTGCATTCGAAGAGCCGGGAAGCGAATCGAAACCTGACAACTTCGGTGGCTCCTGGGAGAGTGCCCAGAATAAGGACGACAATGAAAAGTTGAATCGACGGGAGAGACGCCGCGCCTTCAAGCAGGCTGAAATGGAAGCGACTGAGACTATGATCGAGCGAGAGAATGCCATCCCCGCGTGGCACATCATCGGCAAGTCCCTAATCTTCGAGTTCGTCGTGCTGGCACTTGGAATCTGGTTCTTCCGGCGGCGTGACTTCTAGCAGTCCACTAACGAGCCAACTCCTCGCCCCTTTGATACGCAGCACGAACGCCTGCCCTCGCAGCTTCGACCAAGCCCGCCGACCGCATTGCGGCAAGGCCCGCCTCGGTTGTACCGCCCGGCGTTGTCACGGCTTCGCGAAGTGCCGCAGGCGTCGCCCCACTCTCGGCAAGCATCGCCGCCGCCCCTGTCATGGTTCCGGCAAGAAGTGACTCGGCCGTTTCGGTATCGAGTCCAAGCGCGGAAGCCTCTTCAAGGATCGCCTCGGAAAGTAGATAGAACCACGCAGGTCCAGAGCCGGAGACTGCTGTGACAGCCCACATCGCTGACTCGGGTACCTGACATACCTGACCGACACCATGAAAGAGTGTCATGGCCCATGCGATATCGTTGTCACCCGCGCCGGCACCGCCCGCAACTGCTGTCATGCCCTGTCCGATTCCGGCCGGCGCGTTGGGCATCGCGCGAACAACACGTGACCCCGAACCACACGCTCGGGCAATGGTGTCCGATTCAATCCCCGCCATCACGGACACCAGAAGACGTGGCTTGTTGTGGCGAATCGTTTCGGCGGCGGGAGCAAAGTCCTGCGGACGCACGCACAGCACAATCGTGGAAGCGTCCGCGAGTGATTCGGCATCGGACGCAACCCTACATCCCAGTTCCGAGGCGGCTGCTCGACGAGCGTCATCCTGCTCCGCAACGAGAACATGCTCGGGCTCCAGCATGCCCCCACGAATCCCGCCCTCCAAGACGGCTCGTCCCATATGCCCGGCACCGAGGAATCCAATAGTGGTGCTCATGTCGAGGAGGATACGAGGCAATCGACCCGCCGATACCATGCCCCCCAGAATCATGGCTTCCAACACCGAACCCGCCCCGCTGCCATTTGAGGCTCCGATCTCGGATCTCGACGCGCAGATCCGCCGCCTTGAGGAGCGGGAGGATACCGCCACCTTCGCCGAGGAAATCGAGTCCCTGCGGCAGAGCCGGTCCGACCTCTTCAAGACGATCTACGAGAATCTCGCGCCGGTGGATGTCGTCAAAGTGGCCCGTCACCCGAATCGCCCTCAGTCAGCGGACTACATCAACTGGATCTGTCGCGACTTTCGTGAGTTGCACGGCGATCGCCGGTTCGGCGATGACCCAGCCATTATCACGGGACTGGGCAGAATCGGTCCATTCAAGGTGCTCGTCGTCGGCCATCAAAAGGGTCGCACGACTGAGGAGCGGATTCGCTGCAACTTCGGCTGCGCGCACCCTGAGGGGTATCGCAAAGCCCTTGCCAAGATGAAACTGGCAGAGAAGTATGGCCTTCCCATTGTGACGCTCATCGATACACCTGGTGCCTACCCCGGCATGGGGCCCGAAGAGCGAGGTCAAGCCGAAGCGATTGCGGTCAATATGAGGGACATGAGCCGCCTCCAGACGCCGATCTTGAGCGTGGTCATCGGTGAGGGAGGCTCAGGCGGGGCGCTCGGCATCGCCGTAGCCGACCGAGTCGACATGCTGCAATACGCTTGGTACTCGGTCATCAGCCCCGAGGGCTGCGCGGCCATCCTCTGGAAGGAAGCCAATGAAGAAACCAACGCCGCGGCCGCCAACGCGCTGGCGCTGACGGCCGCCGACAATCTGAAGAATGGCATCATTGATGGCATCGTTCCGGAGCCCCTTGGCGGCGCCCATCGGGCACCAAGGAAGGCGGCCGACCAGCTTGAACGGCATTTGGTGGACAGGCTCCATGAAGTCTCCCGGCTCAACCCCAGGACGCTTGTAGATAGCCGATACGAGAAATTTAGGCAGATGGGAGCCCCCTCCGGGGCGTGATCGTTCCCCCAATTGACCGGCCCGGCGATGTCACGTATCCTCTCGGGATTCGACCCAACCTGCCGCCACGGAGACTGCCCGTAAGTCGCTGTAGCGAATGCAGTTAGGTGGATCCCCTCCGGGAGTAGGATTTTCAACTGTGGCAAAGAAGACAACCCGCAAGGCGTCCGCGACTCCCAAGAAGAAGACTTCGAAGGCCCCTGCTCGCCGCAAGACAACGGCGAAGAAGGTGACCAAGAAGAAGGCTTCGCCCGCGAAGAAAGCTTCCGCAAAGAAGAAGGTCGCCAAGAAGAAGGCCTCGACCGCGAAGAAAGCTTCTGCCAAGAAGAAGGTCACCCCAAAGAAGGCTTCGACCGCCAAGCCGAAGCCGGCCCCGCCGAAGCCAACTAAGAAAAAGACCAAGAGGAAAGCCTCGACGCCGAGAACGGCTCCTCCAAAGAGAGCGATCGGTGAGGGCAAGCAAACAGCACCGACGGGCCGGCGACGAACTCGCCGAACGGTCTTGGAAGCTGCGATGTCCGCCGAAGCCGATCGCAACGGCTACGTCATCATCAACGGGCGTCGAGTCCGTCGAATCTCAGTCGATGAAGAGCGAACAACGAAGCGGAAGAAAAAGTCTGGAACGGCTGCCACTGGTAGCAAGAAGAAGACCCGCAAGGCGGCCAAGTCTCGCCTGACCGCCGAAGATCTCAAGCAGTTCCGCGAATTGCTGCTTTCCAAACGCCGCGAGGTTCTCTCAGCTCTCGATGCCATGGAGACCGAGGCACTGCGAACCGATTCCGGCGAAACGTCCAACATGCCGATTCACATGGCAGACGTCGGATCGGATGCCTACGAGCAGGATCTCAAACTCGGCATTTCGGCATCAGAGCGCGAGAGAATCGTGGAAATCGACGCGGCGTTGCAGCGTATTGTCGACGGCAACTACGGTATCTGCGAACTCTCTGGCAAGGCCATCCGCAAGGCACGTCTTCGAGCCAAGCCATGGGCGCGCATGACCATCGACACGGCCCGGGAACAGGAATCTCTCGGACGCAAACGGTGACGCTCAGCAGCGACCGCCAAGCGGAGGAGAAACACCCGAGGAATCCCGCTCGGCGATCTGTCTCTGCATGGATCCTGCTCGTGTGCGTTGCCGCGATCGGGATCACTCTGGATCTAGGCAGCAAAGATTGGGCGTTCGCATCGATCGCTGCCGCACCGATCATCATCGATCGCGAGGCGGCCATCAGCAATCCCGAGTACGCGCCGATTCCACCTCACGAGAGCCGAATCGCCCTTCCAGGCGATCTCCTTGACTTTCGCCTCGTACTCAACAGCGGCGCTGTCTTCGGTATCGGCGCACACCAGCGATGGTTCTTCGTGTCATTCAGCCTTGTGGCCATCGGGGTCGCCATCTGGCTCTTTGGCTGGCGAACAGAGCGACGGCACCGCATGCTGCACATCGGCATCGGCCTGATTCTCGCAGGCGCGATCGGCAACCTCTGGGACCGCATTCAACTCGGCCGCGTTCGGGACTTCCTACACATGCTCCCAAGTTGGGAACTCCCCTTCGGACTGAGTTGGCCCGGCGGAAACACCGAAGTCTGGCCGTGGATCTTCAACATCGCCGACGTCATGCTGCTCGCCGGAATGGCCCTCGTGCTCATCGACATGTGGATTCGCGATTCGCGGGCGAAGCGGACTGGATCACCCGAGCCGCGAGAATCTTCCGCTTGAGGGATCGCTGATCTGCCGCCCTGGGACCGCAAACATCGACTGGGTGAAAGACGGAAACCACTCGGCTCGGGCTACGCCCCCCTAGTCGCCTCTTCGCCTGCTCTATTGAAACGGCTGGGCCCGAAGGGCCCCGCCGTTTCAATCGGGCTGAGAGGATTCGAACCTCCGACCTTCTGACCCCCAGTCAGACGCGCTAACCAAGCTGCGCTACAGCC
>JAAERN010000055.1 GCA_024230295.1 Planctomycetota bacterium
CATCGGGTTAATTCGGCCGAGAACCTTCGAGACGTGCGTGTCGGTCGCCCGGGGCTCCGACTCGATCTCACCCACACATTCCGCAACTTCAACGTCATCATCACCATTGAAGGCCGCGATGATTGTGCCGGCGAGTTCTGGCGGAGGCGCCGTTCCAAATTGGTCGAGCAATTTGAGACCGTTCCACTCCGCTGGATTGTGCGAGGCTGTCATCACAACGCCACCAGCAGAACCGGTCGCGCCGATCATCACACCAACCGTCGGCGTCGCAACAATTCCCAGATCGATCACGCGGCATCCTGCACCGGCCAGACCTGCTGCGGCGGCCGCTGCGAATCGCTCGCCCGACGGCCTGCTATCCCGGCCAAGGCATACGCTTGGCGACTCTGTGGTGCTGGCGAGATGTGCGCCCCAACACGCCGCGAATCGCCGCGCAACCGTCTCGGTCATCGTCTCATCGACAATGCCTCGCACTCCCGAGACGCCGATCATGAATGGTGCTTTCGTCATTGCTTGAGATCCACTGTGTACGCAGCCTCGCATCCGGGCGCCTCCGTAATCGCCACCCTCAGCATGGACAGGCCGGTTGGAAGCCCCGGTTGCACCGTGGCGGCAAGGTGCATCGCGACATGCTCGGCGGTCGGGCTGAGCGCCGAGAATGGTTGAATATCGTTGAGTGTGCTGTCACGAAGCGGGCAAATCGCCTCGTCGAGCAATCGCTCCAGCAGATGAAAGTCACACAGCAGGCCGTCGCTGTCGAGCGTCTCGCCCGCAACTGTCAGTCGAACCCGCCAATCGTGCCCATGCAAAGTCTCCCGCTCGCCGCAAATGACGATCGCGTGCGCCGCTGAGAAGACTCGTTCCACTTGAAGACTGAACATGGGGCCGAAAGGATATCCGGACCAGCACTCGATCTGCTCTCCGCCCAGCTTTGATCGAGGCTACTCCCCCCAAGCAACCCGGCGGGGCATGGCCGAGCCGACAAATCGCATCTCGGGAACATCGGCCAGATCGAGATCCGTGCTTGTCACCCCGTTGCCGTCCACCACCAGATCGACGGTGGCATGGGTCATCCACCTGCCATCACGGAACCTCATTCTGAATGGCGAGACTGGCGCACCCGCTCCGCCCACGAGTTGGGTAACGCCCTCAAGCATCGACCAACTGTCTGCACCCTGCTCCCACCGAATCGTGTCCGTGGCAGCATCCCAGCGAACGGTCGTCCAGGTCCCATTGGCGGCCTGAATTGAAATTGTGTCGGAGTCCACACTGTTGTTCATGCCGATTGGCAGCGGCAAAAAGTCGACGCCGCCTCGAATCATCATTTGAAGTCGCTCGACAATGAGCCTGCCCGACACATTTGTCGATACGGATTCCGCCGTGCGGCGGTACGTCTCGAAACTCGAACGCAGCGCCATCATGGTCGCAAGCAGCAGCACCACGCTGATCGCCAGCGCGATGAGGACTTCCACCAACGAGAATCCATTCTGTCGACGTGGCCTCACCATGTTCCGCCCTCGTACCAAGTCGGCGACTGCGGGCTTGCCAGCAGCGGCCATGGAATCCCGTCGGGTAAGAGCGCATTCTCATCGTACGTGATTGTGATGCGACCGAACCCTCCGAACTCGGGGTCGTTGACATCGACACCTTCTTGATCGCCATCGGAATCTCCGAAATACCCAAGCGTCGTATTGAATGCATCGGGTGTTCCGCCGTAGAAGAGCGGGCCTTCGGTTTCAGTGGGGCGGAAGGTTGTCATCAACGTTCCATGGACGTCCGCTGCGCCGCGAATGTCGATCAGACCCGTAACGATCGTCCCGGTGAGTTGCACAGAGGCACTGGTATCGCTGTCAAAATTACCCACATCTACCGACCAACCCGGAAGCAGCATGCTGGTCCGGGCCATCTCAAGGCGATCGGATTCTGACATCGCCAAGAGATACGTTTGCATTGCGGCAGCGTCGCTCTCTGCAAGTAAATTGGGATCCTCCGGATCGATGAAGAATCGCGAGGCGCCTGTCAGTTGAATCTTGTTTCGCCAGTGCGCGTATTCAAGCGGCCGATCACCGCCGAGCGTTCCGAGGAATGTGCATCCGTCGAACCGAAGGTTGTTGGACGCCACGCTGGTATCGGTGTACTCCGTTGACCCGGAGAAGGCTGTGATGTCGGGGAACCTGAGTTCTGGCACGCCCCCCATTCCCATTTCGCGGGCCCCCGCATAGTTCCAGTTTACGTCGTCACAGGTCTCTGTCGTTTCGATCCATGTCACACCAACGAACCAACAGTCGACGAACAATGCATTGGTTCCCATTGGAATCTTGACATCATCGAACACCATGTTTCGATAAACCGGCCGATCAAAGAGGTCGTAGGCCCCAGCAGAACCCCACGGCACAGGCTCGGGGTCGGTCGTTTCTCCGGGCCAACCTCCGTTGGAGGCAATCTGAGCGGAGAATCCCGCACCAAGATCAGCCTTGTCCTCATACCACGTCTGCGAGTTCAAGAACATTTCGCTTGTGAGCGACAGCAAGTATGGCTCGCCAACATCGAAACTCGCTGGCGCTACCCATTGATCGGGGCGCACAACACCCTCAACCCGTGATTGCCAGTCGCTACTTCGCGCGGTCTCCCAATCCGAGGCGCTCACCGCAAAGTTCATGTGTCCGCGGATCTTGGCGTACTGATCTCTCGCATCCAGTATTCCATCATTCCAACCCATGGCGGTGTCGAGGCCATCGACGGCCCCATCGTTATTTCGGTCGGAGTCCGCAAGGTCCAGCAGTGTGGCCATGTCGTTGTCGGCGTCGAACTCATCTGCCATCAAACCCCACCCAGCCGCTTGTGCCAAGGCTGGATCAAACACAACCATCGCGTCGGTATCGGCATCAAACACGCCAAGGAAGAGGTCGAAGTCATCAACGTATTGATCGCCGTCGTGATCCTGCATGTCGGGATCACCCGAAATTGCAAGTCCTTCCACGGCGTGGCCAGGACGAAGGCGGCCGTCGCCATCAACATCATGGATCGCAACGAGTGAATGGAAAGTATCCAGCAGTGGATCGAGCGTCACCGTGTCAAGGTTGTAGAGGTCACTCCGGACGACCAGTGGATCGCCGTTGTCTGGATCGAGTTCCCCGGAGACCGTTCCATAGAGCGCCCCCACGGGGCCCTCGATCAACACGTTCTTGCCGATCATGATCCGGCTCTGACCCAGCAGCGCGTATTCGATTCGCTTCTCCAACATGAAATCGAGTTGCACGATTCGCTGAACATCATCGGCGACACCGCGGCTCGTCACCCGCACGCCGCTTCCATCAGCGAGCATTTCATATCGAAGTTGGAACCACGGCGGATCAGCACCGTCACGTATTGGAATGCCCTGAGACTCCACGATCCCATTCGGCTCGTCGAGCGAAGCCTGCACAAGAGATCCGTTTTCGTACACATCGGCGTGGTTGTCGTGATACAAATGGGCGTCGTAGACCGCATGCATGAGCCCCGCCCCACTGGCGACCAGCGGCGTGTATCCATCTGTTGGCAGCACATCGACGGTACCGTCTGCTCCGGTCCACGAACCTTCCCACAGGCGATCCCCAAATCCGCCTTCGAGATCTCCGGCCTCGACCACGAATCGGCATGACTCTCGGCTGAGTCGCCACGAGGCGGCCTGAAGTCCACTCTCGGCGGCGCTGAGGCTACGTGAAACATGAATCGCTGACTCAGCGCTTCGGACATTTCCTTCGGACACGATCGCCATCACTGCAGTCAGCGAAGCGACCAATGCCACAAAGATCATCGCGAGAACCGACGACACGCCCCGGCGTCTGTTTGTGTTTGGATCAATCATTGCACATGCACCCATGTCACGGTCGTCACCAGTTCACTCGCTGCCGAGGGTGAGTCCTGCCAAAAGACGTCCACCGAAACTCGAACGGCGTCCGACGTTCCATCGCCTACAACAGTGCCGAGATCCACTGGATCAACCGACTCCACCTGAACGACTTGGCGCCACTGCAACATTCCCGGAATCACCGATCCGGTCGCGTCGATAGGACCAGTGCCCGACCAACCTGCGGCGTCGAGACCATCGAAGTCATCCATGTCATCCCAGTCAGCCACCGAAGCTTCGCCGGCCTCCGGGCCCCACGTCGAGTTGGCGGTGACCGGATCGAAGATCGGCATCGTCAAACTGCACTCACGAATCTCGCCGCCAAGCCTCGCAGCCTGCGCCGCTCGTTCGCCCCAATCATTCTGCATGACGAAGGCCTGATTGGCCGCCACCATGGCGAGCATTCCGGTGGCCACGATCACGATCGCAAGCGCCGTTTCAACCAGCGTAAAGCCACGCGGTGAGTTAGTTCGTCGCCCTGCCATCATCCCGATACCAACGAGCTCATCTTGAAGATCGGCAGGATGATCGCCATCGCGATGAATCCGACGATCGAACCCATAATGACGATGAGCAGCGGTTCGATCATGCTCGTCATCGCCTTGATCGCATCCCGGAGCACACGGTGGTAGAAGTCCGCGACTTCGGCGAGAACTTCTCCGAGCCGGCCAGACTCTTCGCCCGCAGCGACCATTTGCACGACCGAACCCGGAAGGAGCGCCGACTTCTCGAGTTCCTCATGGATCTTCCGCCCTTCCCGAACCGACGACTGGACGCGCCGCCACAGGTCTCGGTACTGACAGTTTCCAGAAATGTCACCCGTGACCGCGACAGCGTCGAGAACTGGAACACCCGCGTTAAGCAGCTCGCCCATTGTCTGGAGCGAACGGCTGACGTAGAGCGCTCGGAACATGCGGCTGAAGAGCGGCACAATCAGCTTGAGTCGATCGGCCACTCGTTGTCCGACGTCCGTCCGCAAAGAAAAGATGAGTCCGATGGCGGCGGCGGCCACCATACCGATGAGCAAATGCCAGTTCGTCACCATCCAGTCAGAGAGTCCAAGAAGCATCTTGGTCGGTCCAGGAAGAACCTCTTCCTTGCCCTTGAATACGCCCGCGAACCTAGGCAGCACAAAAGTCAGAAGAAAAACCGTCACGCCGATCGCCATGGTTGCAATAACGCCCGGATAGATGCTTGCTCCGACCACCATCTTTCGCGTTTCCTGCTGCTGGGCCATGAACCCGGCAATTCGGTCGAGCATCTTGGCGAAGGAGCCTGACATTTCGGAAGCACGAACCATGTTCACATAAAGCGAATTGAACAACTTGGGATGGCGGGAGATGGCCTCCGAGAAGGACTTGCCAGATTCAATGTCAGCGCGAATCTGAAAAATGACTCGGCGAAACTTCGCATTGCTCGTCTGCTCGGCGATTCCGTCGAGTGCCATGCGGAGATTGATTCCCGCCCTGATCATGACGGCCAGTTGCACAGTGAAATCGAGCACTTCCTTTTGAGAAGGCCCTGTTCCGGCGTTGAGGACTTCCCAGACTCGGCTCCAGTTGACCCGGCGATCAACCTGAGGAATGAGTTTCAGGACATGGTGCCCCTGACTTCGCAGTTTCAGCGAGGCAGCGCCCACAGTGTCGGCCTGAATCAGGCCCGACTCGACGCTCCCGGCAGTCGTTCGAACTTCCCACTGGTACGAGGGCATAGGCAATCAGGCGGCGAGCGCCCGCTCCATTGCTTCGGGGTGCGCGGCCCGCGAAACAGCATCTTCTTTGGAAATGAGACCGTTGAAACACAGTTCGGCGATCGAAGCATCAAGGGTCGTCATGCCGAGGTTTCGGCTGGTCTCGATGACATTGGGTATTTCGAACGTGCGGTTCTCACGAATGAGGTTCCGCACTGCCGGTGTGCACAGCAGTATTTCAACTGCGGGAACCATGCCTTCGCCGTCGGCCCGCGGAAAAAGTGACTGAGACACGACTGCCTGCAACGTATTGCCAAGCATCGACCGGACTTGATTCTGTTGGTTGGCCGGATACATGTCGATGATTCGCTCCACAGTCTGGGAAGCGCTCACCGTGTGCAGGGTCGAGAGGACAAGGTGACCGGTCTCTGCTGCGCTCATCGCCAGCGCGGTCGTTTCGAGATCTCGCATTTCGCCCACGAGAATGATGTCGGGATCCTGCCGCAACGCGTGTTTCAGGCCCGAGGCAAATGTAGGAATATCGTCCCCGAGTTCACGCTGCTCGATCAGGCATTGGCGTGACTCGAAGGTGTACTCGATGGGGTCTTCGAGTGTGATGATGTGTTTGCGTTCCTTGGCGTTGATTGCCTGGATCACCGCGGCAAGCGTCGTCGACTTGCCTGATCCAGTATCACCTGTAACCAACACAAGGCCGCGCGGAAGGGTTGCGAACCGCTGTACGACGAGCGGTAGATTGAGCGACTCAAGCGGCGGAACTGATTCGCGGATCGACCGCATGGCCATCGCGATGCCGCTCCGCTGTTGATGGATATTGACCCGATAACGACCAAGCCCCTCGACTGCGTAGGAAATGTCGAGGTCCTTATTGGCCTGCAATCGCTCAAACTGCTCATCAGATGCCATGGCTCGAACCATGGTGTCGGTCACCTCGGCCGATAAGACGGGGAGCTCCAAGCCGACCATCACAGTGTCAATTCGCACCATCGGAACATGGCCAGGGACGAGGTGGATATCGCTCGCGCCTTGTTCGGAAGCTTGATGAAGAATGTCGTTCAGTTCCATGAGGGCACTCCGTGATGACCCAAAGCAACGCATCCGAACCAGAAAGCCCATAGCCCTGGGGCAAGCCAGAGAGTCCGGGAGGGGCCCGTGGGTCCATCGGACGATTGAAGGGACGCCCTGAGGCCGGGATGGAGGTTTACCGGACATGGCCTCCAAGGAGTTGGGCTGGCCGGTCTGTAAGGTTGCCTGCTACGGCCCCGAGGGTGGTATCGTGCCGCACATGCTGAAAACGCTCCTTTCCGCCCTGTGCGTATGTGTAATGGCCGGCTGTGTCACAGCCCCATCGGTCGAGGTACAAGGCGATGCCAAAATCGATCAGCAATCCGCCTCGGCTACTGCTGGGACGATCGCAGTACGAGTCGTCAACCCGAATAATCGCCCCATCCGCTTGGTCGAGTACGACTACACGGTCCAGGCCGGAGGCGGGTCAACTTGGCGCGGGAGGCACGATGGCGGAATGGTGTTGTCGCCTGGCTTTGATCGCATAGCCGAATTGCCAATTGTCCTTCCGGTAGGAACTGCCTCTGGTACTCGTATCCACGTGGGCGGCTCTCTGCACTATCTGGACACCAGCACATTTGCCCAGACGCTCGCCGATTGGGGCTACAGACCCACTTCGGATTTTTCCGGTTCTGCGACCGTTGCCGAGCAGGCTCAGGCAGGCCCCGAAGCACCTTGACCACCTGCAGACGAACGCGCCGCACCTAGACTTCGCGCGCCAACGGCAACGCGGTCAGCAAATTGACAATGATGAGTTCCCGCAGGGGCAGGATCAGTTGACAGAACGCCCAGTCACGCCGGCCGGCTTGGCTGCAGACCACTTGTCATCGTGCCGCCCCGCTTCCCGAGCGCGGCCGTGCATTCCAGACGAAGACGCCTCAACTGCGTTGCAGAGTGCCATAACAGCGGCCACGCCTGCATATCGTTCGCGAAGCGATGTGATCTGATCTGCCATGGCCCCGGGTTGTTTGAACAGCGTTCGAAACGCATCCTTCATGGCATCAACACCGGGCTGGTCGAACCCGTTTCGAAGCATTCCAATCACATTAACCGCTCGCGCCTCAGCGGGATGCCCTTCAACGATCATGAACGGCGGTACATCGCGCGAGATTCTCGCGAGCCCTCCCACGAATGACAGTTGTCCGATCGTCGCAAAGTGATGAACGCCGACACCGCCACCGATTGAGGCCCCATCATCGACTCTGACATGACCTGCCAGCATGACCTGATTGGCGATCACCGTGTGATCTCCAACGCAACAGTCGTGAGCCACATGAGAACCGACCATCAGTAGATTGTTGGATCCGACCTTTGTCACACCGCCGCCGTTCGCTGTGCCGCGATGAATCGTCACATGCTCGCGAATCTGATTCCCATCACCGATAGAGCATGAAGTCGGCTCTCCGTCAAACTTTCGATCTTGCGGATCACCTCCGACCACGCAACCGGTATACAAGCGGTTGTCCCGCCCGATCTGAGTCCGCTCGACGACCGTGACATGATCATCAAGAACGGTCCCCGACCCAATTTGCACCGACGGCCCCACGACGCTGAATGCGCCAACCGTCACATCTGCGGCAATGTCGGCGGTTGAATCGATTATTGCTGTCTCGTGAATTACGGGCATTTGTCAACTCGGGGTATCCCGCTCCTCATCCATGCGCCTGATCGGCATCCACCATCATGAACCTGATCTGAGCCTCGGCCACTTCTCTGGATCCAACATGAGCCGAGCATCGAAGCGAGGCGGTTCGAGTGCTTGCCCGCACCGTCTGCGCTTCCAATATCAATTGATCTCCTGGAGTAACTGGATGTCGCAGTTTGACCTTGTCCAAACTGAGCAGCACCGCGATCTTTCCTGTGTGCTCCAAAGTCTGGCTGAGCAACAGGCCACCAAGCTGAGCCATTGCTTCCACAATCAGCACTCCGGGCATGATCGGTGTACCGGGATAGTGTCCAGTGAAAAAGGGTTCGTTGATCGTCACATTCTTGACGCCAACCGCTCGCTCATTTCCATCCACTTCGACCACGCGATCCACAAGCAACATCGGGTACCGGTGCGGCATGATCTGTTGAATCGCCCGGATATCCATGGTCCGGCCCGACTCCAACAGCTCTGCCCGTTCACGCTGCTTGACTTGCTCCTGGATCGCCCGGCACATTCGTCGATTCAAGGAATGCCCGGACCGGGTCGCCACGAAGTGGCCAGATACCGGGGCTCCGACGAGCATCAAGTCTCCGATCAGGTCGAGCACCTTGTGTCGAACGGGCTCGTTATCGAATCGCCAAGCATTGTCAATCGGTCCGTCGTCTCCAACCACCAACACTTCTTCAGGACACAGGTGAGTACAAAGACCCTGCTCCTGTAGTGCCATCGCCTCCTCGACGAGGCTAAACGTCCTAGAAGACGCCACTTGATCGTCGTACTCGCTGTCCGTCAATGTGAACGCAAAGGACTGCCGTGGGATGCGGTTGGAATTCCCGGCGTAGTCGAGCTCATAGAGCACGTGCAGTTCATCGCCCACCGCCGGAAAGGCCGCGAGAACCGCATTGTCTTCTTGAAGAATGATTGGGTCGGTGATGCGAAGAAGTCGACGAGGTGCATCCTGTCGCTCGATACCGGCTTCAGCGATCGCCTCGACAAACGCAACTGCGCTGCCATCGCCAAGTGGAACCTCCGGCCCGTCGATCTGAAGAAGTGCATTGTCGATACCGGCGCCACGAAGTGCCGACATACAATGCTCTATCGTCTCAACCACAGCGTCGCCGTTTCGGATCGCAGTTCTGCGATCACGGTCAATGGCGTATTCCACGGATGCCGGAATCTGCACAGGGGGATCGAAGTCAACTCGCTCAAAGACGATGCCATGATCAGGCGGAGCTGGTTTCATGGTGAGCGTCGCATCCTGACCATGCATCAGCCCTTTGCCATGCACGATCGCCTCTCGCGCAAGCGTCGCCTGAGCGTTCGCAATGATGCCGGCTTGCTGTATCGGGGCTGACTGCTCTTCCATACGGATCCCGGTCCCCGACGATGGCTTCAGGACGATTCCCGTCGCGGCATCGAGGCAACCAGTTCGGGCAGTCTACGAAGGGCCGCGACCTCTCGCAAAGTTTGCCTGGCGGGCCGGGCGGGCGTGCCCGCGTAATCCTTCCCCTCAGGAACGTCTCGAATAACGCCGCTGGTTGCCGCAATTCGGGCTCCGGGGCCGATTTTGACATGTTCCGCAACGCCCACCTGTGCTCCCAATATCGCCCCATCGCCCACCACGACGGAGCCAGCGAGGCCAGCTTGCCCGGCAATGATGACGCCACGGCCGATCTGGACGTTGTGAGCCACTTGGACCAGGTTGTCAATCTTGGTTCCATCCCCAACCACGGTTGGGCCAAATTTTCCTCGGTCCACGCATGTACATGCCCCAATCTCTACCTCGGCACCGATCTGAACAGTTCCTAGATGCGGCACTCGACGGGGCAAGCCTGACTCCGGATCTGGCCGAAATCCAAAACCCTCCGACCCCACGACAGAGCCCTGATGGAGAATTGATCTGGCACCAAGTTCGCAGTGTTCCCCCAGAACTGCCCCGGAATGCAGCACCGCGCTCTCACCGACAACGGCGTTCAGGCCAACATGACATCTCGCATGCAAAATTGCACCATCACCGATCCTCGCACCCGCTTGGACAACGACACCTGCACCGATATGTACATCAGCACCGATGTCTGCAGTGGAATCAACGAAAGCATGCTCATGGATGCCTGACTCGGGCAAAGGACGGAGATCGCTCGCAACCGAATCGAGCAGCATCATCATGGCGACCTCGGCATCATCAACAAGAATCAGCGTCCGAGCAGCATCGTCATGTCCGGGAACCTCGACACCCCGAGAAACCAAGGCAACAAGCGCACCGCTGTCCGGCCACAGCGCGGCCCACCGTTGACTCGCGATAAAGACAAGCTCATGGGAGGCCGCCGTATCCAGACCGGCGAATCCCGCAATGGCGTGTTCGCCGGAACCGATCAACTCACCTCCGAGTCGAGCAGCGATGTCCGCCGCCGTCAAAATGAGGCTGCAGTCGTTCAACTCAGTTACCGTGAGCTGCACGCCATTGCGTGTTCATGTACTCAATCAACTGATCGCTGATGTCGAGCGTTGGGCTGGCAAAGAGCACGCGCCTCGAGGAAATCTCCCCAAGGACATCGCCGGTGTCTTCGGCAATTGGAATGGCCGAGTCATCCAAGATGACCATGCCATAACCTTCCTGCTCCGAGACCACGGCGGCCGAATCTCGAATGTGGTTGTAGATTCGGAGCATTGCTCGCTGCGTCGTTCGAGCCTCACGAAGATCCGTAAGCCCCATAAATGCCCGAACATCAATCGAAGCCTTCTTGAGCGCCCGTTCTGCATCCGCATATTGAGGCGTTCCCACGCGGAAGTCGTCAAGATCGGCAGCAAGGCCGTCGAGCTTGCCCTTCCTTGCCAGCAGTTCCTTTTGGAATGCATCCCCGGCCGCCCTGCTTCGCTCGACCTCGGCGGCCGATTCATCGAGTGCTTCAAGAATCTTCGGGAGATCGATCGTGGCGACAGCTGTAGGCGTTGAAGTGGCCCTGCTTGCACCGGCGTTCCAAGCAAGAAGCACGGTGACAGGCACAACAATCAATCCGACGATCTGGATCATAGTGCGATTCATGTGAAGTGATCCTTTCCGTCTCACTGCCCATCTAGGGCGTAGGTCTTGTTCATACGAACGATGATGTCTCGCGTGCGATCAATTCGTTCAGATGCAAAGGCGATCCGACGCTGCGCGATTTGCTGACGAACTTGCGTTTCCAGAGGTGGAGCCTGAGGATCCGGATTGGTTTGAATATCCGTTGCTCCATCGTGAATAAGCACGAGATCGATTCCATCACTCGTCGCCATGTCAGCAACAGCGCTCATGATGTCTTTGTAGATTTTCTCCAGACGGAGTGCTCGCTCAACGTCAATCTCTCGCTTGATAAGCTCCTGCCAGGCCATCAACTGGATGACAGCGTTGTCAACCTTTTCCTCCGCGGCAAGACGCTCGATCGGGTCAGTCAACGCGGCGAGTGATTGCTGAAGGGCGCGGACCTCCGCCTCCTTCGATTGGGCTTCCTTGGTAATCGTCTCGCTCTGCGCCCGCAGTTCTGCTTCGGCGTCGGCCCGCTCTGCCAATCCCTCAAGCACACCCGCCAGGTTGATGACGGCAACTGGATCTTCAGTCGATCGCTCCGCAACCGCTCCCGGCAGTAGGCCCATCGCAAGAAGGGTGCCCGCGAGCACACATACTGAAGGGAAAGTCATTCTCGAATGATTCTGCATAAATACGCTCCTGAGTCACCGATGCACCGCTAGAACGGTAGATCGGCAGAGAAACTGAACATCTGGTCCTCATCACCTTCCTGCTTCATGAATGGAAAGGCGAGGTCAAAGGCAAGCGGCGTCGGGCCGAGTTGCGGAATATACACCCGCACACCAAAGCCAAATGACATTCTATATTGATCGAGTCCGGGGGCGTCATTGACCGTGCCCGAATCGACAAAGATCACGCCATCAAGAAGCTCGCCAACCAGTGGTTGCTGATACTGCGCGCCGAGGAACAGCATAAAGTTGCCGCCAACCGGGACATCCGTCAGGTTGCCCGCAACGTCGTAGCCCTTGGGTGACACGGTGCGGAACTGGAATCCCCGAAATGACCTGCCACCCAAATAGAACCGCTCATAGGTCGGTGCCGTTCCGCCGAACAAGTAGCCAATCTGCCCATCGAGACGGAGTGTTGTGGTTCGACCGAGGAAGTCGCGATCTAATGCCAGATATGTGGTGTAATCCGCCGAGATACTGTTGAAATTGCGGTCGCCCCCAGCCAGCCCCCAATTCGTGAGATTGAGCTGCATTCGACTGCCGCTCGTCGGACGGGACATCGCGTTAATAGTCGTTCTCGTCAATACCACCCCGAGGCTCATGAGCGTCTCTGGCCCTGCATCCTCCAGAATATCGACCGGCTCATTGGCGCCGAGATTAGTCAACCGAATATTGCTGGCATCAAGTCGAAGCGAGCCGTACCAAACATCTCCAAGACGGCGGCTGAGAACAGCACCCGCCGAAGATCGCTTCTCCGTGTATCCCCGATAGTCCCGCTGGAAGTAGCCAGCGGACCCACCGAGCGAGTACGGAGTTCCGAGGATTTGGGGCTCCGTCAAGCTGATGTCATACATGAAGATCTCATTGCCGGGCTGGAAATTGATTGCAAACCGCTGGCCAGCGCCTCGAAATGCCCTGCCATTGACAAACTCTCCGAATGTCTCGGGGACATCGAAGAGATCGAAGTTGTTCTGTGTAAGCGAGATGTTGCCAAGCACACCAGAGTCGGATCCAATACCCACTCCAAAGTTGATGGACCCGGTGTTCTTTTCCTTGATCTCGACAACCACATCACGGATATCCGGCTGATCTGGATCCGGATCTTGTACCGACACTTTGGCTTCACCGAAGAGCCCTGTTGACATGATCCGCTGCTTGGTTTGCTCAATCTCTCGGGCATCGAACCGGCGACCAGGACGGAAGCCGATCTGAGTTCGAATAATTTTGTCCTTGGTCAATGTATTACCCGTGATGCTCACGAGTCCGACATCGGCGACCTCGCCTTCCTGCACCTCGACGATCAACGAGAGTTGAGTCGAAGCTCCCCGCCTGATCGGATGAATACTCGCATGCGCGTCGAGATAACCCATCACTCCATACGAATCTTCGATTGCCTTCGTGGATCGATCGAGGAGGTTCTGCCGGAACACGTCTCCAAGCTTGATCGTCATGAGTGCAGAGAGCTGAGTTGCTGAGAAGACCTTCAGCGGCGAACCGCCTACCGCGGATGCTGTGATCTCCTCAACGGTGTACTGCTGGCCTTCCTCAATCAGGAATATAACCTTGGCATCTCGTTGACTCGGGCTAATCTCGATCTCGCGGTCGACTCGAACATCGATCCAGCCGCGGCCGGAGTAATACTTGTGAAGAGCCGCCACATCAGCGGTGAGTTGGTCCTGATCTACTTCACCTCGCCGAAAAAACGGAAACCACGTTGTTGTATCGATCTCCGCAGATAACTCTTTCGCGGCAAACGCTGTCGCACCAGCAAACTCTATGGCCCGCACCCGAACGCGTGGCCCTTCAATGATCTCGAATATCAGGACGTCGTTCTCGTCCAGTTCGGGTTCGTCGATTGTCACCTCAGCAAGGAAGTAGCCCTTGCTTCGATAAAGTTCTTCCATTTGCCGGATACCACGCTGAATCAGAAAGTCATCTCGCGAAGATCCCCGGTGGAGTCCGGTTGGGCCAAGAAGTGCTCCGTCATTGAGCTTTCGGTTTCCTACGACCGACACCGCCGCAAGCAACCTCTCCTCTTTAAACGAGTAGGTCAAGGCGACAGTGCCATCCGATTGGAGTTCCGCAATAATGTCGATGCTGGCAAAATCACCCAACCGCGTCAGTCGAGAGATGTCGCTCTGGTCTGTCGACGGATCGTACGGCTGACCCACCCGCGAACGAATATTGTTGAACACTTTCTGTTCAGGAACGCGGTCCAGTCCTTCAACTCTGATCGCACTGATCGGGCGATCTAAGAGCGCATCGGCATCTCCACGAGCTCCATGGACGGTCGCGAACACCGCCAGAAGCATGAACAGACTCGCCGTGATGGTTGGGAAGCGACCCATTCGGGGCCGTGAGGATACCTGCGGAGGCGATTCACTGCCGCCGAGGCCGACTGGATAGTACCCTGCTGACCTTACCGGGATTCGAAGGAGCCACTGGCCATGGGCATGACACTGCAGGCACTGGCCGACCATGTCGGTGCCGAACTCAGGGGCGATGGAGACCGAATCGTCGAGCGGTGCGCTGGCATTGAATCCGCTGGCCCTGACGAAATTACGTTTCTGGCCAATGCCCGATATCGGAGCCATCTCCAAACCACACAGGCAGGTGCTGTTCTGGTCGGCCCCAAGGTCGACTGCCCGGACGGACTCAACTGCCTGATCAGCAGCGACCCGTATTTCGCGTTTCGCAATGCGGTCATCGCCCTATTGGGCTTCCGTCAGCATCCAGATCCGATGGAGGATAATGGAGCGGGAATCAGTGCTCGGGCGGTAATCCACCCTTCGGCCGAAGTTGGAGACGGCACGCACGTTCATCCCCATGCTGTTGTCGAGGCTGGGGCCTCGATCGGGCGTGGCTGCCACCTCTACCCAGGCGTCTGGGTCGGCACGGGTGCCGTCATTGGAGATGACTGCATTCTTTTTCCCAATGCCGTCGTACACGAACACTGCGTTCTCGGGAACCGAGTCACACTGCATGCAGGCGTGGTCATCGGCAATGATGGATTCGGCTACGCCACACATGCGGGCGAACACCACAAAATTCCCCAGCACGGCATCGTTGTACTCGAGGATGACGTTGAAATCGGCGGCAATTGCGCAATTGAGCGGGCCGCCATAGGCGAAACCCGCATCGGGCGTGGCACCAAATTCGCTGATCTCATCTCGATCGGACACGGCACGACCATCGGCCCTCATTGCCTGCTCGTCTCACTGGTCGGCGTGGCGGGATCGGTCACGCTTGGACATCACGTGGTTCTTGGGGGGCAGACTGGAGTTGCTGGCCACCTCAAGGTGGGGGACTGTGTGCAGGTTCTCGCCCAGTCCGGTATAGCAAGCGATATCCCGTCGGACTGCCAAATTGGTGGGGCCCCGGCGGTCAGTGCCGACACAGCCAAACGCAATGCCCTCGCATCCACCAATCTGGCCGATCTCTTTCGCCGAGTGAAGAAGCTGGAACGGGCAATGGACAAGGCCTGATCTCGATACGATGCCGGAATGGCGACGATGACATCATTGCGGCACACCCCATTTCACTCGTTTCACGAAGACCATGGTGCAAAGTTGGTGGATTACACCGGCTGGCATATGCCGCTGCATTACGGCTCGATCATCGACGAGCACAATCAAGTCCGAGAGAGTGGTGGCATGTTCGATGTGTCCCACATGGGCAGGTTGCGATTCACAGGTCGCGATGCTCGGCGTTTCCTCGACTTGGTCTGTACCCGCAAGATAAATGGCATGAAGCCCGGACAGGTTCGGTACTCACTGATCTGCAATGAGAATGGCGGATGTCGCGATGACGTGCTGGTGTACTGCATCAATGAGTCCGAGTACATCATGGTGTGCAACGCCGCCAACCGAGAGAAGCTGCTGGAGCATTTCGAGGCCGTCAAGGACAATCACGTCTTTAAACTTCGCGATGAGACCGAATCAACCGCCATGGTCGCTGTCCAGGGACCAAAGGTCATGGAGCTGATCAGCCAATTCTCCAAAGAGATTCCAAGTCTCAAGCGGTATCGATTCACACAGAAGTCTGTGCTCATCGCCAAGTTTCTCGTGTCCCGAACCGGATACACCGGTGAAGATGGTGTCGAAGTCATCCTTCCGAAAATGATCGCGGGGCAGATGGTGAAAATGCTTCTCGGAAACATCGATGCCGACGACACCACGGTCAAGCCGTGCGGTCTCGGTGCTCGCGACTCGCTCCGGCTGGAGGCCGGTATGGCGCTCTATGGTCATGAAATCACCGAGGAGATTGATCCTCTGACGGCCTGCCTCGACTTCGCAGTCAAACTCGACAAGGGTGAAGACGACAGCGACACCGGCGGATTCATCGGGCAGAAGGCCTTGCGGGCAATCGTGGCCGCGGGTGGCCCGAAGCAAATGCTCACCGGCTTGGTCTTGGAGGGCCGACGCGCTGCCAGACAGGGCATGCCGGTCTTGAAAGACGGGAATTCGATCGGAACTGTCACGAGCGGGTGCTGGAGCCCAACCCTCCAGAAGTCGATCGCCATGGCCATCCTCGATCGGGACGCCCGCGAATCCGGAATGCGAGTCGACGTCAATCTTGGTCGGTCGACGACCGCCGCTGAGGTCTGCGACCTCCCCTTTCTGAAGAAGTAGCCCGTGCTCGGTTCAGGCGACTCGGCGTTGCTTGAGTTTGTGCTGGATCCGGCGGAGTGTGTCCATTTCAATCTGTCGCACACGCTCTCGCGTCAAGCCAATCACGCGACCGATTTGCTTGAGCGTCAAGGGCTCTTGACCCTCAAGTCCATATCGCAATCGCACCACGCGAGCGCCACGTTCCTCCAACGTCTCAATGATGGACATCACCGCTTTGATGTCTTCAAGACGTCCGAGCGACTGCTCCGGATGTTCATTTCGACCGTCTGGAATTACGCTGGCGAAATCGAGTGCCTCGCCATCCTCCATCGTCGGCGCATGTGACGCTGATCGGTGCGCTACCATCGCCTGCAGCACGATGTCTGCCTTACGGCGAGGAAGATCCATGACCTCAGCCATTTCTTCAACGCTTGGCTGACGATGGTGCGTCTCTTCAAAGCTCCGACTATTTCGCCGCCATCGGCCAATGAGCTCGACCATGTAGGCGGGGATGTGAATCGGATGCCGTGCGTTGATGAGTGTTCGCTTGATTGACTGCTTGATCCACCACGACGCATACGTAGAGAACCTTGCCCCCTGAGCCGGATCAAATCCCTCGACGGCCCGAATAAGGCCGATATTGCCCTCTTCAATCAGGTCACCGATGGGCAACCCGCGCCGGGTGTAGTTCTTGCTGATCGCAACAACCAACCTCAGGTTGGCTCGAATCATGTGATCCTTCGCTGCAAGATCGTTGTCATTGATAATTCGCCACCCGAGTTCCTTTTCTTGCGCTGCGGTCAGCAGCGAAACCTGATTAATGTCTTTCAGGTAGGTCTCAAGGTTTCGATCCGATGAATTGCCAGCCATGTCACACCCACTTCAATCTGTCCGCGTGCCTGCCGACCCCACACTGATGCGGCGAAAAACAAGCACTCGGGTCGGCTCGAAGCCCCCCTAGGGCCCGAGCCAATGAACAAATTCCCTTACACCACCTATCGACGTCCGATAGAAATATGTGATCGTTCCCTTAATTCCTGAGAATTCGATCCTGTCCCTACAATCGAACCGCGAAACGCCTTGCTTGACCGCAATAAGAAGCTGTCAAGCACTTGGTTCCAAAACTCACGCCAACTGTTCCGCATGGATGGAAAAATCGAACCTTCCTAACTTGCTCAAACCCCCAGGATTGCCCATGTCCCACGACTTAACGCGAATGCTTCAGGAATGGCCCTATGTGCCAGGTGAATTCCTGACCCGGGAAGTAGACGGACGGGATGGTCGCCCGCTGCTGCAGATTCGAACCGACCTTGGCATCCTCCAGATGGAGTTGGATGGTCGACCCGACGGCCTACGACCACAGGGACTCGATTCCCACCTCGCTGGGGCAGGGCACCCTTGTCAGGACGACGACACAACAGAATTGATTCGAACTGAGCTGTGGCAATTCGATGCTCGAGCGCAAGTGCTGCTCATGGTTGGTCAGCATGCACGAGCAGCCCGAGATGCCGACCACATGCTTCGGTGCGCGCGGTGGCTCGCCGAAGCAGGCCACGACCCCACTTCCACAAAGCAAGTGATTGTTCGAAGCGTCACACTTCGAGCCCGCGCTGCATCGGCCGCCGCCCTGGCTGAAAATCTGACCGATCTCGCTCGATTGGCACTCGACAGCGGACTCGCCGAGTTGAAGGATGTTCTCCCGGCAGAGGACTATGAGTCCGCCAATGAAGTACACCTCCTCAACGGCATGAAAGACATTCTGGTCCCCCGCCTCCCCGCCTCGCAGCGGGCTGAGTTGGAAGATCGAATACGCGCAGCGGTCGCAGCAGAGAACTACGAACTCGCTGCCATTCTCAGGAATGAACTTCGCATGCTGTGATGTGAACCCGAACCGCTACGGGCCCTCTGGGGCACCGATCGTGGGATCGATAAGACGCAGCCTCGCCAATCTCGCATCAATACGCACCGGATCAGTACCGGCGCGGCGAAGCACTTCAAGTAATCGAATATTCGCCAACCGCCACCGAAGGGGATCTTCAGCCCTGGGCATTGCCGCCACTCGGCGGTATCCCGCAGCAGCCTCAGAGAGATCCCCTCGGTCCTCTGAATGGATCAGGCACTCGCTCCGGCCAAGCACAGCAGGTAGAAGATTCGGCTTGCGAATGAGCATTTCCTCATAGAAGGGCAATGCCCAGTCGTACCGACCTCCCATACGAAGTGCCTCCGCTACGGCGAGTTGGCTGGCCTCGTCTCCGCCGACCGTTGGCTGGTCAATGACGGTAATGATCAGATCAAGGGCAGCATCTGAGCCGAGTTCGAAAGCAGCCCACACCAATAGTTGCTGCGCAACCGACGAAGCCCCGTCATGATCCAATCGGGCCATGGCCGAGCGAAACGCCGGCTCATCGCCCGATGCCACTGCCAACTTTGCCGCCAGGCACGCCACATCAGCGGCGGTGCACCAAGCTCGGACGCGAGGGTTGCTCAGTTTGGTTTCAGCAGCGGTCAGTTGACCAAGATCGATCAATCGGTCAATATCGATTCGAGCAATCGTCGAAGCCGTCGGCGCGGCCAGCGCAGCGCGGACCTGATCACTCTGCTGATCGGCAGCTGCCGATGCCGCTGCCAGTAGTTTCATCAGGCAAGCTTCATCAGCGGCATGCCATCTTCCAGTTTCACGCCGACGAATACGAATGCACTCGGCGGCCGCTGCGAGACCACGAAGGTGCTCTGGTCCCTTGGGCGGCATGTCTAGAAGTCGATCTATCGCGGCTTGATACTCGCCACGGCCGGCTTCCACGGAAGCCAACAACAATATCCATGTGGGTCGAGAGGCGCCCCGAGCTGCTGCCTCCTCCAAAACGGATACGGCTTCACTGACATCATCACCAACATTAATCAACTTGGCTGCGTTCCCGGCGGCCTGATCCAATGCCTCTCCGCCTCCACCTTGGGCGTGCTTCGAGGCGGACCGCCACGCTCGCATCGCCCCAAGCTCGTTGCCACTTACTTCGTGGCAGCGAGCAAGTTCGCCATACACCGCCGAGCGGTCCTCTTGAATGACTTCATCCGGATCGCCAAGCCATGCCTTCGCCGCACTGGCACGACCTGCCTGCCGCGCCGCGCCGATTCGCACTGCGGCATCGAGCGGCCTCTTTGGAGGATCACCGGTCAGCGACAGCCGCTCGATCATGGCGGCCACGAGTGCCAGATGCTCGCTCGACCCAACACCGCTTCGCTCGAACGCATTTCGAATCGGCACGACCCACTCAATGACCTCGTCGCCGCCCTCCGCAGTTGCCAGAATCGATTCCCCAATAAGCACGACCTGCCACGCAGCCGATGTCCCACGCAGCATGTCACGTGCTGCGGCATGCCACGCTGGCCCTGAAAGAATGTGAAGTTGAAGTGCTGAAGCCGCAGCACGCTCGTAAGGAGCCGCGCCGGGATCCTCCGCAAGTGTCTTTGCTGCCACCGCCGCCTCGTCTCGCTTCCCTTGGCGGAGCCACAACATGGCCATCAGCCGCCGGCATCTCCCCAAGTCCATACGTGGCGACACATCTCGCAAGAGGTACGCAGAATCCTCGGCAAGATCTCCTCGACCATCGTCCAGCAACGCCGTTGCCGCAGCGGCGATTCCGCGGTACAGCCTCCAGCGAGAACCAGTCATGTTCGTTCGACCGCCGTCGAGCGCTTCAGCACGGATCGCAGCATCGAGCTGATCGGTCAGGATCAACGCCTCATCAAGAAGAGCTTCCGCACGCGCTCGCCGATTGAGATCGGCCACGCCAAGAAGCTCCAAGTCAACATCCATACCGCTCTGCCACTGGCGCATGAGCAGGTCATCGAGTTGTTCTATGCCTTCATCGACTTGAATCTCGGAAAGCGAGTTCGCCTCGGCTGAAGAAGCTCCGACCCACGCGAGCACAACTGCAAGAAAACACCTCCCTGCAATCATGAGGACGTCTCCAGCGTGATGTTGGTGCATCCGGCCGCCACGGCTGCATTGAAGGCATCCACGACATGTTTCCACGCGACGTGTGGTGTTGGATCGATGATGATCGGATGATCCGCCACGAACAGCATTCCGCTGGGCATCACAGACTCTGTGAGAAACTCCCCGAGGCCCCGCACGGACGGTGTGACATCCCACGGACCGTCCACGATAACTCGAACAGCGTCGCCACTCGCCCCGGCAGCCGCAAGCCTCACACGCAGCGGCTCGTCGAGCATCTCCAGCGGGTCCGGTCGGCCGCCATCCAGGGCAGGCAGATCCAGGCGAAACACTTCTTCCGCGGGACTGAAGTCGGTTGCAACCATGAAGTACATGAGCAGAAGAAACACAACATCGATCAGCGGAGCCATATTGAGCGTCAATCCGCCTCCCGATCTTCGATTTGTCCGCCCGCGTGTTCTCATGCGCCCTGATTCCGAGTTGTCGCAAGTTGCACACGAACCGGGTGTGGAATACTTGCCGCGCGTCCGGCAACACGGGCTGCCTCAAGTACCGGCGCGACGACCTCCCATGGCGTGTCCTGGCCAGCCCGAACCTGCACGGCAGCTTCTGGGTCACGCTGCAGCGACTCGGCCACAATGTGTGCCAATGCGTCTGCTCCCGCAGCATCAGCGGGGATGTCTGCCCCGGGCATGTGATATCGCCACGCCGCCGAGCCATCGGCGACGATACTCACGATGATCTTTGCCCCCGGCGGAGAGATGAGTGTTGCGGCTGGCACTGGTGCCGGCAAATCCAAACGCGGCCGATCCTCGTCCACAATCCGAGAAACGAGAACAAAAAACACGATCAACAGAAACACGACATCGATGAGTGGCGTCATGTTCGCCTGAATCGGACCATGAACTCGGCGCCTGCTCATTCCCCTTGGCGCCCTTCTTCGCGTGAACCGGACTTGTCCCGCCGTGGCCTGAATCCACCAAGAAGATCCTCGGCTGCCAAAGTAGCCTCCGCTGTGACAGCATCGATCCTTCCACGAAGCATCGCGCAGGCCGCCAACGATGGAATCGCAACGACCAGTCCCCAGAATGTCGTTGTTAGCGCGGTGCCAATGCCTCCCGCCAGCATGACTGGATCGGCGGCCCCTCCAGAAGCAACGATCGCGGAGAAGGCGAGAATCATTCCATAGACGGTTCCGAACAAACCAATCATGGGACTCACCTGACCAATGATGTTGAGTACTTCGATTCTTCGAAGTCTGGCGAGCGTTCGTTCCTCAGAGGCCTGCTCAAGAGCGCGAACAACCGCCGTCCAACCATGCGGAGCCTGCTGCATGGCTTCAGAGAGAATCCGGCCAAGAAAACTTTCGCTCGCAGCAGCCTTGGTCATTGCTTCGCGGTATCGCTTGGCTTCGATTTCGCCGCGGATCGCATCAACGAGACCCTCAGGAAGAATCGTGGATCGCCGATTGTCGGTCGCCATAGCGATTGCGAGCCCGACGGCGCCCGCTGATAGGCACAACAACAGCCAAGTCACAGCGGTTCCCAGAACCTCCACACTTCCATCAGCGTCTCTGGAGATGAAGAAGGCTGCGGCAAAACTTCGCGCAGTCGGTGCTGCCGAAGCGGAGCCGCTCACGCACAGCAGTATGGGGAGCCAGCACACGGGACGAAACTTCATGGGTCGAAATCCTCAGATGCAATGGTGTTGAACGTACCGCCATGCGCTTCGGCGATCTCGCTCATGAGCACTGCGGGGACCTGATCAGCGGCCACCGTGAGTTGAATACAAGAAATCGCGACCGGCCGTGCGCCGCCCGCTGGAGACGGGTTCAGACGGTCCAGCGTCTTGAGCGCTGCCTCCCGATCAACCGTGAAGCGGCCGCGCCCCTCGATCCCCTCACTCAAGAGCATGATGAGATCCGGGCGCATTGTCAGAGCCGACTGCAGCGCAGCAACCGGATCTGACCCAAAGCCAGAGAGGGCATTGATCCCGCTGCGAAGTTCACTCACCGCTCCGCGAATCGAATCGGGTGTTACACGCGTCAAGCCGTTGCGAGGAACACGCCAGACGGTATCACCAGCGAAACACAGGACAGCGAACCGCTGTTGCCCGGACATGCCGGAGAGCGAACGTTCCACCTCATCGATGATGGCGAATACCCAAGCCATCATGCTCCCACTTGCATCGACAACAAAAACCACATCGCGAGCTGCCTGCATGGACGAACCCGCAAAGGTCGCCGGGGCCTGCAGCCGCGAGACTGCCGGAGCAGGACCGGCAATCGACGGCACATCGGTGCTGAGTTGTGGAAGGTCCGGAAGATCTATTGAGGCCGCCGTCTGCTCGGAGGGTGAAGTTGCGTCCAGAAGGGGCATCGTCGGTGTCAGCACAACGACGTTGGATGCAATGACCGGTGAGGGCAACTGCTCTTCATATTGGATGATCGACCATGTCAACGCAAAGCCAAGTGCAATGAGTCCCAGGTGCAAGAGCAGCGAGGCCGACCACGGACCAAGCCGCGCTGCGATCTCGCGGGGACGCAATCGGTTTCGTTGGCTGATCATGCGATGCACGAGCGGCTTGCCTCCAACCTCGGAGGATACGCAACGCATGAGCCCGACCCGAAGGCGATGCGTAAAGGTGGGGGCAAGAAAGTAGAAAGTCGGGGATTGAGGGCTGTGGCTACTCAGTGTGGCTCGTTGTCGGTTGTAGCCAGATGGGTCACTGGACCCGAAGGCCGCCTCCCCGGCCAGAACAGCCGATCGAGCGAGAGAATCCCCGGCCCACCCGCCAACAAGCCAAACGAGAGTACGAACATCGCCAACACGAAGTACATCTGCTGGAATCCGCCCCCCGCATCAACCCACCCAAGTGGATTGGTGCTGAACATTCCAGCCGTCTCAACGCTGCCAAGCCAGAAAGTCACGCCGAAAATGACAGCGGCAAGGAATGCCCAGAGCCGAGTCAGCAAACCCAGCACCAACAAGGCTCCACCCAGAAGCTTCACAACCGCAGTCGCCCAAGCAGTCGGCTCTGACCACTCGCCAAACCCATGCGTGCGAAGGCAGAGTGCAATTCGCTCAGCACCCACACGCTTAATGCTCCCGCTGGCTACTTCGTCCGAACTGCTGTGGCTCCCTGTCTCAAGTACCGCCTTCACCGAAGCCGCCATCGGGCTGATGGGCTTGGCGGCGGTTTGCTCTGTGGCGTCATCGGCCGGTGCTGCTGCCTCCTCAGGGGCCGTCTGCAGCCATGAAACCGGCACCGCGACTGCCCCAACACCCTCCAGCGTCCGAATTTCTTCTGGACTGAACTCCACCTCCTGGAAGCAGGCGTGCCAGCCGGCGAAGAACAACGCCGTTCCGAGCACGATTCGGGAGAGCAACAGGGTGAAACCAATTTGGACGGGCTGGGTGCTAGACATGACGGGTGATTCCAAGAGATTGAGGTTCGTGAGTCCGGGAACAGGTCCCCAAGAGACATTTCGTTCATTTTTCCGAGAGACTTCCATCCTCTTTCAAGGAAGGCTCCCAGATTGAGTGGCTGCCCCCTCCCAAGCACCCCATAATCCAGTCCATCGCGGGCGTGGCGGAATTGGCAGACGCGCTGGTTTTAGGTACCAGTGGGGCAACCCGTGGAGGTTCGAGTCCTCCCGTCCGCATAGTAGCCGGTCACGGACCGGCCCTTGGCTTATCAGATATTTGGCTTCGTGGAGTAATGCATGAGCGACTGGACAAGCGAATCTTGGAAATCCAAACCAGTTCGCCACCAGCCTGAGTATCCGGACGCCAAGGCGCTGGCCGAGGCCACGGAGGAGCTGGCCTCGTTTCCGCCGCTGGTAACCAGTTGGGAGATCGAAGTCCTCAAGCAGCAATTGGGCGAAGCTGCCACCGGCCACCGCTTCCTCTTGCAGGGGGGAGATTGCGCCGAGTCGTTTGCCGAATGCACGTCGAGCGTCATCATCAACAAACTCAAGATCCTGCTGCAGATGTCCCTCGTTCTGGTACACGGCACACATCGCCGTGTCATTCGAGTCGGCCGGTTCGCGGGTCAATACGCAAAGCCGCGAAGCGACCCGATGGAAACGCGGGATGGCGTGTCCATGCCGAGCTACTACGGCGATATTGTCAATCGCCCGGCATTCGAATCCAAAGGACGTATGCCGGACCCTTGGCGCATGCTTCGCGGTTACGAACGATCGGCCCTGACGCTTAACTTCATTCGGAGTCTCATCGACGGTGGCTTTGCCGATCTACATCATCCCGAATACTGGGAACTCAACTTCGTTGAACACTCACCCAAAGCAGCCGAATTCCACGCGATCGTCGAGTCAATCGGCGAGTCCCTGCGATTCATGGAAACGCTCAGCGGTATTTCGGTTGCTGACATCTCTCGAGTCGATTTCTACACGAGCCATGAGGGATTGTTGCTTCCCTACGAGGCTGCACTGACGCGAGAAGTGCCGAGGCGAAAGGGGTGGTACAACCTATCAACACATTTTCCGTGGATCGGAATGCGGACTGCGGGATTGGACGACGCGCATGTTGAGTTCTTTCGCGGCATCCGCAATCCCATCGCTATCAAAATGGGGCCGTCGCTCAAGCCACGGGATATGCAACCGTTTCTGAACAAACTCATCGACACACTGCACCCCGATGACGAGCCCGGACGACTCACATTTATTCACCGCTACGGCGCAGAACGGGTGGCTGAGTATCTGCCCGCCCTGATTGAGGGGGCCAAGGCCACGGGCCGAACAGTGCTTTTTGTGTGTGACCCGATGCACGGCAACACACGCAAGACCGAAGCAGGCATCAAGACCCGCCGGTTCGACGACATTCTCATGGAGCTTGAACAGGCCATTGAAATCCACCAAGCCTGCGGATCCAATCTGGGCGGCGTGCACTTTGAACTCACTGGGGAGAACGTCACCGAATGCACCGGTGGTGCCAGGGGACTGACAGATGACGACCTGAAAGATGGCTACCGCTCACTGGTCGATCCACGGCTCAATTACGAGCAAGCACTTGAAATGGCGATGCTGATCGCGCGTCGGCTCTCAGCCAAGCCCAGTTCGGACTAGCTCACCCACAGCCCATACCGTCGAAGGTGGCCTGTCAGCCCGCTGAACCTGCAATCGCCAGCGTGGCACCGAACCCGGCAAAGAACAACGCGGCCCCCCAGACCGTTTCCCCTTGCCCACGATGCGCCCCGACAAGCAATTCTTCCGTCACCAGATACAGCAGTGCCGCGCAGCCGAAGGACAAAAAGCCGATGCGAATGCCACCAGTCACCGAAGAAATGAGAATCAATCCCAGCACACCCCCCACAACCAACAACAAAGCGAGCACGACGGCCGCGACGATAAGCCGCCGCCTTCTGCCCGACTCGGTTGCTGCTAACGCAAGCCCCAAAAACAACGTCTCAAAGCTCACTCCCGCCGCCAGAACAAGCCCCCCCTGTTCACCCTCGCTCAACGCCATCGCCACCAGCAAGCCGTCGACGAACAGATCCACACCAAAGCCAATGAGCATGGGCCGAGATGCACCGGACGATTCTGAAACTGGGGCGTCATCCTGATCCGCTTCGAAGTACCAGCGGATGCCGAGCATCAGCCCGACACCCAAGCCGAATCCAATAAGCATCGCCAGCGGGTTTGTGCGTTGCACCATCGAGGGAACCAGTTCGGTCGCCACGGCCGCAAAGATGATTCCGGCGGCGAGATGCTGCGAAGCCGAGCGTAATTTGATGCCCGGCACCCACCAGAGTCCGATAGAGGCACCCGCCAACATCGCTGCGGCCGGAATGCCGATTGCCAGGATTTCGCCGATTGCCATTCCGAGCAGTAGAGCAGGCTATGGGCCCACCGATTGACAAGCCAATGCCAACGCACCCTACAATCCGCACCCATGACTCACAAAGTCGCAATCACAGGCATTGCCCCGATCACGGCGTTGGGAATCGGTATCGACCCCTTGTGGCGGGCACTTGAAGATGGCCGAACCGGAATTCGCCGGCTGGAGTCTTTCGACGGCGACGGCTGGGGATGTCCATTCGGTGGAGAACTTCCCGCGGACGAGTTCTCCATTCGGAAAATCGTCCCGAAGCACTACCGCAAAGCCACGAAGGTTATGTGCCGAGATGTTGAACTCGCCGTCGCGGCTGCCGCCGCCGCAACAGTTGATGCTGGTTTGACGACCGCCGGATCGGGCGAGGGCGACATAACAATTCCGCCCGACCGCATGGGCTGCCACATCGGCGCGGGCTTGATTTGCGCCGACGTCAATGAACTCGGGGCCGCGCTTGTAACCAGTCAAGACGAGGATGGCGAGTTCGATCTGCACCACTGGGGGCAAGTGGGCATCGAGAATCTCACTCCCCTCTGGCTGCTCAAGTATCTGCCAAACATGCTTGCATGCCACGTAACGATCGTTCATGACTGCCAAGGCCCTAGCAACACGGTGACCTGCTGGGAGTCGAGTTCGTCGCTCTCACTTGCAGAGTCCATGCGAGTCATTCAACGTGGCGCGGCCGATGCCTGTTTGACTGGCGGTGTGGAGAGCCGACTGAACGTGCTTGCAACGTGGCGGCAAGAGTGCGCTGGACGCATCATCGATGCGTCTCCGGACGATGATCCCGCCTCGCTTGTTCGCCCCTTCGCCTCTGATGCCGCTGGCACTGTTCTTGGCGAGGGTGGCGGCATCTTGGTTCTCGAGTCTCTGGAGCACGCGCAGCGTCGCGGCGGTTCCATCAAGGCAATCGTCTCAGGTTTGGCATGTACGCAAAGCATTGATGACAATGTGCTAACTGCTGCCTCGGCCGAATCTATCGGCGACGCCATCTCTCTGGCCCTTGCTCGGGCAAATCTGGAACCCAAAGACATCGATGCCGTCGTTCCAATGGGGCTGGGCATCACTGCCATCGACGCGGGTGAACTGGGAGGCCTCCGAATTGCCCTCGGTGAGCGTGCAGATTCAATCCCGCGGGTCTTGATAACGCCCGCCACTGGAAACTGCTGCGCTGGACACGGCGCTGTACAACTCGCAGTCGCAACACAGTGTTTAGTCAATCAACGGATACCAGGCGCATCGTGTGATCTCTCACACGTGCTGGTCATCACAGCAAGCCAAGGTGGGCAGAACACGGCCACAATTCTCTCAAGGGGGGCTTCGTCATGACATGCCGAGTGGTCGTCACTGGCGTGGGGTGGATTACGCCAATGGGGCACGACATCGATTCGGTGTGGAAGCGACTTGTCGCCGGAGAGACGGCGGTAGCACCGATCGATCGATTTGATGCCACAACCTTCCCCACCAACTTTGCCAATCAGGTTCGAGATTACGACTGGACGCAGTACGTCGATGATTCGTCACGCCACGGCACTCCTGGAATGCACACGGCATTCGCCCTAGGAGCCGCGCGGCAGGCTTGGGAGGCGTCGGGACTTGGCGCAATGAAGAGCCTTGATCGCCGACGATGCGGCCTGTATCTCGGATCTGGTGAAGGCGTGCTTGACTTTGACTCGTACCAGAGGACCAGCCTTTCGGCATGGAAGGGCGAGTCGGTCAATGACCGTGAATGGCTGGAAGCTGCCAAGAACCACATATCGTGCACGTATGAAGTGGCCCAAGAGCCGAACGAACCGCTGACGCACATCGCGCGTGAGTTTGGACTGCGGGGCCCCGCCTTCAACTGTCTGACTGCCTGCGCAGCGAGCACGCAAGCCATTGGAGAGGCCTGCGACATATTGATGCGTGGCGACGCCGATGTCATGCTCAGTGGTGGTACACATACGATGCTGCATGTTCTCGGCATCACCGGCTTCAACAGATTGACGGCGCTCTCAACCAGAAGTGACGATCCAACACATGCTTCCCGCCCGTTCAGCCGAACACGGGATGGCTTCGTCATGGGTGAAGGATCGGGCGTCATCACGCTCGAAACGCTGAAGCACGCCGAGTCGCGAGGCGCCACGATTCTGGCCGAAATCACAGGCTACGGCTCAAGCGCGGACGCCTATCGCATTACGGATCTGCACCCCGAAGGCCGTGGCCCGGCAGCAGCCATGCATGCAGCGCTCTCTCAAGCGGGCATCGATCCAAAAGCAGACGGACCTGACGGGCGACCGCATGTGCACTACATCTCAGCTCATGGCACCAGCACACAAGAGAACGACTCGATCGAAACTGCCGCCGTCAAGAATGTGTTTGGAGCCAATGCGCCTCGAATTCCAATGACAAGCATCAAGTCAATGATGGGCCACCTGATCTGCGCCGCTGGTGCTGTGGAACTGATCACCTGCCTATTGATCATGCGGAACAACATCATTCCACCGACCACCAATCTGGCCGATCCAGATCCCGAACTCGACCTCGATTATGTCCCCAACACAGCGAGAGAGGTCAATGTGGACGTCTGCCTGAGCAATTCCTTTGGATTCGGCGGCCAAAACGACACCGTCATTGCCCAGACGTTCACCGAGTGATCCGCCCCCAAGCGGGAGGGCCGAGTGTCACTCTTCTGTAATCATCGCCGTACCCCCCCGAGAATCGGGTTGCCGAATCGCCACGAGTGCTGTTCCCTGTGAAAGGCCAAATATTCCCACGCGGCTGGGACCACACACCAGTACACTTGGGTCTCGAAATCGTAAGAAAATGTAAGGGGACGGGGGGCAAAGTCATGATCCGCTTGGAGCGCCTTGTAATGCTGCGAACAATGCTTCTTCTATCCGGACTTGCATGCGGCGTTGCGCTTGGCGGGCCGAGCAAGGTTGGGTCGCCTGGGCATTCCAAGCCGCGCCAACACGACGCGCCGCCACTGGCCAGAAGTGGCCCTGGGGTTCCTGCACCTGCAGCAAGCATGGTTGGGAGATTTCTAGGCCTAGAGCCCGGCGACCGACTCGGGGTTGCCGTGGGCGCAAGTTTGGATGGCTTTGTCGCCGGTGCTCCAAATGCAAGTGATCTTGAGAGTCTAGAGGGGGCCATCGCATCATTCCGAGAACGTTCGCTTCCCCAATCCACATTCTGGGAGCGTGATCTTGTCTACGACCGAATCGACGGCCGGTATTTTCATGGTTCAGACGCTCTCCCCTCGCAACCGGGGAGTCGTCTTGGTGAGGCCATTGACGTCGACGGAGATCTCGCTGTCGTGGGAATGCGTGGCTATGACACGCTCACCGATGAGCCTCCGTGGCACTTCAATGATGGTTCGGCCGTACTGATTGAGCGCCGAACAAACGCGTGGCGTATTGCCTCCGAAATCCTGTTGACCGGCACCGACGGCATCCTTATCGACTCAAGACTCGCCAGCGATCTTGATCTCGTCGGCATTGACCTCAACACGAGCGGCTGGCAATTCGGCCATGATGTCTCCATCGACGGCGATCTCCTTGCGATCAGTGCGCCGTATGCGGCAGTGCCACCCTCGCCGGGTGCTGCAGACGAACCCGAAGCTGGACTCGTACTGATCTTTCTCAAGAAGGGAAGCAGTTGGGAGTACGAAGCAGTCATCACTCGCAATATGGCTGGCGAGAATGTGGATGCTCTGGATTACTTTGGCTTCTCCATCGCACTTGCTGGCGATTTGCTTGTCGTTGGCGCGCCAAACGTCGGCGGAATAGGGTCCAAACAGGGATCCGCCTATGTCTTTGAACGAACCGGATTTGGATCATGGGCGCATCTTGAGACATTGGCCCCGGACTCCAACTTCCACTATCCCTGCGGCCGATTTGGGTGGTCAGTCGACATGTCGGGGGCAACGATCGTCGTCGGGCAGCCTGGAACCACAGCAGGTGGGCCTTGCCCACTTTGGGATCCCGGCGCCGCACTTGCGTACTTCGAAGGTGCCGGTCAAGCATGGGCTTTCGAACAGAATCAAAGTGATGCCGACCCAAATCTTTGGTCAGAGGTTTCGCAGATCGTTCCCGCAGGCGGCGTATTGGCTGCGGGCGACCAATACGGCTGGTCCGTCGCCATCGACCCATGTCATATCGCCGTTGGTGCGCCTGGCCACGATTGGAATCAAGCGAATCCGGGTACTACCTACATGTGGACTCACAATGCACTCGGGAGTTGGGACCTTGAGTTGTTCTATGAGTCCCCTCTCGGCAAGCCCTCAGATGGCTGGGGACACTCTGTCTCACTCACCGCCACACACCTCTTTATTGGTGGGTGGTTGGCCGACGATCCTCTCCTCGGAACAACCGATGATCGTGGCGGTGTCGAGGTCTGGACAATCACCTGTGACTGCGACGGCGACGGCACGTCGGACATTGACCAGATCGCCGCCAACCCCGACCTCGACTGCAACAACAATGGACACCTCGACACATGTGAGTTGATATGGGATCCGTCGATCGACAAGGCTGGCGCAACCTGCGCCCCTGACGGAATACTCGATGAGTGCCAAATCAACCCACCCGGAAGCGTGTATTGGGATCCTGCGCTCTCGCCTCCCGGCAATGGGCACCGATATCTGACCAATTCCACAACGTCGCCAATCAGCTTTACCGATGCTCGCCTTGCGGCGAATGCGATGGGGGCTGGAGTTCAGATGGCGGCGTTGTCTAGTTATCACGAGGCGTTGTTCATCGCCAATGCCGTCACGTGGGATTTTGCAACGGGGAATCTCTGGCTCGGGGGGTTACAAGTCTTGAACTTGAATCGCGCCATCCTTGCCGATCCAGACGAGGAATGGTCTTGGCTCAACGGCGAGGCGTGGGCATGGAGTCCTTGGATGGATCCCAGCCGGCCCGGGCCCGATGATGCGACCGGCGACGAAACCGCCTTGCGAGCGATTGACCCCGCACTAGACGATGTCTGGGATTGGGACGATGCGATGCAAGATGATCTCGAGCCTGCGTGGCTGATGGAGATCAATCTGGACTGCAATCAAGATAGCCAAATCGATGTGTGCGAGATCGACGCAGACCCGTCACTGGACTGCGACGGTGATGGTCGAATAGATTTCTGCATGATCGCGGAGGGCATTACTCCTGATTGTGATCTCAACGGTGTTCCCGACTTCTGTGACATCGCCGGGGCTGGTGATCAGGACGGCGATGGACATCAAGATCTGGACTGCGATGGGAACGGCATCCCGGACCTTTGCGATTTGGATAGCGGAACGTATGACGACTGTAATGCCAACGGTATTCCCGACCTCTGCGATATATTGTTCTTCGGGACGCCCGATGGAAACTCAAACGCCATTCCGGACGAATGTGAACTCCTGACGATCAACGAGATACTCATCAACCCCCTCAATGATCTGAATAGTGATGGCGTTACAGATGCGGGTGATCAGTACATCGAACTGGTCAACTTCACCGCAGATGACATTGATCTTGGTGGATGGCAGATCCGCAACCTCGGATTGGGGTGGTATCAATTCCCATCCGGGACCACACTTGGTTCCGGTTGTGTATTACTGCTGTTCAACCACATCGACGCAGCGCACCTTGATGACTATTTGCCGGCGGTTTCCATGCCCGCTGATGAAAATCCACTGACTCAGTCCGGCGTGCTGTCACTCCTTGATAGTGATGGCATGGAGCGCGAAGTTGTCACATGGAACGCCAACGGAGTCCCGATTGGAACCAGCCTCACCCGTTGCCCCGACTTGCTCGGTGACACCCTTGTGCCCCACAGCCCTGGAACACTTTGCGACACCTTCGACATCGAAGACGACCTCAGTCTCGGACGACGAGTTGATCAATCTCTCTTTCCAGGCTCTTGCTCCGAAGACCTGGATGGCGACGGCGTTCCCGACGTCATCGACAATTGCGATGAGGCCAACCCAGATCAGGCCGACTGCAACGGAAACGGAATCGGTGACATCTGTGACATATCTGAGTGGGTTGAGAATGGTGGCACGCAAGCGGATATCGATTGTGACTGGAATGACGTCCTCGATGAGTGTGAGATCCAGGACTCAGACTGCAATGAGAATGGCATCCTTGACATCTGCGACTACGCGAACGGCTCGCTCGAAGATTGTGACTTCAACGGCACGCCAGACGCGTGTGACATCGACCAAGGGAATGTCCCCGACTGCAACGGCAATGGCATCCCGGACGAGTGCGATATCTCCGATGGCTCCAGCATTGACTGCAACGACAACGGTGTACCCGATCAATGTGATATCGATGATGGCAGCAGCCCCGACAACAACGGCAATGGTGTCCCGGATGAATGTGAATTCAATCCAAACTGCGATCTTGACGGGGACAACATCCCCGAGTCCCAAGCCGAAGGCATCTTGATGATCATCAACTACTGGGAATGTCCAGGTTCTCCTGATTGCCCCGTGGACTACATCGGGCAAGGCGACTTCGACGGAGATGGTGACGTTGATGTCGATGATCTGATCGGCTTCACGACATCTGGTTGTCCGTAGCGCACCGAGTCAACCCACCGAGGTGGCCTCGTAGCGGTCTATTGCCAACGATCTCACGCCGCGATCGCGGTAGCGATTTGAACAAGCATGACTTCGAGCATCCGGTCCGGACGCCCTATTCCTCGCCGTAAACGCTGCTGGGCTCTGAGTGAATCGCCGAGCAAGCTCGCCAAATGAGCCGCTGGAACCCGATCAGCAACTGACAGTGTTGCATCGCCCGCCGGACCCCACAGTTTGAGATCCTTGCGAATCTGCTGAGCTCCCGCTCCCGACTGCCGCATCCGCGCCGCCGCATGGAGCCGCCTGAGCATGTCCGTCACTGCCCATGCAATCAGTACGTCGCTCTGACGCGACACACCGAGCAACTCGTGCAACGTTGCTATACCGCGGCCAGCGCCACCACTCAGGATTGAATCCTGTATCACCCATGCTTTCTCTTCCCGGCTCAGCGGCACTGCTTCGTCAACCAGTGCAGTGGAAATCCCCCGGCCCTCGGGAGTCATTGCCGCCAGCTTCGCCAACTCCGAATCCAATCGTGCCAGATTGCATCCGACTCTCCTGACCAGTCGCTCTGCCGCGCCCCGATCAATGCTGGCCCGATGCTCTTTCTCAACGCGGCCCTGCACCCATCGAAGTGTGTCGGCGGGTCCGAGCGGCTTGACGCGATGAACCAGCCCGACACTCTCAATCGCCTTGTCAATCTTTCCGCGATGCCAGGTCGCCGCACGAAGCAGCAGCGTGGCCTGCTCGCATGGAGCGGCCACGTATTTCTCCATCAGCGATCGGTTCCGACCCGCGCCTCCGCCGTCCGCCTTAGCCGCCAGAAAACGATCTGCTTTATCGAGCACAACGATCTTGTGCTGTTGAAGCAGTCCAAAGGTCCTCAGTTCATCCAAGACATCTGCCGGAGAGGCGGAATCGCCGTCGAAGTCAAACTGTTCGATCTCACCATGGGCCCCCTCAAGCGCAGCGATGAGCTGACGCGTGTAGTAAGGAATCAGAAAAGCGTCATCGCCAATAAGTGCGACGACTCGCATTGATGCATTGAATCGAGGAGCTGCCATCGGACCGCAGCCTAGCCCTTTCGGCGGCGTCTCGCATCCTTGGTGAACCGAACATTGGTCCCACGAAGAAATGCTTGATAGGCGAGCAGCAGGCCGGTGGATCAGAGGCCCGCAGCCAAGGCCGCTGGCGCGGGCTGCTAGTCTCCACAATCATGCTTGCCCTTGAAGTCACTTCAGGACCAGATCGCGGTCGCCGATTTCCGCTGCCAGCCAACGAGCCCCAGTTGATCGGACGCTCATCCGAGGCCGTCCCCATCACAGATCGATCGGTGAGTCGCCGCCATGCAGAACTGACACCAAACGGCGAAGCATGGACCATCCGCGACCTCAACTCCTCGAATGGGACTGCCGTAAACAACACCAATGTTGTGGGATCTGTCTCAATTGCCGCCGGGGACACGATCCGATGCGGGCAATCGGTATTTCACATGATCGACATTGAGGAAGCGATCGCTGGCCCTGCCCGCGAAACTCTCAGCAGCCGACCCGCGGCACCTTCGCTCAAACTTCCTGACTCGGCCGACGACTCCGCTCGCGTGCTACAGATGCTCGGTGCTATTGCGGGGCTCGGGCCGCCTGATGATGACAGTGAATCGCGACTTCTGGATCACCTGCAGCGTGGCCTCGCCGCAGCATCCGCGTGCATCACAGACGACCGAGAAGATGCTGAACTGTCCATCACGCGAGCACTTCATCTTCATGAATCTCGTTCAATCACACTCACCTTCCAACGACCGGTCGAACATTGGCAGCGGAGCAGCGTTGACTTCGCAATCTGGCTCTGCCGGACCATGTCTGCAGCGGAACGCGTCAACGAGCGAGATCGACTCGCAGCCATGGGTGAAACCATCGCGATCATCAGCCACGCGGTGAAGAACATTCTTCAGGGCCTTCAAGGAGGCGCGGGCGCGATCGAATTGGCGATTGATCGTGGCGATCTGGATCTCGCACGAGAAGGATGGCCGATCCTCTCTCGTAATCTCGATCGAATTCACGACCTCACGTTCAATATGCTCGCCTGGTCACGAACAAGCCAACTCAATCTCAAACCTGGCTCCCTCGCCCGTCTTGTTGATGAAGTCGTGGCACTCCAGACATCAACATTCGACTCGCGGCGAATATCGCTGGAGTCGAACTGTCCGCCAATGGCCGATGTTCCGTTTGACCCCGCGGCGATGTATCAGGCCCTCCTGAATCTCGTCCTCAATGCGTTGGAGGCGGCTCCCCCCCGCCACGGGCATGTTCGAATCGAGACGAGCCTCGATCTAGACCGCGAGGAAGCCGTTCTCGCCATTACGGATAATGGCCCTGGCATTCCTGTCCAGCAGCAATCATCGGTTTTCGAGCCCTTCGCATCAACCCGCGGCCAGCGAGGTACCGGACTGGGTCTGGCCGTCTCGCGCCGCATCGTCGCAGCCCATGGCGGACGACTGGTTCTGTATTGCGATCCCGGACGAGAAACCCGCTTCGAAATACGGCTGCCGACCCGCAGGGCAAGAGGAGATCCGGGAGATACCGATATTCCGCTCTCGTCGCCCCAAGATCCAACCGAGTTTGAGTCCTGACCCACTCCGATAGCTCACGCTCGTATGATGCCGAGCCTCTACACGCACTTCACCGCGAAGGAACATCTTGCCCATGGATATCACGGTGCCCCACCCGCTCTCAATCACCCCACCGGACGCCCGAATCTCTGGTTCCTACCAGCGAACGAGAGAGATGACGCTCGACGAACTGCTGCTCGAAAATCGAGTGATCTTTCTTGTCGGAGAGATCAATCAAGCATCGGCTGCTCGAGTCATGATGCAGATGCTCTATCTGGAAGACCAGAAAAAAGGGCAGCAGATCAACTTCTACATCAACAGTCCCGGCGGGGCCGTCGATGACACGCTGGCGCTCTACGACACCATACGTTTCATCTCCAGTGACGTCGCGACCTACTGCATCGGCCGAGCCTACAGCGGCGGGGCCGTGTTGCTTGCAGCCGGGCAGGAAGGGCAGCGTCACATTCTGCCGCACGCCAAGGTCATGATTCACCAGCCCTATGGAGGCGTGACGGGGCAGACCACTGACGTCAAGATTCAGGCGGAAGAAATTATCAAGTCGAAGGAAACCCTCAATCGGATCCTCGCCAATCACACAGGACAAGACTACGAAACTGTGAGCGCAGATTCGGAACGTGATAAGTACTTCACCGCCGATGAAGCGAAGGCCTATGGGCTGGTTGACGAAGTGTTCGAGTTTCCAGAATCCAAGAAGCCGAAGAAGGGCAAGTGAAGTCCATGTCGCAGTTGATTCCAATCGTCATCGAGAAGGAAGGGCGCGGTGAGCGTGCCTATGACATCTACTCCCGGCTGCTCAAGGATCGGATTGTCTTTCTCGCCGGTCCCGTCACCGATGACTCTGCAAATTTGATCGTGGCTCAGATGCTCTTCCTCGCCAACGAGGACCCCTCGGCTGACATCAACCTCTACGTCAGCTCTCCGGGCGGCAGCGTCACGGCCGGGCTTGGTGTCATCGATACGATGAACTTTGTGCCGTGCGATATCGCAACCTTCGTCATCGGTCAGGCGGCGTCCATGGGCTCGCTCATCGCCTGCTCAGGGGCCGAAGGAAAGCGATGCACGCTCCCACACTCCAAGAATCTCATGCACCAGCCGCTGCTCGCGGGTGTCTTAGAAGGTCAAGCCACTGATCTCGAAATCGAAGCTCGCGAGATGGTCCGCCTCCGCGACGTTCTGTACAAGATCTATTCGGACGCAACCGGCCGAAGTACCGAGCAGGTCAGCACGGACTGCGAACGAAACTGCTGGCTCGATGCCGAAGGCATGGTGGAATACGGTCTGGTTGATCGGATTGTCCGTCGGTTGCCTACCGGGGAGGCATGATGCCACGCCGGGGTGTGGACGTGCTGCTCGTGGCCAGCCTGATCATCGTGGCTGGATGTGACGCACGCTCTCGCCGTGCCAGCGCCAGACTTCGGACTGAGAACGCTGCGCTCGAGCAGCATGTCGAGTCGCTCGAAGCGAGAACTCGTGAGTTGGAAGGCACACTCGAGGCCATGGAATCCGACCAGGATCTGAAGGTGGGCACGGCGGTCCATGCGCCACAGGTCGCGACGCTCACAGTCTCGGCCTTGAGCGGTTTTGAACCCGGCACTACGCCGGAGGACGTCGTGCTCGAAGTGCATGTTCAGGCCACCGATGGCCGCCAGCGGCCGATCCAGCTCGTGGGGCCACTGGAGGCGCAGATCTTGCGTCCTCGCCCAAATGAGGCACCTGAGGTGCTGGCAGATCTCACGCTTGATCCCGCGGCGGTTCGGGACGCGTGGAGAAGCAGCATGTTTGGCAGCACCTACTTGATGCCAATCACGATGGGTCGGCCAGAGAGCGAACAACCACTGATCGTCCACGTATTTCACGAGGACCTTCGAACCGGACGGCGGCTCGAGTGTTCGGGCAACATCACCCACCAGCCATCCACCGACTCGCCCTGAGGCGTACCTGCATGGCTGGCGGAAGCCCGCTCGGCTAGACTGCCGCTCATGAAGCGTTTGATTTGTGTGCTGCTATTGGTCCCTCTGGCTGGTTGTTACCGGCCGTTGTTTGACGACAACTTACCGCGACATCAGTACCAGTCATACGACGCCGCCCGCAATGGCGCAGTGCCCACCGAGGAGTACGACCTCTTCGGAAAACCCAAGCCCGTGCTTCGTGCCCGACTTTCGGAGTAGATGACTCGCATGAGTCGTGCTGATTGCAAGCCCTGTTTGGAGGAAAGTGCGGCTCCGCACGCCAAGTTGACTCCTCGTATTCAAGTTGGGTGGGGGGATATGGCCGATGGTATGTGTGAGGGACATGGACGGCCCACAACTATGACCACGCACGCATCCACACAATCAAGTGGCCCAAGCCGCCGTACGCAGTATGTCTTTGTGGCCTTTGCAGTCGCAATGACCGCCGCCATGGCATTGCTAGCGATCGATACGCCGAGGCAGGCCGGTGGATTCCCGCTCATGGCGATCACGCCTCTTGAAGATCGTCCCGAGTCAAATTCCGACCGGCTCTTCACTACCGAGCGTGAACTCGATCGAGAGCGATGGTCTGGAATCGTTATCCACCATCTCGGTGAGCCATTCGGCACACCCGAGTCCATCCATCGCCGGCACCTCTCGTGGGGATACCAGGGCCTCGGCTACCACTTCCTTGTTGGAAACGGCAATGGCCTGAGCAATGGTCAGATCCACGTCGGTTATCGCTGGATCGAGCAACTGCCTGGAGCCCACGTCGTCGGTGAGGCTGGCCAAGGTCACAACGAGCACTCGATAGGCATCTGCATGATCGGGAACGGCGATTCACAATCGTTCACGGACCGCCAGATGCGTCATCTTTCGCGGCTCGTTCAGCGGCTCCAGCAGGAATTTGATATTCCAGCAGACGCGGTCCACCTTCATACAGACCTCGCGCCGAATGTCAGCTCCCCGGGGACCCTCTTCCCGCGAGCGGACTTCCGATCACAGATCCTCGATTAGCAGGCCGCTTGGCAAATGCTGGCCGGGTCACATCGTCACGGGTGTGCCCCCCCTGCGAGGCCCTCTGGGGCATGGACTCCCGCGGTCAGCAACACCAGAATCAGCCGCTCCAAACTGGATAATCCAGACTGATCCAATCGCTCAGCGTGGCGGATTAATTCGCCTCCCTTTTGCACATTAAGCAATTCGGCATCCTGCCGAACCGACGATCTACCAAACCGACGCTGAACGCATTGAGCGTACCTGCCCCCCCATGTATCCTGCACCGCTTCGGATGCTGTCTCTCTTCAGCATCTCCCGGAACGAGCTGCACGATGTCTCCTATACGAAAACTTGCTGGCTATACCGTCCTCGCAAAGATCGGGGAAGGTGCCAAGTCTGAAATCTATGCGGTACAGGATGCCAAGACGAAACAGGTCTGGGCACTCAAGTATGTCGTGTTTGAGAACGAGAAGGATGACCGCTTTCTCGAGCAGGCCCAGCGAGAGTACGCCATCGGGTCCAAGCTCTCTCATCCGGCAATTCGAAAGATTCGGAAGATCATCAAGAAGCGGAAGATGCTCAAAGTGCAGACCGTTGCCCTCTTGATGGAACTCGTCGACGCCAACACGCTCGACCAACAATTGCCACGCTCGTATGAAGCGGCCATCGATATCTTCCGCCAGGTAAGCGATGCACTTGCACACATGCATGAGCGAGGCTTTGTGCACGCAGACATGAAACCGACCAATGTTCTGATCACCGAGGAGGGCCAAGTGAAGGTTATTGACCTTGGTCAGGCCTGCCCCATTGGAACGATCAAGAAACGGATTCAGGGGACGCCGGGGTACATGGCCCCAGAACAAGCAACCCGAGAAGCCATCGATGAGCGAACTGATGTATTCAATCTGGGCGCCATGATGTATTGGGTGCTGGCTCGAGAGGTCATTCCGACGGCAATGCCCCCACAAGGCGGGAGTTCGCCACTGGCGTCCACCCGCGACGTGGATGAGGTTCCCCCCCCAAAGCCACCGCACGAAATCAACGCGATGATTCCCAAGGGACTCTCAGAGCTTGTTCTGCAGTGCGTCGAGAAGAGTCGGGAGAATCGGCCGGAGTCAATGTTGGAAGTACTTCATCGGCTAGATTCACTCTTACGAGATATGGTTGAACGGGACACATGACCACAACCGAGAGTTGCGATGAAGATGGCGAAGTCTGCCTTTGCTTCCATGTCACACTTCGTAAACTGAAGACGTTTCTCAATAGAGAGAAGCCTGCTGTAGCCTCCCAATTGTGTAATTGTCTCGATGCTGGCACCGGATGCGGATGGTGTCGCCCCTTTCTTGAGAAAGTGCATCGGCAATGGGAAGCGGGCGAGCCCATCCAACTCAACGTCACAACCGAGGCCTACGCAGAGGGCCGCGAACGACACCGAAATCGCCAAACCGACGAATCGTGAACTGCCAGTCACTTGGTCTGTCAATGCGCCACGAGTTTTACGAACCCGTAAACTATTTGGTGACAATAATATAAAGAGTTCGGTGGTCGCTTCGCAGCTGCCAGCAGGACGCTCGCCCATCGGACCATGTCACCTCAGCGACCGGTTTCCCACACCCTCGCAGGAAGCCAGCCGCCAGTCGGCTCGCTTGTCCGCGACCTCCACTCACAGCACCCTCTCGGTCGAGCCACGCTGCATCATGGTCCTCGGTCCGCTCCAGCAGAATCTCTGCACCAACGGGGGCGGTATCGGGCCGAATGCAGCACCGCACCCCCCACAGGCTTGTTGGCTGCTGTCCTCTCGCGATCAGCAGATCCCAATGCACCTCTCGGCCCTCTTGAGAGTGCTCCAATACAACGACCGCCACAGGGTCCATATGTGGCGATCCGGGCCATCGTGCGGGTTCGTTGTCCACGGATGCTCCACCATTCTCCGCTGCGAGGCAGACTGGATCGACGCTGATTCGTATCATGCCCATCGTGACTGTACACCACCAATCGATACTTGTACTCGCCACAGCGCTCCTTGGGAGCACACTGGCGGGATGTTCCAACCATGTTCCCAGCGAGGCTTTGCGCCGTAAGGGAACTACGGCCATGTCCATCGCCGACTGGCCGGCGGCTTCCGAGTACTACTTGGAGTTAACGGATCGCGACCCGACCGACTGGCAATCGCAAGCTGCTCTCGGACACGCTGCGCTTGAGGGCGGCGATCTCACAACCGCCCGTCGGGCGCTCGAGATTGCGGCCGCACTGCGTCCCGCCGATCGCGACATTGCCCGCGATCTCTCCGACACACTCGAACAGCAAGAAGCGTGGGACGATCTCTTCGCTTATCTGCGAGACCGCGCCAACACAACATCGACAGCTGAGGATTGGCTCCGGCTGGCACGCGTTGCCATTGAAGCTGAGGACCCCGACACAGCCCGCGAGTCCATCAGGACTGCGCTGGCCGTGGACGCAGGAACCGATGTCGTGCCCTACCTTCGCGCCGCCCGCCTCGCGCGACGGCTTGGTGATGATCAAGATGCGTTCCGCTCGCTCTCCCTTGCATGGAAAATCGCCCCGAACGACCCGGACGTTGCCAATGCCCTGCGGGATCTCGGCGTCATTCCAGGCCCGACCATGCGATTGACCTCTGGCGAATGACCAAGTCGGCTCCTTCGCCCGCAGCGATGCTGCTTGAGAGGCTTGGCGGTCTGCATGATGCGTTACGCATTCGGCTCCTCGTGCTGCTCGACACGCATGAGCTCTCTGTCGGTGAACTCGCTGCTGCAGTTCAGGCACCGCAATCCACCGTTTCTCGACATCTCAAGAGGTTGGTCGAATCGGGCTGGATCCAGCGGCGTAGCGTCGGACCTCAGGCCCTCTATCGAAAAGTCGCCGCAGAGCGAGATCCATTTGCAGCAGCCCTGTGGGACGCAGCATGCGTAACGCTGGACAACGATCCGACCCACGCAGAGGACCTGCGACGAGTCGAGGCCATTCTGGCCGCTCGGCATGTCGATACGCGAGCCTTCTTCGGGGCATTGGGATCCGAGTGGACAGATGTCCGCAGCAGGCTCTTCGGGCAATCGATTGCGATCTCATGGATGCCAGCCTTGTTGCACCCCAAGAGTATGGTCGCAGATCTTGGCTGCGGAACGGGTCTCATCGCTGCAACCATCGCCCCCTGGGTAGCTCGGGTAGAGGCCGTCGATCGAGAACCCGCCATGCTTCAGGCTGCTCGGCGGAGGCTTGAAAACGCTCCCAATGTTCGATTTCACGAAGCCGATTTGACCGCCCTTCCGTTGAACCCCGGCTCAATCGATCTCGCCATTCTGTCGCTCGTTCTTCACCACTTGCCAGACCCGGCGGAAGCCATCCGATCAGCGGCCGCGATTCTGGCAACCAATGGCCGCATCTTGATTCTGGACATGGCCCAGCACGAGCGATCTGAATACCGCGACACGATGGGGCATCTGCACCTTGGGTTTCCGGAGCAGGACATCGTGAACTGGTGCGAACAAGCAGGACTGCACCGGGTCCACTACACGGTACTCCCGCCCGATCCAGAGGCACTGGGCCCCGAACTCTTCGTCGCCACGGCAGAGCAGATGTAGTACACCGGCACCGAACCGCCAGTACCTTGAGTAGCCGGAAAGGCAATCACTCAGTCTCTGTGTCCTCGACCGGTGGGCCCCACACTTCCTCAAGAAGTAAGCGGAACTCCCGGTCGGCATCGCCACGCCGCATCGCATCAAGGCCCTCACGAATCAACTGGGGGCGATTGAGTTGATGCCCTATGTACGCGAGTAGGAAGCCATACCGGTCGAGATCCCGATCTCCTCGAAGCCGAGCCGCAAGCGTCGAAATCGCCCGATCCATGTCTTCCTGTGCCGGGAGAAGTTCGTCGTCGTACATGACATCGATCATCTCGGGCTGAAACGCCAATAGAGTTTGCAGCGTGAGCGCCGACGAAAGGTACAAGCCGGCTCCAAGTTGGGCGTGTCCCAGACCCGCAGTCGCCAAGGGATGACCTGGAACAAACCGCAGGGCGCGGTTAAACCGCCGCTCTGCCCAGAAGTAATCCTCGGCGGCCAGTTTCTGTGAGCCAGCCATGAGCAGGTCATCAAACCGGCTTCCGTCCTTGGTCGCGAATGCGTCGAGTTTCTGGCCGTGCCGCAGCACCAGGCCGTAATCCTTCCACTTCATGGGCGGCAATCGGTCGACTATCGTCAGCGTCTCATCATCCGGCGTTTCTGATTCAAGGCTTTCGGGCTTGGTGGTTCCAGTCGGCTCGGTCGTACCTGTGGTCTCCTGCGGCGCCATTCCACCCGGAATCAGGGGTTCGGGAAGTTTCCGCCCGGTGACAAGTTCTCCCCGCAACCTACGGTAGTCGGCATCAAGCGCCGCCAAACGATCATTCAAGCTCATCGATGCTGGGTGAAGGGATGCATACCGATCGGCCATTGCTTCGTGAGCACCCTGAAGTCCTGGCGTGGTAGGCAACTGAGTCGATCCAGGCTGGACTCGCGTGTCCATTGGATTCGATTGAATAGCGAGGTCCTTGAAGTTTGTATCCCACGGCAGACCAACAGCGGTGACGCGGCGACCTGAAAGTTGATCCTCCCGCATCCGGGCAAGATCATACGAAGAGAGACCCATATCAAGTACACCAGCCTTGGATGGCGCTGTTGCAAGGCCGCGTAGACCAGAGGCGAAATATCGAATCGACTGCCTGTCTTCCCGCATCCCGATTCCCATTTCCCGATCCAACCTGCCGGACCACGTGTCGTCGATATCAGATCGAAGCGTCGTAGCCAGCCGATCTCCACTCAGCGTCGTTCGGTCGGCCGCCAGCATTCCAATACGGGGGGGATCCGGGTCGAGCGGTGCGTTGGTTCCCGGCAGGAGTGCCGGCCCTGCCCCGACCCCGGAATCTCTCCGAGCCAAGGCCACCCGCCCGATTTCAGACGTCATCGCTCCCGAATGCCGCTGCCCACTCGGCGTCTTCCACTGGTCGTAGAAGTAAGGGTTGTAGTAGTTGCCGTCGGCTTGGGAGGTGTTGAGAGCCAGACCGGACCCTCCAGTCATAAGTTCGGTATCAAGGCTGCCGATGTTCTGCCAGTACCACGGGTTGTTGTAGAGACTCTCTGTTCTGAGACGCTCACCAACATTGTCGATGTTGTGATCGCGAAACTGCTGGTCCGTCGTCATGTTGAAGGACTGTTCAAACTGCCGCCCAGCCACGGCGTTATTTCGGAATTGGTACTGACTCGGAAGATCCCGCCGCTCACCGACGCCGCTATACCCGGACACCCCACGAACACCCTGCACACTGCCGATCCGAGGTGATTCCAATCGGTTCTGCGCCAATACAGCCCCGCTCAGTCCCATCGAAATCGCAAGCCAAATGTAAATTCTCATGACGGTGATCATCATAGTGCAGGCGGTAGCACTTCGGCCTGAAAGAGAGCCTACTACCATGGGGCCCATGGATAATCCTCATCGCACCATCACGACGCCGATCTATTACGTCAATGGCCGACCACACATCGGGCATGTGTATACGACAACCATTTGCGACGTCTGGTCTCGATTCGAACGCCTTCTCGGCCGAGATGTGTTCTTTCTAACTGGCACCGATGAACACGGGCAAAAGGTCGAGCAGTCCGCGGAAGCCCAAGGTGTATCCCCTCAGGAACTCGCCGACCAAAATACGGCCGAGTTCCGCCGCGTCATGGGCCTGTTTGACCTCACCAACGATGAGTTCATTCGTACGACCGATCCACGCCACGAGAAGCAGGTTCAGGCACTCGTCCAGCGTCTCATGGACTCGGGCGATGTCTACCTCGGAACATTCGAGGGTTGGTACGACGCGGGGCAGGAGGAGTACTACACCGAAACGAAGGCCCGCGAAGTCGAGTACGCCTCTCCGATATCAGGGAAGCCCCTCGATCGCGCCACCGAAGAGAATTACTACTTCAAGCTCAGTGCCTTCCAGGATCGGCTGGAGCAACTCTTTGCCAGCCAGCCCGACTTCGTGCGGCCTGAGGCCCGGCGAAACGAAGTGCTCGGTCGCCTGCGGGACGGCCTGCAGGACGTTCCGATCAGCCGAACGAATTTTTCATGGGGCATCGGCGTACCGGGTGTGCCTGAGCATGTCATATACGTCTGGATCGATGCGCTCTTCAACTACATCACGGCCCTCGGACTCGGCGATCCTGAATCCGATTGGTATGCAGCGCGGCATCAATACTGGCCCGCCACCATACAAGTCACTGGCAAGGAGATCCTATGGTTCCACGCTGTCATCTGGCCCGCGTTGTTGATGGCACTCGGGCTTCCGCTTCCCACATGCGTGTACGCCCACTCCTTCTGGATCAGTGAGGGCCAGAAGATGTCCAAGTCGCTGGGCAACTTCATCGATCTCGAAAAACTCGATGGTTACATCGCAACGTATGGACGTGATGCACTTCGATACTTCCTTGCAAGCCAGGGGCCGCTCGGGGCCACAGATTCCGACTTCTCTCGCCTGCAATTCCACGAGACATACACGACCGATCTCGTCAATACGCTTGGCAATTGCTCCAGCCGCACATCGGCCATGATCGGCAAGTACTGCGAGGGGCGATGCCCGACAGACACCGGAACCTGCGCGGGCGGCGGCGTGGAGTGGGCAAGTTTCACAGCAAAGCAAGTCGAGGAATCGATCGCAGCGATGGAGCAGTTCGATCTCGCCGCCTCAATCGGTGCTGCCATGGCGATCGTGCACCGAGTCGACGCATTCATCAACGACACGGCGCCGTTCAAACTCGCCAAGGATCCAGACCAGGCCGAGACAGTCGGAAACATTCTCTATCGCTGCGCCGAAGCCGTGCGCATTGCAGCATGTCTCCTTGAAGCTGTTATTCCACGGGCCATCGGTCAACTTCGTGAAGCGTGGGAACTCGGTCCGGCCAGTGGCGACCTCACCGAAGAATGTCGCTGGGGCCAGTTCCAGCCAGGCGCCGCCATCGCCAAGGTCGCCCTATTCCCACGCGTGGATGCTCCCGCCGCTACTGAAGCGTGACATCCCCGCATCGCGTTGATAACGCCTGGCATGGGTGCGCATTAGGCGGAGCATCGTGTGTAAGGGACTCTAGAGGGACCACGTGGGCTCGCCATCCCACTCACTCGCCCGCCACACTCGGACGCACAGGAACATTCGCCACTACCGTCCGCACCCCCGCCACACGATCCCCAACCTGGACTCGGACCGTCGTATCGGCCCCCTCCGGAAGAATGAGCTCCGTCGTGCTGCCGAACTTGATCATGCCAAAGCGTTCGCCGCGATCAAACCGGTCACCGCACTTGACCGGGCAGATGATCCGCCTAGCGATCGCGCCTGATACTTGGCGTACGCCAAACGGAAGGCCGTCTGATCGCGTAGCACGGGTGAGCATCGACTCGTTGACCTTGGCCGACTCCGCCGTTCGCGCGTCAAGGAACTTGCCCGGTTTGTATATGGTCTCTAGGACTTCGGCATCGCACGGCATGCGGTTGACATGCACATTCAAGACGCTCAAAAAAATCCGCACGATGATCGCAGGGCCTTCGACTGCTTCGTGCTGATCCACGCGTTCGATCGCTGAAACGCATCCATCGGCCGGGCTCAGCATGTCGCCGGGCTCTGCGTCAGTTGGGGAAAGCCGATGTGGGTCTCGAAAGAACCATGCGATGCAGAACCAAGCCAGCGCCAGAAGACCACTCGCCGCCCAGTTGATCCACGACACAGGAACAAGCCACCACAACAACACGGCAGCGAGGATTATCAAGATGCCTCCGCCGCCCCACTCTCGCAGGCCTGCTGGCGCGAGTCTCATGTATAGGGTCAGCCGGACTTACTGCCGATGAACCAGCCGATCACGCCCAGCAGCACTGTGCCGCCAGCCAGTCCGCCGACCCAGATCCAGAAGTCACCTGCGATGATCTCGGCTACGCCTGAGGCTGTACCCATCACCTCAACGACCACCATGGCAAAGACAGCCATCAAAGCCACCAACCCGCCGATCATCATGCCGGCAGAAAGCCCCGAGAAAGCTGGATCCCAACTCTGGGCAGCAACTGCCACAGGAGCTGCCGCTGCTGCGGGGGCTGCGCCCACCGCTGCCGGAGCAACTGCAGGACCGCCGCCAGATCCCTCCTCGGTCGCAGCCTCAAAGAGGCCGGAAGCTGCGGGAAAATCGACGTCGTCTTCGCTTGAATAGACCTCTTCGAGAAGTTCAGCACCGAGCGAGGTGTCATCCGACTCGCGAGTCAGGTCAAGCAGCCCACTTCCGGAGCCAACCGAATCAAGTGTGAGGTCGTCATCCAACCCTTCGCCGAGTTGCGTGTCGCCGCCATCTTCAAGACCAACAGCGCCGTCAAATGCTGA
>JAAERN010000056.1 GCA_024230295.1 Planctomycetota bacterium
ACTCTTTCAGATCGAAATCGATCCCGCAGGATTGGACGGGCTGATTTCAGCCACGCTCCAAATTGAGAGCAACGATCCCGACACGCCTACTGCGGAGGTTCAGATCAGCGCTGAAGCTCTTGGCGATGCGGATCAGTTCTATCCGATCTCGAGCGTGCAATCCTCAACTTCCGGCAACGATCTCTGGCCGGTCTCCAACCTGATTCAGGGACCGGGCGCGGGGTTTTCTGATGTGCAACCGCACGAGAAGACGGCAGCTGGCGCCGGAGGGTTGTGGGTGACCGCGGCCTGCGGTTTTCCCTGCGACTACATCGAGACGACGGGGCAGCCGATCCTCATCTTTGACCTTGGCGAAAACGTTCCGCTCTGTGAGATCAGCATCTGGGGATACTCGGCCTCGAATTCCAACGGATTGAGCGAGTTCAGTCTGCGCTTCGCCTCAGAGGCGGATGGACCGAACGGATTCGGGACGAACATCGATTTCAATCCCAGCTACGGGGGAATCGATTCCGGAGCGCTACCCAATGAAGACGACATCTCGCGCTTCAGCTTTCTCTTCGGTCAGGAGATCACTGCGCGCTATGTGGAGTTGACCTGTCTGGACAATCACTTCATTGCCCCGGGCAACGGGGCTGGTGGTGAGATTCCAGGAGGTGATCGCGTCGGGATCGGTGAAGTCGCCTTTGAGATTAGGACCTGTGAAACGCCCACTTTTTTCTTCAATGTCGAGGATTCGGGCGGCGACCTGATTCTCACCTGGGACAGTCAGGCAGGCTTCCTTTACAACATTCGGAGTGAGGCCGAACCAGCCGATGGCCCGCCCGCGAATTGGCCGATCTACGATGGGCACATGGAGATTGCGGCGACTCCTCCGCGGAACACGCTGATCATTCCGCGTCCGGTTGATCCACTACGGCTCTTCGTGGCCGAATCGTTCCCGGTCCCGCCCGTGGAGGTCTTTGCTGACGATTTCGAGAGTGGCCCGGGCGACTGGGAAGTTGGCTCCTCCGGGGCAGTCGGGACAGCCTGGGAATTTGGAGCGCCATCCCAAGGCGGCCCTTCGGCGGCCAATAGTCCGGTGAATTGTTTCGGAACGAATCTGTCCGGGCGCTACGAAATCGAAGCTGATGTCTGGTTGCGTTCGCCGGCAATTGACCTGACCTCGGCCACCGAGGCGACCCTGAACTACGCGCGCTTTATTGATATCGAAGATGATTTTGATTTTGGCTCGGTCTCGATTCTGAATGCGATCGACAACTCTCTCATCGCAGATATCGAGACGGATATCGATGG
>JAAERN010000057.1 GCA_024230295.1 Planctomycetota bacterium
ACATTGATTCAGAGCTTCAGCCCTTTGAGAACCCCTGAAATGAGTCAGAAGCCCTGATGCTTGGTATTATACCAAGGGTCATTAAGCCTGACCGGTATGCGCCCATTTTCTCATTCCGATTGATTTGATCTGGCTGGGTTGCTCGGCGATTTGCAGCCATGCGTCGCAGCAGGCATCGAGGATTGCATCGTAGCTATCGAAGACGCGGTTTGAGAGCCATGTCTGGCGCATGTGCTGCCATAGGTTCTCGACTTGGTTGAGTTCGGGCGCCCGTGAGGGCAAGAAGACCAGCGAGATGTTCTTTCGGAACGTTGAGCTGTCCGGTGGTGTGCCTGCCGGCCCGATCGAGCAGCAGCACGGCATGGGCGCCGCGTCGGACGGTGCGACTGATCTCGTCGAGATGGTATTGCATGGCCTGGGTGTTCGCCGATGGCAGGACCAGTGCCGCGCCGGTGCCGCGTGCCGGGCAGATGGCACCGAACAGATAGACAGATTGGTAGCGCTGGTCCTTTGGCTGCCGTGGCCGGCTGCCCCGCCTTGCCCATTGCCGGACGATGCCGTTCTTCTGGCCGAGGCGCATCTCGTCCTGAAACCAGATCTCGACCGGCGTGCTCCGCGGCAGATAGCCTACTGTCGAGGCGAGGGTGTTGGCAAAGTTTTTTTAAACGCCGTCATCACCCGTTCGTCCTGGCCGGTAGGGACTGTCGGATATTTTGTGCTTGAGACCATGATGATGGAAAGGAGAATCATCACATGGCTATTGATAAGGACGTTTTGGACGAGTTGCTGGCGGGTCGGGATCCCGGTGAGGTATTTTTGAAGGACGGTTTGCTTGACGAGCTGAAGAAGGCGTTATCGGAGCGCATTCTGAATGCGGAGCTGGACGAGCATCTGGACGAGGAGAGGTCGGAAGGCACTGCCAATCGTCGCAACGGGGTGTCGAAGAAGTCGGTTCTAACCGGATCGTCGAAGATGCGCTTGTCGATTCCTCGGGACCGTTCTGGCACTTTCGATCCGAAGCTGATCGCCAAATACCAGCGGCGATTTCCTGATTTCGACACGAAGATCGTTTCCATGTATGCGCGCGGCCTGAGCGTGCGTGAGATCCGGGGTCATCTTGATGAGCTCTATGGCATCGATGTCTCGCCCGACCTGATCTCGGCCATCACCGATGCTGTACTGGAAGAGGTCACCGAATGGCAAAATCGGCCGCTCGATATTTGCTATCCACTGGTGTTCTTCGATGCCATCCGGGTCAAGATCCGCGACGAAGGCTTCGTTCGCAACAAGGCCGTGTACATCGCGCTTGGCATTTTACCTGACGGCACTAAGGAGATATTGGGCATCTGGATCGAGCAGACCGAGGGTGCCAAGTTCTGGCTACGCGTGATGAACGAGCTGAAGAGCCGCGGCGTCGCCGACATTCTGATTGCCGTCGTTGATGGTTTGAAGGGCTTTCCCGAGGCCATCACCGCCGTTTTCCCCGAAACGGTCGTGCAGACCTGCATTGTGCACCTGATCCGCCATTCCCTGTCGTTCGTGTCCTGGAAAGATCGCAAGCAGGTCGTGCCTGCCTTGCGATCCATTTACAGGGCCAAAGACGCCGAAGCGGGAATGAAAGCACTGGAGGAATTCGAAGCCGGTTCTTGGGGGCAGCGGTATCGGGCAATCGCACTCAGCTGGCGGCGCAATTGGGATCATGTCATCCCCTTCTTTGCCTTCCCCGAAAGCGTGCGCCGGATCATTTGCACGACGAACGCCATCGAGGCTTTGAATTCAAAACTGCGGCGAGCCGTTCGAACACGGGGACACTTCCCAAATGACGATCCAGCAACGAAACTGCTATATCTGGTCCTCAATCATGCGGCTCAGGAGTGGAAACAACCGCCCAAAGAATGGTCAGAGGCAAGGACCCAATTCGCCGTCGTCTTCGGCAAAAGGTTCATCAGCCAATGACAAAACAGGCCTCAGACACAAAATTCCTGACACTCCCTGCGGACGGGCGCTCATGTGAGAGAAGCCCAGTTCATACAGAAGTCTCGAGACCGAGCGCTCGTGATAGGTGATACCAACGGCATTTATTTTTAACCGACATGAGCCCAT
>JAAERN010000058.1 GCA_024230295.1 Planctomycetota bacterium
AGAGAGAGAGAGAGAGAATGAGAGAGACAGAGAGAGAGAGACACAGAGAGAGACACAGAGAGAGACACAGAGAGAGACACAGAGAGAGACACAGAGAGAGACACAGATGTACTTGTGACACCTGTGGTACGCAGGAGTGGCCCTGTACTCCACAGCTCAGGCTCCACCATCCGTCAGGATGTGAATCGCCGCAGGCGCTGCTGGCAGAATGCGTCAGTGCCAGCCCAGGGCCGCCTTAGCTGCCTCAGCTGCTTGCTTGGTGCGCTGGATCTTCTCCCGAAAGAGCCTCTCGAAGTTCTCGGCCAGCATGGTGGGCGGGCCTCCTTCGATAATCTTCCGGATTGCAGGTTTGAGGCCGATGCTGCGCAGACGAGAAAGGCCCCGCACGCGAGACAGGAGGACGTAGATGATGAGCCACTTAATGTCATCATCTGCGCGCCTCGGCATGACGAAATGCGCAATCAGCCCTGGATCAGTCGTAGCCCCTTGCAAAGAGTAGAGCGGGCATGCATCGGCTGGCATGAGCGGCAACTGCGTGCGCGAGACTTGCAGAGTTGCGCCGGTGACCGGATCTGTGAACGTCCAGGTCTTGCGCATGGGCTCAACGAGGACCCACCCTCGAAAGCGCGGCACTCTCCGCAGGAGCTGGAATACCCGGCTTGTCGGTGCCGGTGGCAAACGGTCGGTGGCAGGAATTCGCGTTCGCATTTATCCAGCTTGACGTAAACGCCGGGTGGTAACTCCTCGAGGCGCATTTCGGCAACAGCATGCGCATCGTCGCTGGCGGCCATGCGTCGCTTGTCTCCAGGAGACGCAGCGATTTCCATGACCGTACCGGTCGCGTCCTGGACAGCCCACGGCGGCAGAACTTGAGTGGTCATACGCACCCGCATGCCGATGTGGAGCAGCACCATTGCCGGCAACCTGCCTGTGTGAGCGACACTGGGCACTGCCAACATGCGCTGGTAGACTGCGCAGTCCCGCGGCGACACCTGCTCGCTGAAATCGACAGCCTGACAAAAGAAGAGCGTCTGCTTGTGCTGCCGCGCCGAAGCCATGGCCCGAGAGTAGCACGCCATCGACACAATGGACCATAGGTACGAAGATTCGAACCAGCCATGAGTGTCTTGGAGAAACGCATCTGGATCTCGCTCGACTTGTTCAGCGTCGACCTCTGTGTCCAGTAGTGCTTGCCACTCTTGCTCCAAGAGCTTGGCGCCGTTTGTCTGCCGCATCTTCGCCAGAATGGAGACGAGAGTCGGGTCCGTGAAGCGCTTCATTGTCTCCATCTCGAAGAGGTACTGGATGTTGATGAAGATGGAAGCGCCTGCCTTGTGCTCGTCGCTCGTGTTTTCGAGCGGTGCAAGGAGCCCAGAGGTCTTCGGAACCGGTGGCAGTTGCAGGTGGTCGCCGCAAAGCGCAAAGAAAGAGATCTTGCCCATGATCTCGTTCGGGTGCGCGTAGCGCGATGTCTCCAACTTGTAGTGGTGCTGCCTGGCATAGGTTGTTCGCAGCGCAGCAGCGTGCAGCAATGGTGCGGAAGTCTGGAGCGCCTCGTCGTGAACCCATGCACCGGCATGCGTTTGATTGGCGTCCAAGCGCTTCCGCATATTATCGCCCTTGATGTGCAGGCTGGAAGTGCGCATGGAACTCAAATGCGTCATGCCACTAATCGAGTGCAGCGTCTTGGCTGTCGGATCGAAGCCGCGGGCCGCTCGATTCGACGGCGCCGTCAAGACAATCCGTGAGAAGAACGTGCGCAGCGCAGGCACCACTACCAATTGCATCACCGAGGTGTTGCCACATCCGCCCCCGCCAATGATCCCGACGCGGGGCAAGCCGAGATCGTTAGGCAGCTTGCGCAACGTCGCAATCGTCGCGGTCGTGCCTTGTTGTCTCTGCACGTGCAACCGCCACGCTTCCTCCAAAGGCCAAATCTGAAGAGCAATGACAAGAATCTGCTCTTCGTTGAAGGCGAAGTCGGTCGATGCGTCGTTCTTGATGTCTTGGATGAGCTTCCATGCCACATGCCCTGGGCCCTTCAATGCATCTTCCAAGGGGACAGCAACGCAACCTTCCTCGTCTTTTGCGCGGTTGCGAATATGCAATTGTTGAATGTCTTCGATGCTTGGCTCTGCCAGGTCTTCTGGCGAAGTGCCATGGTCGTGCTGTTGCATCCGCATCTCCTTGGCCACAGCTCGCTGGAAGTCAGCGGCGGCACCGAGCGGCAACGAAGTAGGAAGATGCAAGCGTCCCTTCCCACGGATTTGAGGCAAGCCCAGCTTCAAGACGCTCCCGAAGGTCTGCATGTAGCCTTTCATTTGCACGTCAGCGTCTTTGTGGCGACCGGGCGCGCTCGCTCGTTCGAGTTCGCGGTCTCGTCGCAGCAACGCTTTGCACTCATCCAGGCTCAACTGCACGACAGCCTGACGCCTGACGGTGAGATCTCCTCCGGTGTCTTCCACGGCATCGTCATCATCTTCGCCCCAGCCGCCGAGGAACTCCGACGTGATAGGATTGCGGCCCTTGCCTTCTTCAGCGTCCGAGTCCACATCGTTCACGAAGCCGCCCTGCTTCTCCTCGCGAAAGGGCTTCTTGCGCACCAGCAAGTCCATGTTCATCGCGTCGTTGAGCTTTTTCATTTCCAGTGCTGCAAACTCACTCAAGTGCAGTTGCTCCTGCACGTTGTAGAGCGAGCACCCGAACAGAAACGAAGAGATGCAATCCGCTAACTCAACGATCCCGTGCGGCAGCCTTTCTGCGTGCTTGTTGAACTGGGCTGCGATCATCTTCAAGAGATCTGGCCGGAGTGAAAAAGCACGTTTCGCAACCGACTGTGAACTTCCGGTGCGATCCTGCACGTCTTTCATGATGATCGTATCCGCGAGGACTGCGATCTTTTTAGCGCGCCGCTCTTTCGTCGCAGCAACCTCAGCTTTGAGCTCCATCTCGCATCTGCAGGCCCGCCAGCAAGGGGCGAATCGGGGCTTTTCTGTGGCGATCTCGTCGTTGTCCGGCTTGTCGCTGGGCATGACAAGGCTGCGGAAAATCAACGGGTCGGCACAGTGCCCTTCCCCAGGGCAACGAGCACGGGAGAAGAGCATGAGCTTGTAGGCAGCATGTGGTTCGCCATTGTCTTCCTCCTCTTGTGGGCACACTGATCCTACCAAGCGCGGGATGACTGTGTTCGTGCAGTACCTCATCTCCTGGCAATACAGCGCTGACAGCGCATAATGCTTGTCGAACAAGAAGTATTGCGAACAGTCTGCATTGGCAGCGGTGGGCTTCCGCGCCCTTTGCACCCGCATCATGTACACACGCCATGGAAGGTCGGCAAGGAACGGGCCTCGGTGCAGCCAATCGTCATGACGGCTGCAAGTCGTGCGGAGCTCAGCTGCTTGCACAGGGCACTCCATGCCGAGCTCAGCTTCGTCTGCGTCGTCTGCGTCGTCAGCGGTTTCGTCTGCGCCCTCTTCGTGTTCACTTGCTTCGTCTGCGTCGTCTGCGGCGAACGCACCGTCTGCTTCCTCAGCGCTTTCGTCTGCTCCAGCGGGCGCCACATCTTGGTCGCATGCACCGGCGAGAGCACCGCATGACGCACTTGATGCCGCTTGGGGATCTGCAGCAGCCGCTGCGAGAGTTGCATCGACGCCTGCAACTGCGGTCGCAATGTCTGCTGCGGCTTGCGCGTTGCCGTCGGCCGCAAGGAGGGCATCGCCGGCACGTGGCGGACAGGGTTGCTCGTAGTTCACCACCGAAAATTGCGCAGGAGCGGCTGCTCTTGTGAGAATGCTCTTGTCGCCGGATAAGATGCGCTGGCATTCTGAAATCAAGTACAGCGCCCTGCTCGTAAACATTGGTACTTCGTTGTGACTAGTCCAATGCTGCTGCTCGGTGTGCACGTACAGAGCGCATTCGGTAGACGAGATCCACTTAGCTCGGTTGGCAGAATGCTGCAAGCGAAGCAGGACGCGCCGACTGCGGGACTGCACATCTGTTCGCTTACTGGCAGGCTCAGAACCAGCGCTAGTCTCTGCTGCAGCGGTTTTCTCGGCCTCCTCTTCTTCCTGTTCGAGGCGTCGCAAACCAAGGGCATACTGCGTGACTAAATTCTGCAGCTGTTCCATAGGCTTGGCAGCGTACTTCGTAATGTAGAAGTCTATGATCTTCGCTCCGACGTGCAGCGCCACAACAGTCATAGCCATACGTCGCACAGCGGCATGTGTCTGGATCGCTGCCTTCATCGCTCGGAAACAAGCCGCCAGGTGTGAATCCAGGGTCTCCAAAGTCGTTTGGGTCAAGCCGCTGGAATCGCCAAAGCCCTTCGGCATGTATCTGAAGTCGTTGTTGCAACGAAGGACAGCGAGCGGGCAATCGCTAGACGCTGATCTGAACGGCTGCGGACGCTCGAGTGCAACAGAACCAAACTGATTCCGAGCTGTCGTGCTCAGGACGTACGGTGCGTCGACGATCTCCTTGCCTCGCCGTCGGATCTTCAATGGCTTGTCATCCAGCACCAATTCAACAATGTGACAGAAATCGAACCGGCACGGTGGGGCACGATTGGGCTTGAGCATCTTTGCGACTTCGTCCTGCGTTTTCTTCTTGACGTTCTTGACGCAGGTGCCCGAACAATCGTGGTCGTGCGCATGATCGTCTAAGAAGCGGACATCCAACCCGAAGCATGTTTCGAAGACAATGGCATCGCTTTGGAAGTCGCTTCGCGTGGCAACTCTCTGGTGCTGGTAGTAGGCACCGGACACCACATCAAAGTGTTGCAACTCTCCAGTCTTGGCATCGAAGCTCCACGGCGGCAAGGGAGGCAGCATTGACACGGCGTCGTCCGGGATTTCGCCTTCATCTCCGAGAGCACGCGTCAGGCCAAAGCTCTGCGGCAGCAAGTAGTGAGGTGCGATGCACAATTGGCAACCAGTCAGCGGCACCTCTTTGTACTCGTTGCGTCGTTGTTGGTGCTCGAAGTCCAATCTGCGGCGCTCCCTCGCTAGGTGCATCAACGGCTCAGCTGGTTGCACCGGCACCAACGGTCGCACTGTCACACCGTCGTCTTCAAGCCCGCCGTCGTATCGACTTTGGCGCTGTTGCTTCTCGCTAAAAGGCGAGGCCGGCAAGATATTGCCAAGCTGCTTGGCTGGCAACGTGGCGGATTCGTACTGCCTGGTACTGGCGCTCGCGATCAAGGCCTGGTTGTACGCCAGCGTCTTCGCCTGGACAATACTTTCCACTACGTCTTCCGCGGGGTGGGCACCGCCACCCGTCGCCTGAAGCGCCTCTATCTCCTTCGTTACGTCTGCCAAGCACTGAAGCAAGCCGCGGGTACCATCCGGAATGCTGTGCACTTTCCCGTGGCCGTGTGCAAAGCCGCGTGCTTGAGCCTCGATGCACTTGAACAGCGCCGCGACGAAGTCGGCCAGGCCCCGCAAGCCATTGGAAGCATAGTCGTCCTCCCTGAGGAGCGCACCAGTCGCAGATTGGATTCTGAAGTTGCCGAGCTGCGCTTGGTCCACTCGATACAAGTGCCGGTAGGACAGTTCCTCCATAAGCAGGAAGAGCTTCGCAGTCGAGCGTGGCGAGGCAGCAGTTTTCTGATGCATTTGGTGCAGCGTTGGCATCAGGGTGTCCTGCACGTAGCCGATCACGGGTGGCTCCGAGCTTTGCAACTTCAGAATCTCTGGGCTGTAGTTATCCGCGTAGTTGTGCGTATGAAACACTGTCAGAGGCCCGAAGATTTCGTTCATAGCACAACCAAAATGGTGCAGCCGCATCTTGTGCCCATCGGTGAACGGCACGGTTGCAGTGGAAAAGCGCAGGTGCCGCAACGCCGTGCGCACCTTCTCATTCCCAGCGGTGCGGATGAGATCAGCGTCTGAACGCGGGCAGGAAGGGTGGAGCGCCGCGTCGACGAAGTCTTGAGAAGTTGACTCGGCAATGACTCGGAAGTCTTTCTCGAAGCCTGGTCGCTCCATGCCGGCTCTGACGGACTGCGACAGCTTCAGGCTCCGGAGGGTGCAACCGAAGAGCGCGTAGAATTCTGAAGTATCCCAGCGAGAGCAGTCGTTGGCCCGATACGGCTGTTCGTCGCCTTCCAGATGGTACTCCAGCTCTTCTCGGCTCGGTAGCGCATCAAAGACCTGCTGAGCAGTCACTGCGGTAGCCCGCTTGAGGAAGGGCACGCAATCGCCAAACAAGAACTCCGTGTACGCGGCAGGCAAGGCTTGCGGATCGAAGATCGACAACGGCTTCCCGGTCGGCACTGCGAGCGCCTCTTGAGGCGACAGCTTCTCGTTCTCGGCCTGGCCAGCCAACAGGCTTTGGAGCTCAGCCCGTTGCTCGGTCGACTTTAAGATGCGCTGCGCGATGTCGCCCATGTCCACGGCAATGCTCGACCGCACGTACTCCTTTGACGCAACTTGCTTAGTCGTTGCACTTGCAAGGTCCTTGCCGCTGCGCTGTTGCATCTCGGCCTGCGCGAACTTTGCCGCTTCTGCATCGAGCTTGGTCATGCTCGCATGCCATGCTTCGAAGAGTCTGAGCGGCTTTGGGCAACTATCTTCATCTACTCCGATGATAGTTTCGTGTTCGTTCAGCGGCTCGGGCGGCAAGAGGGTACGCTCCTGCGGGTCATCCGAAGCGGTGGCATCGGGCGTGGCAGCGTGGCTCTTGTGGTCATCGCAACCGTCGCCCTCTTCGCCGGAGTC
>JAAERN010000059.1 GCA_024230295.1 Planctomycetota bacterium
CGGCCACATCAATCGGTAGTTGACCCAGAGACTGACAGGCGTCCACGACGTACCAAGGTCGATGTTGTGCTGCCTGGGTTACCGCCCCAATCGCAGCGACATCGTTGATCAGGCCGTTATGACTAGGAGCGTGCACCGCAAAAACCATGCGCGAGGGAGCCCGCAGCTGATGTGACAGTGCGTCTACATCGACCGTGCCATCAGGGCCATCGGCGAGGAAATCCAGTTGGACGCCCATTCGACGAGTCAACTGCAGCAGCGGCAGAACAGTACCGGCGTACTCTGCACCTGCGACTACTATGCGATCCCCGCTACGAAGCGGCACCGTGGACAGGACCTTATGAAGGGCGGCTGTGGAAGATTCCATCACGGCGATGCCGTCTGGCTGACCGCCGACTAGATCAGCCAGTGACTCACGACCCTGTTGCCACTCTTCGGCGACACGATCAGCAGCCTCGTAACCACCAATCTGTTCTTCCAGGCGAAGATGTGCGATCACTCTCTCGGTCACCGGTCGTGGTGGCAGGCTGGCTCCAGCGTTATTTAGATGTACCAGATGCCCTACAGACGGCGTATCGGAACGCAACCTGTGGCGATTAAGTGAGGTTGATGGATCAAGGTGAGCGGCGGAATCGAAACGCTGGCCGGATCGGTCCGCAGCGACTAGCGGGGGACTCATGGCCACATTCCAACACAACCGAGTTCGAATTCGACGTTCATCCTTCGGTCATGTCGTGACGGTAAGTGTGAAGTCGCGGCGTAGGATCAGACAATGGCCGGTCTCATCGCCTCGGACGACATCGCGACGGTGCGCGAGCGAGTCAGGATCAATGACGTCGTGTCCGAGCATGTCACCCTGCGCAATGCAGGGGGTGGCTCGATGAAAGGTCTATGTCCGTTTCATGAAGAGAGAACACCCAGTTTTCATGTGACTCCGGCCAAGGGCCTGTACTACTGCTTTGGTTGTGGTGAAGGCGGTGACTCGATCGATTTCATCATGGCGTTGGAGCACCTCTCATTCACAGAAGCAGTCGAAAAGTTGGCGGGACGCACCGGCGTTACTTTGCGATACGAAGGCGGCGATGCAGGCCAGAAGCGTGATCAAGGCAAACGAGCGGCTTTGTTGGCTGTCAATGCTGCAACTGCGGAG
>JAAERN010000060.1 GCA_024230295.1 Planctomycetota bacterium
ACGAAGAGATTGCCTACGTTTGCCATTTGAATGCACCTCGTATCGCTGCCGCGATCTCTTCTTCGGTCTGCTCGCCCGCCTCGCGGCGAAAGTACTCAGCCCAGTCCAACAACTCGCTGCTGCTCATCTCTGTTCGAACCTGCCGAGTCATCATGCCGATCTGGGATGCAACCCGATGGATCAGCATGTCGATCGGCTCTAACCTTTTCCCTCAGTGTCCCACCCGTTCAGATTCGCCACCAGTCCAAAGATTTCGGTGACGACCTGGGCGGGCCACTGAGCGACCTCGGCCTGCGTTCTTTCCGGCACCAACGAGGCGGCGACTGCCGCCGACATTGCTTCGTCCAAGTTCGAGAGAACATCCGCCTCCAACTCGCGGATGGTGATCTCCTGGCCTCGAACGGTGTGCTTTTCCTTCTTAGGTTCAAACATCAGGAATGACGCCTCCGGAACGTGACTTCGCCTTCGAGGATGCCGTCCAGTTCAACCGAGTGATTCCACGAAACGATGTCAACGGGAACCGCAGAAAGAACCGCCGTTGCAGTTCCGCAATTATCGTCCGGAGCAAGACTAACTGTAAGGCTACCGACAGAACAATCCTCCATTTCTCCCGTCAGGTCTTCGCCGTTGTACTTGATCGACAGCGTGTATTCTTCCGGGCTGGCAAGCCCGGCCAAGACCTTGCGGCGGTCGTCTCCGCCCGTGGTGATGTCGATCTCTGGGCGATCGCCACCGCTCCACGAAAAGCCGGTAATCGCAAAAGTGATTTCTGATGCGGTTCCCGTAAACGCGCCGGTCAGTTTGTTGCCAAGTCGAAATGTCATGACGCGAAAAACTCCAA
>JAAERN010000061.1 GCA_024230295.1 Planctomycetota bacterium
AGCCGCCGAGCGTCGAGATGAGGATTCAGATCGTTATGGCGGTAAAGGAGTCGTCCAAGCATGTGTCGCGGTCGAAGATGAGATCGCACCGCAAATCTTGGGTTTCGATGCCTCAGAGCAGCGACTCATCGATCAGGCGATGATTGATGTCGACGGAACGCCCAATAAGAGCCGCCTCGGCGCGAACGCGATCTTGGGAGTATCACTAGCTAACGCGCAGGCAGCAGCTACCTCTGCCGATCTGCCACTCTTCCGCTACATTGGCGGCCCACAGGCTCATGTACTGCCCGTGCCCATGATGAACATCCTCAACGGTGGTGCCCACGCAGACTCCAATGTGGACATTCAAGAGTTCATGATTGCCCCGATTGGCGCCCCGTCCTTCTCCGATGCGTTGCGGTGGGGTGCAGAGGTGTACCACGCGCTGAAGTCAGCCCTCAAGAAACGCGGTTTAGGCACCGGTTTGGGTGATGAGGGAGGCTTTGCGCCCGATCTGCCCAGCAACCGTGAAGCTCTGGACATCATCGTCGCGGCGATCGGTGACACCGGGCTGTCCGCGGGTAAAGATATTGCGTTGGCCCTTGATGTGGCCGCCACCGAATTTCATACCTCGAATGGTTACCGATTCGAAGGTTCGGATCGGGATTCAGCTTGGTTGGTCGACTACTACGCATCTCTTGTTAAG
>JAAERN010000062.1 GCA_024230295.1 Planctomycetota bacterium
CATGGACGGCGCGAACCTGAACGCGCAGATCGGCCTCACCAACCCCGGCAACGTCGGCGCGGATGTCTGCCACCTGAATTTGCACAAGACCTTTAGCATTCCGCACGGAGGGGGTGGCCCGGGTATCGGACCGATCGGAGTCGCGTCGCATCTTGCGCCGTTTCTGCCGGGCGATCCTCTGGAGGAAAATGGCGGCGCGATTGCAGCAGCGCCCTGGGGCAGCGCGGGCATACTTCCAATCTCGTGGATGTACATAGCGATGATGGGTGCCGACGGACTAACCGAAGCCACGCGCGTCGCCATCCTCAATGCGAACTACATCGCCCATCGGCTCGCCGACACGTTCCCGATTTTGTACAGGGGCAAGAACGGCCTCGTGGCTCACGAGTGTATCGTTGATTTGCGTCAGTTCGAAAAAGTCACCGTCGAAGACGTAGCCAAACGGCTGATGGATTATGGCTTTCACGCCCCGACGATCTCGTGGCCTGTCGCCGGGACGATGATGGTTGAGCCGACCGAGAGCGAGCCCAAGGCGGAGCTAGACCGTTTCTGCGACGCAATGATTTCCATCCATGCCGAAATCGCAGCAATCGAGAACAGGGAGGCAGACGCCGAGAATAACCTGCTCAAGAACGCGCCGCACACGGCCGACGACCTAGCCGGCGAATGGAACCGGCCATACAGCCGTGAACAGGCGGTGTTCCCGGTGGCCGGATTGCGGGAGCAGAAATATTGGCCACCGGTCAACCGCATCGACAACGTCCACGGCGACCGCAACCCGATCTGCATCTGCGAAGGGATGGCCGCCCATCCCGAATTGGAATAGGCTTGGTGCTACTCCAGAATCACCCGAAAATATTTTCGGGCCTCGGCGGGATCGGCCGCGAACGGGCTGGCGCTGTTCTCAACAGCCTTCCAACTCTTCAGGTCGACGCTGGACTGCAGCACACCTCCACCGGACCACTCCACGGTCAAGCCCCCGTCCGTGCCATGGACAATGGAAAGGACCGGCGGATCGTTCACCTCATTGACAGTCAGGGTGAATGTCGCCGAAGTCTGCTTGTCGCCGTCACTGACAGTGACAGTAATCACAGACTCGCCGAAAGCGTTCGCGGCGGGAGAAACGGTCAAGGTTTGTTTGGAGTCGGTGGATCCGATTTCGATACCCTCCACCGGCACCAACGCCGAATTGGATGATTCGACACTCACCTTGAGCCCGGAAGGCGACTCGACATCATCGATGAAGAGGATTACCTCCCCGGTTCCATTCTCGTTGATGGCCAGATCATCGATCGGCTCAATTGTTGGGGGTAAGTTGTAGAGCTCCCCATCAATATTGAGGTTTTTATAATACCCGATATCGTTGCCCTCATCCCATACACTGTCCCAGTAGCCGAAGTAGCCAAACCGGTGCCGACTCTCCTCCGGCACGGGAAGATTAGTCAGCAGGACGATCTCCCGGGTTCCTTCAACGATTGTTGTACTACTATTGAGCGCGGTGGCGGTGAGCCGCGCTGTGACATCCTCAAGAGCCGCCTTGTCCTCTTCAGTCGGAACCGCAAATGCCAGCTTCAGCGTCACGAACGTCGATGCGTCGTAGGTTCCCTTGCTGGACCATGCGGAACCGGTGTTCGGCAACGCCGGAGAGCCGTCCAAGTTGAACAGTCCTCCAAGCGCCCGGTTGATTTCAGGATCATCAACCAAAAAAGAAACCGTGCCCACCTGAAAGCCGTCGTAATGGTTCAACACAAACGAAATACCAACGCCGGACTCGGCATTGAGCCAGCCGATTACGCCGGGGACACCGTCATAAACGTCATCCACTCCCACCGACTGCACCTCGGCGGCGACAGTGTACGCGACTGACGCGGGCTGGTATCGGTCCGAGTGCCAGGCGGCGCACAATGCTGGGTACGTCTCCTTGCCGGCCTGGGTCATCATCAGGTACCCGATCGGCAAGCTACCCTGATTGCTCATCACCACGGTCAAGTCGATCTCGGCACCGTCCGAGTTCAGAGCGTTCTCTATCTTGACCAGATTGGTGAGTTTCTTCCCGTCATTCACTACGATGGGCTTGGCCGAAAGCACCCCCGCCATG
>JAAERN010000063.1 GCA_024230295.1 Planctomycetota bacterium
CATCTCGGTCATCTTGGCGAGAGCCTGGTCGTAGTCCTTCTTGGTGATGGTGCGTTCCTTCTCCATACTCTGCTCCATGCGCTTGAGTCGCTGCTCCATCTGCTCGCGAGTGATCTCGCCGGCTTTGACCATCTCGGTCATCTTGGCGAGAGCCTGGTCGTAGTCCTTCTTGGTGATGGTGCGTTCCTTCTCCATCCTCTGCTTCATGCGCTTGAGTCGCTGCTCCATCTGCTCGCGGGTGATCTCGCCAGCTTTGACCATCTCGGTCATCTTGGCGAGAGCTTCGTCGTACAGCCTTCGGCTGTTTGTGCCCTTGTCGATCATGGTCGCATCGTCTTCGAAAATGGCCTTTGCCCTCGCGTCCATGATGGCGATGGCATCAATCGTCGAGAGTTTGCCACTGGCCAGCCCCATCACAAGTCGCTTATGGATCCGCATGATGGTCTCGGCTTGCACCGGAGTCAGGTTTCCCTTTGTAACTTCAGATGCGACACTTTCGGCCATTTGTTGTTCGGTCGGAAATTCGCTGACATGTGAGACTTCTGCCAAGCGATCGGTTGCTTCCTCTGTTTGGTTTTGAGCGAATGCGGTGTTGTTGGTAGAGAGTGAGGCGATACCGATCACAACGATGGTCATGGCCGTACAGACTGAGAATGCACCCCATCCGGATGACCGTGAGGTGGAATTTTCGGGATTGATAAGTCGATTGATACGATTCACAAGAAGCCCTCTCCGTGATGGATTGGCGAGGCGCAGGGGACGTCCTCGTTGAGTTTTGAGTTCATAGAACGTATGTGTAAAAGCCTGGCATTTCTCATGCACGGCTGTGGGTGTCAGTCGCTTGATGCAGTAAAGACTACGCACGGTTCAACCTCGATTCGGACGGTATGTGTGTCGCGGTACTTCTTGCCTGCTTCATCCACTTCGACTGAAGCGATTGCCTTGATTCGTGAGTATGGGACGAATGCACGGGTCTTGAGCCGAGGCAAGTTGACTTCGAAGTGGTCCTCACAACACAGCAGCAACTCCGCTTCGTCAAAGTGATCGGTCTGCCTGAGATTGATCGAAATCGGGCAGTGCAGGAAGTTTGCGAGAAGTTCTCGTAATGTCTGGAATCGCGGATGATGATCGATCGGCTCCTTGGGCTTCTGCTCTTCGGTGGCCGGCTCCGGCGCTGTGGGGAACTCAAGTCCCTTGATGGATCCCGCCTGATACCACTCGTCCTGACCCGCCTGTTGGACCATGGCCCCGAGCGGTACTTGTCCGAGCATGGCAGCCTGCCGGAGTTGTTCTGCAGTCATCCAAGGCGACGTCTGCTCTTCGTGGCGGATGCGATACCTGGCATTTCCCTCAGTCGTCTGCATCATGGCAAACTCCTTTCACCCACGTGTGGCGGTTGGCTGTCTCTGTATGTTGTCGCCCGCTGGGCGGCAAATTGCAAGTAGGAAAGCGGCCACCTTTCCGTCGATTTCTGCAATTGACAAATCATGGCCCCCGTTTCTGCCCTGCAGCGAGTACGTGGCGGCCCGCAATGGTCACTATTGGCGAATCAGGATGTTGGCGAACTGGATTTGGCTGCCGTGGCTTTGCAGGCCGATCGGGCCCTTGGCGGGTACCCCCGGAAGATGCGCCCGATCGATCACTGTCACGCCGTTGAGAACGACAGTCAGATATTCGCCACGCATGCGGATGAAATATCGATTCCATTGCCCGACCGGCTTGTCCGCAGCCGCCCTTGGAGTTGCAGCGGCGCGTACTTCCGCTGGCATTGCGGAGTCGGTGCGATATCCCCAGACCTCACCGCTGCCGACCGGCCAGCACCAGATGTTCACCTGGCTCTTGGTGTTGCCGCGGAGATAGATGCCGCTGTCTCGTTCGTCGATCGTGACCGTCTTGGGCGTGCCGTCCTCGTTGATCGCGTCACTGCCGTCGGCGCTAATGACGGCCCGCTCCATCTCGCCTTGCGATTCTCCGGTCCACTTCCAGTCCACGATGAGATCAAACTCACTCAACGATGCCTCCGACCAAAGGTCGCCGCCCTTACCGTTGTGCGCGATGGCAGTCCCCGAGATTGACCAGTTGTCTTGGTGGCCTTCGGGCTTCTTCCAGCCAGTGAAATCGAGGCCGTTGAAGAGTGGCTGGAACCCAGCCGCGTCGTTGGCCTCAATTGCCCACGGTGATGTTTGCTCGGGCAATTCCATGATTCGGAGATTGCGAAAGTCGATGGGCGACCCCTCGGATTCGAGGCAAATGAAGCCCTTCCGAGGGTTGCAGTCGTAGCCGCCACTGACCACGCCGCCGTTGACCGCGAGCGAAACGCGCCCATCAATGCACTCGATGCGATAGTGATTCCACTCACCGGCTCCCTTCGTTCGGGCTTCGCTCGGAAGGCATCGTGCCCAGCCATTCGGGTGGGGACGGTCTGGTGTCATGCTCGCGCCCCAGATCGAAAAGATGTCGCCCTCGCTCGTGTAGTTTTCGGTCTCGACCCCGATCATCACCTGCACCTCGATCGCCTTGGAGAACGGGACACCGGGTGCGGGGAGTGCGTCGGACCATACGAACACACCGGCGTTCCCTTGGGCTTCGTGGTGCATCCACTCGAACTCGAGGATGAAGTCCTCGTACATGCGGTCGGTGCGCAGCAGGCACGTTGGCTTCCCGGTGCAGCGGATCATCCCGTCTTCAGCCCGCCAGGTCGATGTGGCACCGTTGACGTTGATCCAGCCGGAGAGATTTTTACCGTTGAAAAGATCGGTCCAGCCTCCACCCGAAACTGTGGCGAGCGTGAGGCACGTTGGGAGCAAGATTGACATATACGGGAGCCTAGCATGTAGCCTTCCCCATATGAGCGAACGAATGGCCATTCTCGTAGGCGGTGGACCGGCTCCAGGGATCAACAGTGTGATTGCAGCGGCGACGATTCGTGCGAGGCTGCGTGGAGTCGAGGTGCTTGGAATCCGCGACGGATTTGAGCGGCTCATGCAGGCTGACGCGAGTTGCGCAGCGACGCTTGATATTGAACGTGTCAGTCGCATCCACTTTCTCGGTGGCTCGGTGCTTCGGACCTCCCGCGCGAACCCGACGACTGATCCCGAATCACTTGATCGTGTGGTTTCTACGCTCCGGGAACTTGGCATCACGATGCTTCTCACGATCGGCGGTGATGACACTGCGTTTTCGGCCCGCGCGATTGCGGAGGCGGCGGGCGACGAAATTCGAGTCGCTCATGTCCCCAAGACGATCGACAACGATCTGGACCTTCCGGCGAACATCAATACGTTTGGATACGAAACGGCGCGCCATGTCGGAGTCGGCATCGTTCACAGCCTGATGGTGGACGCCAAGACGACGTCGCGCTGGTACATCGTTGTGGCGATGGGACGGAAGGCCGGTCATCTGGCACTTGGGATCGGCAAGGCAGCAGGAGCAACCGTGACCATCATTCCGGAGGAGTTCAACGGTGATAACGTTACGCTGGACGAGGTCGCCGACATTCTGGTCGGCGCGATCATCAAACGAAGTGGGCTTGGCCGGCGAGACGGCGTCGCGGTCGTGGCGGAGGGAGTGTGTCTTGCGATCGATCCCGACGAATTGGCCTCACTCGGATTGGTGGAACGCGATGAGCACGGCAACATTCGCTTGTCCGAACTCGATCTCGGGCGTGTCCTCCAGAGTGAGGTTGCGCGGCGGCTCTGCGCACTCGGCCACGACACGACGGTCGTCGCCAAAGATCTCGGATACGAACTTCGATCCGCCCCGCCGATTCCGATTGATCTGGAGTACACGCGGGACCTCGGATACTGCGGCGCGAGGTTTCTCATTCAGGGGGGCAGCGGCGTGATGGTGAGCATGCAGCAGGGGCGGTTCGTGCCGATTCCATTTGACGAACTCATGGACTTGCAGACCGGACGCATGCGGGTGCGGCTGGCTGATATTCACTCGACGCGATACGCGATCGCTCGGCGATACATGATTCGGATCCGCAAAGATGATTTTGAGGACACTGAACGTGTCGAGCAGCTCGCTCGGTCGTGCGGGTGCGACGCAGAGACATTTCGGACGAGATTTGAGCCCCAAACTCGGCGTGAGCCGCCGCCACCGCAGCTGACTTGAGGAATATCGGAGTATCATGAAACCATGATTGCAACGGGCATCTTTATTCTGCTGTTCCTGACCCTGCTGGCTATGCGAAGTAAACGACGCTGGCCGGCGGTTGTGCTGTTTCTTATTTCCATGGCGGCCATCGTGTTTCTTCTCGCGCACCATGCGACTGATCAGTTGAATCTGAGTTTCTGACATGCGTCGATTCCTATACATGTTGGCGATATTCGAGATTGTTGCAATCTGCGGTGTTTTGCTCGGCGCCTTTTGGATCCAGTTCGTCGAACAGGAGTATCCGTGCCCACTCTGCATCATTCAGCGGATGGCGATGATGCTTTGCATGCTTGGACCGGCGATGATTGTGATGGACGGGCTTCGAGATCGCGATATCCCGACACCTACGGTGTTGGCGGGGTACGGCATGAGTATTTTGGGCGCGATTGTGGGGCTTGCGGCGTCGTCTCGACAGGTACTGCTGCACATCATGCCTGGGGATCCGGGATATGGCGAACCTGTGGCTGGCTTGCACCTCTACACATGGTCTCTGATTGTGTTCCTCGTCGTGCTTGGATTCAGCGGGATGCGGCTGATGCTGTTCCACGCTATTCGTCCGCAGCGTGGCGAAGGCCGCGGCCTTGCGGTAGGCGTGCTCTGGCTGCTCGGTGTCGTCATCGCCGCCAACACCATCGCCGTCTTCTTTGAGGCGGGGATCCACTTGTATCTGCCGGACAACCCGACAAACTATCGATTGATCCACGGTCCATGAGCAAAGGATCGGGCGATCAATCGCCACCGACGAGCCTCCCTGTTCTCTCGTCCGGTGTCGCGCACCCATGCGGCGAAGAAGTCGATCCGGCGGCGTGCGCCGCGTGTGTTGTCAAGTGGATTGAGCGGCGGGCGGAGTCCGATGGGCCTAGCCCTGGTGATGGCGAGACGCACGTCGTGTTGGCTGTCCCTGTTCTTGGACTCGGTGGAGAACGTGAACGGCGAACGGTGAGGCGCCGGCTGCGGGCGATCGATGTGCAGGCGGTGCTCCCTAGGGGGGAGGACCGGATTCTCATGCGTTTTCCGCGTGGGACCTGTCCGCTGCACGAAGTGGCGGAACGGCTCGAGGGACTACATATCAGACTCGATCTGGCATCGACCGAGGTTCGCTACGGCGATGCGGTTTCGCTGTTGCCCAAAGCGGTGCCGCTGCCCAACCGCATCTTCGATGCCTGTGCCATGGTCGGCCGGACCATCCTGCATGACCGCGAGCTCATGCTCGTGACGATTTCGGGTGCCCTGTTACTCGCTGGTCTCATTGTGCATGTCTCTGAGGGGAGTCAGATCGCCCGATTGGTACTGCTTGGATTGAGTGCCGTGCTCTCAAGCACTTCGACCTTTGTCGAGGCAGTTGAGGTCCTTCGTCGATTTCGAGTTGATGTCGATGTGCTTATGTTTGTGGCCGCGATTGGTGCCGCCTCGCTTGGCCACTACGAGGAGGGCGCGTTCTTGCTCTTCCTCTTTGGTCTCGGCGCTGCTGGCGAGAGTCTGGCGCTCAAACGGGCCAAGCGAGCCGTCGAGGCGCTCAGCGATCTGGCACCCGACACCGCGGACCGGGTCGAAGAAGATGGATCGACGAAACGCGTTCCGGTCGAGGACATTCGCGTTGGTGATCATGTCGCAGTGCACCCGTTTGACCGAGTGCCGGTAGATGGCGAAGTGGAACTCGGTGTCTCGGCGATTGACCAGTCGCCGGTGACCGGCGAATCGGTGCCGGTCGATAAGGCGCAGGGGGATGACGTATTTGCGGGCACCGTCAATGGCGAGGGGGAACTTGTTGTCCGCGTCGCTAAGGTTGCTGGTGAGAGCACGCTCGCGAGAATCATGCGGATGGTCGAGGAGGCGCAAAGCGCGCAGTCGCCAGCCGAGCGGTTCACCGATCGAGTCGAGCGTATTTACGTGCCGATTGTCTTTGTGCTTGTCACACTCGTGATCTGCATTCCGCCATGGGCCGGCTGGGAAGGCTGGGGCGTGTCCTTCTATCGGGGAATGGCCTTCCTTGTTGCCGCTTCGCCCTGCGCGGTGGCAATCGGGACACCCGTTGCGGTGCTTTGTGGACTGGGTCGGTCGGCCAGATTGGGCGTGCTGATGAAGGGCGGCGGGGCGCTCGAGTCAATCGGCCGCATGAAGGCCGTTGCCTTCGATAAGACCGGCACGATGACGGAGGGGAAGCCGAGTGTGACGGAGGTCGTGGCAGTATCGATTGCATCCGAGCAGGAGGTGCTTGGACTTGCTGCTGCGGTCGAACAGAAGGTGTCACATCCGCTGGCAGAGGCCATTGTCATTGCTGCGGCGGCGAGAAATGTTGCGCTGCCCGAGGCCGGCGTCGTTCGGCAGATTGCCGGGCGAGGCGCCGTTGCCGAGATCGACGGCCTTGAGATTGCTGTGGGACACGACTCGATGGGCGTGATGGGCGAGGACGCAAACGCGGCCGTGGCGAACATATCGGAGTCCGGCGCGAGTGTCGTTTGCGTGTTCCGAGCGGGGGCCGCCATTGGCGTGATCGGACTGGCAGATACGCCGAGGCCGGAAGCGGCAGCGGCCGTTGCGGACCTACACGCGCTCGGTGTCGAGTCCGTGGCCATGATTACCGGAGATCATGCTGGAGCGGCAGCGGCTGTAGCGTTGGATGTCGGCATCGATGATGTTCGATCCGATCTGCTCCCAGAGGACAAACTGAAGATCGTCGAAGAACTGCGAATGAAATACGGAAGCGTTGCGATGGTGGGGGATGGCGTCAACGACGCGCCCGCCCTCGCTGCCGCAGATGTCGGCATCGCCATGGGGGCCGCGGGGACTGACGTCGCCATGGAGACGGCGGACGTGGTGCTCATGGGCAGCGATCTGCAACTTCTGACCGATGCCGTGGCGCTCTCTCAGGCGAGCCGACGGATGATCGGGCAGAACCTCCTGATCGCGCTGAGTGTGATCTGCATCGTCTCGCCACTGGCGGTGATCGGTGTCGCCGACCTTGGCCCTGCCGTGCTGCTGCACGAAGGCTCAACGATCGTGGTCGTCCTCAATGCCCTGCGACTCCTCCGCTGGAAATCCGGCCGCCGTCAATATGAAGCCGCCATTGGGTCGAGTATGCCGGAGCGGTTTTGAGAGTCAAGATCCGCCTGCTCAGTTCGCTACAGTACGCCTATGAATAAGAAACTACTCCAAAAGCTGTGCGAAACCCCGGGTGTGCCCGGACGGGAGGAACGCGTTCGCGAGGTGGTCCGAGGCCACATTCGTGGCCTGTTCGATGACGTCTCTGAGGATGCGATGGGGTCGCTCATCTGCACCCGGAAGCCCACAGCGGGCTCGAAGCGGAAACCGACCCGCATTCTCATCTGCGCGCATATGGATGAAATCGGGTTCTACGTTCGCCACGTCGACGAAATGGGATACGCCTGGGTCAATCCTGCCGGAGGCTTCGATCCCCGCAACCTCTTCCATCGCCGTGTGCTCGTTTGCACAAGCAAGGGCGATCACGTTGGCATCATGACCGCGGGCGGCAAACCCGTACACATCTCATCGCCCGAGGAACGTAAGCAGATTCCGGAGCCACTTGGGTTCTATGTTGATCTCGGAATGTCACCCAAGCAAGCTCGCAAGACTGTTCGGGTCGGTGACTATGTCGTTATGCACGAGCCGTTCGAAGAACAGCCCGAAGCATTCGTTTCTAAGGCGATCGACAACCGATTTGCCGTGTACTGCGCGATCGAGGCCGTTAAGAAAATCGCGAAGTCCGGCGGTAAAAACGCGGGACACGCCTGCGAAATTATCGTGGCCTTCACGACGCAAGAAGAAGTTGGGCTTCGAGGCGCCTTCACTGCAGCGGAGTCGGTCGGCGCCGATCTGGGGATCGGCCTTGATGTCACGCTCTGCGCCGATACGCCGGGCGTGCCCGAAGCCGATCGCGTGACCAAACGCGGTGATGGTGCAGGCGTTATGTTCATGGACAGTTCGATGATCGCTGACACGGACCTCGCCGAAGCAATCTGCAATGTCGCTCGGAAGAAGAAGATTCCCTATCAGCGGTGTATTCTTCCTCGGGGTGGTCAGGATGGCGCCGCCATTCAGCGGAGCGGCCATGGCGTTCGCTGCGCGGCGATCGTCTGCGGGACACGCTACGTACACACCATCACCGAGTCGATTCACAAGGGAGATCTTCAGGCAACAGTCGATCTGCTTGCTGCTTGGATCAAAACCATCAAGTAGAGAGGGATGACCATGTACAAGACGCGAGCCTTTATTTCTGGAATCGCGCTGCTTATTGGAACCATGAGCATGCAATCGGCCCCGGCCGCCGAGGCCGAGTCGTGGAAGATTGATCCGGTTCACAGCACCTCGCTCTTTCGGATTCATCATGCCGGTGCCGGGCGATTCTGGGGACGGTTCAACGATGTCACGGGCTCGGTCAGTTGGCCTCGAGATGACTCAACCCCGCCAGCCTTCGATGTCATCGTTGCTGCGGAGAGCATCGACACCGGAAGTTCCAAACTGGACGGCAATCTCAAGTCGCCCGACTTCTTTAACGCGAGGGAGTTCGAGTCAATCAGTTTCAAGAGTACGGGTGGCGAGCGTGTGAAGAAAAATCACTGGCGGGTGAAGGGTGATTTGACAATGCTTGGTGTCACGAAGCCAGTAACGGCCGAGATCGAGATGACCGGTGTCGTTGGAAACCCCGTCGTTGCTAAGGCAGGCTGGGAGGCAAGGTTCGCAGTCAATCGATCAGATTTTGGGATGAGCTGGGGTGTTGACAACGGCGCGCTCAGCGATGACGTGCAACTGATCGTTGCGCTCGAAGGCAGCATCGAGCCGGGCAACTGACCGCGTGGCCTCTGCGATTTTCTGGAGCGTCCTGATTCCAACGGCAGTGGCTGCCACACTTGTGGCCGCCGCGTCGTGGTGCCGGCCGCTCCGAAAGCGACCTGTCGCCAGCGGCATGCTGGTCGTGCTCGCCATCACCATCGCCGCCGTCTGGTCGTTCGTCGCAAGTGTCGGGTGGCCCGCATGGCCGCCGCCTCAGAAGTGGCATGCCGTGCCCTGGCTCATCACGATCATCGGGCTCTGGGGAATGATCGACGTGAGCCTCCCCCGCGGAGAGTGGCCCGCTCGGCTCGTGCTGGCGACCCTCGGAGGAGTCGCAGCTGGATGGATGCTGATTTTGCCTGGAAAGGATCCGCTGACCGTCGGTGTGGTTGTCGGAGTGGCCGGACTCCTGACCTCGCTGCTGGACACGCGGCGTCGCTCAGTACTGCCGCTTGGCGGCTGGGCCATCGCCGCGTCGCTCTCGCTTCTCGCACTCATTGCGAGCCAAATGACCCTGTCGCTCATGGCCGGAGCTGTGTCTGGATCACTTGCTGCAGTTTGGCTCATTCGACTGATCAGCCCGAGCCCTGAAGTCGGCCTGCCTATCGGCGGCGCCGTGCTCGGAGGTGTACTTGCGGTCATCACCTTGACGGCCTGGTCTTACGACTATCAGCAGGTTCCTTCCTGGGCATGGCTCGTCGTTGCCGCCGGAGTTCCCGGGGCCTGTATGCTGGAGATAGGTTCGCTCCGATGCTGGCATGGTGCCTTGGCCTTGAGTGTGCGAAGTTTGGTGCTTGTCAGCCCCGCTGTGGCAGTAGTGCTCATTCTGTTCGAGGCAGTGAAGGGAGCGATGCGTGGCTGATGCGAGTGCTCAACCGCCCGACGTGGCCGATCTCAATGTTCGCCGCGGCCACTTTCTCGGCGTCACGCTGGTGGCCTTTGCCGAACTCTGGGAACGCGCCAGTTATTACAGCATCGTCGCCCTGATCGCACTCTTCGCGATTGCATCCACCAAGGACGGTGGCCTTGGTCTTACAAACTCCGATGCGATTGAGATCTCCGGCGACTACACCTTGATGGCCTTCGGGTTGCCCGTCATCTTCGGGTTTCTTGGCGACCGATTCGTCGGGCATTACCGCGCTGTTGTCCTTGGGGCAATGGTCATCGTCTCTGGACATGCCACCCTGTTCTTCGGTGACCACACGAACCTGACGACCTTCTGGGCTGCGCTGTGGCTGATTGCCATTGGAACCGGCCTGCTCAAGCCAGCGATGCCCTGCTTGGTCAGTTCGTTCTACGGCCAAAACCGAATGCGCCGCGATCGCGCATTCAAGTATTACTACATGATGATTAACATCGGTGGAATGATTGGGCCGCTCGTCGCTGGCATCATTCAGGTTCGCTGGGGCTTTGACTGGGCGTTTCTCTGGGCGGGACTTGGCATGACGCTTGCCCTCGTCGTACTCGTCTTCGCGCGACCACTGGTGCCCCACACCGAGCGTGGAAGGCCCGGGTATGAGATAGATGGCGTACCCGAACCGCCCGACCCGATCGCGGAGGATCACCACAGGCTTCGGGTCAACATGACAATGCTCAGCATCATCTTCCTGCTCTTCATGGTCTGGGCACTCGCCTACGGTGTGTTCGCTGGAAGCGCAACGAGTGAACTGATTGGAAACGCATACGTCGACCGGGAGGTGCTTGGCTGGACGATTCCAGCGGCAGCCATGAACTCGATTGAACCGGCCATCATCGTTCTGGCGACACCGCTGCTGGCACTGCTGCTGACCTGGCTCGCCAGACGCGGCAAGTTCCCGCACTCTGTGCTGCAGATGGTTCTCGGCGGGCTCCTCTCGTGCGCCGCAGTCGTCACGCTTGGCTGGCTGGCCATGGAGATTCCCTCTGGTGTCACCGCAGCGCCTGTCATCGGGCTCGGGGTCTTTGTCGGTGCCTATGCCCTGATGAGCATCGGTGAAATACTTATATCGCCCGTCTATATGGCACTCATCACACGCCTGGCCCCCCGGCGGCAGCAAGCGACCTGGCAGGGCTCCGTATTGCTGGCCATCGGGCTCCTCGGCTTTGCGACCAGCCGTATCGGCGCCTACGCAGAGAGCGATGGGGGAATCCACCGTGTGGGGACATTTGTCATCACCGGTGCCGCCGCATTTGCAGTGGTTGTGCTGTTCTCCATTCTTACACCCGTGCTCATTCGAACCATTCAGCGATACAATCCGATGCCAATTGGTGCGGATTCCCAACTCGATGATGAACTCGAGATACTCACACAGTTGGATGCCTCCGAACCCGCGGTTGGCGTGAGGGTGGAGAAGACCGGCGATTCTTGAGGGCACAGAGGTAAGATCTTCCCCCTCGCAGAGCCGCCCCGCAGTACCCTGCAACCCATGATGATTGCGTGGATAGGGGCCATCGGGCCGCTGGTTGGAGCGCCAAGCTCCGCAGAGCAACTTATCACGCTGTATCGCGGCGATGAACTTCTCGCCGAAGTCGTTGGCGTCGATCAAGGCATCATGATCCTCCAACATCCCATCTTCGGGGAGATGCGTATTCCCTTCAGTGACATTGAGTCGGTCGCCTCGATCCAAACACCCCCGGAAGTAACACCCCCGGACACCCAATCCCCGAACGAGGCTGTTGCAACCAGTGATACGGCCGACAAACGTTCCACCCCGATCCCGGTTCCAATCGTCGACGGTGCTGGCCGCTCCGATGTGGCTGGCATGCCTTCGGTAATTGAACCGGCCGCTCCGCCACCGCCCGCCCTCTCAGCGCCGTGGACTGGCTCGGTCGGGGCGGCTGTGACGGCGAGTGACACGACGACCTCTACCTACAACCTGCGGCTGAGCGGCTCCCTTCGGCGAACTGCGCCGACGAGCAGGACGGATTTCAGCGTGTCCTACTATCTAAACTCGGCCGATGGGATCGTGACAGACAACGATCTGCTTGCTCGAGGGCTGCAGAATTGGTTCAGTGAAGACTCACGCTGGGAAGTCTTTGCGCAATCCACGTATCAGTACGATCAGTTCGAGTCATGGGCGCACAGACTGAGCCCGTACGGCGGTCTGGGCTATCGGCTGATTGACGAAGATGATCTCGCGCTTACGCTCAAGGCCGGTGGCGGCATGACGTGGGAGCAAGATGCCGGACTCATTCGGCCTCAGACGCTCTTTGAAGTCACGACTTCGTGGACGATTGATGATCGCCAGTCGCTGCAGGCCTACAGTTCGATCGCGCCAGACGTTGACGATTCATCGAACTTCTTGGCGACGCTCCAATGTGATTGGAAGATCAAACTTGGAGAAGAATCGCCGCTGGCGCTCAGCATTGGCGTTCGCAATACTTACGATTCGACGCCGTCGCCGGGAGCCACTCACAATGACTTCAAGGCATGGGCTGGTGTTGTGCTGAGTTTCTAGAGGAAGGAAGTGGCGTGCAGAGGATTCGAAATATGATGTCGGCAACCGTGGCGTTGATCGTGGCCTCTGCTTCGGCCGGCGAGCAGGTTCAGATTGTTTTCCCAGGCGGTGATCGCTTGAGTGGTGAACTCGTCTCCGAGTCGGGTGACGCATGTGTCATTCACCATGCGGTTCTTGGGAATGTGACGGTTCCGAGATCATTCGTTGTTGACGAGTCGAAGTCTGCCAGTACATCCAGCACCTCTGATGCATCCAAGGTCACCAACGAGGACCCCGCACCAGCGAGCGGCGATGACGCCGAGGCCGCTATTGAACCGGAGCCGAAGAGCCCTTGGAAAGGTTCTGTGTCATTGGCGGCGACAGGAAGCAAGACGACAACGAGCAGCTATAACATCCGATTTGCCGCCGAGGCCCATCGAAAGCTTGAGACCGAGCAGTTTGATATCACGGCATCCTGGTATTGGAATCAATCGAACGGTGACACGTCTGACAACGACATCCTTGTCAAAGCCGACCAACAGTGGTTCATTGCAGAGAGCCATTGGCTCTACTTTGTGCAGGGGACATGGCAATATGACCAGTTTGAGGACTGGGAACACCGCGTGAGCCCCTATGGAGGCGTTGGGTACAAACTGTTCGATCAGGAGGACCTTACGCTGACGCTGAAGGGCGGCCTTGGTGCGACCTGGCGCTACAACGGAGATCAAGTCGATCCGCAATTGCTCTTTGAACTGAGCACCGATTGGAAGATTGATGAGTGCCAAACGCTCACCGGCGGGGCGTCCCTTGCACCGGAACCCATGGACTGGGACAACTACCTGGCCACGATCTCGGTGGACTGGAAGATGAAGCTCGGGACCGATACGCCGTGGGCGCTCAATATCGGGCTGCGAAACATCTACGATTCGCAGCCAACAGGCAACTCGAGTGCCAATGACCTCAAGGCATACGCAGGGCTGAGCTTCGATTTCTGAAGCCAAGAAATACCACCGATCACTTTATAGACTTGCGTCAGAACGACTCGACGGCTTGCGAGTTTATTAAGTGGCTGTGGCACAACGAGATAGGGCGGCCGACGGTCATTGCTTGGTTGCTTTGTGAGGGGGGTATTGAGGGGGAGTTCTGGATTTCGGGCGGGTTGTGGCAACCGGGACGGCGGGCTTGCGAAGCCACCTGTATCAGGGGCCGCCGCTGCGGCCTCTTGTGGAGTGGCTGGTTGCGGCAGGATGCTGCTTGGTCGCTTTGCGTGAACCTTGCCCTGGAAACTGCCCTGGAATCAGTGTCGTTGAACTCCGGGACGTGCCTGCGTGGTGGAGGACCGCTCTGGCGGTGTGTGGATGGGCTCGCGGAAGCGTTGCTCAGGACAACTTGGAGGAGAGAAGCGTGAACCACGAACGTCACGCCGGGACGCCTCGCCGCGTCATCACCGCCTTTGCCATGACTGGATGCGCGGCTGCTGCTACAGCAGCACCCAACCTCGGAGATATCGAGTCCATGCTCGACCTGCGATGGGTTGATGTGCAGCAGATCGATGTGCTGCATTCGAGCAGCGACGAACTGCAGTTTCATGTGATCCTCGATGGCATCGAGATGACAGTTGAACTTGAGCGTTGGTCGGTCCGATCATCTGACTACAAGGTGCTGGTGGCTGATGGACGCGGCACGCTTGTGCAGCATCCATCCGGACAAGTCAACACGTGGCGAGGTTCGGTCGTCAATGAGCCGCAGAGCCGTGCCATTGGTTCGATGTTGGATGGTGGCCTGAGGGTCGGGCTTCAGCTCGATTCGGACACCCGATGGTGGATCGAAGACATCTCCGGCCGCGTCGCTGGCGCAGCACCTGGCGACTATGCGGTGTATCCCCAAGAAGCGATCATCTCTCCCGAGGGATGGTGTGGTACCGATTCAGCCGCGCATTCCATCGGACAGGTTGGTGGCGCCAAGTCGCGTAATGATTGGGGCGGTCAGAGAGGCACCACTATCTGCACGACCGAATTGGCGTGCGACGCCGACTATGAGTTCTATCAGGACTATGGAAGCGTCTCCGCCGTCGAAGATCGGATCAATGCGGTCGTTGCAACGGTCAATCTGCAATACGAAGCGGAGGTTGATATCAGCCACGCCATTGGGACGATCATCGTCCGAAGCAGTTCCAGCGATCCCTACTCCGGAAATAGTATGGAGAATCGTCTGTATCAATTGCAGGATGAATGGGAGTGGAACCAGGGCAGCATTCAGCGAGACATGGTGCAATTGTTCACCGGCGCAAGCGATTCCGGTAGCACCATCGGTATTGCTTGGATGAGCGCCGTGTGCACGAGTTATGCATACAGCGTCGTGGAGTCCGATTGTTGCGGATCGTTCGGATGTGCGACCGATCTTTCAGCGCATGAGATGGGACACAATTGGGGGGCTGACCATTGCAATTGCACGAGCAACACGATGAATCCCTACATCACGTGTTCAAACGACTTCTCAAACAACTCAATCAACGACATTGCGTCGTATCGGAATTCGATTCTCGGATGCCTCGACTGCGGGCCGCCGGATCCGACCGGCGGCTGCTGCGTCGGGTCATCGTGCTCAGTAGGCACACAAATGGATTGCCAAATCGCAGGCGGGACGTGGCTGGGCGATGGCTCAGACTGCTCGGGCTCGCCCTGTGATCCCACCGGAGGTTGCTGCACAGGTACATCCTGCTCGATCGAAACGCAGGGAGACTGCGAAGGCGGTGGCGGTACATGGCTTGGCTCCGGTACGACATGCTCAGGCGATCCCTGCGCAGTAGCGGCGGAAGGCGCCTGCTGCAATGTTGGCGTGTGTTCTGTGAAGACAGAGGCCGATTGCGGCGGAACGTGGCTTGGTGAAGGAACCGACTGCGGCGACAATCCGTGCAGCAACTCCGGGTTCTCCGGCATCGAGTACGCCATCGTCGGCGAAAACCTCGTGGATGACATCGGCGAGAATTGGACGGTGGATGTGTACGCCGTTCTCGGCCCCGGCGAGCGGTTGGATGCCGTCGCTGGCAACTCGGTCCAGCAGAAGACAATCACGAGCAGTGAGGGATTCTGGCAGAGCGCTGTAGGCGGCCCAACATCACAGGATGTCAATCCAGCCTTCTACGACTTCGAGCCGAGCCTCGAGTGGGACTCGCGTGTCACGATCGGCTCGCTCGACAGCACGGGTGCCCCGTTTGACCAGAATAATCTCGGAGATATCGGTATTGACTGGAGCAACTTTGAGAGTGGCGGCGCGGTCTCGGCCGGAAACGGAACCTGGTACGTGCTCCCCATTCATGAGCAGGGCGAGGCACAGCCTTTCCTCACCCAGGATTGCGAGACCACATACGGCGTTCGTATCGCCAGACTCACGGTGCTTGGAATGAGTTCCGAGGTCATGGTCGAAGCCTTATTCCAAGGGCGTGATACGTCCGACCAAACTTGGCAGGACACTGCAAGCCGAACATTCGCCTGGTCCAGCACGCTCGATTGCAACGGCAACGGTGTGGCGGACCATTGTGATATCGCTGCTGGAACAAGCAGCGACGACGATGGAGACGGGATCCCGGATGAGTGCGCATCGTCGTGCTTGTGGGATCTGGACGGTGATGGCGACACCGACATTGATGACGCTTTGCAACTACTCGGCGGTTTCGGAAACCCCTACGTCATCGATGACCTTCTCGGCATGCTTGCCGAATTCGGGTGTGGCACTGGCTGACCCGTGCCTGACAATAAGCCTTCTTCCTTCAGCGCCGGGTTGAGACCACCAGTGGTCTCAGCCCGGCGAGTTTGCGCAGATCAGACGCAGGGACCCAGGGCTGCCATCGGAACAAGCAGGTCGTCAATACTGACGACGCCGTTGCCATCAAAGTCGGCCGCGGGATTGTCGGTTCCGCAGAACTCGATGAACCCCAGTAGATCCGCGACATTGACTTGGCCATCGGCATCGACGATGCCTTCGCGGCACAGCGTTGCGCACGGAGGCGCGAACAGTGAGACTGCGTTCATCGGGGGAGAGGTGAGCCATGAACACCCACTCTTCAGATCGCCCACGAGCAGCGTGAATGAGATCCCTCATCGTCTTGTTTGGGGATCAGAACGTGATACATCGGAGCACTTGGGTTAATAAAACCACAGGCGGTCCAGAGTACCCGGCCTACTCAGATTCAGTTTGGCCAGAACATGATGACCAGAATGCCGCCTGCACCCGCGAGCAGCATGAAGGGCAGGACGCGGAGCAGCATGGTGCGGCCGCCGAGACTGGAAACCAGCATCGTCTTGAAGACAAGGTTGCTCACGAGCCCGGAGATGATGAGCCGCCATCCGATGGTGGGTTCGATATCGCCTTGTTCGACAAGCTGCGCGGTTGAGAGCGTGATGGCGTCCATGTCGGTCAGGCCGGAGAGTGCAGCCACAACGTAGAGACCTGAATCACCGACGTATTCGCGTGCAGCCGCAACTGCGAGAAGGACGCCCGCGTACAGCGTTCCGAAAATAGCCGCCGTGCGGAGGTTGGATGGCGCGTGGCTGACGCTTGCCTCGACCGGCTTGCGGCAATAGATGAAGAAGGATGCAAATGAGAGGATTGCGAGCCAGCCAAAGACGACCAAGAGCGGGGGTGCCAGGGTTGGGAGAATGCCTCTCGCCACGACGAGAATCTCAAAGAGCACCCGGGCGATGACAACGGTCGAGGCGATCATGACCACGGCGGCCGAAGCGCCCGGCGATGTGTCGCCCAATTTGGACTGCTTGGCAATTCCGACCGTGGTCGCTGTGCTGGAGATGACTCCGCCGAGTAAACCCGCGACCGCGGTGCTGGAACGCTGTCCGAAGAGCCGCTGGGTGACCCATGCGGCCAAACTGATTCCGACGATGAGGACCACCATCAGCCAGATCCGGAAGGGATTCAGTACGCCATAGGGACCCCACGCCTCGTTTGGGAGGACCGGCAGAATCACCATTCCGATCAGAATCAGCCTGACTGCGGCCTGCATGTCTTCCTTGCTGGTCTTGGCAATGATCCGCCGCAGTGGGTGCTTCCACTCAAGAAGAACGGTGGTGATTCCGGTGACGACCACCGCTGCGCCCGCGAGATCTCGCATGCACATCGCGCCGACGCAGAACATCACCGCGGTCGCCACCATGGATGTCACGCCGCCGCGGGCGGCGGGGCCAAGTCGCATGGTGATGACAAAGGTTCCCAGCACAAGAAATCCGCCCGCCAGCGGAACCTGACCGAGATCTCGGGAGAGCAGGCCGGTCAGCGCTCCAAAGAGCGTGATAAGCGTGAAGGTTCGACCCGCCGGGTGCTGGCCAGCCCACTCTCGTTGCAGACCGACAAGCAGGCCGAGGGCCGTGGCAAGACCGATATGAAGGAGATCAGCAGTGGGCATTCCTGACAACAAGCCTAACAGTCTTTGCGATCAGCGATCGGATTTTGATGCTTTCTCTTGCGACCCACTATCGCTGATTGCTTGCTGCGCGGAACGTTTGCCGCTTTCCAGAGGGATGTTCGCCTTTGGCGACTGGCCTGAGCCCATCCTCCTGGTATGCAACCCGGAATGCTTCTAACGTCGTTTCATGAAGCAGGCGATCCGTGGCATCCTGCACTTCAACCAGTTTGTTGTGCAGTGGGCACGGTTCACCGACGCCACAAACGCCTCCCCCAAAGGGACATGCATCCGAGTTGTCTTCCCGCTCAAAGAGCCGGTAGATGTCGTAGAGCCGGATTTTCTTCGGCGGTCGTGTCAGGGTGTACCCGCCTCCCGGGCCGGGGGCACCCGAGACGAGCCCCGCTTGCGAGAGCATGGTGAGGATCTTGGCGACGAAGGGCCGCTGAAGTCCTCGGGAGTCCGCGATATTGGTGGCGGAGAGTCGAGTGATGCCGCCGTCGTAGACTTCGGCGAGTCGAGAGGCTGACGCAATTGCTGTTTCGGTCTGCTTGCTATACATGTGTGCCAGCGTCTCCTTTCAGGCCCCGGAAGTCCCCAGAGGGAATGTGTACGTCAATGGTCGCCGGACACAAGGCGATGACCGCGAAGTGGTCCGGCTGCCATCATGAATCATGATCGCTTCGGTTGAGGGCGTCGAGCCGTAGATCATCTGGCGGCGTCGCCGTTTCGTCGTGGGATCCGGAATGTCAGTTGGTTGACTCAAGACGAGACCTTCTCAGCAGCGTGGGCCGACAGCGGTACGAGCTGCTCTTGCTGAATATCTCGTGTTGTCAGCACTGGAATCGAGTGTGCCTGCAGCAGGTGCGTGGCCACACTTCCGAGGAACAGGCGATGCATGAGACGACTGCCCCGCGTCCCTGTGGCAACGAAACTGCATCCGAGTTGCGAGGCGACTTCAAGTACGAGCGTCGCCGCATGCCCAGCCTCGATTCGCGTGTTGACCGTGATGGTTTCGGAAGTTGCGTCGGCGGCGAGCCCGTCGAGCAGGTGTCCGGCTTCGACCTTGCGGTGCTTCACCAATTCGTCGGTTACGGCGGAAGGGCTGTAGCCCATCCCCTCGTAGGGCATGTGCAGCGTTTCGCAGACATGCAGCAGCGTGAGTGTGCCGCCGCAGCCGGTCGCGTCTAGAAGCCTGACGGCTGCGCTGATTGCCCGAGATGATTCTTCAGAGAAGTCAACGCCGACGAGTCCGTGTATCGGGGCGTCTGCGTCCAGGGCGTGCGACGGTGGAATCGTCAGGATCGGGCAGGGCGCGGTGCGAATAAGTCGGCGGGTTGTCGTACCTAGCCGCATCCACTCAAAGGGGGAGTGCCCGCGAGCGCCGAGAACGAGCAGGTCTGCGCCAAACGATTCGGCATTGTCTCGGATCGATTCCCATGCTGCCCCGTGCGGGAGCACTGCGGTCTCAATAGCCTCCATGTCGCCGCCTACGCCAGCAACGATGGTACGAAGTGCATCATTGATCGGGTCGTTGGAATCGGCATCATGCCGCCGGTGTTCAATGACATGAACGACTCGCAGCGATACGTTGGCACTTCCGAAGACGGAGACCGCCCATGCCACCGCCGCATTGCCGGTAGCTGAACCATCGGTAGCAGCGAGGATATTCAGGCCGCCGCTTGTGCTGTGTTCCGGTTTGCGAGGCGAAGGCATGGGGGAGTCTCCGGTTTCGGATGCTAAGACGACGAGCCGCGCTTGCCTACCCAAAAGCCGAATCAATGGTAGGGATTTCGGTGATCGACGCAGTTTTAAGTGGCTGTCTGTCACTTTATACACCTGGCCCGCAACGACTTATGAAAGCGATGGGCATGTGCCCGGTGGTGCGAAGAGGAGATGAAGTGACCGGCGATCACTTCGTTTTCGATGTGGCACTGAATGCAGTTGGCTCGCATGAGCCGCCCATGCAGAATGGTCGGTGGGGCTTCTGCCCAAGAGCCGGTTGCCGAGTCAGCGGGGATGCGTCCATGTGCGGTGATCGTGTCCGGATGCTGTGTAGAAGGCGCGGCCATCGTCATGCAGACGCAGTTCAGGTTGGTTGGTGGTTTGTCGGCCCTCCCGCCTCCTCATAAAGGAGGCGCAGAAACATGGAGTAATAACTCCATATTTATGAAGACTGCCGCTGAAGTAGGGAGGGCGGAAGCCCCGAATGGACGGGTTGTAAAAAAGCGTCAGAAAGCAAATATCGCTTTTTTGGCTTCAAAAACACTGAGAGCCAGTCGCAGTAATCAGTTTGTGAAATATGCGACAAAATGTCCGAAAGACGAGCCATAATAGGGATTATTGGCTCTGGATATAGGATATGTTGTCGCCAGCCGCTCGAATCGAGCGGTACTCAGGAGTTGCGATTCATGAACGTATCAAGAATGATTGGGCTGGCACTTGCAGGCGTCGTAACGCCTGGATTGCTGGCGGATGACGGCGAGGCTCTTCGATTAAAGATCGCCGAACTCGAAGCGCAGCAGCAGCAAACCAACTCGCTGCTTGATTCGCTACAAGGTGATCTCGACCGCGTACGGGCCGAGACGTCGGACAACTGGCTAAGCGAAGTACGTGCCGAGCAGATTCGTGGGCTCGTGCAGGATGTGCTCGCAGATGCCGACACACGCGCATCATTGCAGGGCAACGGCGCGACCAGCGGCTACGACAACGGATTCTTCATCGCTTCGCCCGATGGAAACTTCAAGCTCACGATGAACGCGAACATGCAGTTCCGTTTTGCGTGGAATCACCGAGATAATCCAAGTGCCGCAGCGGTCAGCACCGGGCAGATCAATCCGACTCAAGATGATCTCTGGGGATTCTCGAATCAGCGAACAGCCTTGATCTTCAAGGGGCACGCGTTTGATCCGAGCATTACCTACTTCATTCAGAGCATGTGGAACTCGCAGTACGGCAATGGCCTAGCTGATGCGTGGATTGGGAAGTCATTCGATGGTGGCTGGTCTGTGAAGGCCGGTAAGTTCCGGATGCCATTCATGCGGGAGACGCTGATTGGATACAACCAGCAACTCGCTGTCGACCGTACGCTCATGCAGTATTACCTCGGCATCGGCCGCTCGCAGGGCCTTCAGGCTCAGTACATGGGCGACAACATCCGTTTCACGGCTGCCGCTCTTGAGGCCTTCCAGAACATTACGGGTATTGGCGGTATCGGGCCGATCGGCACGACAACGGACAGCATTGGCTTTGCAGCGAGACTTGACTACCTCATGCAGGGGAGTTGGGGCGATGTGAAGAACTACACCGCCTTCTCGCCCAGCGAGACTTCCATCCTGCTCGGCGCCGCCGTCGCGTACTCCACGCTCGATCAGGGGCTTACTGCACTCGGCGGATCTGGCCAACAAACGGATCTTCGCTGGACCGCGGATGCGACCGCCAACTTCGACGGCGGTTCGCTCGCAGCCGCTGTTGTGATGGCCAACCTTTCAGAGGATCCCAACATAGCCGCCGGTTACGGCGGTCGTGAGCGGGACACGGTCTGGGGCTTCAATTTGCAGGGCGGATTCTTCCTTGCCGACGACGTGCAGGCTTTTGCCCGGTACGAATGGGCCGACTCGATGTATGCAGGCTCGGATGATCTGAGTGTGCTGCAGTTCGGCGTCAACGTGTACTGGTACGGCCAGCGTCTCAAATGGACGACCGACGTGGGTTACTCCTTCAATGAACTTCCCAGCGAGTACTTCTATCTTGTTCAGGCCCCCGGGGCCGTCGGCAACGGCGGAACCAACCTGACCGGATGGACGCCGGATGCTGGCGATGGCCAGTGGCTCATTCGCTCTCAGGTTCAACTGTGCTTCTGATCTGACTCTTTCCCTCTATTGGGAACCAACTCATGCGGGATCAATTGCTTGAAAACGTGATTGGATGGGGCATCTCGGCTGTGCTGCTGATACTTGCCGGCCTGTTCCTCTGGGCACCGATTCAGTTGAGTGATCCTATTCCCGAATCGGTCAACGTGGATCGGTCGCGCCTTGGGCCGCGCCCGATTCGCGTTGCCATGCATGATCCTGCAACCATCAAGGTCGCGACTTTTGATATGAAGTGCATGGAGTGCCACGCCCTCTTCGAGAATACGAAGATGGTCCCCCGAAATATTTCCCGGCATCGGAACATCGTGTTGGACCACGGTGTGAACAACAACTGTTTCAATTGTCATGATGCCGAGCGTCGTGATCGGCTCGCCATGGGAGGTGGGAAGACGGTCGGCTATGACGAGGTCTCAC
>JAAERN010000064.1 GCA_024230295.1 Planctomycetota bacterium
CTGCACTTGTCGAGTTCTATCGAGAAGATGGGGCCATTTGCTCTTCTCACGAGGGGCGACGACATCCCGGTCTTTGCATTCCGATTGAAGGATGAATGCAAAGGTTGCTGGGATGTCTTCCAGCTCTCTGAGCGAATGTTGCACCATGGTTGGCAACTTCCCGCCTACACCTTTCCGAAGAATCGCGAGGATCTCGCTGTTCTTCGAATCGTGGTCAAGGAGGGTCTGAGTTGGGATCTTGCGGATGAACTGCTGAACTGTCTGAAACAGTCGATCGAGTCCCTCGAGGCCGACATGGCCGGATCGCGGGAGATTCGGCAGGTTGAACCATTGGACAACAAGGCCGATAAGCAAGAACAAAGGAAGTTCACCAAGTGCTGAGTGGTACTGGTGGAGTGATCGCGAAGGCGGCTGCGTCAAATGGGATTCAGCCCCCACGATTTCTACAATACGCAGCGTCGGGATCTACGTTCGGCGGACGTCGCGCCTAACGCGGCGCATGAGGCTCTCGCCAAACTACAACTCATGTGCCCGCCCCAGTGGCGATCATCACGCAGAACGTCGACGAGACCTGCACGAGCGTGCGGGCAGCCGCGACGTCATCCACATGCATGGCGAACTGCTCAAGATTCGGCACCTGGATTCAGGAGAGATCCAGCCGTGGTATGACGACTGCGACGGCGAGACGCTCGACGGACGCTGGCGGCCGCACATCGTCTGGTTCGGCGAAGCGATTCTCGAGTCGGAGACCATCAGTAGTGCACTTGCTACCGCGGGGCTGTTTCTGTGTATTGGCACGGTGGGGCAGGTGTACCCGGCGGCGGGCTTCGTCCACGAAGTGCGCGGCTCGAGCGCGGAGTTCAATCTCGAGCCTACCAGCATCACAGCCTTCTTCGATTACTCGGCCCATGGCCCTGCAGGTGAAACGCTGCCGAGATTCGTTGACGTTTTCTTGGATTTTTGAAAGCAGAGTGAACCTCGCCCCGCCTTCCGGGGGCCAGAGGTTGATGTTGGTAGGTGTCCAGTACCCGTCGCGCTCCGGTGTCCAGTATTGAACTGGTATCTCACATTGGCGAATGCCTCGCAAAATATCACCTGGCCGACGTGGCATAAGATGCGTGCGGATAGTACATTACGCACACTCGTGGAGTGTGGAGTTCATGGGAAGTTGGACTTTCTTTTGAGTCTTTGCTGACAGATTGTGTCTGCTTGAGCGGAACCACTGCAAGGGGGCTGCGAGTGCGATTTGGTTCTTGTTGTTTACTGAAGCTCGCGCAGGTCAGGCTATTTTTTAGACAGGAGATGCTCAATCATGGCATTCATCAACGGCTCGTTCGCTGCGATCCTCGCAGCCACCGTGTCGCCAGTACTCGTTGCTGGCGGTTTCACCCCTCAATCGACACAACCGACCAATGTCGTACTCGGAAGCGAGGCGGACAAGCCGTTTCGCACCGACAGCGTCGTTGATCGCTATGACAACCGCGCTTCGTTCTCGCGTGTCGGCATCCGCCATACTGCGGATCGAAGCCTCTCGGAGGACAGCGCTGCGGCGTTGTCATCGCTCGACGGCGATTCCACCACCATGACCAAACTCCCAGGTGACGGATCACAGTCTCTGGAGTACAGGTTCATCGGCCAGCCGCGTTGGATCAACATCATCGAGATCGACGGGAATGTGACGGATGTGTCTGTTGAGATGCTACATACCAGCGGTGAGTGGCGGCCCTGGGCCCGATCGTCTCAGCGATTGAATGGAATGCTTTTTATCGAGGGCGACGCAGGTCGCTACATGGGCATCCGAGTTACGCCGGACGGGTTCGGTGATGCTGCTGTAGTCGAGTTTGCAGAGGTGACCGCACGTTTCCATCAGGTTGACCCTGACTCGACTGAGCGTGGTGAAGGCGACGGGAAGAGCTATTTCTACGAGTGGGTTGAGAACTACTCCAGCAGCCCCTTGAGTAAGACTTCTGACGATGCGGAGGGCCTCGGCGATAAGTTGCCGAGTGGGTGGTCGATCTCGGGCTACGGCAACTCGTCGGCATGGGAAGAGGACTTCAAACGCACTGAGTACGGCGGCACCAACAACACCTATGCTGATGAGCATGACTTGGTGTTCTTCTCGGGCCATGGCAGCACGGGCGATGGCGAGTACTACAGCGACACCACGCGGTGCATCACGTTCAGCGATAACGATCATGACGATCGCAAGATGACCGCCGGTGATGCGTATGACAGCTGGGGTGATAGTGACATGGAGTGGCTGGGGATGAGTGCCTGTCAGACCATGAAACAGGACAATCGCTGGGCATCCTCCATGAACGGCGTCCACCTCATCATGGGCTGGGAAACCAACATGTACGACATCAAGTTCGGTAAGCACTTCGCGAAGCGAATGGTCGACAGCGGATCGATGGATTCCGCGTATTCGGTCAAGAGCTCATGGTTCTACGCAGCCGAAAAGACTCATTGGTATGTCGACCGAACTGCAGAAGTGATCGGCGAGAACAGCACTATGGGGAGCGATTACCTCTGGGGCGAAGGATCGGTCAACAGCGATCCGACCGATGATGGCTGGTATCACAGGTGGAGTTACGACACGCGTGGTCGTGATGGCGAGTCGTGTGAGGCTCCGTCGATGCAGTTCGTCGACCCTGTCGACATCTCAGGCAAGGCGTTCCGTGTTCGTGTTGAGCGTGAGGTGCTGGCGCGGTACGGCGACAGCAGTCGTGAAACCATGCCGATCTTCATGACGACCCCTCCGATCGTCAACGCGGAATCGGCCGGGATTCTGGCGGACAACCTGTGTCAACGGCTCGGCATACTGTGCAGCGCCGACGTCGGACCTGACGGTGACGAGCAAGAGATCATCGCTGTCTCGGGCGATCAAGAAGCACGAATCTGGTTCGGCGATGGTTCGATCGACATCATCGATCGCGCCATCTTTGAGCCGCAGGATCCAGACTATGCTCCGACGCTGATCTCTGATCAGGATGCATATGAAATGGCAGAGTTTGTACTCAACGCAATCGGCATTCCGATGCAGGACCGGGTACTCGTTCGGCAGGATCACATGTGGAGCGACTCGTATCTCTCCAAGGACGATCCTGATGTGCCTGGAGAGTCATTCCCGACCAGCAATCGCGTGGTTTACCGCCGCCACATTGCGGGATTTCCAACCTTCGGCCCTGGTGCTGAAGCAACTTTGGAGTTCGGTGATCAGGGCAAATTGGCCAAGGCATCAATTCAGTCGTGGACCGATCTTGAGTATCTGGATGAGGCCACCACGATCGACCTGCAGCACGCGCTTATGCAACTGGCGGAGTTTGGTGGCGGAGTCACGACGAACGGCATCCGAACACCCATTGCAGAAGTCGAAGTGCGTCAGGTTGAACTTGGATACTGGGTTGAAACTGCCACTCATGGTCGGCCACTTCTGATGCCTAGTTATGGCATCGACTGCCTCGTCAAGAACGATGGTGGTGAATTGACGGAGGCCACGCTTGTCATGTCGGCTGCGGTCCCAGCGCCATGGGTCAAAATTACGCCGCTTCAGGATGGCTGCCATCGCGTTGGCGACAACGTCTGCATGCAGGCGGAAGTGTCGACCTTTGACAGTCAGTACGCCATTGAGTGGATTGATCCCGAGAGCGGTTTGATCGTTGGCACTGCCGACAGTCTCTGTCATGTCTTTGCGAAAGGTAATTCAGATCGCCCAACTCGAACGCGTTCGATGAAGGTCCGTGTCCGCGACTCGCTCGGCAATGAGGCTGCGGCCACCATTGACCTGTGCATCGGCATTGCAACCGATCTCAACGGCGACCATGTGGTTGACATCAATGACTTGCTCATTGTGCTTGGAGCCTGGGGCGCGAATGGCGCACCGTGGTCCGGTGGCGATGCCAACGGTGATGGGCAGACCAACATCAACGATGTTCTGGCCGTTCTGGCAGACTTGAATGGTTGACCCGCGTTCAATCCAACAGAAGCCCCCATGCGGCGCTGCTCACGCAGCGCCGCGTGGCGGTGTTGATTGCGAGGGGCTGTCACTTGCTGAAAAGAAGAGTTGTCCTGTGCTCAAAGAGCGGCTGAATCCACCACGGAGGCTTTCTGAAAGACAGTGATAGATTGTGGTGCAGGTCGGCGTTATGGTCAGGAGAACTCAAAGCGTCTTCCCCTGGATAAAGAATATGGATATGCGAAAATGTTGATGAGTAGTGTGGTATTGGCTGCAACGATTTCCTCGGCGACGGGGCAGAGCTTTGACTATATCCGGCTCGGTGATATTGACGGGTTTGGTTATGTGACAGGAACCAGCCCATGCGTTGGTGAGCCATGTTGGAATTTCAACGGACCGTGGGCAAGTGACTGTGTGCCTGGCGCGCTTGAAAATTCGGCAGGGGCGCCGATCAACGTAGATGGCGCGAGCGTGCTTACCGCGGGCGATTACCTCCCAGACCTTGACTGTGACACCGGCTATACCTACAACTCGGATGAGTTCGACAACCGAACTACGGCCGAAACTTCCGGACCGGCTCAGGGCGACTACACCGAAGTGTCCGGGGCCGCAGACCTGGGGTCATCGGGTTCCGGATGGACCGATGTTGCAGTATCTGGAGTCGGGTGGGGTTGGGACTCCTGCAATTTGGTGCCAAGCACAGGCTATGTGTGCGGCAGCGGCCAACCCAATTTTATCTTCGACTTTGAAGTCACGGCGGCGGATCCTACGCAGCCGCTCTTTCTCAACTTCGTCTTCGGTGATTACGATCAGACGAACCCCTCCGATGGCGTAATGATCACCTCCTCGACCGGATCGAGCACCTTGTTGACGCTCACCGTCGATGCGATTGGCGATGATGGGAAGATTCAGATGGCGACTGCCGTGGTGCCGTTCGCCGAAGTATTTTCAGGCTGGCCGGCCAGCAAGGCCGGATATCTGGCAGCGCAGTTCGTGATGCCCGATGAGCCGATGCTCGCATTCGACTACGCGGAGCTCTCTGCTCTTCCGCTGTACCCGCCGGGTTGCTGTTGCTACCCCGATGTGCAGAATTACTGGCACTACGACATCATGCCCGAAGCAGATTGTTTGGCGGTTGGCGGAATCTATATGGGAGATGGCGTCGCATGCCCGACCTCGGGCCCCGACTGGGGCGGTTGCTGTCTTGAACAGGCCGACGGCAGTATTGACTGCGAGATGACTTTCGACTGCAAGTGTGCCGAACTTGGTGGTGAGTTCCACGCATTGACCGATTGCAGCGAGGTTGTTTGTGTCTCGGAGGGATGCTGCTGCTATCAGGATCCTTCAGATGGCTCGTGGAATCTGGATCTCATGGAGGAAGCCGACTGTGTAACGCTGCCGATGAGCATGTTTTATGGCGCCGGGTCAGAGTGTGGGGAAGGCATTGCGCAGGAAGGCGCATGTTGCATTGGCATGATCTCATGTGAAATCATGCTCCAGTGTGAGTGCAACGCGCAGATGGGGGTCTTCTTCCCGGCTTTGACCTGCAGTGATGTGGACGGAATTTGCGGGATTCCGGAAATCAATGGGGCATGCTGCTATCTGGACTCGAGCACACTTATGGCGGACTGTGTCCACGCGACCGAATCCGAGTGTCTAGAGAGCGGGTACATTTTCCCGGTGTGGCACGGTGGCTTGACCTGCTCAAGTCTGTTGATCTGCGAGCGACCACTCGGTGCCTGTTGTTTCCATGGAAACTGCCTCTTGACCAGGGAGGAAGTATGTGACGGCATTGGTGGAAACTGGCATGAGTCAACCCCGTGTTCGATGGTGATATGTCCCGTGTCCTGCCCTGCAGATTTCGACTTCGATGGATTTGTTACGGTTGATGACCTGATGGAACTAATTGGAAGTTGGGGTCCGTGCTCACCTTGATCCGTCAATGAGTAGCAGATTCGGTGATCCAATGAGACGCTTCCAGCGTGCGCGGTGGTGCGCGTTGCAGATACACGTGGCGATTCCCGTGCTGAGTCGGGAATCGCTACGATGCTTCGGGACACAAGCACAGCACATCCAATGTTTGATCGCATTCATACCATCTGGTCGCTGCTTGAGGGGCAGCGAATTCGCTACGGCGCGGCGCTTGGCTCGCTCATCGTGGCGTCGGTGCTGCTCTACGGCGTTCCAATCGTTCCGCAGGTCGTGTTTGATGCAGTTCTGACCGACGAGGTGCGGGAAGGTTCGTGGCCTGAGCGGATGGGCCTGTGGGCACTCGGAGGGCGTGAGTTTCTAAGCGAGAACCTCTGGATGGCGGCCGTGGCCGTGATCGGGTTGACGGTGCTTGCTGCCGTGGCGACCTACTTCCGAGGCCGCTGGGTAGCGATCGCCGCAGAGTCAGTGGTGTGCCGCCTCCGGGATCGGCTGCACGATCATCTTAATCATCTGCCTTGTACGTGGTATGACGAGGCAGAGACCGGCGACGTCCTTCAGCGATGCACGTCGGACGTCGACACGCTCCGCAACTTTCTCGCGATGCAGGCCATCGAGATTGGCCGCGCGATCGCCATGATTATCATTCCGCTTCCGATCATGTTCATGATGGACGTGCCGATGACGGTGGCAAGCATTGTCCTGCTCCCACTAATCATTTGCTCTGCGGTCTTTTTCTTCGGCCGCGTCAAGTCGATCTTTCGAGAGAAGGACGAGGCCGAGGGTCGATTGACCGCGTGTGTCAATGAAAACTTGCACGGCATCCGCGTCGTACGAGCTTTCGCCCGACAGGAGTTCGAACGCGAGAAGTTCCACGAGCGAAACGATGAGCATCGCCGCCTCGACTACAAGCTTTACGCCGTTCTTGCCTGGTTCTGGGCAGCGTCCGATGAACTTTGCTTTGCTCAGAAGGCGCTTGTCGTCATTCTCGGTGGGTACTGGGTTGCCGTAGGATCGCTCGAGATCGGCACGTACTACTTTTTCATAGCCGCGGTGTCGATGTATGTCTGGCCCGTGCGAATGATGGGGCGACTACTCGCCGAACTGGGGAAGGCCGTGGTGGCGGTCGATCGAATTCACGAGATTCTCGAGTCGCCTGTGGAAGTGGTGACTGGGAACGGTACCCCTGAGAGTTCGGACCGATCTGGGTGTTTGGTCTTTGACCGTGTGGACTTCGCTCATGGCGAAACGCCGGTCGTGCGAGGCGTCTCGTTTGCGGTGGAGGCTGGTAAGACACTCGCCGTGGTCGGCCCATCTGGAAGCGGCAAGAGTACGCTCATCAACCTCCTGCTTCGCTTCTACAACCCTGACGCGGGTGACATCCTTGTAGACGGGCTGGACATCAAGACGTTGAATCGTCAGCAGCACCGTCGCCGCATGGCCGTCGTTATGCAGGACCCGTTCCTGTACTCGCGATCCATTCACGACAACATCGCGCTCTCTCGCCGTGGCGCAAGCGATGAGGAAGTGCATTTGGCCACTCGGATCGCGTGCATTCACGATTCGATTCTTGAGTTCGACGAGGGGTACGAAACGGTCGTCGGCGAGCGAGGCGTCACGCTCTCGGGTGGGCAGCGGCAGCGGGTTGCGATCGCGCGGGCACTTCTGCAGCAGCCTGACATTCTCGTGCTCGATGATGCCTTGAGCGCGGTTGATACTCGGACTGAGCGAATGATTCTTGAGGCGATGCGCGATCGACACGGCCGGCAAACCACGATCGTGATCGCCCATCGGATCTCCACGCTCATTGCCGCCGACGACATCATCGTCCTCGACGCTGGCCGAATCATTCAGCAGGGGAACCACGAGCAACTCTCTTCGCAGGAGGGCCTGTACCGCCGCCTGTGGGAAATCCAGACAACGATCGAGTCGACGGAAGAGAGGACTTCGTGATGGCTGCTTCTCCGTTCATTCAGGAAGAGGAATACGCAGGCGGTCGGTTCGACTGGGGATTGTGGCGGCGCATTCTCGGGCACGCTCGCCCGCATCGCACCTGGTTCTGGACGATGGTCGGCAGCGGTGTCGCGCTTGCGGGTACCGAAACTCTGATGCCACTGTGTATCGCATGGATTACGGATGAGGCTGTAGCTGGTCGGGCAGATGCAGCCTTTGTCATGTATGCGGTGCTTTATGGAGTTTTGGTGACGGTCTTCTCCGCGATCGTGTGGCTCTTCATCCGAGCAGCGGGGCGTCTCTCGACGGGCGTTGCTTTTGATCTTCGCGAGCAAGGCTTTGCCAGACTGCAGGAGTTGCCGTTCTCCTATTACGACACCCGGCCGACCGGTTGGCTGGTGTCGCGATTGACCAGCGACTGCACCAAAATCAGCAGCCTGCTTCCGTGGTTCCTGCTCGATCTCGCGTGGGGGAGCTGTTTTCTTAGTGGAATCGTCATCGCGATGCTCATTCTCGACTGGAGATTGGCATTGTGGGTATTGGTGATCGTGCCGCCGCTTGTGATCATCAGTTGGTACTTCCAGCGCAAACTGCTTCAAAGCAGTCGGCTTGTTCGCCGGTCCAACTCGATCACCACGGGCGTCTACAACGAAGGACTCATGGGGGTTCGGACAACACGCGCGCTGGCTCGCGAGGGCGAGAGCCTCAGGGAGTTTCAGCAGCAGTCCGACGATTTGAAACGCTATACCGTTCGAAACTCCCTGCAGAGCGCTGTGTATCTACCGTGCATCATCTCGCTTGGCGCCGTTGGTGTTGGGATGGCTATATGGAAGGGAGGAATTGAGATTCAGTTGGGATCGGACTTGTCCCTCGGCGGCCTTATCGCGTTCATGCAGTACGCAGTTCTCTTCTCGATGCCCATCCAGGAGATCGCCTCGCGAATAACCGACATGCAGGCCGCGCAGGCTGCGGCAGAGCGGATTCAGACGCTCATTGAAACGGTGCCGGACATCAGGGATGCGCCCGAGGTCGTTGAGGCCATGGGCCGCGCGACTGCGGGTGGGCCAGAGGATGGCGGTCGACCCGACATTTCCAGTATTGAATTCAAACATGTCGACTTCTGGTACAAGCCTGAAGAGCCGGTACTGCTGGATTTCAATCTACGCATTAGGGAAGGACAGTCCGTTGCTCTCGTTGGCGCGACTGGCGGCGGCAAGACGACGATTGCTTCGCTCGCCGCGCGTTTCTATGAGCCACAACGTGGGGAGATTCTGCTCGACGGCGTGGAGTACCGCCGCCGGAGCCTTCATTGGTATCAATCGCAACTTGGCGTTGTGCTCCAAACGCCGCATCTCTTTGCGGGAACAATTCGCGAAAATATCCGTTACGGCAATCTTGATGCGAGCGATGCAGAGATCGTTGCAGCGGCGAAACTCGTCAATGCGCACGCATTCATCGAGGCGCACGATGGTGGTTACGAGGCGGAGGTCGGCGAGGGCGGTACGCGGTTGTCCGTCGGGCAGCGACAACTCATTGCCTTGGCCCGAGCGGTCCTTGCCGACCCACAGGTCTTCATCATGGATGAGGCGACCAGTTCCGTTGATACCGAGACCGAACAGCTCATTCAGTCTGCAATAGACACAGTACTCAAGGGGCGGATCGCGTTTGTGATCGCGCACCGCCTGTCCACCATTCGCTCTGCTGACGTCATTCTCGTGATTGATCACGGCCGAATTGTCGAGCAAGGATCGCACCGTGATTTACTCGATGCCAAGGGCCGCTACTGGCGGCTCTACACTCGGCAGGAGGCTGAAGAGGAAGGGGCCAGGCACCGCCCCGGTACCTGACCTCGTTTTTTCGGCGCGAATCATCCTTGATGATGCGCCCGATTGCAGTCTGCACAGCAGTTCCACGGCGACTGCGAGGATCTTTCCCCGCCGATCGCGTTGACCCTCAAAAGAAGGCCCACCTCTGGCATTTGCCAGAGGTGGGCATCGCGCTCATTCTTGGAACACGTCGTTCGTTTGATCACAGATAGGTGAGTAGGAGGAGCAGATCGTTGACGTCGACGACGCCGTCACCGTTGAGATCCGCTGCCGGATCGGCGGTTCCCCACGCTCCGATAAGCGCCAGGAGGTCATCGATGTCCGCGTCGCCATCGCCATCGATGTCGCCGGGAACCGGGGCGGGTGTGGAATCCGCGTCGAAGCAGTCGACCCAATACTCCTGGCCGCCCATGCGGAGGTACTCCACGTCGCCGGTGAGACTCACTTGGCCGCAGTCGCCGCCGAGGCCGCCCCAGTCGACGCTGACAGACACGCCACCGATCACAAGGCCGTCGATGTCAATCATGTTGTTGAAGTTGCGGAAGTCACCATTGATTTCAAGGTTGATGTTGCCGCCGTACTCGCCGAACTTGAAGGAGACGTCGGTCATCCAGTCGCCGTCCAATCGCTTGATGAGCGTGGTTGCGTTGTTGTAATGAAGTTCATTGTTGGCACTGCAGGCCAATCCGTCAGCAACCACATCGACGTAGCCGCCGAAGAAGTCGGTGCCGTCGCTCCATGTGAAGTGTTTGACGGCGTACTGGTAGTCGCTCGTCACAAAGGCGTCGCCGTTGAAGTAGATCGACCCAAGGGCGAGATCCTCATAGGACGGCTCGCAGTCGTCGAGCTGCACGCGGTTGTACTCAAGGCAGTCGATGAAGTGCTCCTGGCCGCCAAGCACGAGGTCGTTGACGATGCCGTCGCACTCGACGCGGCCGCAGTCGTTGCCCCAGCCGCCGGCTACGACGTTGAACGTGACGCCGCCGATGACGAGGCCGTCGAGGTCGCGGTAGTTGGCGACATTGCGGAAGTCGCCGTTGATCGCGACGTTGATGTTTCCGCCATACTCGCCGAACTGGAATGCGAGCTCATCCACTGGGCTCAAGTCCGCAAACTTGAAGCGGACGTTGGCGTTGTTGGTGAAGAGTTCCTGCCCGTTGCCGCAGGCTTGGTTCCAATTCTCAACGAGCACGTAGCCATTAGGCCAGACAGTGCCGTCCCAAAGTACAAAGTTCAGAACTTCGACGGGAATTGCCAAGGTGACAAAGGCGTCGCCAGGATAGTAGACATGATCGGGCGGCAAGTCCTCAAAGGCCTCTTCGCATTCGTCTTCGCCACGAATGTCGACAGCGAGTTCCTGGCCGCCGATCGTGAGGTCCTGAATGGCACCCGTAATGACGAGTTCGCCGGCATCGCCGCCGAGGCCCCCGGATACGACGGTGATGGTGCATCCGCCGAGCACAGCGCCATCGACGTCGATGAAGTTGTTGACATTCACAAAATCACCGTTCACAGCAACATTGATGTTGCCGCCATACTCACCAAAGAGCAGTTCGACTTCGGTTTGGGTTCCGATCGAGCCAGCAAAGTCGTACGTGGCATTAGCGTTGTTGGTGTTGAGTTCGTTGTCCGAACCGTTCGCCCACAAGTCGGTGGTCACTGAGGCGAAGCCGTTGGGGGTCCAAGTGCCGTTGCCCCACTGGAAGTCGTGAATCTTGACGTTGATGCCGTCAGAGACAAAACTGTCGCCGGGAGCGTAATTGGTTCCTGCGACAAGGTCGTCAAATGAGGGGAAAGCCGCCATCGCGGTACTGCCAACGGCGAGTAACGCAACTGCGGAAACGGTGCTTGAATTTCGTGTTTTGGTCATGATGGGTCTCTCTGCGGCTACCCGCCGCGAGGGCAATTTGTCCCTGCATCCACATCTAGGGATCCCCTGTTGCAGCATGTGCCCACGCTTCGAAAAAAGTCGAAAGTAAATGGGCCAGGTACCGAGGCGTTACCTGACCCCGCTTTCGTTCGACCCCAATTATTCTCGCACCACTACGGCAACGCGTAGAAACCGCGGCCGGTGGACCGCAGGAGGCCATCGGCTGCCAGGGCCCGCCAGACTTCGTCCGGATAGTCATGGGGCGGCAGAATCGAATCGAAATCTGCTGCCTTGCCTCCTGTGAGGGGGCCAACGCCCAGCCGGGACTCGTGGTCGAGTCTCATCAACTTGATGCGGCGGCGAAACGCCTTCATCGCCTGCCGCTTGACCTCGGCAGGGACATCGGGGATGGGTTCGTCGGTCGCTTCGGGCTCCTCAATCGGGGCCTCGTCGCCTCGAAGCCGCGCGAGGAGATGGCCGATGGCGTTCAGGTCGCGGCCCATGATCATCGGCATGACTTCATTGGAATCGGCTTTGGCAGCGGCAAGTGCCTTGTGAAGTTGGCCCCACAGGGCCGCCTCGGCACCATCGGCCTCAAGTGCGGTGGCAATCTCGGTTGCCTTGGCAATGGCCTCGGATTGCGTCTGGACGGGAGGCTTGTAGCCGCCACTCTTTGATCGTTTTTTGTGCTTGCCCTTTGACATCTGCTGCAGCCTACCATGAGCAAACTGGGGATGGTTTTTGGCGGATGTGAGGAAGAAATCGTGACATTCCCGCCAAATCTGTCATGCTGAAGGGCTCGGTCTTTTGCGCATCAACGATCTGTAGGAGAGGTGCCTCATGTTGTCTATAGCCATGTTATGCGGTGTGCTGACGATCGCTCCTTCCGGAGGAGCGGGGCTCGACGGTGTTGCAACCGCATCGGACCCGCACGAGATTCAATCGTGCGAGTTGTTGTTTCTTGATCCGCCCGACGAGCGAGGCGCCGTCGTCACCTGGCTCTGGCCAGACGGCCTGATCTTTTATCAGTTCGACTCCGGCGTGAGTACGCTGAATCGATATCGCATGCGGGCGGCGATGGACACCATGGAGGCTGTGTCGGGAGTACATTTCATCCCACGCGCATCCGAATCCTCGTATCTGAATATCGGCTCCTTCGGTGGGAACTACACCTACGCGGGGCAAATTGGCGGTTCGCAGACCCTGAGCATTTACAACTGGGATCAACACTACATCATCTGCCATGAGTTGATGCATGCAATGGGCCGCTATCACCAGCAATCACGAACCGATCGCAACACGTACATCACGGTCAACTACAACAACATCTACTCGGACTGCCATGGGCAGTACGACATCTACAGTTCCTCGTATTACACGGCGTATGACTTCGACTCATTGATGCACTATGGGCAGTGGGACTGCTCAACCGGTAATCAGACGATGACGTGCAAGCCAGGCTATGAGGAGCATCAGAATCAAATGGGGCAGCGAAGCCACCTCAGCGTGAGTGACATCGACACCGTGGAGATCATGTATCCGTTTCTGCTTGCGGACGTCAGGGTGATGTACGTAACACTCGGGTCCGAGGAGCTCGAAGCGGGCGAAGGGACTTCCATCTTCTCGGTGATCAAGAACGATGGAGACGGCGCCGGAATCGACCTGGAGGTCGATGTGCGGTTGTCAGATGACGATGTGATTACGCCAGCCGACCAGTTGATTCACGAGGAGAACGCCGGCTATATCTACGCCGACGACTTCTACTATCTCAATGGATCAGTCACGATTCCAGCGGGCACCGCAGATGGCACTTGGTATCTCGGGGTGACGGCCACAGTCGTGGACGATCAAGATGCCACCAATGGCGTCATCGTCGTTGAGATTCAGATTGGCGACCCTCAGCCTTGCAGTGGCGACGCTGATGGCGATGGTGTGATCGGCGTCGATGACATGCTGGCGACCATTGGGGCGTGGGGGGCCTGCAGCGGGTGTCCCGAAGACGCCAACGGCGATGGCCTTGTCGGCGTGGACGATGTACTCATCATCCTTTCCGGTTGGGGTCCGTGCTGACGGATCTGTAACGCCCAACAAAGCTGCGTGCTTGCCCCGCCACACTCCTGCGCTCCCCGTAAAGATGGGTTGCAGGTGTGGATGTCATCGCCATTGTTCTTGGAAGCATTCTTGCGAGGACTGCTTCCGACACAGCCGATCCTGCTGGCGGAGACGGAGCGGAGCAGGCCGCGTGTTTGGAGAACGCCTGGACTTTCCGGATGAGGTCTTGGTGTACTTCGAGTTCTGGCGGCACGGTGGCAACCGGGGCATCGAACATGATTGCGGTTATATGGCCGCCGCCGCGGACCGATTGCAGTACAGACAACTGCTGCCAGTGTCGTGTGAACTGTTGGACCCGCAGGAAGAGTAGAAGGAACTGCTGCGAATCATCCCGTCCATGCGGCCAGCGCCGCGAGCAGATCATTGACGTCCACGAAACCGTCGCCATTGATGTCCTCGATGCAGCCACTGCACGGCCCCCATGCGGCGATGATCGAGAGCAGGTCGTCGACGCCGACTATTCCGTCGCCGTCCACGTCGCCGGGGACCGCGTTGGTCAGCTCAGGGAACGGATATTCGATGACTTCGATGCGGAGCGTTCCGCTAAAGTCCGGGGCGTTGATTGATTGGTATGTGACACCCGGAGTCGTGATGTTGACGGCAATGGTGTCTTCGCCAAGTTCATCCCACCCGTCACCGATGAGCGGCTCGAATACACCGTAGCGAAGGTCATCGTCGATTTCGACTGCGCCGACCGTGACGTTGAGTGTGGTCTCTCCGGGAGGCGGGAAGTCGTCGTAGACGAGATGATCGGGCTGCAACGAGTCGCCGTTGGATCCAACCTCGTGGATGGGAGAGGCGACGCCGTCGGCTTGCCGGTCGCAGACGGGTTCGGTAATGCCCCAGAGCGTGTCAGCGGCAGGCGCTATGACGGAACTGGTGAAGACGATTTCTGCAGGGGTCCAGTCCCAAGCCCAGTTGTCCGGCTCGTGCATGTCCTGAATCTGTGCGTCGGTGAGTTCGATGCGGACCCTGCGGGTTCCGGTGAGGAAACTGGCAATCTGAGCCATCCCCGGGCTGTGCTCGGCGAGTTCGTAGTGATTGACATGGAAGTACGTTCGGGTGGGCTCGTGCCCCATGAACTGAGATTGGGGTGTCACTGTGTGATACCACGCTTCTGCGGCAGTGACGACACCGTCGTTGGCATGAAAATCATTAACTAGAAGCATCACATTGGTGAGGTCACCTTCGGTGTCGCGGGTTGAGATTTCCATGCCTACGAGTATGTCACCAAAGAGGGCGCTGTCCATGGTGAGTCGATCGCCGTACTGCGCATTGCACCAGTCGTAGTGCATTTGATCGACGTCAATCGAGGGCGTGCCGTACTCATCCCAGAGATCAGAGAGAGTGTCGTTTGTTGCGGCCCAATGTCCAGCAAGTACGCCTTCCAGGGAGAGCCAACGTGCGATCGTCCCTTCGCTGGCGAGGCCGTCGCTGTCGTGAGTGATGAGCCAACGCGCAACATACGTACCCATGCTGGCGCTGACGATATTGACTTGCGAGGCGCCGGTGCGCTGCATGACATTCCGGGCATACTTGGCGATGATGAATGCGTACCGCGGCATGCCTCCGCCCCAGGCGGCGGTGATGGCGTCAAGTTCCGCGATATCGGCTGCGGAGTAGTAGTCCGGAGGCGTATCGCCGTAATACGTGGTCCCGGCCACCGAATTGATGGGCAATGGATCTCCGCCCAGAAGCGGGATGCCAGCCATGTCGGCAATCACTGCGAGCAGCGGTTCGCTCATGTCTTCGCCAAACACACCGGTCATCTCAGCGCCGTCGGGGTCGAAGCCGTGAACGTAGATCGTCGCGGTGCGATTCGGATCGTGTGTTTCGATGGCAGTTGCGCCAGTCGTGATACAGGCGATGGCGGCGATGATGGGGATGCATGGATTCATTGGTCGTCCTTCACTATTTGAACTATGTCCAAGTACGCGACCTCCATCGCACAGAGCGGCAGGGCGGTCGCTGCGGTGGCGCTACGCGTGGGTTGCATGGTGGATTCTCCTCTTCGCCTGGCGTGCTTCCACTACCAACGCCGCTGCACTCGATACTAACGGGATGTAAATGGCAATCAATCATTTGCCCGTCAGGCGATTGTTGAGTGCGACTCGCAATCGCTGGTCAAGAGCCCTGTGCCATTTCAGATTCCGTCGTCTGTGGGGATGCATTGGAGGATTAGAAACCGTGATTATGAGGTTGACCAATCTTGTAATGATCGCCCTCGCCACCATTTCGGCTGGCTATGCGGGAGGTCCTGCGAGAGGGTCGATCAGAAGCGATGTGGCAGTTGCGGCCTACTGCCTCGCTGTAAGCTCCGAGGCGCATTCGTCGTACGCAACTTTGGCAGCGTTGATACACAAACCGGAATCCATCTCTCCGCAGTTTGAGTGCCGGTTATGGCTGCAATGTGCGTGCGTATGAACGCCGGGCTTCCCCTTCCGTTGCAAGATAGAGTTCCTCTTTGGGGGCAATACCCGCGATAACCTGACGACTCTGACAAATTAGAATCGGCGGCGAGCGGTACGGCTTCAATTCCTGCCGGGCGGTGAGTCCTTTAGCTTTGGGGGCCAGCCATTATGGATGCGGGATGGCTTCTGGTTGCCACGGAAGCCGCCAAATCCAAACGGGGTTGGGTCCCAACTGCCCACGATCGGAGCGGGAAGGCCATTCTCCGGGATGGCCTGCGCTTCGCCGAGTTGCCAGAGGGCGGCGTTGGCGATGAGCCGCCGAAGGTCTTCGCTGGAGAAATCATGGGCCGCGCCCATCGTTGTCGCGAAGATCCGCTGCACATCGCCCGAGGGCATTACTCGCTCCCGCGTCCAGGCGATCGGATGCATCGGCTCGTTTCGGGCATCCCTGACCGGCGGATCCGAGGGGGACATGCCGCTGAGGATGGCGCCTCGCAGCAGGATCGTGGCATCTTCAGGAAGCGAGTTGATGGCGTAGACGTCGGTTGGACCGAAGACATCATCGACGCCCCGAAGGATTGGGTGGCCTGCGTTCTCAGCTTCGACAATTCCTCGCGTGGCTTCCCGGCCGTGGTTGCCGTGATGCGCGACCCATGTCTCGCCGAGGATCTCGCTGCCGAATCCGCCCGCGCGGTTCCATGACCATCCCGCATAAAGAGACGCCGAGTCGTCGGGGTACGCGAATGCGTGGGTGGCCGTTCGAATGCCGATGACCGGCTTGCCCGATTCGACGTAGTCAGCGATGTGCGCCATGTCGGCGTCAGGGAGATGCCTGAACCGAAGTTGCAGGATCAGCAGGTCGGCCTCATCAATGAGGTGCAGGCCGGGAATGTTCGACGATTCATCGGGGTCAATCTCGCCGGTTGCAGGATCCTGGCTGAACAGGACGACGGTCTCAAAGCCAAGTGTGTTGAACATGCGAGCGAGCATCGGCATCGATTCTTCCGAGCGGTACTCTTCGTCGCCGGCAACCAGCACGATGCGGCGTCCGCGGCCCGGCTCCTGTGAAGCGTCGCCCGCGTATCGCAGCCACTGTGATGTGGTGGGTGCGGCGCATCGAAAGCCGACGTGGCTCAGGGCGCTGTCGGGCGTTGCGGACATCTTGGCGCTGGGCCGATAGGACTCGCACGTCGTGGCGTGGCACAGGTGCGATCCACCTTTTTGCACCCGCACGTCTTCGGCGTAGGGGTTCTGGGGATCATAGGTGTCGTTGGGGCCGGCGGGATTTTTGCACGCGTGCGGGTTCGAGGCGCGGCTGGCGTAGGTGTCTGGGCGATACCGATCCGCCGTCCACTCCCAGACGTTGCCGGCCATGTCATAGAGGCCCAGTTCGCTTGCGGGGAACTGCTTGACTGGCGCGACCCCCGCGAATCCATCGGCTTCCGAATTGACGTGCGGGAAGGTGCCTTGCCAGATGTTGGCCATGTGCGTTCCGTGTGGAGTCAACGCATCGCCCCACATAAAGGGCTCGCCATCGTGACCGAATCGCGCGGCCCGTTCCCACTGCGCTTCGCTTGGCAACGCCTTGCCCGCCCAGGCGGCGTACGCGCGGGCGTCGTCCCATGAGACATGCACGACCGGCCAGTGTTCGCGGCCTTCAATCGAACTCTCGGGCCCAGTCGGGTGCCGCCAATCGGCGCCCGGTACCAATTTCCACCACTGCGAGAAGTCTCTCAGATCAACGGGGCCTTCCGTGGGTGTAAAGACGGCCGAAGAAGGCGTGAGTTCCGCCTCGGTCAACTTTGGTGTGCCGGTCGGGACTTGGAGTTTCATGGCATCCCAGTCGACTGGCCGCTCCGAGGTCGTGACGTATCCAGTCGCGGCGACAAACGCTGCGAACTGGGCGTTGGTGACTTCGGTTGTGTCAATCCAGAATCCGTCAACGTCAACGGCATGCGGCGGTTGCTCGTCCGGTCTTGCAGAGGGGCCATCAGAGCCCATGGTGAAGGTGCCGCCGGGAACCCATCGCATGCCTGGCGGGCCATGAATGCGGTCCAGAAAGGCCGCAGTTGCGACGGTCGGTCGGTGATTTGGTTGTCCGATGCGGCGATTGATTTTGGCGTGAGAGTCCTGTGGCGATTCGACGACTTGCACTGGGACATGGGCGTCCCGAAGTGAGTCGGCGTAGGCGCGTGAACGATCTCTGCTGACGCGGCGATCGATGTGCACGATGAGATGCCGAGGAATACCCGCCTCACGTGAGACGTGGTGTTGGGGAGAGGCATCTCGCTGTATATCGGGGTCAGTTGTGAACGCGGTTTCGAAGATGTCGGGAATATGCTGCTCGTCCCTGCGGTTGCGGAGCAACGCCGGGATGTCGTAGCCCGCGCCGTCGAGCAGGATGACGCCGTCGATGTCGCTGAGGGTTTGATCGTGGGCTGCGAGGTAGGAGGAATCTGTTGCGACCAGCGTGGCGAGGTGCGCGCCAGCGCTATGCCCCATGAGTACGACATGTTCTGTATCGACGCCCTTGCCTGGGGCATGTTCCAGCAGCCATGCGATCGCGGCGGCAACATCCTCGACATGGGCGGGGTGCTGCACCTCGGGCGAGAGCCTGTAGTTGATCGAGGCGAGCGCCCAGCCGCGCTCGGCGGCGAACGCGGCCTTGCTCGGACCGGAATTCTGGTTGTTCTTATCGCCACGCCGCCATCCGCCCCCGTGAATCATGATGAGCAGGGGATGCGGACCCGCCGTCTCAGGGACGTACAGATCGAGCGTGTTGAGTTCGTGTGGTCCGTAGGCAAGGTCACGATGGAGCCGGACGCCGAGTGGCGGCGGCGGTTTGCGGTTCGCCCATCCGAGTGAGTCTGCAGCGTCGAGTCCCTCGATCCAGGAGATCTCGCCGTCGCTGTTCAGGTCAAACCGCTTGAACATGGCGGGCCTTACAAACTCGTCCGCCGTCAGGACACCATTCCGGTTCTGATCGAGTTGTGTGAACCAGGCGGTGTACCGATCTGTAGGGGCGTCCTGCGCCGCCGCGGCGAATCCCAGCAGTAGGACTGCTTCGATCACAGCCCAGTGGCCTCCACATCAGCCTGCGCGGCGAGATGTTGCATTTCTGCCGAGGGCGGCGCAAACCAACTCTTGATTTCACTCTTCATGTAGTTCGCGGCCATATGAGGTGTCACTGCCGGAGGAATCATGAGGGCATTGGGGTCGACATGGCAATCCATAATACATGGTCCGTCGTGCGCGAGTGCCTCCTGCACGGTAGGCAGGAGGTCACTGTACTCGCTGACCGAAATGCCCTTGCAGTGGCAGGTCTCCGCCAGCGCGGCGTAGTCCGGATTGAGGAAGCGTGTTTCAGATGCGACGTTGCCGTCGTGGCTTGCTTCCTCGAACTCGATGAACTTATAGCAGCCGTTGTTGAGGATGAAACAGTTGATCGGACGCTCATACATGGTGGCCGTGACGATGTTCTGGATCGACGCCTGAAAGCCGCTGTTGCCTCCGACCATGATGACTTGGCGATCGGGCGGTGCAAACGAAGCGCCGATGGCCTGTGGCGAGCCGCAGCGTACCCGCCGCATCGATCGGACAGGTAACTTATAGACTGCTCAACAAAGGACTTACGGGAGGCTGCGAGCGGTAAGTTGCTGTAGGGTAATGAGATAAATTGCCTGCCGGATCGAATATGGTTTTGGGGAACGGCTTGGCTGCTTCAGCCGGATGATTGGGAGAGAGAAGGAGACTTGCCGATGCGACTGATTACCTTCGCCGTTCTTGGAATGTTGGTGAGCGGTTGGTGCCTTGGCGGAGATCAGTTGTCGATCACGGCCGAACTGATTCACTCGGGGCTCACCGAACCGACCTATGTAACGGCGATTCCGGACGACACCGGCAGGCTCTTCATCGTTGAGAAACACGGCCGCGTGCGGCTTATCAAAGATGGCGTGTTGCAGCAGCAGTCCTTCTTGAATATTGACTCACTGGTTCCTGACGAAACGTGGAACGGCATGCTCGGGTTGTGCTTTGACCCATCGTTTGACACGAATGGATTCTTCTACGTGCAGCACACACGCGGGACGTCAAGCAGCAATCGCGTGTGCGTCGCGAGATATACGGTCTCGTCCGATGATCCGGATCTCGCGGACATCACAAGCAGGCACGTGATTGTCGAACTGACATATCCCGGCGGCAACGGATTTCATGTCGGTGGTTGGATTGGCTTTGGTCCCGACGACATGCTCTACATCCCGATGGGCGATGGCGGGTACAGCGGCGACGCGACTGCAGGTGCACGCAGTCAATCGCTGACATCGCTGTGGGGCAAGGTGCTGCGGGTCGATCCCAACGCCGAAGATGCCTATCCGGCGGATGCGAATCGGAACTTTGGCATTCCTGACGACAATCCATTCATTGGCCAGGGCTCTGGCGAAATTTGGGCGCGGGGGCTGCGAAACCCGTACCGCGCCGACTTTGGTGATGTGTCTGGAGACTTCTGGATCGCTGACGTCGGTCTGTATCAGCGCGAGGAAATCGACGTAATCGAGGCGGGCGACGGTGGCGGGCAGAACTTCGGTTGGGACTGTGCCGAAGGCACCTGGTGCATCCCGAATGCCCAGTGCAGTTGCGGCAGTGACCTCACCGAGCCGCATCTGGAATACCAGCACAATGAAGGCTGCTCTATTACCGGTGGCAGTGTGTACGACGGCTGTGCTATTGATGGCATGCAAGGGCGGTATTTCTATGGTGACTGGTGCGGCGGCGATGTCTGGTCGTGCCGGCTCGACGGCGGGGCGGTGGTCGATGTTCAAAGTCACACCGCGGCGCTCAATCCTGGTGGCCAGCCGGGTATCTCGGGCATCACCGCAATTGGCGTTGACTGGCAGGGCGAACTCGTCATCGTGTCGCAGCAGGGCAATCTGTTTCGAATCGTTCCAGATAGCGGCGGCAGCGGATGCACCGTTGAAGGTGACGCCAACGGCGACGGAGTTGTCGGCGTCGACGACATTCTGCTGATTCTTCAGGCGTGGGGGGCCTGTATGCCGGGCTCTGAGTGTCAGGGTGACTTCAATGGTGACTGGATTGTTGGCGTGGACGACCTGCTGATTCTGCTGGCAAACTGGACTGCATGAGGCTGCCTCGGGCGGGTTGAAACGGGGGTCCCCAAAGGGCGTCCACGGAAACTCTGGTGCAGTAGAATGCGTGGCTCAACCCACATCAGGCCAACTGTTTTTGTCCCGGAGCCACGAGAAGCCATGCAGCAACCGCGCACGATCGTCTACACCCATACCGACGAGGCTCCCGCCTTGGCGACGTATTCGTTTCTTCCACTCGTGAAGGCCTTCGTCGGCCCGAGCGGAATCAACGTCGAACTCCGGGACATTTCGCTGTCGGGACGCATCCTTGCAAAGTTCTCGCATCGCTTCCCCGAGGAGTACCGCGTTCCCGACGTGCTTGAGCAGCTCGGAGAACTCGTCAAGCAGCCGGAAGCGAACATCATCAAACTTCCGAACATCAGCGCGTCCATCCCGCAACTCAAGGCCGCGATCAAGGAGTTGCAGGATCACGGCTACGACCTTCCGGATTATCCGGAAGAGCCCTCCTGCGACGAAGATCGCGACATCAAGTCGACTTACGACAGCGTCAAAGGAAGCGCCGTTAACCCGGTGCTTCGGGAAGGCAACTCTGATCGCAGAGCGCCGCGGGCGGTCAAGGAATACGCGCGGGCGCACCCGCACTCGATGGGCGCCTGGTCAAACCAGAGCAAGACCCGCGTTGCCACGATGAGCAGCGGCGACTTCCGTCACAACGAACAATCGGTGACGATGAACAAGGCGACAACGGCTCGGATCGAGTTCGTGGCTGAGGATGGCACGGTGACGTGCCTGCGAGATGGGCTTGATTTGCTGGAAGGTGAGATTCTGGACGGGACCTTTATGAGCCAGAAGGACCTCGTGGCATTCCTGCAAGCGCAGGTCGATGCCGCGCGAGCCGAGGACGTGCTTTTCTCACTGCACATGAAGGCGACAATGATGAAGGTGTCCGATCCGGTCATCTTCGGCGCCGCGGTGCGTGTGTTCTTCGCATCAGTGTTCGAGAAGCACGCCGAAACGATCGGCCGCCTCGGTGTCGATGTCCGCAACGGTCTCGGTGATCTGCTCGCGAGGATTGAGTCGCTTCCGGAGTCTGAACAGGAGGCGATCAGGCGTGATATCCAGGCTGTGCTTGAGGCCGGCCCGGCCATCGCGATGGTCGACTCCGACCGGGGCATCACGAATCTTCACGTTCCGAGTGATGTCATCATCGATGCCTCAATGCCCGCGATGATTCGAACTTCGGGACAGATGTGGAATGCGGGAGGCACGCAGCAGGACGCAATCGCCGTTATTCCAGACAGCAGTTACGCTGGCGTGTACGAGGCGGTCATCGAGGACTGCAAGACGCACGGCGCCTACGACCCGACCACGATGGGCAGCATTCCCAACGTTGGGCTCATGGCGCAGAAGGCCGAAGAGTACGGGTCACACGACAAAACATTCATCATGACGGCGCCTGGGACGGTTCGCGTCGTGGCCGGCGGTGGCGCGACGCTTATGGAACACGCGGTCCAAGAGGGAGATATTTGGCGGGCCTGCCAGACCAAAGATGCGCCGATCCGAGATTGGGTCAAACTCGCTGTGACGCGGGCGCGAGCGACTGGCGTCCCCGCGGTCTTCTGGCTCGACAACGAACGCGCTCATGACCGGCAGCTCCTTGCGAAAGTCGAGACGTATCTACAGGATCACGATACGTCAGGTCTCACGTTTGAGATCCTCGCCCCGGTGGAGGCGACGCGGTTCTCGCTTGAGCGGATTCGCCGTGGCGAAGACACCATTTCCGTTACCGGCAACGTGCTGCGTGACTACCTCACGGACCTCTTCCCTATTCTCGAGGTCGGCACCAGCGCCAAGATGCTTTCGGTCGTCCCACTGATGAACGGCGGTGGGCTCTTTGAAACCGGCGCCGGCGGCTCGGCCCCCAAGCACGTACAGCAGTTCTTGAAGGAAGGCCATCTGCGTTGGGATTCGCTCGGTGAGTTTCTGGCGTTGGCGGCTGCGCTTGAACATTTGGCCGATCGCGGCGGCACGCCATACGCGAGGTTGCTCTCGACGACGCTCGATGAGGCCACGACCAAGTATCTCATGAACAACAAGTCGCCCTCACGCAAGTGCGGCGAACTCGACAACCGCGCGAGCCACTTCTACGTGGCGCTCTATTGGGCCGAGGCGCTTGCCGCGCAGACCACCGACGAGGAACTTGCGATGCGGTTTGCAAAGACCGCCAAGGCGCTCGAGGATGCCGAGGAGCAAATTGTTTCCGAACTCATCGCCTGCCAGGGTGAGCCATGCGATGTCGGTGGCTACTTTCAGCCGGATCCGGCGCTCGCAGCCGAGGCGATGCGTCCAAGCGGCAAGCTCAACGAGATCGTTTCGGGGATTCTGGTTTCGCTGCTGGTCGATCAGGCCGCGGCAGAGTGATCAGTCGGTCCACCATGATCTGAAGTTCGCCCAGATCCGTGTCGGCATGGCCATGCAAATGAGTGCCAGGCCGATGGTGAGGATGGCGAGCCGGAGCGTTATGTCGGCGGGGACCCACGCGATGCCAGCGGCGATACTGCCGAGGCCCACCCAGCCCATTGCTGGTCGCTTCCATTTGTTGACCCAGTCCATCATCGTGGACCGCTCCCTACCACGCGTCATGCGTTGCTGGGAGGATACCGCGCCAGCCGTGGAGTACCGACTTGCCGCTCTGGCGGCTTCGCGGGATACTCTCGCCCATGCAGAAACCCCACCTGAGCGTCTTCCTGCTTCTGGTCCTGACTGCGTGGTGCTTTGGCGATGCCCCGATGGCATCGCTTCCGTCCGCAGATGCCGCTCGGATCGAGAAGCATCTGCCCGGTGTCGTGCTCGGCCCGGCGGAGAAGGTGCCACCACTCTCAGACGTTACTGACTGGTATCCCTTGCAGGACGCGATGTTCCGGTACGACCGGCCCGTGGCGGCGGATAAGAAGGTAACGCTGGTGCTCACCTCGGGCGTTCGCGAGCCAGGTACGCCTGTCGGCTCGCCGCGGGAGGGCTGGAAGATGACCGTGTCGGACGGTGCGACGCGATATATCAGCCAGCGGGCGGACGCGGGCATCGTGATTCCGAGCGAAGTGTCGACAGCCAACGGTCTGATTATTCGATTGAATCCTCCTGAGCCGGTTGTCCTGACGGGGCTCAAGCCCGGGAAGATCGACAAGCGCGACATCAAGGTCAAGATCTACGACGTGCACGAGCCGACAGTCGTCTCGCACTCCGGAACCGTGACCTGTACATGGGCCGATCTTGGGGGGTGGCGGGTGAAGGTGCCAAAGGGGGAGTTTGATACCCGGCTGGTTCGCGTGACCTACGACGGCAGCGTCGGCCCAGCATCGGTGAGCGCGCAGAAATACGTGTTCTTGGCTCCGGGTATCGGCGCTGTTGCGTTTACGGATGCCCGCGAGATTTCAGCCTTCCTGTTCTTCAACGAAGACAGCGATCATGGCGGCGTGCTTCGCTCGATTGAGAAGAAGTAGGCATGGTGGGGGCTGGTATCGCTGAGGTCAGGAAACGCCTTGGTGCCTGACCTCGTTTCCCTGCCGCAACAGTACCAAACGCACACAGATAGCAAAGAGGTCAGGCACCGAGACGGTGCCTGACCCCAAGCAGTTTCCGTTTTCTTTTACCCCGCGAGCGCCCGCGGAAAGAGGATGTTGTTCTCGAGATGGATGTGCTGGTGCAGATCGACTTCGAGTTGTTCTAGCCCGGCCCACAGTGCTCGCCATGTGTTGCATGCATCGGGGCGGGGCGTGTAGTCGTCGGTGAGCGCTCGGATTCGGCGGAGCGCATTGCCGGCGGACTCGTGTTCGTGTTCCATTACAGACACCGGCCCAGTTGCGGAACTTCCTTCGCCGGCCTGAATCATCGGGAAGAGAATCTTCTCTTCCTTCATCATGTGCTCCATGAGTTCGGCCTGCAGGCCGTGGAATACATCAAGCAACTCGGCCAAGCGCTGCGGGTCCTTCTCGCCATGAACGCGGTTGACCTTCGTGAGCATTGCTTCAAGGCGGGGGAGTTCCTCGTTGAGACTCCGGTGGTAGGTGCTGACGATGTAGTCGATGAGATCATCGAGCGGCGCTGTGTCCCACTGCGAATCCATGTCAGGTCCAGTGGCGATTTCATTCTCGATCTCGGCTACTAAGGCGGTTCCGTCGATGCCCTTGCTCTGGCATACATCGCCGAGGGGCTTGCCGCCTCCGCAGCAGAAGTCAATCTTGTGCCGCGCAAAGACGCGGGTGGCCAGTGGGTGGTGGGAGGCGATATCGCCGACGGGGGTCTCGAGGGTGATGGTCATGGGGGGGTGTCCTCTGGTGGGAGTCGTGAAGTCAAGGGTGGAGGTAAGTGCCCTACATAATACATGATAATCTTGTCTTGAATTGGTATTCAAGGGGACAGGTTCTATTCGGGGAGGCTACCGCGGTGGGGGGCCACAATCGAGGTAAGCCAGAGGAGGTATCCGTGAAGGGGCAAAAAAGGGCCATAATGGTCCTCTAAAAAAGAATTGGCGATATCTAGACAAACAAGTCGTGGATAGGTATTGTGCCATCGTTCACAAATGAGCAAACGCCCCGACGATATTGAGGAGTGTGGTGTCATGGTCAGTATGAAGCATGCGGTTTCGGAGCGACTCGCGTCGCTCCGTGATCCAAAAACAAAGACCGACCTGATGACTGCCGGTCTGGTGACCGATGTCGCGGTCGATGAGTCGATCGTTCGAATTGAACTCTCTACGCCAGAGGGCGACACGTTCGGACACGACGCACTCGCAGCGGCGATCAAGCGAGAACTCGGCGGCATCGAAGGCGTTGATCGCGTCCGCGTGAGTTGGCCGAAGGAGTCGACCTGCGGCTGCGGAAGCACCAACGGTACCTGCGATGATCAGGCGTTATCACTTCCAGTACTCGATCCAGAAACAGCTCGCCTGCATCAGGCTGGTATCGCGGAAGACTCGGGCTTCGGCGAGGGTGGCCCGGAGCCGATTCCTTCTCCTGAGATGGATCTTCCGGACGAACACTGGGACGGTTGGCCATCCGTGCCGCAGTGGGACATCGATCCCACCGACGCCACGCTCACGAGCGGCGAAGAGCACGCTCGCCTCGAAGGCTGGGACTTTGAGATCTGGTGGCAGCAGCACCCCGACGAATTGATGTACGTCGCCATCCAGGCGATGAGTGATGACACGGTGACCGAAGGGCCCGAGCGGAAGCATCCGATCGGCCGCAACGTCGTCGTTAATCTTGTCTATGACCAACGACGCGAAGCAGTGGTCGCGGTGTACGGCACTGCTCGCGACTTCCGTCCATTCATTGAAGCGTTCCGAATCGGCTGCGGCCTCTCGCCTCAGTCACAGGAGATCGAGGCATGACTGTTGGATCCAATGGCAGCACGGGAACAGGATCTCGCTGGTTCCGAGTGGCCGATGAGCCACGTGATTGGGAAGATTTCTACCGCGAGCGATGGTCCTACGACCGAACCGTTCGTACCAGTCACAGCGTCAACTGCTCTGGTTCGTGTTCTTGGGAAGTGTTCGTCAAGAACGGCCTGATCTGCTGGGAACTCCAGAAGACCGACTGGCCGCAGATTCGAGACGACACGCCGAGTTACGAGCCGCGTGGTTGCCAGCGAGGCATCTCCGCTTCGTGGTATCCATACAGCCCGGTTCGCCCGAAGTACCCGTATATCCGTGGCGTGCTGCTCGAGTACTACGAGCAAGAGCGAGCGTCCGGCAAGGATCCGGTCGAGGCCTATGGCAGCATTGTTGAGGATGCCGAGCGAAAGGCGACGTACCGCAACGCGCGGGGCAAGGCTGGATGGCGCCGAAGCAGTTGGGATCTCGCAACCGAGATCTGGGCTGCCTCGATCATCTACACCACCAAGAGATACGGGCCGGATCACCTGGCTTCGTTCTCGCCGATTCCGGCGATGAGCATGGTGAGCTTCTTGGGCGGACACCGCCTGTGCAACCTGCTCGGCGGAACGATGCTCAGTTTCTACGAGTGGTACCACGACCTTCCTCACATCATGCCGATGATGTGGGGCGATCAGACCGACGTGGCGGAGGCAGCCGACTGGTACCAGAGCACCTACTGGATCGTCATGGGGTCAAACCTCCCGATGACCCGTACGCCCGACGCGCACTTTGCCTCGGAGCACAAGTACAACGGCGGCAAGATCGTCAACCTGGCCCCGAACTACTCGGACATGACGAAGTTCGCCGACCTTTGGGTTCCGGTGCAGCCGGGAACCGACGCGGCGTTCATCATGTCCTGCATCCATGTCATCTTGCAGGAGTTCCACATCGACCGGCGGGCGGAGTACTTCTACGACTACGTCAAGCAGTACACCAACCTTCCGTTCGTTGTGCAGCTTGATAAGCAGGACGATGGTTCGTATCTCTCCGGCCGCTTCATGCGGGGCAGCGACTTCAACGAGTACGCAGGCGAAGAGAATGCCGAATGGAAGATCGTGCAGCTTGAGCAGGGGACCGATACGGTCAAACTGCCGATCGGCACGCTGGGCTACCGCTGGGAAGAGCAGCACACCGGCCGATGGAATCTCAAGAGTGAAGACTTCACCGGCTCCGAATTCGACCCGATGCTTTCGTGCATGGGCGATGATGGTTCCTTCGAGGAAGTCCAGGTCCAGTTCGCTGACTTCACCGACACCTTCGATCTTGAACTCGGCACGACGCCGGGTAAAGGCCGCGATGCGGTCGCCCACAGCCGAGGCGTTCCGGTCAAGCGGGTCCGTAACAAGGACGGCGAAGAGGTCATCGTGACGACCGCCTACGACCTCTTGTTGGCGCAGGTTGGTGTTCGCCGTGGTCTCTCGGGTGCGTACCCGGCCGACTATGACGATGCATCATCGCCGTTCACCCCAGCATGGCAGGAGCAGGAGACCGGTTGCAGCCGTGATCTCGTGACCCGCGTTGCACGTGAGTGGGCGGATAACGCCGAGAAGACTCAGGGCAAGAGCATGTTCATCACCGGCTCGGGTGTTCTGCACTGGTATCAGGGCGGACCGCTCATCTATCGCTCAATGGCGGTCATGGGCATCCTGACCGGCTGCATGGGACGCAATGGTGGTGGCTTCAATCACTATGTCGGAACCGAGAAGATTCGTCCCTATGCGGCGATCGGTACGCTCGGTGGTGCAAGCGACTGGACACACACGCCACGGCACGCCAACAGCACGTCGTACTTCTACTTCCACACCGACCAGTATCGCTACGACGGCATGGAACTCGACCCGATCTGGGCGCCGTGGGCCAAACGTTTCCCAGAGAAGGCTGGCAACCACGTGGCCGACGTCGATCTGTATGCCGTGCGCAACGGTTGGCTTCCCTTCTACCCGCAGATCGACAAGAAGAATCCGATCGAACTGCTCAAGGAGGCCCGAGACGCCGGTGCCGACAACGATGAGAAGGTCGGCAAGTATGTTGCCGAACAGTTCAGTCAGGGCAAGGAACGCTTCGCGCTCGAAGATGTCGATGCCGACGACAACCATCCCAAGGTTCTCTGGGTCTGGCGTGGCAACCTCATTGGCACGAGTATGCGTGGGCATGAATATGGCCTCAAGCACCTCATGGGTACGCACAACAACGTGCTGGGCGAAGATCGCTCCAAGGGTCTCATCAAAGGCATCGACTGGCATGAGGACGCTCCGACAGGCAAGCTTGATCTTATGGTCAGCGTCAACTTGCGTATGGACTCGACGGCCAACTATGCCGACATCGTTCTGCCGACTGCGCACTGGTACGAGAAGTACGACTTGACGTGCAGCGACTTGCACTCGTTCTTCCATCCTTTCACGCCTGCGCATGATCCGCCATGGGAAGCCAAGGATGATTGGAATGCATTCAAGGTGTGCGCGGCCAAGATCAGCGAGTTGGCGGCAAAGCACCTGCCCGGCGAATTTGAAGATCTCGTCATGACGCCAATGATCACCGACTCGAAGGACGAGATGGCTCAGCCAATGGGCGAGATCAACGACTGGCACGCCGGCGATGTCGAGGCCATTCCTGGCAA
>JAAERN010000065.1 GCA_024230295.1 Planctomycetota bacterium
CAGAAGTTATGCCGTGTCGCGCTATGATTCGATCCACTTTTCACCGGACTACTGGACCTGGTCCGGGTTGCCTGGAAGTCCTCCCGAAGGCGGCGCGCATGCAGACTACATGCGCAAGCACGGAACCGGTCTTCATATCTACGAGATGGATGGATTCTATGCCGGGTTCTCGACGATCTCCGGGTACCAGAAAGGACTCCACTTCGAGCGTGGCGTCTCGGGGGATGATGCCAGCGGGGAACTGTCCTACTTCTCCGTCACTGATTGCGGCACTGCCCTGCATGTCGACGACGCCAAAGGCTTTCGGATCGTGGGGAGCACTTTGCAGGGAGCTGAGTATGGCATCTGGGGAAAGGATCGCACCCACTACAAGATGCACACCACCCGCATCGAGGGCGGAGAGCGATCGATCTCGATTCGAAACGGAGTGGCTGAACTCGTTAACTGCACCGTGGCCGGTGAGACCGAGATTCTCGGCCCTCGCACGGTGTATCGCGAGCATCAATATGATGAGAAGCTGCCGGCTTTTCAGAACACCTACGACCGAATCCGTAAACCGGCGAAAGTCGATCTGTTCGATGTTCAAAACTACGGAGCAGTCGGTGATGGCAAAGCCGATGACACTCAGGCCTTGAAGAACGCGATCGAGGCGAGTGCCGCGAACGGTGGCGGTATCGTGTTGGTGCCTGATGGCGAATATCGGATCACCGAGCCGCTGGACCTGGGCGATGGGGTGGAACTGAGAGGCAACAGTGGGGGACGGCATGACCTCAGCAACAAGCG
>JAAERN010000066.1 GCA_024230295.1 Planctomycetota bacterium
ATCGTCCTTCGGGACGATTTGATCCAACGTTCTTACCAGCCCCCCGATCTTCGGATCGGGGGGCTGTTCTTTTTGAATCCCCAACTCGTTCCACTTGGTTGCGTCCGCCGCAGCGCGATACAAGTGGCAGGTTCCTTGCCTTGTGTAGAGCAGGCAAGGACAAACGCGTCGTCTACTCGACCCCGTCCGCTCATACCGCTGCCTGCGACGCGCATAGATCGCTCACCGGAGAGAGGCAGAAGAAGTGAAGAGGCAAGCGTAAGAACACCATCCGATCGGACCCCTGAGGACCGCTTCGGACTTGGTGGACATTGAATCGTCAGCCTTCTAGAGCCACCCCCCTGGCCTCGGCTGATCCCATCAGTTGTCCAAGTCGCTTCCCTTGCTGCGGATGCCCTCAACCTGACTCTGGGCTCTCTTCGGCCAGTCGGCCTCCCAACCGGTCTGAATGTCCAGCACCGATCCATCGGGACCGATCAAGACGCTGTATGGCACGGTCGTCACTCCCCAAGCAGTACGAAGCTGGTCATCTGGGGTCACCAAGGTTGGAACCTTCACCCCAGCCTTGTCCCACACGAACTTGATCAGAGCCGCTCGCTCGGAAGGGTCATCAGTCCGCTCCATGATGTTCACCCCGTAGCAGTGCACATCTTCGAGTCCGGCCAAGTGCTCGCTTATCTGTTCCAACTGGTCGATGCCACGCTTGCTTGCATCGGCCCACGACGTCCAGAAGCACAGAATCACATGTGAACCGCGAAGTTTGGCAAGATCGACTTCGCCCCCTCCGAGTTGCTGAAGCTTGAGCGGTGGGGCCTGCTGCCCAATAGACATCCGGTTTCGAAGTACTGGGTCGAGATCATGGCGATGCGGCACAGGAGTCCTGATTCCAGGATCGATATCCAAGGCAAACGGCAGTTCCTCAAGAAACACCGTGTCTGTTTTCATAATCAGATCCAGTTCGAAAGGCTCCAGCCCTTCTTCGGGGATGACTCGCATACGCGCCTGAGCACCAAGAATAACGCTCCGAGCTGAATCCAAGTCAACCCAACCTCGGCCAAACCTGCCAGCGAGATGAATCCGGTCGATCTCCAACCCACTACTGGCGGTGATTCGCTCAAGGCCAATGATTTTCGGTACGCCTATGGACCGCATCAGCAGGACTTCGAGCCACGCTTCCGGCGGATCTCCGTCGCGCATCATGACTTCGAACCCCGCGAGTGCCCGATCACCCATGGCATTCTCTATCCCGTCAGCCAAACTCCGCCCAACCGGAGTCTCCAGGTATCGATCCCAGACATCCTGCAAAACGATGCTCAGTTTGCCGTCTTGAGAGAGGAGCGTGGACTGCGGAGATGTGATCAGCGCTGTTCCATTTGGGCCAAATATCGACTCTACGACCAGTGTTCTCTCGTTCTCGCCAACTCGGGACTGGACGGTCGTTCTGCACTGGACAACAGGTGCTTCCGAAAATACGGTGGCTGCGTGGCGTAAGAGGCCGTCGGCGGCAGTCACAATCGCTGGGTCGGCGGGCTCAACGGCGGGAGCAGGCGGCAAGCTCACTTGCGAGGGATTTCCAACCGGTGGCGCTCCAGAAGCCGAATCAATGTGAGCCAGAAGCAGGATGAATCCACTGAAGGCCCAATGCCGATGTCGTCGCAGTGTTGTCATGGGGGGGAAGGATAGCCACCAAGCACCCTACTGGCGAGATCGCCACAATCTCACGCCCTCTCAATTCCATGAAATCCCTTTGAATCAACACAAAGAACCGGTATGATGAGCGGCCTAATGGGGCGTACCCCGGGGGGGGGGCGATTTACCTCAACCCAATCGCTTCGTCAGGTCGAACCATGTCAAGTTCCGCAAGCCTACCGCTGATGTCTCGCTGGCCAATTTGCCTTTGCTTCACGGCATCGATCGCGACCCAAGTGGCGGGCGAGAACATCACACTCTTGGATCAGATTGGTCCGGCCGATGGCACAGCCATTGACGCTGCTTCCGTCCTGACCGACCAGTACTTTGAGCCAGCTTTCTCCGCCTATGACATCGGTGCTGTCGATGACTTTGACAACCCAGGCGGGCTCGCGGCCAACACCGTCGAGATGGCCCTGACGGGCTACTTTGGATACAGCGGAATCGATGGCGTGCAAGGCTTAGAGGTCAACTTCTATTCCTCCCTCTCAACTGCTGCGGCCAGTCTCGCTGGCGACTTGGCGTCCGAACGCATTCTCGGCGTCCCAAGTATCGATCCAGATTGGACCCTGCCCAACTTCGACCTCGTTGAGGCTTCAGGGGCATGGCCACTTCAGGAAGGCATCGTGTACGTTTCGCTGATTCCAGTCAATGAGTACGGCACGAACGGACACACAGCGTGCGGAACCAGTTCGCTCGGAAACGACTCATGCTGGCAAACGAATCCCGGCGGAGGTTGGAACTTTGGCCCAATTGCGGCGCAGGAACTCAACCTCGCCTATCGCGTCGGAAATGACGATGACCCGTGCGGAATCCCGTTGCCCCCCTGCCACGTGGATGTCTCGGGACCGATCGGGGAGCCCGATGGCGTCGTCGGTGTCGACGACATACTCGCCAGCGTCAGTACCTTCGGCGAAATCGGCAACGGCACGAGCCGACCAGTTGGAGACTGCTTCCCCCTTCCTGCAGGCGACTGCGAGGTCACCGTTGACGACTTGCTCGAAATCATCGGAAGCTTCACGCTCACGTGCCCCGAGGTAGGCGCCTGCTGCCTCTCGTCCGGGGATTGCGACTCAAATGTCTCTGAGGCCGACTGCTCAGGCAACTGGCTTGGCGATGGGACTTCCTGCGCAAGCTGCCAGTCACCGATCATTGGGGCCTGTTGCCTTGACGACGGAACTTGCTCAGACAATCTGACTCCGGAGCAGTGCTACAACGCAAGTGGTTTCTTCAATGGAGAGGGCACGCTCTGCGTTGATGCCAATTGTGGCATCGCACCTGCGAATGACACCTGCGAAAGTGCACTCCAAATTAGCGAAGGCTCCACGTCCTTTGATAGTACATGGGCGAATTCGGATGGGACCTACTGCGAGGATCCAAACGACCCCGGCTGCCCCCTCTGCGACGATCTCGAAACAGTTTTCCATGACGTCTGGTTCACGTACTCCGCGAGTGTTACAGGCATCCTCACACTATCTACCTGCGATCAAGCTGACTTTGCCACTGTGATCACGATCTACGACACTGACTGCGATCCGAGTCAACCGTCGGAGGCCTGCAGCAGTGGTACGACTGGCTGCTCGAATGGCACTGCGACGCTGCAGTATCCCTTAATGACGGCGGGTACAACGTATCTGATCCAAGTGGGAACCTTCGCAGAAGACTACGGAGTGCCCCGTACTGGAATGCTGACCTTGAGCGTGGAAGAAGGAGTCGGCGGAGCGTGCTGCATCATTGTCAGCAATGACTGCTATGACGAGCTCACCCCTGCAGATTGCACAAACTTTGGCGGCCTCTACATGGGTGGCGACACACTTTGCAAAGACATCACATGCTCTGGCGGCAATACGTGTGACGACGCCATCGTCTTCACCGAAGGTCCCAATGCGTTCGACACAACCGAATTGTCCGTCAGCGACGAGACCGACCTGCCGGATGAATCCATGTGTCCCGACACCGCGCTCGATTGGACACCCGACACCATCGACTATTGGGGTATCTACGAAGCTACTGGGGCAGGCACGGTCGATATCAGTTTGTGTGATGCATCCTCCTACGACACTTCGCTCGTGATCTATACAGGCGCGAGTTGTGGGAGCTTGACTCAGATCGCCTGTAACGGCGACGAAGTAGACAGCCCCCAAGGCGGCTGCCAGCCCTACTACTCTGCCGTTCGCAATGTGCCGGTTGATGCAGGCACCCGCCTTTGGATCCGCATTGGAGGCTGGGATGGCGCCACAGGCAGCGGCACGTGCACTGTGACACACCATCCCCAGAGTTCGTTTGGCGCGTGCTGCAGTCTCGATGATTGCCAATGGCTCTTTGAAGCGGCTTGCGAAGACCTTGGGGGGCAATGGTATGCAGGCACCAATTGCAACGACGTGAACTGCATGGTTTCATGGCAGCCGTGCAACACAGGCATCGGTAGTGACCCCATCGACCCTGACGGAGGGTGGGTTGCCAGGACCTCAGACGTTGGCTTCGGCTATGTCCTTGCCACAAACATCAACGCCAGTTCGGTGACGGACTGCATGACCTACGGATTCGCCTTGATCTACGAGAACTCCATGTGGGCTGCCTGCACGACTCCGTCAGGCATGACCATGAAGTGGACACTCTATGCCGACACCGCGGGCTTGCCGGGCACAACGCTCGCCTCTGGCACAAGTACGACTCACTCGGCCTATGACATGATCTACAGCGATCTCTATCAACTCCAAGGCTGGACGTTCACGCCCAACTATGCCGCTTCGGCTGAGTGGCTGGAATTCAAGTCACTCAGCGCCGGGGCAGGCGAGTGCTGGTTCCTGTGGATGGCTAGCAGCGACGAGGGCGACGGCGAACACGCCGTTCAAGAGAATGACGGTCCGTGGATGATCAACACAGAGAGCCTCGTGGACCTCAACTTCTGCGTTACGCCGTAGCAGGCCGCTCACTCAACGCTTACCGGCACCGATTGCCGCGTCACAGTGAGAACGACGTCGACATCTGGAACCGTGACATTCTGCACGTCACCGCCTGGCCAGATCACACGCATGGAATCCACAGTCTCCGTCAGCCCAAGTCCAAAGGTGACAGGCAGCTCGACCTGTGAGAGATACGACTTCGTTGGCATCACCTGACGCCGTTGCAACTCGCCGGCCGATCGCAACTCGATCCACGCACCAATCGCATCTCGATTCGCTGAACTCGGATCGTCCAACTTCACTCGCAACCAATGATGGCCCAGTGCCTGATCGTTCCGAAGGAGTACCGGAGGCTCTTGTGGCTGCGTGAGAAGCAGATCTAGATCTCCATCCCCGTCGATATCCGCCGACGCAGCGCCACGTCCCACAATAGCGTTTCCCAAGTCTCCGGCTTGATCGCTCGGAACAATTCGAAAGCACGGCCCGGAGTCAGAACCGGCATTCCAAAAGAGCTGTGCTGGCTGTCGATAGTGCTGACTCGACTGCACCTCATTGATTTCCTCTTCCAAGTGGCCATTCGTCTGAAAAAGGTCCAGCCGACCATCCAGATCGTAGTCCAGCAACATGAGACCAAAGGAGAGCTGCGGGCGGGTTGGTGAGCCAATACCCTCGACGACTGCCTCATCGGTAAACCAAGCCCCATGATCATCGCCAACGTAGAAACTGGTCATCTCGTTGGCGAAGTTGCCAATCCCGATTCCTAGCGCATCATCATTTCGGTAATGCCCCGTATCGATACCCATCGCACCGGTTGCGTTTCCACGTGACCCATACGCCAAACCCGATGCAACTCCTACCTCCTCGAAGGTCGCGTCCCCATTGTTGCGAAAGAGAAAATTACGAGTGGTGTCGTTCGCCACAACAAGATCCATGTCGCCATCGCGGTCAATGTCGATCGGCGAGACGGCAAGGGACTTGCCGACGGCCGCGCCCGTCGCTTCGTTGCGCACCCGAAGTCCCGCCTCTTCTCCAGCCTCACGAAACGTCCCATCACCACGGTTGATCCACAAGGAGGAATACGTACCCTCATATTGTTTGGGCGGTCCGTAAGCCCGGTCAGACCCATTGAGCGTAAAGTTGAGCGCACGATCACGGCTTGCCGACCACTCGATGTAGTGCGGCACGAACAGATCCAGATCGGTGTCACCGTCCAGATCCACGAACGTCGGACTGGTGCTCCACGCATCTGCTCGCCCGGCTACACCAGCAGTATCCGTCACATCCACAAAGCAGTTTCCTGCGTTGCGATAGAGCCGGTCCTCGCCAAGCGAGGCGAGGAAGATGTCCACTCGCCCATCCGCATCCCAGTCACCACACGCAATTCCGGTTCCGTACGTCCCCTCCCCGACATCCCATGCAGACGCGCGGCTGAACACTCCGGAGCCGTCGTTCAAGTACGCCCTCGTCGCGGTGGGCTCATGGCTGCGATCCGATCCCGGCCACCATGTCCCACTGACAAGCAGAATGTCTTGGTCGCCATCATCGTCAATGTCGAGAAACGCCGCACCACCGCCCATCGTTTCCGGAAGCAACTTACCGCCATCCGCTCCTGAGACATGCGGCACAGTCAATCCAGCCTGAGCCGCGACGTCCCGAAACGCGACATTCGGCAATTTGCTCATATCTGCGGTCAAGGCAACTGGCGGGGTGACGTCTTTGGCAATAACAACTTCGCTTGCCTTACTTCCCCTGAAGATCGCCAGCCAGAGAATGGCAGCGAGAAGAGCCACCGCCGCAAAGACGAGAAGCGACCGAATAAAGACGCGGCCAATGATGGCGTCGTCATTGAAATCGAATTCGTCACGATCAGGATTCGGCGATTGGGACCCACTATTCACTCGGCAAATCCTTTGCTTCTTCTCGCATCAAGTGATAGATGACATTTGGCTCGGCAGCGACGTTTGCTTCTGGATATCGGCGACGAGCCGCGAACACCGCAGAGTCCTTCGCATTGTCATCCATCTTGTACTTCGCATGAAGCAGTTCGTGTCGGTCCGCGTCCTCGCCGCGTCCAAGGTCACGATAGATACGAACCAACCCGTAGTGAGCCTCGCTATTTTCCGGATCAAACGACAAGACGTCAAGGAACTGCATCTCCGCATCGAGGAGAAACTCCTCACGCAACGCGCGACGCGCATCGCCCCGTTCCCGCCGGCTTCGCTCATAGAGCGTGCTGCCGAGCTCATTGAGCACCCGCCAATCCTCCGAGAAGTCGAACCCTCGCCCAGCAGCCTGTACAAAGCCACCGTCGACAATTTGTCGATACTTGTCAATGGCCGCATCCAATCGGCCATTCTGCCGGTCAACTTGCCCACCAAACCAGAGCAGGTGCCATTCGCGGGCTGCTGGACTGAACGCCTCAGCACGCGCGAGTGCTGCCGGGGCCTCCTCGGTCACACGCCCCTCTCGAAGAAACACTCTTGCGAGGTTGATCGCACCATCGGGATGTCCCAACGATTCGACTCGAGCAAATGCGGCCTCCGCCCCACGAAGATCGCCCGCGCCTCCCTTTCGAAGCAGGCCTATTCCATAATCATTCCAACGGACCCACTCCGGAACGGTCGAAGTTCGGGCTACAACAGGATCAGCCACGCCCTTCACCGGCAGCGTGACTTCGTCTGAGGCCAAAATCATGATCGGCAGATCGTTCTCCCATGCGTCATCCCCTAGGACAAATCGCATCAAAGCCGTATCGAATTTCCGATACTTGAGTTCGGCCCGGATCGTGATGGGCTCCTCACAACCGGAAGGGACACGAAAGGCATAGTGAACCGCGTCGGCCGCCCCTGGAGGAATCTGATTGTTGTACAGAGCGGTGAAAATATCCTGCGCATTGCGCCGATCGATTCGTCGCCCTTCGCGGTCAATTACAAATGAATTCACAAAATGCGACCACGGATCGACAGCGCCGGCTTCATCAAGACCGCCACTTTTTCCAATCACCACGTCTCCGCATCGAATCTCGACATCCATCCAGACCTGATTCGAGTCCGATGTGCCTTGGGTAAAAACGTGCCCCATCTTCACGGTTCGAATGACGGCTTCAACCAGATAGTCCTCACCCGGCACAAGTTCTGGCGTCTCAACAACCCCCAACGGGCCGATGAGTTCGCCGGAGATCTCGCCGCCAAGTTTGATCCCGAAGAGATCTACCCGCATGACACCCTCAAGAAACTCTTTGTGCTTGTCAATTGCTTCGTCTGAATTCGGCATCTCCACGAGTCGAGGCATGGCCGTGTTGGCCGACGGAAACATGTGATCATGCACAACCGGCTCGGTTGACTCGCCACGAATCGCGGCCCCGAAATCATCAGACGGCATCAGCGGCATATGGCAGTCGTTGCAGTTGACCTCCGCGACTGGGGGGTAATAAAAACTGCTCACGCCGTGGCCTGAGACACCACTGAGCCGGAAGGTGTCCTGATGGTCCTGGGCACGAAGCCACTTGTAGCCGTTGAGTTCTTCCGGCAAGTGAACCTTGTGACAGGTACCACAGAACAGGTCAGTCTTGTGAAGCGGTTTCAAGAACGACTTCTTGTGAAACTCCGGCTTCGCTTTGACAAGTTGCCGGTTGACCCAACTCAGAACCGGATCATCACTAAATGCGAACGGATAGTGAGGTGGTTCATCCATCGTGTAGTCCGCATTGCCTCGTGGCGAGTTGACATGCGTGATTCCATGGCATGCCGTACATGTGATTCCGGCATGGGCGGTCTCGTCGTTGATCATGTCATAGTCCGGATCGTTAAATGCGCCACTGAAGAATGGGACAGGGTCATGGCAGCCCGCGCAGAAACGAGACGCAGCCACATCGCCATCTCGTTCCATCGCAACTTCACGAGTCTCGCTGACAGATGCCAGATACACGGGGTTGTTGAATGAAGAAAACCGATGGACGCTATGCATCCACGAGTCATGGATGTCGGCATGACACTCCAAGCAATACTCGTCGTTATCCAGAACGCGAGCTGGGATGAAGTCGCCACTGACAGTACGGGCAAGCGAGGGGAAAAAATACTCGTCGCCCGCCTCGTTCCCCTGCACATTCCAGGCGCGAGGATCCTGATACTGCATCACGACCATGACAACGGCAAATGCTGCGGCGAAGGCCGCCCACGTGAACCCCATTCGCCAGCGGATGCGTTTGCCGGCGAGCCGATGCAGCACAAAGAGCCAGACAACAAGTATGGGAACGATGACATGCAACCACCAAGAAGCATCCCGGACGGCCGGATCCCGGATGTCGATGATTCCCTCGATCCGGACAAGCACCATTCCTGTGATCAGTACGATGACTGCGGCGGCAAAGAGTCCATATCCGGCTTTGACAGCGCGGCGATTTGGATGGTCGTGCGCCCGTCGCATGTGGAGAAAACCGAAGAAGAGAATCGGCAAGATGATGACAAGCCCCAGAACCAAATGGGCGAGGAACATGGTTAGGAAGAACCAATTCTCATATGACTCCCCGGTAGAAATCCCCAGCACGCGAATGCCAACCAGATACACCGAGTTCACCACAAGAAGCGCAAAAAGCGCGAGGTTCAACCACAAGAGCCAACTGAGAGGCCCAAGCGGCGACTTCCATCGCCGGCGGCGATCTGCAAGTGCAGCCTCGATTGGTTTACTCTGACCCATACGACGAATCCCTTCGCTCCAGTTCCACCCAGTATCGGTCTAGACGATGACCCATGCATGCGTTTTTCGTGCATGAACACGCCCAATCACCGGGAACCTTAGCGATTGTTCAATACCAGTCTCATCGATGGCTGATTTTGACCCGCTCACGCGGTCTCTGAAAGTGCCTGTCATCGTGGCCGGAGCGACTATCTGCCTGATCTGTGCCTCGTTCGACGGGGCGCACCATCGCCGGGGATGGGCTCCACTTGCTCGCCCCCACGCGTGAGGAGGTCCATGTCCTTGCACCATCCATGCAGATCCAGAACCAACTGCCGCGAGAACCCCGGCGGCGGCGATCCAGGAGCATCAAAGACGCAGCGAATGGCCTCGCCCGCTCCAAAGACGGCCACCTGGCCATCGCGAGCCCCCACCAAATCACCAACGGGACCAAATTGGGTGTACCTGCCCCGCTGGTTCCGCACATCCCAAAACGGTTGGCGGTCGCTCCACACGAAACTTGGATACCGCTGAGGGAGAGCCCGTCGCTTGGGGTATCCAGGCGATCCGAGGTTTGCGTCGCTTACTTCGAGTCGGCGCACCACAGCGGATTCACATGATTCAATCATCGCAACCCGCGCGAAGTCGACGTAGAGCTCCAAGTCAGTTGTCAGACGAATCCTGCTTGCGCAATCGGGAAGTCCCTGAAGCGGGTAGATGCTCCGCCTAGGCATGCCTGCTGGATAGCCGATGTCCGGGTGCAACATTTGCCAGGATCCATCACTGCAACGGGCTTCGATGCTCAGAGGCGCATACCCACGATTCGCCTGCCATGCGGCGAACATCGTTTGTGAATACGGGTATTCGACCCACGCGTCGAGCACCAAAACGGGCGTCCCATCAAGTTCGCTCAGTCCCTGACCGAACTCAAGCTCCAAGACATAAGGCTTCACAACCCGACCAATAAACCGAACATCAATGGGACCAGGGTCAACAGCCACACCATCCAACGTGCCAATCGCATCCAGAACACTGCCACTGCCGCTGGTTGTGGCCTCAATAGGCATCACACTGCGACGTGAGAAGAGCAATGCTGATGTCGGTTGCGGCGAAGAGGTCCCCATACGCTCGTCTGGAAGAACTTCCCAACCCGCAGGAATATCAACGCACTCAAGCGCAATGGAATCGAGGTAACACGTTTCTTGCATCGGCTCTGCCAGCACGATCTCGAACCGCCCGTCGCGTGGTGCAACATCACGCTGTGACAACAAGACCCGTTCGCGGGGCCGCGGCTCCGCCACCGAATCTGGGGTCAACAGAAATCCGATGCCGCCCACTCCCAAGCAATCCGTCAGGAAACTCATCTTCGATCCGTCCCACGCGAAGATCAGTGGACACGATGACAATTGCCGCTGCGTCTCTACAACCTCATGAAGAGGTCCTGGCTCCAGCCGCGACTCGGTTTGAAAGACGCCGTCGGTCCAGTCCACCGAGATGAAATCAACGTGTTCGGCTCCCCCAATCCCGATTGAACTTGGCTGCAAGCTCTGACCGGGTCCAGCCGTATCACGAACGCCCGGCATCAACGTCCACCGAGTTCCCACGCGGGCTGCGATCGTGGACCCAATTCCGCTGGTGTTGCTTCGCATTGACTCACCGGGAGCCGTTCGGCCTCTCAAGATGGCATCCACGAATCGAAACCTGCCCGTCCCAGGCGGCACGACCACCGGACCGCTGTCGGCCATCCCTATGAGGCTCGGACCTCGCCCATCAGCCCGCTGCAAGAGCGTCCATGAATGAGGCACCGCGAATTCCTGCAACGATTCCCCGCGCGCATTCAGAATTCTGATCACAGGAGCACCATCGCCGGGGCGTACGGCCCCCGTCTCTGCAATGACATCCAGCTGGCCGTCGCCTGTCACATCCACTACGGCCAAGCGAGGGCCAAGCGGCGGCGATACTTGATCGCGAGGACTTTCAATCGTCGGTGGCGATGATGCGATGCCAGCCAACTCGCGGCGCCTCCAGCCCGCCCTGCCGCGATCCCACACGTTTACGGCATAGGCACTATCAATCGCCACAATCTCCACATCACCATCAGCGTCGATATCCGCTGCGACAGCAGCGGCAATATCGCCTCCGAGAAACTGTGCCCACTCGGGACCAGCGGAATGCCACTTCCAAAGCCGATCATTGATCCACACCTCATGGGGACCGGTCTCGTAAACGACGACGATGTCCTGGTCAAGGTCCCCATCAAAATCGGCCACGAGCACTCCTCGGCCAACTCGATTCGCCCCACCGCCAGGGAAACCCGAATCATCAGTGAGCGATCTCCATGTCCCATCTCCGTTGTTGTTCATGAGCGTATGTGGCCCATTACGATTCACGAAGAAGACATCAAGATCGCCGTCATGATCTGCATCGAAGAGCGCTGCATCAACTGTGTCCTGGGGCTTCGACACGCCGGTCGTCCCAAAGCGATCATCAACCGCAAACTCGCCGGACTGAGATCCCAACCACAGTTCATTGACACCATTCCGTGCAAGCACGACGTCAAGCACGCCATCTGAGTCAACATCGCCCCACAGGGCCGCCGAGACAGCCTTCACCGAATCGAGAGGCTGGGGCTCAGCCGGCAACGCTTCACCGTCTCCAGAGAACACATAGCGGCGAACTTTCCCACTGCCAGGTTCGCTATCAATGCATTGCGACCGACCGATAGACTCCCATCCAAGCGAAACAGCCCCTCCTCCGCCCGCTCCAGAAAACTCGAGATTGGACAGGTCAAATACCTCGCCTGACGGTCGGTCATGCACCTCAGAGACACCCGAAGGGATGGCCTTCACCTCAGCCTTCGGCCCCATCCTGGTGTACTTGATCTCGGCGAGGTGGGCTCGGGGGTTGTGCTCCAGCCGTTGAAAGACATCAAGCCACGCAGACGCCTGCTCCGACTGCCCGACACGGCGAGCCGCCTGCGCTCCAGCGTAATACGCGCTCCTGAAATACGGATCCAATTCAACGGCCAACGTAAACCACGGCACGCTTGCTTCAATATCTCCAAGCTGCATCAAAGCCTGCCCAAGGTAATAGGCTGCATAGGCGTCTGATGCATCGCGGCTCGTCACGACTTCAAAGTGTTGCTTTGCTTCCTCGATCTGGCCCGCATGCAGCCGCAAGATGCCGGCAACGAAGTGCGCCCTGACATTCGTAGGATCATCCGCAAGCACACGCGCCAGACGATCAAGCGCTTTGCCATCATCCCCGACGCTTTGCCGATTGAGCTGAGCAATTGCATGATCGATCTGAGCCTCTCGCCATGTCGGATGGGCAACGGTCAAATCATTCAGCACGCGAAGTGCCGTGTCATAGTCGTAGGCCCCCATCGCGGCGACGGCCTCGTTGTGCAATGACACAACATCCGGATGATGATGGGGGTCGAATGTCTTCGGGGCTTCGCCGTCACCACACCCCGCGAGGTAACAACAGGCGGCCGCAATCAAGATTCTCATCGCTTCGATCTCTCCCCCCCCGAAATTCGATTCCGAAGATTCTCAGTCGTATACGGTCCGGAGTGCGGAGGCAGCCCAGGCCGCGAACCATACGAGTACGCCTGCGGTCGATGGTGTGTCACGGTGTCATGGCCGATTCGCCTTGCGCGTTCTTCTCGAAGAGCTCCGATGTCTATTGGGGCAACAACGACCTTCTCTCCCGGTCCCGGTTCTGCCTGCGAGAGAATCCGACCATCAAAGTCCACAACCATGCTTGCCCCCGGCCAAGAGAATGGCGGGTACTGGCTCATTGCTGCTCCTTGATTCGATGCCACGACGTAGCACATGTTCTCAGCCGCCCTCGCCCGATTGAACAGTGTCCACCAATCCATCGGAGGCGTCGCCCCCCAAGGGTCCATGTACGCAGAGAGCCGACACAACACCTCAGCTCCCTTGAATGCCAACTCACGGGTCACCTCGGGGAACAACCAGTCGTAGCAGATGGCCGCACCGATTTTTCCTATCGCGGTGTCGGCCACAGGGAAGTGGTCACCGTCTGGATCGAGATCATGCGGCGAACAATGAATTTCCCAAGGGATCCAGGGGTTCACCTTGCGATACACACACTCAACCCCATTCGGGCCAACCAAGACGGTCGTGTTGAATACGACGTCCGTATTGGAGTCGATCCGCTCCAGAAAGGTGGCGGTCTGAATCCAGCAGCCGTATTGGCGGCAGACCGCCTCATATCGCTCGATGTGTTGATTCGGTATTTCGACAGCCAACGTCTCTCGCAACTTGGCAACATCGTCGTAAATCGGCACAGCGTGCCCAAACTCGGGAAATGTCAGCAACCGGACATCAAAAAATGGCTCATATCCCACGATGGTCTGTTCAGCCATCTCAACCATCCTGGCAGTCCGTTCCCCGATCTCATCACGGGTCCGAGGAGGGTCGAATGCTGTCTGGCACGCGGCGGCGTAATAGCGTAAGACCATGGGCACGATGATACGGGGCCAGCACTATGCGCGAGTCGCTCTACAATCTCCCCATGACGCTCCGACGCGCACTATCGATCCTCGCCCTCCTCCTGCTTACGTCCTGCAAGCCAGGGGGAGACCCCATACCGCCACCGCCATCACCAGCCCAAACTGGGGTTCTCGATGGCGAGGTCATCGAGGCCATCAATTCCCAGATTGAAGTGATCAATCAGGCTCCCGGAAACGCTCAGGCCCGCCAGCACCTCGGCTTGTTGTATCTGGCCAATGGAGCCGCCAACGAAGCAGCGGAATCGCTCCGCCAAGCCATCATGATCGATCCGACCAGCACTCAATCGTGGTACTACCACGCGATTGCCCTGGAAAAGACCAACGATCTCGACCAGGCACTTCTCTCAATCGCCTCGGCACAGAAATTCGATCCCGAGCGGGCAGCCCTCTATTGGCGCCCAGGTTTCTGGTTGCTCGAAGCGGGGCGAGCCGCTGAAGCGTTGCCGCTCTTCCAAGAGGCTGCTGCGATCGAATCCCGCGCTGGTTTCCCCGCTCCAGATGCGGCAGCACACCGCATTGGCCGCGCCAGGTGCCTCTTGGATCTTGACCGGCCCGAGGAAGCCGTGCTCATTCTCGAAGAACTGCAGACACTGCTGGATCACCACTATGCGTCCTATCTGCTCGGACAGGCCTACCGACGCGTAGGGCGCGGTTCAGAAGCTGCGCCGATCCGCGCAACTGGGGCACTGGATCCTCCGAGTTATCCCGACCCATGGTTGGAACCGATCTCGGCGGCCGGCCGCGGCCTTGATGCGCGTCTCTCGTGGATCGATCAACTCCTGGATTCAAAGCGGTTCAACGAAGCGGGACCGGCAATTGCGGAAGCCCAGGAGCGATGGCCAGATAATGTCAACCTTCTCAACCGCCTCGCTGGGCTGTATCAGGGCAGCGGCAACTCCAACGCCCGGATTCGGACACTGAAACGGGCGGTACGAATCGATCCAAACCATGCCACCTCGCACCACAATCTCTCCCTCGCGCTGTACCAGAAGGGCGATACCCAGATGGCACTCAACCATGCTCATCTGGCCGTCAAGGCAAACCCGTCGTTCACACCAGCGTGGCTGCAGATTGGGCGACTCCTGATACTCTCAGGCCGGTTGGATCGCGGTACCACAGACAACCAAACCGCAGCGGTCAACGCGGCTCTTGAACCGCTCGATCAAGCATTTGAGCTTGGGGTGGATGATCCGCGCGAACACCTCTTGTACGGGCATCTCCTACTTCGAGCCGGGCGACTCGATGATGCCACGCGAATTCTGGGGCGGCTCATTGAACGCAGCGACGCCGACCCTAAAGCATGGGCGATCCTCAGCGAAGTCCATGCCGCTGGAGGAAACCACCGCGCCGCCCTCTCCACCGTCATCGACGGACTCAATCGCTTTCCCGGTCATTCAGACCTCGTTCGCATCGCCGAGCGTTATCGACGAGCGGCAGGCGGAGTTGCCCCCCAATGATCCGCCTGCATGTCGCCGCAATCCTGCCAATCTTGTGTGTCGGATGTGAGGATGCCGCCCCACCTCCACCTGCGTCATTCAAACCGGCAGTTACGCCGCAGGAGTCGAGTCCGTGGTTTGAGGATATTGCAGAAGCATCGAATCTAGACTTCAAATGGATCTCCGGAGACGACGGACAATTCCTTATGCCTGAAATCGTCGGAGGCGGCGTCGCGCTTCTCGACTTTGACGGGGATGGAGATCTGGACGTGTACTTCGTGCAGGGCGGCAGTGTTACCGATGCATGGCGTAACCCGGAATCCAATACCGCTGCCAACCGCCTCTTTCGCAACGATGGGTTGATGCAGTTCACAGACGTCAGTGATGCCACGGGAGCTGCGGACGGAGGATTTGGCATGGGCGTGGCCGTTGGCGACATTGATGGTGATGGCGATCCTGATCTCTACGTTACGAATGTCGGACGCAACACGATGCTCCGCAATGACGACGGCGTGTTTGTTGACATTACAGAGTCGTCGGGGACGGGTGACCAAGGGTGGGGCGCCAGCGCAGCCTTCTTTGACGCCGACCTCGACGGCGACCTCGACCTCTTTGCCACCAACTACCTTGATTGGAATCCGGACACTGAGATCACCTGTTTCAGCCCACTCGGCGGTGAAGACTACTGCTCACCTCGAAACTACCTTTCGCCCGCACTCGATGTGTTTTACCGAAACCTTGGCGACGGAAGATTTGCAGATGCGACAGTGGAGGCTGGGTTCGACGCCCAATCTGGAACCGGCCTCGGAATCGTGCATGCGGATTGGAATGGAGATCATCGCCCCGACATCTTCATCGCCAACGACGGCATGCGAGATCTGCTGTGGATGTCCCGCCCCGACGGGACATGGAGCGAAGAGGGAATGACCCGTGGGTGCAGTTTGGATGACGAGGGTGTTGCCAAAGCAGGGATGGGAGTTGATACCACTGACCTTGATGACGATGGCGATTTCGACATCATTGTGTGCAACCTCACAGGAGAATCGGACTCGATCTTTCGAAACGACGGCGACTACTTCGTCGACATCACGGGACGCACCGGTGTACGGGCAAGCACGAAACATGCCACTCGGTTTGGTCTTGGATGGATCGACTTCGACAACGACGGCTGGCTTGACCTGTATGAGGCGAATGGTGCGGTGACTAGAATCTCCGTGCCTCAGACAGACGACCCATACGCCCAAGCAGATGCAGTGCTCAAAGGCCGCTCAGGGCCGAAGTTCACCCCGGTCAGCCCGGCCGGTGGCACCGCGGACTCCATCATCCTGACGAGCCGCGCAGCGGCATTTGGTGATCTCGACCAAGATGGCGGCGTTGACATCGTCGTGGTCAACAAAGATGCGTCTGCGAATTTGTATCGCAATATCAATTCGGCCAGAGGCAACTGGCTGGCGCTCGATATCCGCGATGCCAGCGGACGGCCGGCCATCGGTGCGATCGTCTCGGCTCAACTCGGTGAACGCGTGCTCACACGACCGGTACGCAGGGCTTCCTCGTACATGGCCTCCAACGATCCACGCGTCCACTTCGGGCTCGGCTCAGCGACAGCACTCAAGAACGTCACGATCCAATGGCCGGATGGCACCGTGCAGCAGGTTGGCCAGTTGAAGGCCGGTCAGACCCATCGTCTTCAACGCTGAGCTGGCTCAGCAGCAGAAGCAAAGTGCCACACCACTAGAGAGCCCCCGTGTCCACCCGCGTGCAATGCACCGAAGTGCTGGATTGCGGTATCCCCTTGTGTTTTCTCAGGTTAATCGCACTCGCGATTCACGCCACCACAACAGAGTGCCGATCCTGGCTTCTCCCGTTGCTGGTGAGCACGGACGTTACGGAAAGAAAAAATGACCCCCAATATCTAGGGGCTCTCTCGGGATGACCCTCCCCGCGTTGTAGAACGCACACCCACAACCGGCCCAGAAGCCCTTGCCAGGATGGTTATCAAGTCAACACATTGGGGTCCCACAGCCGAATTCAGATCTCAGACAGAGGAGCTCGCACCAATGCATTCAAAGTCCAACTTGATCGACGCGATTCGTACTCACAACCCCACCGCGCCGGTTGACTGGCTTTCTTCCTTTTCGGGCGATGCCCTGCGGACCTATCTCGATCATCTGCTCAGCAGACTCGACCCCAAGAACACTGCCTGGGTTCGCCCTGGTGATACCCCCGCCCTGACCTTCCGCGCCGCAGCAGCCTGACTGCTGCTTGGTAGGGCTCTCCAAACTTTGAATATTTCGGCAACGCCGGTACTGGCCCGAACGGGGTTGCATGGTGGGACCGGCGTTGCCGCATTCCCACTCACAGTGTGTCAGCCCATGAGTCAGAAAGCACCCCTGCCACACTGATAGCGGCGAGGGCTCCGTCCCAGTCCACTACTCGCAAGTATCGTCCACAACCACTTCAGCGGGTGGGGGGAGAATGCAATCTCCCTCATCGGTCAGCCCTTCCACATCAGCAGCGCGCGGTGAAATCTCCGGGCCGAGTTGATCGCTTTGGCGCTGCTGCATTCTGAGTTCAAGCAACGAGCGGACCCTTGCAAGCAGCTCGACCTTGTTGACCGGCTTTGCAATGAAATCGTTTGTTCCGCATTCCACCGCACGCTCGAAATCGCCAACCTCATTCAACGCCGTCACCATGATCACAATGATGTCTCGCGTCGCCGGCTGCGCCTTGATCTTCTGGCACACCTCGAACCCCGACATTCGAGGCATCATCACATCGAGCAAAACGAGATCGGGCGGCTCTGCATCAATCGCCTCGATGGCCGCCACCCCATCGACCGCCGTGCGAACTTGACACCCGAGATCCTCCAGATACGCCTGCATCAACTCCAGATTCTGCTGGTTGTCATCAACAAGCAAAATCACAGCCTTCGTCAGATCGGGAGGGGCCACGGAACCGGCATTCGTATCGTCCTGAACATCCATGGGCACGATCCTACCAAGACCCGAGGAGACCCTCAGGCCAATCCGCCCGGCGAGCACCCGAATCTCCTCAACTCGCGCCTGGACCTCCCCCCCAGACCTCCTCAAACTCAAGATGCCGATATCATGCCCGTCCCATGGCCACCACCGACAAACGATCTCCCTGGCAGGACGAATTTAACGTCCCGGATATTGCGGATCTCCGGATGGATCTTCCGGTTCCCGCCGCCGAACTCTTCGATATCGCCCGTGATTTCCTGAACGAGCGAGACGGCGTCGTAGAGTCGCTCCGCTGGTACGGAGACTGCTGGTTCTGGGCAGTCGTCTACTTTCTCGAAGGCGAGAACACAACAGAAGACGATCCAGTGGCCATCATTGTCCCAGCCCCCGACAACTTGCAGATCGCCGCACCGCTGGACCAGGAGTTCATCTCCCAGTTGAATACTCGCCGGATGAAGCGAGCGATTCGCGACGGCCTCGAACTCGCATCGGAACCGTATTCGACGCAATGGGCAGTATGGCCGGTCACAGCTCGCAATATGCTCGACGATGTCACGATACTGCTTACACAGAGACTGAACTGGCTTCAAGGCATCTGAGCCTTCCCCCCTTCCCTGATCCGATCAAAGGACATGCAGACGAGGTCGACATGAGCCGCAGACGCCCATTCAAGCGAGTCCTTCTCAAGATCAGTGGCGAGAGCTTCTCCAAACCAGGCGAAGGCGGCATCGACGCCAAGGAACTTCAAAAGATCGCCTCTGAAGTCGCGGCCGTAGCTTCATCGGGCGTCGATCTGGCCGTTGTTGTCGGCGGCGGCAACATGATCCGAGGGGCCAACCTTGCCCGCCGACTCAAAATAGACCAGTCGACAGCCGATTACATGGGCATGCTTGGCACAGTCATGAATGGCATGGCCCTCAAGGAGGCCATTGAGAACATCGGTCAACCTGCGAGACTTCTGTCCGCCATCAACATGCCATCAATCGCCGAACCATTCATCCGCAAGAGAGCTCTCCGGCACATGGAAAAGGGCCGATGCATCATTCTGGCGGCCGGCACCGGCAATCCATTCTTCACCACTGACACCTGCGCCTCACTACGCGCAACGGAACTCAACTGTGAGGTCGTTCTCAAAGCAACGAAGGTTGACGGCGTATACGACGCAGACCCTGTCTCCAATCACGATGCCCGCCGCTTCAACCAGTTGACGTTTTCCCAAGCCATCGAGGAACGACTCGGTGTCATGGATCTGACAGCCTTGTCCATGTGCATGGAGCACGATCTCCCAGTCATCGTCTTCAACTTCAAAGAAGAGGGCAACATCATGCGAGTCGTACAAGGCGAGGCGGTAGGCACACTCATCCACAACACGGCTGACACAGCCGTTGAGTCAGGCTGACTTCGTATCAACTCCAAGCCCCAGGAAGCAAGTACACCATGGCGGACGCGATTACAAAAGAAACCCGTGCTCGGATGAGCAAGTCGATCGAGTACCTACAGAAGGAACTCAGAGGCATCCGGACGGGGCGAGCCAGTACCGCCCTATTGGAGTACCTCAAAGTCGAGGCCTACGGTACGCTCGTTGACTTACGCGACGTTGCCGCAATTTCGGTTCCGGAAGCGACGCAACTTCTCGTCAAGCCATTCGACCCAACCCTGAAGAACGGAATCGCAAAGTCGATTGAATCTGCTGAACTCGGGCTCAACCCACAAGTTGAAGGTGAATCAATTCGCATCAACCTTCCACCGCCGTCTGCAGAGCGGCGGACCCAACTTTCCGGGCAAGTGCGGAAGATCGCCGAGGAAACTCGTGTCGCGATTCGTAATGAGCGACGAGACGCCATGAAACAGATCGATGCGCGAGTGAAGGACAAGAGCGACTCGCTCTCCGAGGACATGGGAAAGAACTTTAAGCAAGAGGTCGAAGATCTCACCAAAAGCAAGATTTCAGAAGTTGATTCGCATAGCGCCGAGAAGACCACAGAAATCGAAACGCTGTAGTTTCCTGCTATTCGTAGGATCTACGCAACCTCGCCGGTGGAATACCGAGTTGCTGGCGATACTTCACCACCGTCCGCCTCGCAATATCGACGCCCCGTTCACGCAATGCAGCAGCGATCGCCTCATCACCGAGAGGCTTGGCGGGATCCTCCGACTCGACAATCTCTCTCAGCACTTCCTTGACCGCCTCCCATGACATGTTCTCGCCACTGCTTGTCTCGGTTCCACCCGAGAAGAATCGGCGCAATGGCACAATGCCTCGCGGTGTCTGCATCCACTTCTCCGAAACTGCGCGGCTCACCGTCGCCACATGAACCCCAAGCAAATCGGCTACCTCAGTCATTGGAAGTGGCTTGAGCCCGCGAGCGCCCTGCTCAAACCAACCACGCTGGCGGTCGAGAATGACTTGAACAACCCGCAAGACTGCGTTGCTCCGTTGGTTGATCGATTCGATGAGCCACTTCGCGTTGCTGACGTTCTTCCCAATAAAGGCCCGCGCGTCACTTTCGACTGCCTTGTCCGCAGCCAATTCCGTGTACCGAGGTGACACTCGAAGCGGCGGCACGACGCCATCACACAATGCAGCAACGTATACGTCCTGTTGCTGGTCATACTCGACGATCACATCGGGAATCACCGGCGGCACATGCTCATCAACCACCTGCTTTCCCGGCGAGAGACTAAGTCGGTGCATCAACTTGATTGCTGACTTAATTTCATCGATGGTCAGATCCGTGTCCTTGACGATTGTCGGAAGCCGATTCTGAATCAGATCATCGAGATGCCCGTCAATCAATTCGCGGACTCGATCCCACGCGCCGATATCCTCCCCCGTACGCCGAGACCATGCGTCGACTTGAAGCAACAGGCACTCCTTGATTGTCGAAGCTCCAATTCCGCTCGGTTCAACCAGCCGCTGCAATGCGAGCTGGGCCTTCTCAAGAATCTCAATCGTTATCGCGGCGTCTGTTTCGGACTCAAGTACTGCGATCTCATTCAGCGGAAAGTCAAGAAGGCCGTCGTCGTTGAGGTGCCCAATGAGTACACGCCCCGCCTTTGCCACATCATCGGAGACATCGGCGAACGACCACTGGTGCAACACTTGATCGACGAGGTTTTCAGATCTCGCGCTGATGTTCGCCATGGCGTCCATCTTCCGATCACGCTCTCCTGCCATCCTCGAAGCAGACCAACTCGAAGATGAGTATTCGTTGTCAAACGCTTCCTTGTAGGAGCCCTCCATGGTCGCCAAACGCTCAAAGTCATCGGCCCCATCCCCGGACTTGTCCGACTCCCCCACGACAAGCTCTTCGTCTCCGATTTCAGTCTCGGATCCCAAGGAGCGCCCCGCCAAGTGCTCATCGACTTCCAACGCAATATTGGATTCCAACTCCTGATCGATTCGTTCTTGCAGTGCCTGGATCGGCATCTGCAAAATCTCCATCGACTGGATCATGCGCGGGCTCAGCCGCTGCTGCTGCGAAAGCCCCGCCTGTTGCCGTGTTTCGAACCGCATATCCATGTCGTGCCATGGTACTCCACGCCCCGATCATGTCTGTTTGTGCATCGATTGAGTTCAGCGCACAGGGCCATGAGGACCAAGAAGCGGCCCTGGTGGCAGTCCGCTGCGCTCACGCCACCCAATTCACTGAAAATGCCAACTCACACTGCCAACGAATGCGGCATTACCGCCCATCGCGGCCAAGCAGCGCATCAGCAAGCATCGCCGGTGTCGCAAACTCCAAAGAAGTACCGCTTGGAAGTCCTCTCGCCAGTCGCGTTACGCGCACGCTCCTCGTCGCCAGGGCCTCACTTATATAGTGGGCCGTCGTATCGCCTTCGAGCGTAGGACTGAGCCCAAGGATGACTTCTTCAATCCTGCCGCCGCCTGCGTTTCGTTCCGGTTCGTCGACTCGATCCAACAGGCTGGCGATCGTCAAATCCTCCGGACCGACTCCGCCGAGCGGGTCCAGTCGTCCGGTCAGAACGTGATACAGCCCACGATGAAGTCCCGTCGCTTCCATGCTCATGAGATCTCTCGGCTGCTCTACCACGAGAACACAGGAAGCATCTCGCCGCTGATCGGCGCAGATCCGGCAAGGCTGAACATCGGTCAGTTGCCAGCAGCACTCACAGCACCCAATTCGGCTGCTGACATCACCGATAGCCGAAGCCAGCGCCGCTGTCTCTTCTGGAGGCGCCTTGAGGAGATGAAACGCAAGCCTTGTTGCGGTCCGGCGTCCAATCCCCGGCATCCGCTCAAGGCACTCGATCAACCGTTCGACCGGCTCGGGATAGGCGCCGGTTGCCACTAGAAACCACCCGGCAGTTGCATCCCACCGGGCGGCACGGGCAAGCCCATCTCTCCGGCTGCCTCTGCCAAACGCCGCTGCATTTCCTCGCGGGCCATGGCCAGTGCCGTATTGACGGTTTCGCGAACCATGGATCCCAAGTCCGACACATTCCCGTCATTGATGACAAGATCAACGATTGTCAGATCTCCGCTCGCCACGACTCGAACCGCGCCGCCCGCGGACACTGCCTCCACTCGCAGCGCGCTCATCGAGGCCTTGACCTCCTCCATCTGCTCCTGCATGCGAGGCAGATCGCGCATTAGAGAGGCCATGCCAGCCATATTTCGTATGCCCTCAAACATCCTGGTTATCTCCCTGCTTCCCGGATCCTGGTTTCACATCAATCACAGTGGCATCAAAGAGATCCTTGGCCATGTCGACCCGTGGATCATCGATGGCAGTTGAAGACTGTGCTCGCTTCCGCGGTTCGGGCTCAGGTTCATGCTCGGGCTCAACCCGAATTCCCCGACCAGCAGCATCACTCAGCCACTTTGTCAGCCGTTCAACAACCATTGATGGGATCTTCCCTGCAAGCGGACGCACCACAACTCGACTTTCGTCAAAGCGTATTGGTTGTACTTCGGCAAAGGTTGCCTTGGCCGCCCGCGTACTTGCAGCAGCATGAAGCCGATTCCACATTTCTTCGAGCCCTTCCGTCGCCTGCTTTGGTGGCTTCGGGGACTTTGCCGGCTGCGCCGATGGCAGCGAGGAAGCACGTTCCCGAGGCTTGGCAGTCGTGTCGGGAGCCGATGCCTTCTCAGCAGGCTTCAGTGCAGACCTTTTTTTTTTCGCCGCCATCTCAACTGGCGGCGACACGCTTGCGGGATCGATCAAGTCTGAGGCAAGAGAGAGCCTCACAATGGCAGCATCAAAGAGTGCCCGAAATGAGGCACCGAGCCGCCCTTGCCTTGCCACGGATTCGGTCACTGCAATCGCGTGTACAAGTGACGGCGGATCAAAGCGGCTCGCCTGCTCCATGAGCGACTCACGCGACTCCAGCGGCAGATCGAGCACCTCCGTTTGGAGACCGCATGTACTCAGCAGCAACATCCGTCGGAATGCCTCTGTCAATGCAGCGAGTGCCTGATCAATGCTTGTCCCCCCGGCCAACAATCGATCGGCCGCTTCCAATGCACAGCCTGGCTGCGCCGATGCAATACCAGAGATGACTTCGTCAACAACCGCCGCCTCAGGCAATCCCAGCGACGTCTCCACCATCTCCATTGAGATGTGAGTGTCACCTGCTGCCATCAGCCGGTCCATCACACTGAGCGCGTCTCGCATGGATCCATTTCCAAGTTCGGCCACGCGGCCCAGTGCAGCCTCCTCCACATCCACGCCTTCCTTCTCGGCGATCTCTTTAAGGTGACCAACAATCAAGTGTCTTGGTATCGGCTTGAAGTCAAATCGTTGACAGCGGCTCTGGATGGTTGCGAGAACCTTGTGCGGCTCGGTCGTGCACAGAATGAACTTGACGTGTTCGGGCGGCTCTTCCATCGTCTTGAGTAGCGTGTTGAACGACTCGGTCGTCAACATATGTACTTCATCAATGATGTAAATTCGGTAGCGGCACCGGGCGGGCGAAAGACCGGCCCCCGCAATCAGATCGCGGGCCTCCTGAACGCCACGGTTGGATGCGCCATCGATTTCAATGACGTCCAGATCATCGCCCCGCATGATCGCCTCGGCAATCCCTTCGGCATCTGCGAGTTCTTCCGAAACATTCATCGCCCTGGCGAAGATCCTCGCCATCGTCGTCTTGCCGACACCACGAGTCCCGCAGAATAGATACGCATGTGCGGTCCGGTTCTGCTCGACAGCTCGACAAAGCGTGTCGGCCACTGAAGCCTGGCCAACGACTTCATCAAAGTCTCGGCTTCGGTAGCGGCGGGCAAGAACGGTGTACGCCACGAAAACAGTCCTTTCTCATCAAGCTTTCGTCTGAAAGCCCCTTTGGCCTGCATGGAAGCGTCGTAGGCGGCCAGGAAACCATTGGCACGGACAACAACGCTTATGGCTGCTGCGATCAAGCCCTGACCAGATTCACGAGTCGACCGCCCAGAGGACCCGGCCGCCTACGACGCTTCCAGCCGCCATGGTATCGCCCCTGTGACCGCTGGTACACTCGGGGTAATGCCTGAAAATGAATCGATCCACGCGGTACATACTCCGCCCGAGGCTGGCGAACGAAAAACGCCGCCATTCATGCTCACCGCCCTTCGAATTCTCTACGCGGGGCTCATGGTCGCCGCGGCCTCCATCCCGGTTATCAACTCGGGACCTGGCTCGGACCCACTCATCGACTTCATCATGCCGATCAGCGCCACGCTCGCCGTGGTAGTCATCGTGGTACTGCTGGACATTCGAACTCCACAAAAACGGATTTCGAACGTTGTCGGTGTCTATATGGCGATCGTCGCGGGGCTCTTTGCCTCCCTCGCTGTCGGGGTGCTGATCGATCTCATTGCCGAGGCATGGGAATTGACCGATGACGAAGACGCGCTCAAATACCTCACGCTCCTCAAACTTGCCGTCGGTTTGACCCTCTGCTACGTCGCAATCTCGGTCGTTCTCTCGACTCGCGACAGCATCAGGCTCGTCATTCCTTACGTCGAATTCTCGCGGCAAGTCCGCGGCGTACGGCCGATGCTCCTAGATACCTCATCACTGATCGACGGACGGATGAACACATTCACCCAGACCGGATTCCTCGATGCTCCTCTGATCGTCCCTCAATTCGTTGTCAATGAACTACACACGCTCTCCGACTCCTCAGACCGCACAAAGAGAGAGCGAGGGCGCCGCGGCCTTGCCAATCTCCTGATGCTGCAAGATGCGCAAGGAGTCAAGGTCGACATCGAACAGTCCGAGGTCCCACCCAGTGCGGAGGTTGATGGACTGCTCGTAGACCTTGCTGTCGAGAAGAATCTACGGATCATCACCTCTGATTCCAATTTGGCCCATGTCGCTGAGATCCGCGGCGCTGTGGCACTGAATCTTCATGATCTAGGAGGCGTACTTCGAGACCCGGCGATCCCAGGTGAAACTGTCACCATTGAAGTCGCCCGAGAAGGAGAAGCCCGCGAACAAGGCGTCGGTTACCTTCCTGATGGGACGATGGTTGTCATCGAAGAGGCCGCAAATCGAATTGGGCAGACGATTGAGGTCGTCATCACCAATGCCGTTCAGACAAGTGCTGGCCGGCTTGTGTTTGCAAAACCCGCACTCAATCAGCCCAACACACTGTCTCATGCAGCAACCCACCAACCTCGCCATACCGGGGGTGGCCCTCAGTCCGAATAGAACGCCGCGAACCTATTCCCACTCA
>JAAERN010000067.1 GCA_024230295.1 Planctomycetota bacterium
CTGGAATGAGCACAATGCGCTGGTGGATGCCGGGGTGGATGCCTGGTGGCCGGATGAGGGCGACTGGTTCAACTTCCATGAGCGCATGAAACGGCACGAACTCTACTACACGGGCCCGCTCTCGAAGCAGCCCAACGTGCGTCCCTGGAGCCTGCATCGCAACGGCTATCTCGGCATCGCCCGGTGGGGCGGTTGGATGTGGCCGGGCGATCCGCTCACGACGTGGCGCACGCTCCAAACCCATATCGCCATAGGCATCAACCACTCCCTGAGTGTCTCGCCATTCTGGAACTCCGACATCGGTGCGTTTTATACGACGGATGAATACTCGGCCGAACTGTATGTGCGCTGGGTGCAGTTTGCCGCGTTCAATTCGCTGATGCGGTGCCATGGTCGCGGGTGGGAAAATCGTCTTCCCTGGACATGGGGACTCAGCGAACCCGGTCCGGGTGAAGGAAGCTACGCCCCGCCGAAGTCGGCACTGAACAACCCCACCGTCGAACCGATCGCCAAGAAATACATCGAACTGCGGTATCAGTTGTTGACCTACAACTACACACTTGCGTGGCAGGCCCGCGAGACGGGGATGCCCATGATGCGATCGCTGTGGCTGCACCACCCGAAGGACAAGCAGGCTCGAGGAATCGGCGATGAGTATCTCTGGGGCCGCGACATGCTGATTGCTCCGGTGTACGAAAAGGGTGCGAAGTCCCGCGAAGTCTATCTGCCTGTAGGCAAGTGGTATGACTGGTGGACCGGCAAGCTCGAGAC
>JAAERN010000068.1 GCA_024230295.1 Planctomycetota bacterium
CGCCGCCACCCGCGCCGAAGCCTGCGCCTGAGCCAGTGCCGCCTCCGCCGCCACCCGCGCCGAAGCCTGCGCCTGAGATCGTAAAACCTCCGGCCGCACCGCCACCGGCAGAGAAAGTCAAAAAGTGGATTCCCACGTGGCCACTGGATATTCGCCGAATCCACATTGTGTGGGGCCGCGTGCATCCCGATCTTCCGCCACTGACATCGTATGAGCGAACCAAACTTGCGCTGCGGCGTGTGGGTAATTCCTTCAGCTCGACGCTGAACAACAAGCCAGGTTCGCTGACGGTCGAAGACATCAACGCGGGAGGCGGCGGATCGATTGACCGCGAATCATTGGTCCGGATCGAGTCTGCAGTGATCAATTGCACCGAGGCCGAAGGATTGTTGGCTGCGAGAGTAAGCAGTTGGCTCGAGCCGCCAGCAGAGGCGAACGGTGCTGCCGAGTTGTGGCTCTTGGTTGAAGTGCCGATGCTGGACACCAAGACGCCATCCAATCTTCCGAAGTCCCTGCGGCCAGTGCCGTCGGAGCCCACCAAGTGAAGTACGCCGGTGTCGTGGCGGTATGCGTTGTCGCTGCCTCCATTGGCTGCGGTGCGCCATCGACTTCGAGACCAGTGATTTCGCCATCCGTCGACATGTTTCTGACTACCAAGGATGGCCGGTTGGTTCGCTACGAGGTTTCGCCTCAGGGCGTGCTGCGGTTTGCGGGCGGCGTCGATGCTCGGGAAGGCGATTGGTCATGGGAGGGTCACATCTCCGCATCTGAAGGCGCCGAACTCCAAACGATCATTGATCGGGCTGACTGGATTGCCTCACCTCCTCGATCTACGAACAAAGACGGTGATTCATGGGAGGTCAGTATCCGGAGTGGCGGCAGGGAACGCTCATTCGATCTTCAGGGCGACACTGCGAGTGTTCTGAATGCATGGGCAGTGTTGCAGAAAGCCGGGCGGACTCGTCTTGAAGGGGATCTTGAGTTGTTGCCGAGGCCGGGTATTGATCGTCTGGTTGAACGCAAGCAAGCCGAGTATGAGGCCGAGGACAAATGAAGCGAGGATTTACACTTATTGGTCTTCTCGTGGTGATCGTCATCATTCTCGTGCTGTACTCACTGACCTTTGAATCGCTCAAGGGTATTCAAACCGGAACCGCGGAAGACGGCTCGGCGGTGCCAGCTTCAAAGGGTCGCTTGACCGACATGTTTCAGCTTCAGCAACTGGGGCAATCGCTCACAATGATCGGCCTTTCGAGTGGCGAGACATTTCCACGTCCGAGCAATGTGACAGAGAACATCGAAGATGATGTGACATCCAGCGTCTACAGCCTGTTGATTGCGCACCGCGCTGTATCGCCCGAGTCGCTCATTTCCCCGCTTGATTATGCGAATGCGATGGTCTATCGGGACTACCAGTGGGGGCGTTGGGATCCGGACGAAGGCCCTCAGTGGGACGAAGGGTTTTCGGCAGATCTCGATGATCTGACGAACGTCTCGTATGCGCACCTTGTCTTGTACGGAGACCGTGCGGATCACTGGTCCAGCAGAAAGCTCGATTCATCGATGCCTATTTTCGGAAATCGAGGTCCGCAAGATGGCGAGACCTCTGACATGTCTCTGACGTGCGATCCAGAAACCGGACGATGGACTGGGTACATGGTTTTCGGCGATGGGCACGTGTCACTGCTGCAAGACATCAGTGAAGCAACGCGCCGACCTCGATCCGGCGGTGTCGATGGATTCTTCATGATTGATGACGAAAATCGACATGCCGACGCCATTCTCGGCTTCACGTCCGACATGGATGATGACGGCCCGACGCTTCAGTGGGATTAGCGCCCCGCGCACGCTGGCGTTCTACTGCTTCCATCAGGGCGAACTCAATGGCCAACGCCTTCCCCGCGTTGAAGTGCAGGGCAGTGAGGCGCACCATAAACAGGACGTAGCTCCCAAGTCGGAGGTCCGTTTTGGCGAGCCAAAAACCAGAAGTCTGCCGTCTCGCCTCTGGCGAGGGGAATTGTGACCGTTGCCCGCAGTCGCAGCCTACGCAGAAGCGATGGTCGGAGCCGAAGGCTCCGACCATCGCTTCAAGTAGGCTGGGCAGGATTCGAACCTGCGACCTGGCGATTATGAGTCGCTTGCTCTAACCCCTGAGCTACCAGCCCTGCGGGAGCATGATATCGCGAGGTGGCATCGGGCCGCTTGCCTCATTATCGCCTCACACTGACTTGTTCGAAAAATGCCGCGAGCGATTCAAGCTCACCGGAAAGATCGATATGTTCGATGTGCGTGACCAGCCCTTCACAATCGACAGTGGCGATTCAACCATCTTCGAGTTGCGTTACAGAGGGTTCAAACGTAACACTGTCGATCACCATAGAAAGCATCTGTGCAGTGGCTAGGCCGCCCACGGCGAAAGAAGCCCCACGAGTTCATCATGGATGTGTCCATTTGTGGCGATGCCCGGCGTGACGGCAGAGCAGGACTCCCGATCACCGTTCCAGTCAGTGAATCGACCTCCGGCCTCATTGAGAATGGCGATGATGGCGCTGATGTCCCATGGGTTCAACACAGGTTCGACGACGGCCTCGATACGACCGGTGACCAGCAGCAATTCGCTGTGGCAGTCGCTCCAGCCGCGTGTGCGTTTTGAAGCGCGGGCGATGGCCAAGTACGAGTCTTCCCAGGGGTGATCGCGAAAGTAGTCGAACGATGTCGTACACACCATGGCCTTGTCGAGCGAGTCGGTGTCAGACACATGCACGCGGCGTGGTGGTTCTGACGCGATGCGATGCCACGCCCCGCCGCCAAGTTCTGCCCAGGCGCGCTCGTGCATGGCCGGGAAGTTCATCACCCCGGCTACGGGCACGCCGTCGCGTTCGATGCCAATGAGCGTGCCAAAGGCTGGGACGCCGTGCACGAAGGAGATGGTGCCGTCGATTGGGTCGATGACCCATCGATAGCCACTCGTGCCATCCTGTTCGCCGTGCTCTTCGCCGAAGAGGCCGTCGTGACCGAAGTGTTCGGCGACAGCGTTTCGGATGAGCGTTTCAGCACCGCGGTCGGCGTCGGTAACGGGCGAGCCATCGCCCTTGGTATCGGCAGCGCACCGGGTGTTGCCGAAGTAGGACATGATGAGTTCGCCCGATGCATCAGCGAGATCCATCGCCAGTTGCAGCCGGGCCGTGATATCTGGATCGAGGGAAGAAGTGGCCGTCATGCCGGCGATGATACGGCGGGGATGCGTTTCAGTGCAGTGGGACAGATCGCTCGATGTTCAGGGTGTAGCCATAGGTCTGGTTCCCGGTGAAGTGCTCGGGCATTGATGCGACGACAACGAGGAGTTCATCAGCCAATGGCGGGGTGATGATCGAGAGGTTTCCATCAGTGGGCGACTGCATCTCGATGGTCTGGTAGTAAGGGCCCGATGGAGTCATCACCACGATTCGTCCTTGTAGGTGGCTCTGGGCACCATCACTCCCGGTTTCGTCGCCTGTCAGCATGATGGTGTACGACGCGATATTGGATACATCGACTCGAATGACGTTGTAGGCCCATCCGCGAGGCGCGAAACATGCGGGGTTTGGTGGTGGCGTGTCATCGCACGGGCTGAAGGTCCACGATTCGCCAATGTCAGCATCCGTGATGTTGGCGACGAAAGGGTGCGCATTGGCAGGGTCGCCGACCCATTCGGCTTCAGCCATGGCGCGTTCGACTTGTTCGGAGGTCAGGTAATCGAGTCCGCCGGTGTTGTGCGCGGCCCAGTCCGCGAACATGGTGCGATAGGTTTCTAGCCCGATCTCTGTTGCGAGATGTTCTTGCGGTCGCAGTGTGGTTCCGGAGTAGAAGCAATCCGTCACTACAGCAGGATCGACGCCACGGTGGTCAACGAGGTAATGCAGCAGCGTGTGCATGCCATATTGCCGCACGAGGTAGTACCAGTCTTCGGGGTCTCCATCTGCGCCGTTTCCGAATCCGTGCCACAGTGCAAGTTGTGGATTGGCGGTGATGGCACCTGCTTCAATAAACGCTGCCTCATGGCCAGGCATGTTGTGTGACATGTACCACTGGGCTGATGTTTCGATATACCAACCGACATCGTTCAGTCCCATGCCCGGGGACGAGGACATGTACTGAAAGATGTGAAACCCTTCGTGGTACGTATTGGCCGGATCTGTTTGCAGTCCCGATGGCAGTGTGAGGAAGGGCATGCTGTTGGGATCGGTGCCTTGTCCATTGGACCATCCGTTGGGGTACGCATCATCGTCACCGTGGTGGATATAGATGTTGTAGGCAAAGCACCAATCGAGATTGGGGGGGTCGTGCATTCCCAGATTGTTGATGCAGTCGTCTCGAATGGCTCCGAATTGTTCAAACATGATTTGCGCATCGGCGTCGTGATCGAACTGAGGCGCCCACCACACCGCGAAGACACCATCAGTGGCGACTTCGGCTTCGATTGGTAGTGGGAAAGGATCATTCAACACGCGCGTGTCCGGGCATTGCCCCCAGGATGAGAGCAGCAGCAGAATGTCATCAACATCAGTCGTGCCATTGCCGTCGATGTCGCCGTTGGTATTGGTCGTCCAGTCGGCCAGAATGACAAGGAGGTCATCGACATCGATGGACTGGTTTCCATCAATGTCCCCAGGGCAGTGGCATGGGTTGTCCATCGGTTCGAAATCAATCTGCAGAATTCCTGATCCGAATTGGCCCGGGTCGTATCCGCCGATTCGCAGGAGGTAGTCGACACCTCCGGTGACGACGAAGTCAACTTGCGAGTGGTACGGTTGGCACGCGTCGTCCAATGTTGTATCGCCGCTGCAGCCAATGTAGGTGGCGTCGCAGGCGCTTTGCCCGTTTATCTGGTAGACAAGCATGCTGGTATCAAACGAATTCGAGGCACATGTGGAAGCGTCGACGAGCCCGTCCTTAGTCGGGTTGAAGATGAACCAGATATCACGCGAGAACGTGCCCAGGTAGTCACAGTGTCCTTCAACTGGTGCGCCACTGTCCGAGTGGAACGTCGTTGTGTAGATATTGGTGCCGATGGTGGCGGGTGCCGGATCGCTGCAGGTGTCACCGGTGACAGCAACGGCCATCGAAGTGCACAGCGAAGTGATGGCGATCGACACTGTCGCCGCTGCTCGGCGCGTACTGCGGCGGGATGCGAGAAGTCTGGCATGAGAACTGTGTGTGCGCGGCATACAGCTCATTTTGCTGCTGCTGGCATCCATAGGCAAGTCCCAAGATGCAAATTGGTTCTGGTCGATACACTGCCACCAGAACGCGGTGTGCAAGGGCGAAAAACCACTGCATCGAGCCGCTTCAAGCCCCGGTAGCTCAGTTGGATAGAGCAGCGGACTTCTAATCCGCAGGTCGCATGTTCGAATCATGCCCGGGGCGTTCGGGAAGGGGGTTCTCTCTCGATGTGTGAGTGAATGTGTGAGTGATCCGCTACCACTCGCACGTGATTGAAGTGAACTCACCTGCTCACCGGGGGTGCCGGGGGACAAGCCAGTCCGTCTCAACAGTAACCGTGTCTTTTGATTCGCGACACCTGTTGGAATTGGTGTCGAAACCATCTATACACAGCACCCTCTGAGAGGCCGTAGGATCTTTTCTAAGAGCTCCAAATTTTGGGCGACCCGGTAGTCGTTTTAGTCATCAAACGCGCTGAGAAAAGCGCTCCGGGCCTCTCAAAAGACGCTGTGCATATAGACCTATTAGATATGACCAAATAGACACAAATTGGTCAGTTCAAAGACGTGTTGGAAGAGTCGATCATGATTCAAAGTTAACAATCATCTTCACCTACCTGAGTCTTCCTCAGGAACTCCTGGGAAGTTAGATGCCAGCAATGACTGAGACGCTCAGGTACCTAAGGCTCTCCTTCAAACAGACTCCAATTATTTAAATCAAATCTATCAGTAGAAGTTTGGAAGAGAGTTTTCTTCTTTCTCTTAGATGTGCTTAGGTGTAACCAAGGAA